>DASZXA010000036.1:0-2154 GCA_035546455.1 Pseudolabrys sp.
GAGCGCTCGACGGCACCACCGGCGGCCGCGCGCTCGGCCTTTTCCTTCTCCATGAACGGCATCAGGTAGGCGACCGCCTGCTTCATGACGCGCGCCGACTTCACCACCTGCGGCAGGAACATCTTGCCGGAGCCGAACAGGTCGCCGACGACATTCATGCCGTCCATCAGCGGGCCTTCGATCACGTCGAGCGGACGCTTGGCGGCAAGCCGCGCTTCCTCGGTGTCGGCCTCGATGAAGTCGGTGATGCCGTGGACCAGCGCGTGCGACAGGCGCTTGCCGACGCTCTCGTTGCGCCAGGCGAGATCGGCTTCCTTGGCCTCCTGCCCCTTGCCCTGGAATTTTTGAGCGAGTGAGAGAAGACGCTCGCCGGCATCGGGCCGGCGGTTGAGCACGACATCCTCGCAGGCCTCGCGCAATTGCGGATCGAGGTCGTCATAGACCGCCATCTGGCCGGCATTGACGATGCCCATGTCCATGCCGGCCTTGATCGCGTGATAGAGGAACACCGAGTGCATCGCCTCGCGCACGCGCTCGTTGCCGCGGAACGAGAACGACAGGTTCGACACGCCGCCGGAAATGTGGACGTGCGGGCACGCCGCGCGGATCTCGCGCGTCGCGTCGATGAAGGCGAGGCCGTAGCCGTTGTGCTCCTCCATGCCGGTCGCGACGGCGAAGATGTTGGGATCGAAAATGATGTCTTCGGGTGGGAAGCCGACCTTGTTGACCAGCACGTCATAGGCGCGCTTGGAGATGTCGATCTTGCGTTGAAGCGTGTCGGCCTGGCCTTTCTCGTCGAACGCCATCACGACGACGGCGGCGCCGTAGCGGCGCACGGTCTTGGCCTTGGCGATGAACTCGGCCTCGCCTTCCTTAAGCGAAATGGAATTCACCACCGGCTTGCCTTGCAGGCACTTGAGGCCGGCCTCGATGACCTCGAACTTCGATGAGTCGACCATCACCGGGACGCGGGCGATGTCGGGCTCGGCGGCGATCAGGTTGAGGAACGTCACCATCGCGGCCTGGGAGTCGAGCAGGCCCTCGTCCATGTTGACGTCGATCACCTGCGCGCCGTTCTCGACCTGGTCGCGGGCGATGGCGAGCGCGGCGGGATAATCGCCGGCGGTAACGAGCTTGCGGAATTTGGCCGAGCCGGTGACGTTGGTGCGCTCGCCGACATTCACGAACGGAATGTCCTTGGTCAGCGTGAAGGCCTCCAGACCGGAGAGGCGCAGGTAACGCGGCGGGTTCGGCGGCTTGCGCGGCGCCTTGTCCTTGACGGCGGCGGCGATGGCGGCGATGTGCGCCGGCGTGGTGCCGCAGCAGCCGCCGACGATGTTGACCAAACCCGACGCGGCGAACTCGCCGAGCAGCTCGGCCATCGCCTCGGGGCTTTCGTCGTACATGCCGAATTCGTTGGGCAGGCCGGCGTTCGGATAGGCGCAGACGAGCGTGTCGGCGACGCGGCCGATCTCGGCGATGTGGGCGCGCATTTCCTTGGCGCCGAGCGCGCAATTGAGACCGATGCTGAACGGACTAGCGTGGCGCACCGCGTTCCAGAACGCTTCCGGCGTCTGGCCGGAGAGCAGCCGCCCGGAGCGGTCGGTGATGGTGCCGGAGATCATCAGCGGCACATCGACGCCCCGCGTCTCGCACGCTTCGGCGATGGCATAGATCGCCGCCTTGGCGTTCAGCGTGTCGAAGATGGTCTCGATCAGCAGGAGATCGGCGCCACCCTCGAGCAGCGCGTCGGCCTGCTCGCGGTAGGCGGCGCGCAATTCGTCGAAGGTGATGGCGCGGAAGCCGGGGTTCGATACGTCCGGCGAGATCGACGCTGTGCGGTTGGTCGGCCCAAGCGCGCCGGCGACGAAGCGGCGCTTGCCGTCTTCCTTCTCGGCCGCATCGGCGGCGGCGCGGGCGAGCCGCGCACCTTCGCGATTCAATTCCGCGACCAGCTCCTGCATGCCGTAATCGGCTTGCGCGATGGTGGTCGATGAAAAGGTGTTGGTGGATACGATGTCGGCGCCGGCGCGGAAATACGCGAGGTGAATGTCCTGCACGGCGTCGGGCCTCGACAGATTGAGCAGGTCGTTGTTGCCGCGCACGTCGCGGTTCCAGGCGTCGAAGCGCGCGCCGCGGAAGCCTTCCTCGTCG
>DASZXA010000037.1:0-46448 GCA_035546455.1 Pseudolabrys sp.
GCGCCTTCGGCGTCACCACGCCGTATGTGACGCTGCTGCCGATCGGCGGGGTGGCACAGCTCGAGCGCATACCGGAGGAGCCCTGGCAGGAGTTTCTGGTCGCCATCGCCGGCCCGCTGGTCAATGTCGTCATCGCCGCGCTGCTGCTGACGGTGGGCGGCGCCAGACTGGACGCGGCCGCGGCAGCGGGCGTCGACCAGATGAGCCTTCCGCTCATCGACCGGCTCGCGGTCGTGAACATCTTCCTCGTGCTGTTCAACCTCATTCCCGCCTTTCCGATGGACGGCGGGCGCGTGTTGCGCGCCCTGCTGGCGAGCCGGCTCGGCTACGTTCGCGCCACCGAAATTGCCGCAGCCATCGGGCAGGTCGTCGCGTTCGCGCTGGGCTTCATCGGGCTGTTCGGAAATCCGATCCTGATCTTCATCGCGATCTTCGTGTATCTCGCCGCTTCATCCGAAGCGCACATGGTTGCCCTGCGCGCGGTATCGCGGGGCGTCCCGGTCGGCCATGCGATGATGACGCAATTCGCGACGCTATCGCCGCAGGCCCATGTGGATGAGGCCGTGCAGACGCTTTTGCGCACCAGCCAGGGCGAGTTTCCGGTCGTGGATCCGACCGGCAAGCCGGTCGGCATCCTCGGCCGCAACGACATTGTCCGCGCCCTGCAGCAGCTCGGACCCGAGGCACGCGTATCCGAAGCCATGACGGCCAAGCTGCCGACCATCGGCCACCGCCACTGCCTCGATGAGGCGTTCCGCCTGTTGCAGGAGCAGTCGGCGAGCGCGGTCGGCGTCACGGATGCAAGCGGACGGCTTGTTGGCCTGATTACGGCGGAAACGATCGGGGAGATGCTGATGCTGCGGCAGGCGCTCCCGAAGAACGCGCAAGCCGGCCCCTGGAGCCGGCCCGCGGGCGCTTAACCACGCACGCCGCGGCGGGTTGCGTCGCGGCGCTCAGACACTATATTCCCGGCGAGTCGCGGGCCCCTTCACGGCCCGCGCGTTGGTTTTCGGAAACATTCATGAATTTGCGCAACGTCGCAATCATTGCTCACGTCGACCACGGCAAGACCACGCTGGTCGACCGGCTGTTGCAGCAATCCGGCGCGTTCCGCGAGAACCAGCGCGTCGCCGAGCGCGCGATGGATTCCAACGATCTCGAGCGCGAGCGCGGCATCACCATCCTCGCCAAGGTCACCTCGATCGTCTGGCAGGGAAGCCGCATCAATATCGTCGACACGCCGGGTCACGCCGACTTCGGCGGCGAGGTCGAGCGCATCCTCAACATGGTGGACGGCGCGCTGGTGCTGGTTGACGCCGCAGAAGGGCCGCTGCCGCAGACCAAGTTCGTCGTGTCGAAGGCGCTCAAGCGCGGGCTCAAACCGATCGTGGTCATCAACAAGGTCGACCGTTCCGATGCGCGCGCGACACAGGTCGTCAACGAAGTGTTCGACCTATTCGCCGCGCTCGATGCGACCGACGAACAACTCGATTTCCCCATCCTCTACGGCTCCGCAAAAGAAGGCTGGATGGCCGCCAATCTCGAAGGGCCGAAGGAGTCGATGGCGCCGTTGTTCGATCTCATCCTGCGTCATGTAAGGCCGCCGCAGGTCGAGGATGGGCCGTTTCGTCTGCTCGGCACCATTCTCGAGGCCAATCCCTACCTCGGCCGCATCGTCACCGGCCGCATCACCTCCGGCTCGATCAAGCCCAACCAGGCGGTGAAAGTGCTCGACCGCGACGGCAACCTGATCGAGCAGGGCCGCGTGACCAAGTTGCTCGCATTCCGCGGGCTCGAGCGCACGGCGGTGGAAGAAGCCGAAGCGGGCGACATCGTCGCCGTGGCCGGGCTGCCGAACGCGACCGTCTCGAATACGATTTGTGCGCCCGAGGTGGAAAAGCCGCTGCCCGCGCAGCCGATCGACCCGCCGACCCTGGCGATGATCTTTCGCGTCAACGATTCACCGCTCGCCGGCACGGAAGGCGACAAGGTCACCGGCCGCATGATCCGCGACCGCCTGCTGCGCGAGGCCGAAGGCAATGTCGCGCTGCGCGTGCGCGAATCCGACGAACGGGATTCCATGGAAGTGGCCGGCCGCGGCGAGCTGCAGCTCGGCATCCTGATCGAGACGATGCGGCGCGAAGGCTTCGAACTTTCCGTGTCGCGGCCGAAAGTGCTGCTCCGCGAGGACCCGGCGACCGGCGCGATGCTGGAGCCGATCGAGGAAGTGGTTATCGATGTCGACGAGGAACACTCCGGCATCGTGGTGCAGAAGATGTCGGAGCGCAAAGCCGAGATGATCGAGCTCAAGCCGTCCGGCGGCGGCCGCGTACGCATGGTGTTCTACGCGCCGACCCGCGGCCTGATCGGCTATCAGGGCGAGCTTCTCACCGACACGCGCGGCACGGCGATCATGAACCGGCTGTTCCACGCCTATGCGCCATACAAAGGCGCCATCCAGGGCCGCCGCAACGGCGTCCTCATCTCGAACGACCAGGGCGACGCAGTCGCCTACGCGCTGTGGAACCTGGAAGACCGCGGCCCGATGATGATCGAGCCCGGCTGGAAGGTTTACAAGGGCATGATCGTCGGCGAGCACACGCGCGACAACGATCTCGTCGTCAATGTCCTCAAGGGCAAGCAGCTCACCAACATCCGCACCACCTCGAAGGATGAGGCGGTTCGCCTCACGCCCCCGATCAAGATGACGCTGGAAAAGGCGCTGGCCTACATCGAAGAAGACGAACTGGTCGAAGTGACGCCGGCGTCGATCCGGCTGCGCAAGAAGCTGCTCGACGAGAACGACCGCAAGAAAGAGCAGCGCGCCCGCGAGGCCGAGGCGGTTTAACCGAACCGCCTTGCACCTGTGCCATCAAGGCACAGGTGATTCGCCGTCGCCGGTTGCCGTTCGCGGCCCTGACGGTTTTCGACCTGCACCAATGAAATTGTGGCGCGCGGCGCGAACCCAAAGCGCGCGGTTTGAGGCCATGTGGCCAGTAATCCACACCGTTTACTATTCATTAAACACAACTCTTGAAGGCCGCAGGCTTCGTTGCTTCTATCTTCGCATGAGTACGGTCGTCATAGAGATTCGTCGCGCCAAGGCATCCGACGCCCAAGCGGTGGCCGACACCCATGACGAAGCCTGGCGGACCGCCTATCAGGGCATCATCCCCGGCAACGAGCTCGACAAGCTGATCAGCCGCCGCGGCCCCGACTGGTGGGATTCCGCGATCCGCAAAGGCAGCCGGATCACGATCCTCCAATTTGGCGATAATATTGCCGGTTACGCTAACTATGGCCGCAACCGCGCCCGCAGCCTGACCTATGACGGCGAGGTGTACGAGCTTTACCTGCGGCCGGAATATCAGGGCCTCGGCTTCGGCCGCCGGCTGTTCTCGGCGGCGCGCAAGGATCTTCAGCAGACCGGCCTGCGCTCGCTGGTCGTGTGGGCTCTCTCGGACAACGAGCCGGCGGTGGAATTCTATCGCGCGCTCGGCGGCCGCGCCGTCGCCCGCTCGTCCGAAAAGTTCGGTAGCAAGACGCTCGATAAGGTTGCCTACGCCTGGCAGGCGTAAGCCTTTCTCACAGCACCAGCACAGCGCCGTCGCAGCGGATGCCGAGCATCCATACGTCCGCCTGGCCGAGTCCGATGCCGAGCGTTTGCAACGCGCTGTTGAGCACCTGATCGATTGCTGGCGTCGCATAGCTCAGTGTCGTCGAGACCAGTGACGACAACCCGCCGAGGCCAAGCCCCAGCCCGAGAATATTGACGTCGATCTGCGTGTCGCGGATCAAGCCGCGCAGCAACGTGCTGGAGAAGTCCGTCGTACCGACGGTTTTCTTGGTCTTCTGCTGAATGTCGGAATAGCTGAATGTGACCGGTGTCGCCGACATGTTGGTGATGCTGGCGTGAGCGCGGCCGGTGATTTTCACCAGCGATGTGTTGACCAGGTCGGCTGCCGGCGGATTGGGCGCCGTCGTGAAGTTGTTGAACTGGCTGTCCGGCACCGCGCCGATCCACGCGTCGAGCACACCGGGCGTCACGTTCACGGTGGCGGTGGATGTCGAGACATTCGGGAAGCCGCATTGCAGCTTGTTCAACGTCGCGGTAGCCGACGCCACCTCGATATAGATCGGCAAATTGATCAGGGACGCGGCGCCGCTGCCGGCCACCTGGACCGTCAACAGCAGCCGCGTCTGCGCCGTGTGGACACTGGCGCCTTCCGAACCGACCGTGACCCAGCTCGTCCCCTGCGGCCGCTCGCCGATTGCGAATTTCACGTTGGCGGACGCAATGCCCGGCACATTGAGCGCGAGCGCAGCCTGCACTGAATGCCGCCCGTTGGCTAGTTGGGCCGCCGCCGATACCAGATCGTAGACGGCGACCGACGTCGTGACCTTGGGGGTGTTCCCGACCGGCAGCGAGTCGTATGGACCGAGATCGACCAGCGAGCCAACCTTTACCGTGCCACTGAGACCGGCGACCAAGGACGCAATGCCCGACAGGGCCTGCACCGCGCTATTGGTCGCGCCATACTGTTTCTTGCCGGCGTCCACCATGGCGCCGATCACGTCGGTCATGCTGGCGTCCGAACTTAACACCGAGCTGTAGCTTCCGGCCGTGAGGTTGAGCCGAGCCGCCAGCGCATCCATGAAACCGAACAGATCGAGCTGGGTGGCGAGCAGCGACTGGTAATCCATCGCCGACAGCGACAGGCTCGTGCCAAGCATTCCGCCGAGCATCTGGTTGAGCACGCCGCCATCGACTGACGCGAGCCGCGACCCGATCGCGAATGACGCAAATGCGGAGCGTGTTGCAGTCGCAGTCGTCTTGATGACGTAGCTGTCTTTTCCCGTGATGAGACTGGAGAAGAACAGCGGTTTGACTGTCGTCAGCGTGATGCGGGCGGCGTTGGCAGAGGAGACGTCGGCAGACTTGAAACGATCGTTCGGCGCCGTCGCACGGTCGGGCGTGTAGATGCCGTATTCGACATTGAACGCCGCATTATTCAGATAGCCATTGCTTGCCACCGTGGTGCCGGCGGCCTTGCTGGCGTTCGACAAGTCGGAAACGGCGGCAATCGCGGCAAGATCGGCGGTGCTCTGCGCCTTGCGGCGATCGGCGAACATATTGGCGACATCGACGCCAAGCGCGGTGAAGCCGACCAGAACTGTGAAGGTGATCGTCGTGCTGATGGCGATCGATCCGCGGCGGTTCTGGATGAAACGCCATAAGTTCCGATACATGACAAGCCTCAGTAGCCGCCGCGCTGGATCGCCGCGGTGCGGACGATGACCTCATTCGGCATCGGCACGATGTGCGGCAGGTTGAAAATGAACATGTCGGAGGCGTCGTACTGCACGGTCACCTTGAAGGTACCGGTAGCCGCATCCGTGGCCGCCGATTGCACGGTCAGGTGAGCAGACGACAACATCGGATAGGAATTGACGTTGGCCGCGATGTTGTCGCGTGCCAGCGCGAAGCGCTCATCGTCGCTGAGGCCGGCGATCGAGGCGCGCGCGGCTTCGGCCGTAAGCTGTTGGACGCCGTGAACGACACCGAGATAAGACCCGAATGCGATCAGGCCAAACAGAAGCACCAGAAACACCGGCGCGATGAATGCGAATTCGACCGCGCTCGCGGCTCCGCAATCCTCGTGAAATCTTTTTGATTTAGCGACCGGCACAACGCCCGCAGGATCGCAGCGCCGGTTTTTCAGGCCGTAAAAGAAGCTATCTGCGTTATCGATGACCCATCGATTTTGATTGCGGCATCAAAATCGCCGGCGACGCTGACGACCGCTTTGGCGGCGTCGGCTTGAAGCCGGGTGTGATCGATCGCAAAGCTTCGATCGCCGGATGGTTCTTGAGAATGCTGTAATCCCGGCGAACCATGACTCCGGCGGGCAATGAATCAAGTGCCGGCAGATAATATTCCTTCGCGATAACGAGACCGTCCGGGACCTTTCGGGACGGCAGTGCCATCAGGCCCACTCGCGCTTTGACGGCGGCGATGCGTGCTTCGTAGTCGGCGCTGGCGAAGACGACCCGATAGGTCAGACCGGCCTTTTCGAGCGCCTCAACCGATAACCGGTCGAGAATACCGCCGGGCCAGCTTACCAACGGGATAGGCGCGCCGGGACTCAATACGAAATCGCGGCTGCGGACCCAGACCGACTGCTCGGTCCAGCTTTCGATGATTTGCCCGGCATCGGCCGGCGGATTGACGACGCAGCCGATGTCGACATAGCCGTCGATCAGGCCGCGCGCGAGCTCGGCGGAATGATCGATCACAAAGTGAATAGCCGGGTCGGCTGGATCCGGCTGCCAGCGCGCCAGAAACGCGTCGACATAAAGCGCCGCGAGACCGAGCCGCAGCGGCGGACGGTCCTGCACCGCGCCTCCGATCGACAGGATCTGATCGTTGGCATCGATCATCTTGCGCGCGTGCGCGAGAACCTGACGGCCGCGAACGGTCGGCACCACGCCACCCGGTGCCTTTTCGAACACCGGGCCGCCGACCAGTAACTGAAGCCGCTTGACCTGCGCGCTCACCGCGGGCTGGCCGAGCTTCAGTTTCTCGCCGGTCTTTGAGAAGCTGCCGGTTTCCGCGATCGACACGATCGTGCGGATGATCTCGGTCGGAATGTTGATGTGCTGATGGCGGCGATGCATCGCGCGAATATCCAAATGAACGGACTACGCGACGCCACAACGAATCTCTCATCAGGTTGTAGCATCTACAACCTATACGTGCAATACTTATTTCTGCAGCTTTTAGCCCGAAGCTAAAGTTTTGGCTCGGGGAGGCCGCGCTGGGTGCGGGCGGCGCGGAGCGTGTTGAGCAGCAGGCAAGCGATCGTCATCGGGCCGACACCGCCGGGAACGGGCGTATAGGCACCGGCAATGTCGCGGACATCGCCGGCAACGTCGCCGACGATTCGCGATTTGCCGCCCTCACCGCCTATACGGTTGATGCCGACGTCGATGACGGTCGCTCCCGGCTTCATCCAGTCCTTGCGCACGACTTCCGGCCGGCCAACTGCGGCGACCAGCAGATCGGCCCTCCGGCACACCGCGGGGAGATCGCGCGTCCTGGAATGCGCGATGGTGACGGTGGCACTCTCCGCCAGCAGCAACTGCGCCGCCGGCTTGCCGACGATGTTGGAGCGGCCGATCACGACGGCCTCAAGACCGGCGAGCGATGGATGAACAGTCTTCGCCAGCATCACGCAGCCGAGCGGCGTGCATGGCACGAGACCGGGCAATCCCCTCGCCAGCTTTCCCGCGTTGAGCGGATGAAAGCCATCGACGTCCTTGGCCGGATCGATCGCCTCGATCACCTTCTGCGTGTCGATCTGCGGCGGCAACGGCAACTGCACCAGAATGCCGCTGACCGCCGAATCGGCATTGAGCTTGCCGATCAACGCAAGCAACCCAGCCTCGCTGACACTGTCCGGCAGATGGTGATCGAACGGCCGCATGCCGGCCTCGGTCACCGCCTTGGTTTTGCTTTTGACGTAGACCTCGCTCGCCGCGTCGTGCCCGACCAGCACAACGGCGAGCCCTGGCGGCACAGCACCGAGCAGCTTCACTTGAGTGGCGACTTTCGCGCGCAACTCGGCAGCGATCGCCTTGCCGTCGATGATGTGTGCACCCATGGCTTTGTGTTAGCGCGTCGGCGCGATCTTCTCCAGCGCGGCGACCAATGCCGGAACGTTACCGGCGACGTGCAACGTCTTCAGCCGCGCCGTCATGCCCGCGGTCAGAACAATATCGCGAGGCGGGACGCCCAACGCCTTGGCGAGAAGGCGTCCCAACGCCGCATTGGCTTCGCCCTCGCTGGCCGCGGCCCGCACCCGGGCCTTGAGCACGGGACGCCCGTCATCAAGAACGGCGATACCGTCGATTGCGTCGCGTCCGCCACGCGGCGTCAGCCGCACAGTTAAAGTCACGCCGCCAATTGCAGTCTTCCATGGAAGACGCCCTGACGTCACCGCTCAGACGATCTGAATGTAAAGCCAGACGATCAGTTGCTTGAGGAAGAGCAGCAGGATGATGAGGATGACCGGCGAGACATCGATGCCGCCGAGGTTAGGCAGCATATTCCGGATTGGCCGCAGCGCCGGCTCGGTGATGCGATAGAGAAACTCGCCGATATTGGCGACCAGCGGATTACGCGTATTGACGACGTTGAACGCGACCAGCCACGACAGCACGGCCGAGGCGATCAGCAGCCAGATGTAGAGGTCGATGATCGTCAAAATCAGCCAGAGAAAGGGATTCATGCGCGCTCCGCGGTTGGCCGCGCACACGAATAGCCGCTTGGCTGGCGCAGGAAAAGGCCCGAGTTTCATTACCCTTTGATGGCCGGGCGGACGCTGCGGGCGTCCTTGACAGGGAAAAACCCTCCCCCTAAATGGCGCCCACTCACTCGCAAGTCGCGCGGAAGATTGCTTTTTCCGCTCGATGAACGGCTGGGGCTGTAGCTCAGTTGGGAGAGCGCCTCGTTCGCAATGAGGAGGTCAGGGGTTCAAATCCCCTCAGCTCCACCAGCCTTCGCCCGCTGTGCGGGCTACGGCTTGGCAAGCCACCCGCAAATGACCAGCAAGACATGCAGTTTCCGGGTGGGCCTGTCTCTCCCCACGCGCTAGTTTTGTGGCGTGAGTTTCCAGATCAAACGCGTCTATGAGCCCGCCAAGCCGGCCGACGGGATTCGTGTGCTGGTCGACCGGCTATGGCCGCGCGGCGTCAGCAAGACGAAGGCCAAGCTCGACCACTGGATGAAGGATGTGGCGCCGACCCCCGCGCTGCGCACCTGGTTCGGGCACAAGCCGGAACGATTTGCGGAATTCCGCAAGCGCTATCGCGAAGAGATGGCCGCCAACCCGGCGGTCGGCGAATTGCGCAAGTTCGGAAAACGAAAACGCGTCACGCTGCTTTACGGGGCGCGCGACCCGAAGATCAATCACGCCGTCGTACTGCTGGCGGCGTTGAAGCGCTGAATGATCGAACGGCTCGTTTACAAATTCACGCGCTCGCCGGTCGGGCGTCTCAAGCTCGTAGCATCGGATCGCGGGCTGGTCGCGATTTTATGGAGCACTGACGAGAAGACCGGGCGCGTCTCGCTGTCTCATGCCGGGAAACAGGATCGGCACCCGATCCTTGTCGCCGCCGAGAAGCAGCTCAAGGAATATTTTGCCGGACGCCGCAAAAGATTTTCAGTGAAGCTCGATCTGCGCGGCACGCCGTTCCAGAAGAAGGTCTGGCGCGCGCTGTTAAAGATTCCGCACGGCGAGACGCGAACCTATGGTGAGATTGCCAGGCAACTCGGACACCCGAACGGCGCACGCGCGGTCGGCGCCGCCAACGGCAAGAATCCGGTTTCCATCATCGCACCGTGCCATCGGCTCGTCGGCTCGACGGGAAAGCTGCGCGGCTTCGCCGGCGGGCTGAAGGCCAAGGCCGATTTGCTGAAGCACGAAGGCGCGCGGCGCTAGACCGCGATCTTCTCTTTCGCGCCGGGCAGCGCGAGCCAGTGATTGAGGAAGGTCGCCAGCCAGGTACGGCCGGCAAGATCGTAAACCGCGCGATCGGCGATGTGCTCGTGGCGCTGCTTGGTGCCCGGCATCTCCATGCGGTGTGCGCCGCGCGTTAGCCAGCGATACATCATCGCGTGCGTGACTTCCGGATGAAACTGGATGGCGTAGCCGGTGCCGTAGCGAAACGCCTGCACGGAAAATGCGTCGCCTTCCGCCAGCAGCTCCGCGCAAGCCGGCAGTTCGAAGCCTTCGCGGTGCCACTGATAGACGTGATCCGGCCAGCTCGGACACACCGACATGCCGGCTTGTGTCGGACGGATCGGATAGTAGCCGACCTCGGCGTGACCCTGCGGATGCGGATAGACCTTGCTGCCGAGATGGCGCGCCATCATCTGCGCGCCGAGGCAAATGCCGAGATACGGCTTCTTGTCACGCAGCGGCACGCCGATCCAGTCGATCTCGCGCTTGACGAAATCCTCTTCGTCGTTGGCGCTCTGCGGCCCGCCGAAAATCACCGCGCCCGCATGCTCGTCCATCGTCTCCGGCAGCGGATCGCCAAAACGCGGACGGCGAATGTCGAGCGGATAACCGAGCTTCTGGAGCATCTGCCCGACGCGGCCGGGCGACGAATGCTCCTGATGCAAAATGAGAAGAACGGGATGCGCCATGGTCAGGGCTGAAGGATATGCCCAAAAGTCACTACTACCCGGTTTATCGGCGTTTGCAACGGCGCGACCCCCAGGTTTCACGCCGCTTTCCGCGCAGCCTGACGCCGCTCGACCGCGCCTATCAGCAGGGTGCGCGGAATGAACCGGGACAGCGCGATGGCGATGCGGTTGGGCGTGCCGGGAACGACCAGCGCCCTGCCCTGCATCAGGCCGCGATAGCCGAGCTCGGCGACATAGTCCGCCGGCTGCGTCAGCAGTTCCGGCGCGGTGTCGGCCTGCACGCCGGCGCGCCGGCCGAACTCGGTCGGCACCGGACCGGGCGCGAGATTGGTGACGCGGATGCCGCGCTGCCTCCATTCGCGACGGAGCGAGTCCGTCAGCGAGCGGACGAACGCCTTGCTGGCGTAATAAACCGCCATGCCCGGCCCCGGCATGAAACCGGCCATCGAGCCGACATTGAGCACGCCGCCTTTGCGGCGCTGAAGGCTCGGCAGGAACATCAGCGACAGCGCCGTCAGCGCCCGCATGTTGACGTCGATCATCACAAGCTGGCGAGCACGATCGCCTTCAGCGGCGTGAGCGAACATGCCGAACCCGGCATTGTTGACGACATATTGCGGCTCGGCATCGGCATCGATCAGGGCATGCGCGATCTTCGTCGGCGCGTCGGGCCTGGCCAGATCGGCGACAATGACCAGCGGGCGCTTGCCACTGCTCTGCGCGATCTCGTCAGCGAGCGCGTCGAGCCGCGCCTTGCGCCGCGCCACCAATGCCAGTTCGTGACCATTGCGGGCGAATACGCGCGCGAGCGCGACGCCAATGCCTGACGATGCGCCGGTGATCAGGACGATGGGACGGACAGCCATTCACGCAGCAAGCAAGACGCGGATGGCTGGGTCAAGTGCGGCGATCAACTCGCGGCGCGATAGTCCGCTTCCGGCAGACCGACATGCAGGCCGGCGCCGTTGGTCTTGCCGTTGGCCGACCCATTGAGCGGTCGCGACGGCTCGAGACGGTGCAGGACCTTCGGCCGCTCAGCCTTGCCCAATAACGGCTCGACCGCCGCTTCCTTCCGGTCCGAGACGCAAGCCAGAGTGCCGGTGATGACCGCGCCTTTCTCGAGCTGGAGTTCCCCGTAACGCACGTCCCCCAGGACGCGGCCGGTGGCGCGAACGACCAGCAGTTGCTTCACCTCGATCGCTTCGGAAACCTCGCCGAGAATCTCGGCTTCGGTGGCGACGATCGTGCCCTTGATCACGCCCGATGGGCTGACCCAGACCGCACGGGCAGCGACATGACCTTCGATCAAGCCATCGACCACCACAATGCCCGGAACCGAGAGGTCGCCTTTCACGCTGACGCCGAGACCGACATGGAGCGCATTGGGCTCGATTGCCGGATGAGTCTGCTGGCTGTGTTCTGCCATCTGCTGCCCCCCTTCGAGGTAGCGGTACGCCAACATGTTGTGGAATCAGGCACTGTCATTGTCCGGTCACGGGGGGCGGGACTAAAGGCGGCAAAGCGGTTATAAACACCTTTATTTCCCGCGCGTTACGCCAAATTTCGGAGTGCACCCATGAGCAAGCCCCGTATCAGCTACATCGATCCGGCAACCGTCGACGCCGACATGCGCGCCGAATTCGAGCGCTGCGCCCGCGAAGGCACGCCGCGGCCGGAAAGCCAGGCGGTGCGCGCGCATGTGCCGGCCACCTTCTGGTCGTTCGCCAATACCTGGCGCGACGTGTTCAAGAACGGCGTCGCCGACCACAAGATCAAGGAACTGTGCCGCATCTATGTGTCGCGCTCGGTGCTGTGCGAATTCTGCGGCAACCAGCGCTCGATCAAGGCGGCGAAGGGCGGGCTGCAAGAAGCCGACTACATGGACCTGATCAATTTCGAGTCGTCGACGAAATACGATGAGCGGCAAAAAGCTGCGCTCGCCTACACCGAATGCATCACCTGGGATTTGCCGGCGACCGACGAAATGTGGTCGCGGTTGCACAAGCACTTCAGCGAGCCGGAGATGGTCGAGATCGGCTATTTCGTCGCCATCACCATGGGGCAGCAGCGCTGGCTGCGCACGCTCAACATCGAGCATCATCAGGTGCTCGCCGGGCAGGACGGCTCGATGGCGCCGGGTTTCGAGACGATGGACAAGCTCACCGAGTCGAAGGCGGCTAAGGATTACTGGGCGAAGCTGAAGCCGGCGCCGCAATCGCAAGCAGCGGAGTAATGCGCGCAGCGCGCTTGCCTGTGCGCTGAGAACGGCTAACGTCCGGCCCGCAAGGAGCCACGCAATGCCGTCAACGATCCTCGATTCCGCCGTTTTCCGCGACATCTTCACCACACCGGAGATGCGCCAGGTGTGGTCGGATGAAAACCGCGTCCAGAAATATCTCGACTTCGAGGCGGCACTGGCCAAGGCGGAGGCGAAGCTCGGCATCATCCCGAAGAACGCGGCGGCTGAGATCGTGAAGCATTGCCGTGCCGACAAGTACGACATGGGCAAGCTCAAGGAGAAGACCGAGCGGATCGGCTATCCGGTGCTGCCGGTGGTGCAGCAGCTCACCGCGATGTGCAAAGGCAAGCTCGGCGAATGGTCGCACTGGGGCGCGACCACGCAGGACATCACCGACACCGCGACGATCATGCAGATCCGCGAGTCGCTCGACCTGATCGAGAAGGACATCGCGGGTTGCGCCGATGCACTAGCGAAGCTCGCCAAGAAGCACCGCGGCACCGTCATGGTCGGCCGCAGCAACCTGCAACAGGCGGTGCCGATCACGTTTGGCTACAAGATGGCGACCGTGCTCGGTGCGTTCGAGCGGCATCGCGAGCGGCTCGCCCAAATGAGGAAACGCATCGAGGTCGGCGAATTCGGCGGCGCCGCCGGCATCCTGTCGTCGCTCGGCAGAGATGGCCTGCGCGTGCAGGCTGGATTGATGAAAGAGCTCAAGCTCGGCCAGCCCGACATTTCCTGGCACACCATCCGCGACCGCATCGCCGAGGTCGGCGGCTTCCTCGCGCTGGTGACCGGCACCTGCGGCAAGATCGCGTTCGACGTGAAATTGCTGATGCAAACGGAGGTCGAGGAAGTGATGGAGCCGTTCCATTCCGGGCGCGGCTCGTCCTCCACGATGCCGCAGAAGCGCAACCCGATCTCGTCGGTTTACATCACGGCGCAGACCGCCATGGTGAAGCAACTCGCTGCCGCGCTCTACGAGGCGCAGATCGAGGACCACGAGCGCTCGACCGGGCCGTGGGAAATCGAATGGATCGCGCTGCCGGAGATCTTCATGCTGTCGGCCGGCGCGCTGGCGCAGACCCGTTTCGTGCTGGAAGGGCTGGAAGTGAAGCCCGATAAGATGAAGGAGAATCTCGGCATCACCAACGGGCTCGTCATGTCCGAAGCGGTGATGATGGGACTCGGCGACCGGCTCGGCCGCAACCGCGCGCACGACCTCGTCTATGACGTTTGCCGCGAGGCGGTGAAGACCGGACGGCCGCTTATCGATTTGCTGGAAGAAGACAAGGAAATCGGCAAGCACACCAGCCGCAAGGAGCTGGAGAAGCTGCTCGATCCGGCGAACTATCTCGGCGTCGCCGGACAGATGGTCGATCGCGCGCTCAAGAGCCGCAAGAAGAAGTACTAGCCGCGCGGCATCGTTTGCCAGATCGCGACGGCGACCAGCAGGCTGAGCACGCCGAGGCCGGCGAACAGCATCGATAACGTCACGCCGAGCGATTGCAGGATGGCGACGAGAATTGTCGCACCGGTCATGAACGCCGCGTTGAGCACGTTGACCGCGGCAATGGTGCGCGCACGATAGGCGGCACCGGACCACGCCTGCACCGCGGCAAAAACGGGAACGATGTAAAGGCCGCCGGCGATGGCGAGGCCCGCCATGTCGAGAGCGACCCAGCCGCCGACCAGGCTGGTGAGCACGTTGCGCGGACCGTGCGCGCCGCCCGTCGGTTCGCTGCCGCTTATCGCGAATGCGAGGTCGAGGGCGAACAGGCCGAGCAAGATGGCGCCGGCCAGCGTGGTGCGCAATACGATGCGGCCGCGCGCGACAATCGCGGCGAGCGCCGATCCGACTCCAACCGCGACCGAGAAGATGACGAGATAAGCGGTGACGGTGTCCTCGTCGCCGCCGACCTGGATTTTTACGAGCGGCGGCAGCAGCGACAGCACGACAATGCCGACCAGCCAGAACCAGCTCGTCACCAGCGCGCCCCACCACAATCGCGGCTCGCCGCGCAGGTGACGAAACATGTCGGCGGTGGAGACGGCGATATTAGCGCGCACTTTCAGGTCAGGCGCGCCGGAGCCGGTGCCCGGAATCGCCAGCGCAGACAGCCAGCAGGCCAGCGCAAACACGATTACCAATGTCGAAACCAGCGCGGTGTCGCCGCCGTTTCGCGCAGTGAGCCCGCCGGTGATGGTGCCGGCCAGGATGGCGATGAAGGTCGCGCCCTCGATCAGCGCATTGGCGGCGGGTAACTGCTCGCGGGCCAGATGATCCGGCAGAATGCCGTATTTGATCGGGCCGAACAGCGCGGCGATCACGCCGAAGCCGGCGAGCGCGATGAACAGCACGGCGACCGAATGGGCAAGAAAACCGGTCACTGCGATAGCCGCGATCGCTATCTCGGCGAGCTTAAGGCGTTGCGCGACCTTGGCCTTGTCATAACGATCGGCCATTTCCCCGCCGAGGCCGGACAGAAAGAAATAAGGCGCGATAAAAATTGCACTTGCCAACGTGATCAGCGCGGCGCTGCTTCCGGCGCCGAACAGGATCAGAAACACCAGTGCAGTCTTGAGAAAATTGTCGTTGAAGGCGGAAAAGAACTGGCAGGCAAACAGCGGAAAGAATCGTCGCGAGAAAATCAGCATTCGCCAGTTATAGCGAAAACAGAGAGGGCGGCCATCAAAGGCCGCCCTTCGTCACAACTTGTCGAATACTCAACTCGAGTGGACTTTTCGCGACGAAGGCTCCATCCACTTTGCCGCCGCCGTCACCGTGATGGCGACGATGACCGTGATAGCGAAGAGCGTGGTCCACATGGCCAATCCTCCTCGTGTTTCAGCGGGCGTAAACGCGCAGACCGGCGAAGCCGTTCCGCCCCGCCTAAGCTGCTGAAAAACGAGTCAAATTTGAGTCGAACGGGGCTCGCCGAGCGAGCGGGCCAGATCGGTCAGCAAAACGCGCAATTCCATCTGCCGGAACTCGACGTAGATTTTGCGTAACCAGCGCTGCAACTCCATGTGCATCTCAAGTGGAATGTCGGCCCCGGCCGGATCCGCAAATGAGAAGGGCTTGCGATCGATCACCTTGCGCAGACCCGGCGCAAGCGCTGCGATTTGAATCGGCAACGGACCTTCCGGGCCGGCGAACTTGTCGCGGTGCTGCGCGACACCGAGGATTTCATTGTGCACCGGAACAATTGCAGCCTGCGGAAGACTGCGCCGCAAATCCGCATAGGCCTCAACCGATGTCGCGTCCGGCGTGGCAATGAACAGCACAACCACCGCAAGACCGCGGCGACGAAGCTCGGCGGCGAAATCGATCTGTCTGGCAACATCAAAGAACGTCTTGAAAGCCGGCGCACCGAGATCGACGATCTTGTAGACGCCATCGTCCGCCACCAGCCGATCGAACAGCGCCATTTGGCCGTGAACTTCGGTGACATCGGCCGGCGCGGAGTAGCGCGGCATGAATTCGCTCAGCGCCGCGTCTTCGCCGTTAATGTCGAATGCCGCGATGGCACGGCCATTATGCAGATGAAAATCTGCCAGCAGGCGCGCGGCCAAAGTCTTGCCGACGCGAGGCCGCGGCGATGCGATGACGGTGATGAAACTGCGCAGCGACATCTGTTCCTGCGCCGCGCGTTGCGCGACAGCTTAGCTCGCCGCTTGACGCGCTTCGCCCTCGCCCTTCGGCGTCACGATATCCATGAGCTGCACGCGGTCGTACTCGCCCCAGACATTGCCGAGCCAGTGACGCACATAGCCGCGCAGTACGAACGAATAATTCGCGGCGTCGCCCTTGCCGTCCTTGTTGGCGACAAAGCCGACGAACGGCGTTGAAGCAACTTCGACCTGCTCGCAGGCCATTTCGTTGAGCTTCGGCACGGTGATTTCGGCGGCGCCCGGAATCTTCTTGAAATAGGAGTTGTAGGTCGACGGGTCCCACTCGAAGAACGTCGTGTTGTTGATGAAGTTCTTCACCAGGAAGTAGTTGGCGTCACCGACCACGCCTGCGGTTTCCGCAATCTCCTCGAGCGAGGCGATTGACGGCCCAAGGATGTGAAAGACGACAAAAGTGATCTGGCCCTTCTTGGCGCTGTCGAGCAGGCCGATCTCGTTCAAGGCCTTCAGGGTCGGCGACAGCAGGCCGGCGCGAATGTCGATGACGGTGACACTGGCCTGGGAATTGCCCAGGGTGTCGAAGATCTTCATCTGATCCGGCACCTGGGTGACATCGACCACCTCGGTAATGTCGGGATGGAAGCGCTTCAGGGTGCCGCGGGGCGACTCGGTGTCGAACGCCCGGACTGGAACCTGGTGCGCGATGAAATAATCGAGCAGTGTGCGCGCGACGGTGGTCTTACCGACGCCGCCCTTGTCGGCGCCCACGAGAATGACTGCTGGCTTGGCCATCAACGAACCCCACCACTCAACATGACTGCTTTTGCCGAAGCGTAACATGCTTCGGCGGCGCGATGGGACATAAATTCCCTTGGCAAGTCAAATCGTTAATGGATGCGTGACGGAAATAAAAATGCCCTCCTTCGCCAAAGCTTCCGAGGGCAACCTTCGCACGCGATTGGCTCGCCAACCGAAGCTCCGCAGGAGCGAAGGTTGGTGCCGGCGGAGGGATTTGAACCCCCGACCACCCGCTTACGAAGCGGATGCTCTACCGCTGAGCTACGCCGGCTTTGGATCGCGCTTCTGTAGTGGTGCGGGCTGCCATTGGCAACCCGCTTGGCGATGACGTCTTAACGAAACAACTGCCGCAGGCGGTCCCATGCGCTGCCGGCGCGCGGCGTGGTCGGCTCCGGAACCGGATCGGCCTCATCAAGCGCCGAATCAGGGCCCGGATCGTCCGGCGCATGGACGATCGGGATCACGGCCTCGACCGGCCTTTCAGCGGCCTGCTTGGATGCGGGTTTCCGGCGCCGCTTCGGCGCCGCCGCCTCAACGGGGGCGACCGGCGGTGATTTTTCCTCAATCGGCCCCGGCTTTTCGGCCGGCGGGCTGATCTTGTCGGGCTCGATCGGCGGCCGCTCGAAGCCGATCTCCGCCACCGGCACTTTCCACTGGAAGGCGTCGAGCTTTCCGGTCGTTGGCGACACCGGCAGCCAATGCTCGCTGACCACGCCGTCCGCGGTCCAGGCCGGATCGGGCGCGGCCCGCATCGCGCGCGCCATCCATTCGCGCGAGCGGCCGATATCGCCTTCGGCCTGCTCGATATCGGCCATCAAGGTGGCGACGCGTCTGGTCGGCGTCGACAGATAGGGCGTGAGCGCAGCGCGCGCCGCCGCGAAATCGCGGGCATCGAGCGAGGCCTGCGCCAGCGCCAGCGCGCTCTCGATGTGATCCGGCATCTTGTCGGCGAGGCGCTTCACGCGATTGCGGCGTTCGCGTGCAGAGTCTCCGAACTTCAGATTGGCGTAAGTCATCGCAATGTCGGGATGCGGGCCGGCCAGCCAAGCGGCGTCGAGAATCTTCCCGGCTTTGCGGACCGAGGCCGCTTCCGCCAACAGGCGGCCGGCGAGCGCCGCCGCTGGCACCAGATCGGGCGCAAGCTTCACGGCCTCAAGCGCCAGCGAACGCGCCGTGTCGCGATCGATTGTCTCGAGCGACAGCGCGCGTGCCGTGAGCAGCACGGCGCGCTTGCGGCGATACTCGGCCTTGTCGAGCGCACTCTTCATCGCGTCGAGCGACACCAGCGCGCCGGTCCAATCGGCGGAGTCGGTGCGATAATCGAGCGCCGCCTGCGTCGCCCATGTTGCATTCGGCGACGCCTTGGCGGCTTCCTCCGCGAACAGCCGCGCGGCAGTCGCGTCGTTGCGGCGCTGCGCCTCGACATAAAGCCCGCGCAGGCCGAGCAGCTTGGTGTCCTCGCGACGAACCATGTCGCGGAAGGCGCGCTCGGCCGCGGCGCGGTCGCCTTCCATCTGCGCCGATTGCGCTGTGAGCAACAGCACCAGCGGATCGCCGGACGACAGCCGCGCCGCTTCGTCAGCGGAGCGACGTGCTTCACGCGCGTCACCCGCACCGATCGCGATCAGGCCACGCGTGATCGCGAGATAACCCCGCGCCGCGCGTCGATGTCGAAAGAACAGCGAGACCTGATCGGGCGAGCGCAGGATCGCACGATAGATCGACCACACTACGACGATGAAAGCGGCGAGCAACGCAACGGCAAAGATCCCCACCAAGATCGACGTTTCAATCTGATAGCCGAGCCAAGTGATGGATACATTGCCCGGACGATCGGCAAACCAAGCGACACCGAGCGCGAGCAACCCGGCTGTGATGAGGAACGTGAGGATACGTAGCATTCGTCGCCTCAGGGCGAGCCGAGCGCGGCGGCGCTGTCGGCTGCGAGCTTGCGGGACGCGGCCAGCGCGGCGTTGCGTGCGGCGAGCTTTTTCCGCCATCCATCGGCAAGCGCGCGGGTTTGCGGCGGCAACTTGTCGAGCTCGGCAGAAGCGCCGGCGAGATCGTTGTGCGCGGCCTTCACCTCGATGCGCGCCAGCATCGCGGAGGGGTCGTCACCGACCGGCTCGCCGACCGGGTGGATGCGCACCAGCTTTCCGGCGTTGGCCTGAAGGCGCTCGAAGAAACCATCGGCCTTCGATGCATCGGCGCCCGCCGCCTTGACCATCGACGGCAGCAAGTCGCGCAGTTCCTGGCTTAACTTCGCTTCGCTCGGAACACCGGAGCCTGCGAACGGCTCCAGCGTGGCCACGCTCTGAGCATCCGCGCCGAGTTGCTTCGCGGCGGCAAGTTCGGCTGCGTACGGGGCGCCGCGCGAAACCGCATCGCGAAGCGCGGCGGCGGCCAGCGCGCGCCGGGCGAGCGCGTCAGCTCCGCTGTTTTGCGTGACCTTGTCCTGTGCCGCTTTCGCCGACTGTTCGAGCGCCTCGAGTTTCGCCTGCACCGCGTCGGTGACCTTGGCAGACTCCTCGGCCCGCCGATTCAGCGCCGCCAGCGTGACACCCAGTGCTTTCATTGCGTTTTCGACGGCCGTGAGCCGCTCAGCCAATGCCGGATCAGGCGTGGCCGCCGCGGGCTTTGCCGCACTTTGCTCAAGCTTGCCGAGGCGGGCCGTCAGGTCGGCGATTGGCCGGCTGTCGTCGGGCTTTGCGGCCTTCGCCTGTGCTTCGAGGGCGGCAATGCGGGAACTCAGGTCGTCCGATGCTTGATGTGGCGGCAATACGCCGCCAAACCACAGCCCGCCGAGCACGACCACGGCGCCTCCAATGCCGCCGGCGACGATCGCGAGCAGGATCGGGCGCTTGCTTTGCGGTGGCGGGTCGGCGGGCGGCGTTTCCATTTTCTCGCCGGTGGTCGACGACCCATCTGCCGTTTGCGACGACGACTGTTCCGCGCTCGTTACCTCGGTCGCGGCCAGATCGATGGTCGGCGCAGGCCGCTTCCGGCGCGGGTTGGGCGTAGTGCTCTTGTCGTCCGCCATGATGGCATCCTAGTCGATTCGAGCGACGGGGTCGCACGCCGGCATTCAGGACGACAAAAGCGCCAGCAGCGAGGCTTCATCGGGCCGCCGCGCAATGGCGACAGAATGCGCGCCGGCCGCTGTGACCGGCTCGGCAACCTGGGCGGAGAGGCAAAGCTGCTTCGGCGCCAGAGCCTCCGTGACGAGCCCGGAGGTCCGCGCCCCGATGACGAAATTGTCGGCGCTGCGGCGGGAGAAATGCAGAACTGCATCGATCCGGTTCTGCTCGAGGGCACGGATCAACTCAGGCGGATAACCCATCGTCATGTTGCGATAGACAACGACGGTCGCGACCTTGATGCCTTTGGCGGCCAGCGCGCCTTCGATATCGGCGGCGCGATGTTCCCCTACGAGATAAAGATGCGGCGCCGTTTCGTTGGCATAACGCTCGGCGATCAGCCGGACCAACGCATCCGCGTCGCCCTGCGCGGTGCGCACCTCGCGGAAGCCAACGCTGCGCGCGGCGTCCGCGCTGCGCCCGCCGACTGCGTAAAGCGGCAGAGCGAGCAGCGGCGCGAGCTGGTCTTTCGGCACAACGCGCAGCGCGTTGGCGCTGGTGATGATGACCGCCGACCAGTTGCCGGCCAGCACCGCTGGAATGGGCCGCACCTGCATCAGCGGTGCGAGTAATACGTCATGCCCCCTTGCGCGCAGCGTAGCGGCGGTGCGTTCACCGTCTGGCAACGGGCGGGTGACTAAAACTCGCATTAGTCAAAAAAATTTGCGCCGGCGCGCTGCTTGAGCTCACGCGCGCAGCTTTCGCCGATCTTCACTGCATCGGCCCGCACGCCATTCGCCGCGATGTCGTGCGCGGCGCTGCCATCCGGCCGTGCGATCAAGCCACGGAAACGCAATGCCTCGCCTTCGATGATGGCGTGCGCGCCGATCGGCGTCTTGCACGAGCCATCGAGCACGGCGAGGAAAGCACGCTCGGCGGTAACCGCCATCGAAGTGTCGGCGTGGTCGATCTTCGCGAGCAGCGCACGGGTGGTGGCATCGTCCTCGCGCGTTTCGATCGCGATGGCACCTTGCCCGGCCGCCGGCAGGAATTCGTCGGCACTCATTATTCTCGTCGCACGGCCTTCAAGCCCAAGCCGCCGAAGCCCGGCGAGCGCGAGAATAATGGCGTCCGCTTCGCCGCCGTCGAGCTTGCGCAGCCGCGTCTCGACATTGCCGCGCAGCGGAGCGACTTCGAGATCGGGCCGCGCACGCTTCATGATGGCCTGACGGCGCAGCGACGCGGTGCCGACCCTGGCGCCTTGCGGCAGCGCCGCGATGGTTTTCGCTTTCGCGCTGATGAACACGTCGCGCGGGTCTTCGCGCTCGAGACAGGCGGCGAGCACAAGACCGGGCGGCAAAAATGTCGGCATGTCCTTGGCCGAATGCACCGCAAGATCGATGTCGCCGCGCATAAGCGCCTCCTCGATCTCCTTGGTGAAAAGACCCTTGCCGCCCTCTTCCGCCAGCGGGCGATCGACAATGGTGTCGCCGGTGGTGCGGATGATCTTGAGCTCGATAGTGTCGGCGGAGCGGCCCAGCGCGGCGGCCAGGCGGTCGCGCACGGTGCGCGCCTGCACCAGCGCCAGCGGGCTGCCGCGCGTTCCGATCCGCAATGGCGTGGCGGATTGCGCCATCTTGCCTCACAATGTTACTGCCAAGGTAACTAGCCCTCCCGCGCCGGGAAGGCAAAGAGCGGACGATGATCGTTCTCGGTATCGAAACAACCTGCGATGAAACCGCCGCCGCCGTGGTCGAGCGCGACGACACAGGGCGCGGCCACATCCTGTCGAACCTGGTGCTGTCGCAGATCGCCGAGCACGCGGCGTTCGGCGGCGTGGTGCCGGAAATCGCCGCGCGCGCCCATGTCGAGGCGATCGATCATGTGATCGGCGGCGCGATGAAGGAAGCCGGGCGCTCATATAACGAGATCGACGGTGTCGCCGCCGCAGCCGGTCCCGGCCTGATCGGCGGCGTGATCGTGGGCCTGACCACCGCGAAGGCGATCGCGCTGGTGAACAAGAAGCCGCTCGTCGCGGTAAACCATCTCGAGGCGCACGCGCTGACCGCGCGGCTGACCGACGCGATCCCATTTCCCTATTGCCTGTTCCTCGCGTCCGGCGGGCATACGCAAATTCTCGCGGTGCGCGGGGTCGGCGATTACGTCCGGCTCGGCACAACGGTGGACGATGCCATCGGCGAGGCCTTCGACAAGACCGCGAAGCTGCTCGGCCTCGGTTATCCGGGCGGGCCTCTGGTCGAGCAGGAAGCGGCGAAGGGCAATGCCGCGCGCTTCGCGCTGCCGCGGCCGATGAGCGGCCGGCAGGATGCCGATTTCTCACTGTCCGGCCTGAAAACCGCGCTGCGGCTCGAAGCCGAGCGGGTTGCGCCGCTTCGGGATCAAGACGTCGCCGACCTGTGCGCCTCGTTCCAGCAAGCGGTGGTCGATGTCGTGCTCGACCGGCTGCGCGCCGGCCTGCGGATTTTCCGCGGCAAATACGGCGCGCCGTCGGCGCTGGTCGCGGCGGGCGGCGTCGCCGCCAACCAGCCGATCCGCAAGGTGCTCAACCGCCTCGCCTTCGAGGCCGGCACCAAGCTGGTGCTGCCGCCGCTCGAACTGTGCACCGACAACGGCGCGATGATCGCCTGGGCCGGCGCAGAACGGCTGGCGTTGGGAATGACCGACACGCTTGAAGTCGCGCCCCGCGCGCGCTGGCCGCTCGACGAAATCGCTGCGGCCAATGCGCCGCGCAAGACGGCGGCGTTCAAATGAGCATTCAGCGCATCAGTGTACTCGGCGGCGGCGCATGGGGCACGGCGCTTGCGGAAACCGCGGCGCGCGCCGGACGGCAGGTGACGCTGTGGGAGCACGAGGCAGGCAACGCGGAGTCACTTCTTAAAGAGCGTCGCAGCAAGTTTATGCCCGAGTTCAAGATCAACGACGCGATCCAGGTCACGCGCGAACTGAAAGACGCAGTGAATGCCGACGCCGTTCTTCTCGTCGTGCCGGCACAGGCGACGCGCGCCGTCTGCACGTCCCTTGCGCCGCTTGTACGCGACAGTATGCCGGTGGTTGTCTGCGCCAAGGGCATCGAGCGCGGCACGCATAAATTTGTCACCGAGATCGTTGCCGAGGGCGCGCCGAAAGCGCTGCCGGCAATCCTGTCGGGGCCAAGCTTCGCATCCGATGTTGCGCGCGGCCTGCCGACCGCGGTGACGCTGGCGTGTGCGGACGGCAAGGTCGCCGAGCAGCTGGCGCAGGCGCTCGGCTCGGCAACATTCCGCCCCTATCACGCGACCGACGTGCGCGGCGTCGAGATCGGCGGCGCGGCAAAGAATGTGCTGGCGATCGCCTCCGGCATCGTCGCCGGGCGCGGGCTCGGCGCCAGTGCATCCGCCGCATTGATCACGCGCGGCTTCGCCGAGCTGGTGCGGTTCGGCAAGGCGTTCGGCGCCAGGCCGGAAACGCTGACCGGCCTGTCCGGCTTCGGCGATCTGGTGCTGACCTGCTCGACGCCGCAGTCGCGCAACTTCACGTTCGGCGTCGATCTCGCCAAAGGCATCCCGCCAAGCAAAGCCGGCGGCGGCAAGCTGGCGGAAGGCGCGTTTACCGCACCGGTGCTGCTGGAAATGGCACGCGCAAAGAACATCGAGATGCCGATCTCGAATGCAGTGGCGGCAATCCTCGCCGGCATGCTGTCGGTCGATGGCGCGATCGAGGCGCTGCTGGCGCGCCCGATCAAAGCCGAATAACTGGCTGAGTAATTCGTGGAGTAAGCATGGCTTATTGGCTGATCAAATCCGAGCCCGATGTCTGGTCGTTCGAGCAGCAGACCAAGAAAGGCGCCAAGGGCGAGGCCTGGACCGGCGTGCGCAATTTCACCGCGCGCCGTCATTTGCAGGAAATGAAGAAAGGCGACCGCGCCTTCTTCTATCATTCCAACGTCGGCAAGGAGATCGTCGGCATCGTCGAGGTGATCAAGGAGGCGTATCCCGATCCCACCGCGAAAGGCGAGCCGTGGTTCGTCGTCGATGTGAAGGCCGTCGAAGCGCTGCCAGAGCCGGTGACGCTCGCGGCGATCAAGGCTGAGAAGAAGCTCAAGGACATGGCGCTGGTGAAATATTCCCGGCTCTCGGTGCAACCCGTCACCGAGGCTGAATGGAAGCTGGTCTGCAAGATGGGCGGCAAGAAGTAGGAGCTGCGCGATGATGCATCCGACCCAGTACACCGGAATCTTCATCGCTGCCGTCGCGGCCTGGATTTTCGGCGCGATCTATTACTCGGCGCTCGGCCGCCCGTGGCTCGCCGCACAAGGCAAGACGATGGAGCAGTGCAAGGCCGAGCAGGCCGGCAAGTCGAAGCTGACGTTCTACCTGCCCTTCCTGCTGTCGTTCGCCGGCGCACTCATCATGGGCCTCGTGCTCTACGGCATCCTGACCCACACCGGCATGTTCACCGCCAAGGCCGGCGCGATCTCCGGCGCGTTCTGCTGGCTCGGCTTCGTGCTGACGACGGTAACGATCAACAACGCCTATCAGGGCCGCCGGTGGAGCCTGACGGCGATCGACGCCGTCCATTGGCTGGCCGTGCTCGTCATTATCGGTGCCATTGTCGGCTGGATGGGGCCTTAGAGGCTACCAAAGTCGAGTTCCGCGGCGCTTGTCGCAGCGGACGGCCACGGCGCATAATCGGGCGACAAGAAAGCCGGGCGCGGCGAAAGCCAGCATCCGCAGGAGGAAACGCAATGTCCGACGACAAAATCTATGGTGTTTCGGCTGACTGGGCCAAGCGCGCCCTGGTCGATGCGGCCAAGTACAAGGAAATGTACACCGCCTCGATCAAGGAGCCGGACAAGTTCTGGGGCGAGCACGGCAAGCGTGTCGACTGGTCCAAGCCCTACACCAAGGTCAAAAACACCTCCTACGCGCCGGGCGACATCTCGATCAAATGGTACGAGGACGGCAAGCTCAACGCCTGCTTCAACTGTGTCGACCGGCATCTCGCCAAGCGCGGCAACCAGACCGCGCTGATCTGGGAAGGCGACGACCCGAATGACGACAAGAAGGTCACCTACAAGGAACTGCACGCCGAGGTGTGCAAGTTCGCCAACGTCCTCAAGAAGCAGGGCGTCAAGAAAGGCGACCGCGTCACCATCTACCTGCCGATGATCCTCGAAGCGGCCTACGCCATCCTTGCCTGCGCGCGCATCGGCGCGATCCATTCGGTGATCTTCGGCGGCTTCTCGCCGGACTCGATCGCCGGCCGTGTCGCCGACTGCAAATCGGATGTGATCGTCACCGCCGATGAAGGCATCCGCGGCGGCCGCAAGATTCCGCTCAAGGCCAATGTCGACACCGCGTGCGAGAAAGCGCCGGTGCGCAGCGTCATCGTCGTCAAGCGCACGGGTGCTGCGGTGAACATGAAGGCCGGGCGCGACGTCTATTACGACGAGCTGGTGAAGAGCGTGAGCGCCGACTGCCCGTGCGAGGAGATGAACGCGGAGGATCCGCTGTTCATCCTCTACACCTCGGGCTCGACCGGCAAGCCGAAGGGCGTGCTGCACACCACCGGCGGTTATCTCGTCTACGTTTCGATGACGCACCAGTACGTGTTCGATTATCACGACGGCGACATCTACTGGTGCACCGCCGACGTCGGCTGGGTCACCGGCCACAGCTACATTCTCTACGGGCCGCTCGCGAACGGCGCAGTCTCGCTGATGTTCGAAGGCGTGCCGAACTATCCGAGCACGTCGCGCTTTTGGGACGTGTGCGACAAGCACAAAGTCAACATCTTCTACACCGCGCCGACCGCGATCCGCGCGCTGATGCAGGCGGGCGACGGCCCGGTGAAGAAGACCTCGCGCGCGTCGCTCCGCCTGCTCGGCTCGGTCGGCGAGCCGATCAACCCGGAAGCGTGGGAGTGGTATCACCGCGTGGTCGGCGACGGCCGTTGCCCGATCGTCGACACCT
Source organism: Pseudolabrys sp. (assembly GCA_035546455.1). Taxonomy (GTDB): domain Bacteria; phylum Pseudomonadota; class Alphaproteobacteria; order Rhizobiales; family Xanthobacteraceae; genus Pseudolabrys. Next base: position 25,933 of record DASZXA010000037.1, read on the forward strand.
GGTGGCAGACCGAAACCGGCGGCATCATGATCTCGCCGCTGCCCGGCGCCATCGCACAGAAGCCCGGCTCGGCAACGAAACCCTTCTTCGGCATCCGACCGGAGATCGTCGACGCCGACGGCAGGACGCTCGAAGGCGCGACCTCCGGCAATCTCTGCATCGCGGATTCCTGGCCGGGGCAGATGCGCTCGGTCTATGGCGACCACGAGAGGTTCGAGCAGACCTACTTCTCGACCTACAAGGGCAAGTACTTCACCGGCGATGGCTGCCGCCGCGACGCCGATGGCTATTACTGGATCACCGGCCGCGTCGACGATGTCATCAATGTCTCGGGTCACCGGCTCGGCACCGCGGAAGTCGAGAGTGCATTGGTCGCGCATACCAAAGTGTCGGAAGCCGCAGTGGTCGGCTATCCACACGACATCAAGGGCCAGGGCATCTACGCCTATGTGACGCTGATGACCGGCGAAGCACCAAGCGAAGACCTCCGCAAGGAACTGGTCGGCTGGGTGCGCAAGGAGATCGGCCCGTTCGCGTCGCCCGACTTGATCCAGTTTGCGCCGGGTCTGCCGAAAACGCGCTCGGGCAAGATCATGCGGCGCATCCTGCGCAAGATCGCCGAGGACGACTACAAGAACCTCGGCGACACCACGACGCTTGCCGATCCGGCCGTGGTCGACGACCTGGTCAACAACCGGCAGAACAAACGCGCCCCCGCCAACGCCTGATCGGCTTTCCGCCGGCACTGTCACACGCTAACGTCGCCCCGATATTACGTCGGGGCGACGTTATGCTTTTGAACATGACCGTAATTCCGCGGCTGCTGGCTTTTGCCCTCATCATGGTCGCTGTCACCGCCTGCTCCGACAACGAAGCGGAGCAGCGCAAGGCCTTCATCACCTTCCTGCAGACCCGCATCATCGATCGGCCGGGCGTGCGCATCCCGAAAGTCAGCGACGAAGATGCCAAAGCGCTTGGGCCTTACGTCACGCACTTCAACGTCATCAAGGGATTCACCAACGATCCTGTGCTGACCGCAACGGCCGAGCGAATGCACAGCGGCCTGCCCAATCTTACCAGCATCCAGAGCGTCATCGATAACCGCGACAAGCTCCGCAAGACAAAAGGCGAGCTTGGCGAGCTGCTCAACACGATGAACGAGAAATACGCATCGACGCTGAAGGAGCGCGAGGCACTGAAGCAACCGGACGATCTCAAGGCTGTCTATGACAAGGCATTCGACAAGACCGTGACGTTGCCGGCCAATGCATTCCGCGAAGCCGTGCCGCTCGCACAGAACATCATCGATGCCGCCGCCAATGTCGGCGATTATGTCGCCGGCCATCCCGACACCGTGAAGATCAGCGGCGGTCAGTTGCAGCCAACGAACGCGAGGGCGCAGTCGGAGCTAGCCGCATTGGTTAACGCCCTGACGGCTCAAGGGGCGAAATTCAACGAAGCGCAGCGCAAAGTGCGCGCCGCAATCTCCGGGAACTAAGCGGACTATTTAGGTTAATCCGGCGTTTCGCTCGTCGCGCGAATGCCGCTGAATATGATTGTGCCGCTGAGTGACGGGCGGGCTTCATGTTCAAGCGTATCGTTCTGTTTTTGGTGATCGTGGTCGGCGGCGCATTGCTCGCTGCCGCGGCGCGCGCCTCGACGCATGATGTCGTCCCCTTCTCCGGTTATCGGCCCGGCACCATCGTCGTGAAGACCAACGAGCGCCGGCTCTATTTTGTAATCGGCGACGGGCGCGCGATGCGTTTCCCGGTCGGCGTCGGCCGCCGCGGCAAGACCTGGACCGGCCACGCCGTGATAGATAGCAAGCGCGTGCAGCCGGCCTGGCAGGCGCCGCCGGAAATGTGGGCCGGCCGGCCCGGCACGCCGCCGGTCATTCCGGGCGGCGCACCGAACAATCCGATGGGTGAAGCGGCGCTGACGATGCGCGGCGGCGAATACGCCATCCACGGCACCAACAATCCGGCCTCGATCGGCGGCTTCGTGTCGTCGGGTTGCATCCGCATGTACAACCAGGACATCCGTGCGCTTTTCCAGATGGTGAGCGTCGGCACGCCGGTCGTCGTCGAGCAATGATATCCCGTTTCGCGCTTGCGGTTCTGGCGCTGATCGCGAACGGCGCATCGCGCGCCGAAGCGCGCGGCGACATGGTGTCGTTCAACGGCGGCTACCCGCGCGGCAGCATTGTCGTCGTCACGCATGAGCGGCAGCTCTACTACGTGACGGGGAACGGTTCAGCGATCCGTTATCCGGTCGGCGTCGGCAAGGCCGGGATGGCATGGCATGGCCGGGCGTATGTCGAGAAGAAGCTGGTGCGGCCGTCCTGGGGGCCGCCAGAGGACATCTGGCGCGCCAACCCGAACCTGCCGGCGGTGATCCCCGGCGGCTCACCGCGAAACCCGATGGGTGAAGCGGTGCTCGGCCTCGACCGCGGCAATTACGCGATCCACGGCACCAATAACCCCGCGTCGATCGGCCATTATGTCTCCCATGGCTGCATCCGCATGTACAACCAGGATATCGTGGACCTTTATCGCCGCGTCCCGGTTGGCACCCCGGTTTTTGTCCTGCAATAATCCCCGCCTCCCGCGTGATCTCGGGAAGATGATCGCGTAGCTGACACAATCTGTGGCAATGATGGGGCTGTAATGCCTCGTCCAAGAACCTTGCCCCAGGCCGATGTGCCGGGCCTCGCCGCGCGCCGGATCGCCGCCGACATTCTGGACGGCGTGCTTCGGCGCAAGATCGCCCTCGACGAACAGATTTCCGGCAAAGGCGCGCATCCCGCGATGCCATCGTTGCAGGAGCGCGACCGTGCACTGGTGCGGCGGCTGGTCGGCACGGTGTTGCGGCGGCTCGGCAGCCTGCGTCATCTGCTGAAAGGTTTCCTCGAGCGCGGATTTCCCGCCGACGCGCCGCGCGCGGAAACGATCCTACTTTTGGGTGCTGCGCAAATCCTGTGGCTCGAAGTGCCGGACCACGCCGCGGTCGATCTTTCGGTGCGGCTGGCGCAAGCCGACCGCCGCGCCGGGCGTTACGCCGGATTGGTCAATGCGGTGCTGCGCCGCGTGACACAAAGCAAGAGCACGCCACCTGATGGCAAGACACGCGACACACCGGATTGGTTGCTGACGCGATGGACGACGCATTACGGCAAGGACGTCGCGCGCGCGATCGCCGCCGCCAATTCGCAGGAGCCGGCGCTCGATCTCACCCTCAAGCCGAGCACGCAGGACGCGCAGTACTGGGCCGATCGCGTGCACGGCCGCGTGCTGCCGACCGGATCGGTGCGCACACTGGCACATGGCGCGGTGACGTTGCTGCCAGGATTCGCCGAGGGCGCATGGTGGGTACAGGACGCCGCTGCCGCGCTGCCCGCGCGACTGTTCGGCGATCTCAGTGGCAAGACCGTTGCCGATCTTTGCGCTGCACCCGGCGGCAAGACGGCGCAGCTTGCCGTCGCCGGTGGCAAGGTGACCGCGGTCGACCGCTCGGCGCAGCGGCTCGTGCGGCTGCGGGAGAATTTCAATCGGCTCGGCCTTCCGGCCGATGTAGTCGCGATCGATGTGCTGGAGTGGCAGACCGACCCGTTCGACGCCGTGCTGCTCGATGCACCGTGCTCGTCGACCGGCACGATCCGCCGTCATCCCGACGTGCCGTGGCTGAAATCGGAAGCCGACATTGCGACACTTGCGGGGATGCAGAAGCGGCTGCTCGACCGCGCCGTCGAGCTGACCAGGCCAGGCGGCACATTGGTTTACTGCGTCTGCTCGCTCGAGCCGGAAGAAGGCGAGCAGCAGATCGAGGCGTTGCTCGCGCGCGACAGCCGGGTGCAACGCAAGCCAATTGTGGCGGACGAAGTCTGGGGCCACGCCGAGTTCATCAATGCGGCGGGCGACTTGCGCACGCTGCCGACACAATTGCCGGACGCTGAGCCGCGCTGGGCCGGCATCGATGGTTTCTACGCCGCCCGCCTCGTGCGGATTTGAGCGTGACGCACGGATTTTGCGCGTATTGGCCGACTCGCCCCCCTTCGCTATCGTGCTGGCGAAGCGGGAGAATCCACCCGCTGCGGGGACGATCGCCTAAATGACGCGCATTTCCGTCGCGGAGCGGGCCAGGCTTTCGGTCTTTATCGGCAGCCGCGCGCTGAAAGGGCTGGCCGGTCAATTCCGCGCGCACCCGCTATTGCGCTGGCGGCCGTCCGCTTCGAACGACCGGCTCGTCATCGCGCCGCAGGAGCTGCGCACCGCCGATGCGACACGCGCCAGCGAAATCTACGCCGGCCGTTTCGCGTTCGCCGGCAAGGTGGTGGTGTGCGACCGCCGCTCACCGTTCGAGATGACGCCGCCATCGGAAGAGTGGGCGGTGACGTTGCTCGGCTTCGGCTGGCTGCGCCATTTGCGCGCGGCCGACAGCACCATCACCCGCTCCAACGCGCGCGCGCTGGTCGACGACTGGATCAACCTGCAAGGCCGCTGGCATCCGCTCGGCTGGCGCGTCGACGTGCTGTCGCGCCGCGTGATCTCGTGGCTGTCGCAGGCGCCGATGATCCTGCAGGACGCCGACGTCCGTTTCTATCGCCGCTTTATTCGCAGCCTGACGCGGCAGGTGCGTCATCTCCGTCGCGCCGCCGGACAGTCACGCGATGGCCTGCCACGGCTTCAGGCGCTGATCGCATTGACGTTTGTCGCGCTGTGCATGCAGAACCAGTCGCGCTATCTGCGCGCCGCTGCGCGCAAACTGACCGAGGAGCTCGGACGGCAGATCCTCCCGGACGGCGGCCATGTCAGCCGCAATCCCGGTGTCCTCATCGAAGTGCTGCTCGATCTTCTGCCGCTGCGGCAGCTCTTCACGCATCGCAACGTGCCGCCGCCCGCCGGCCTCAACAATGCGATCGACCGCATCATGCCGATGCTTCGGTTCTTCCGGCACGGCGATGGCAACTTCGCGCTGTTCAACGGCATGGGCCCGACGCCGGTCGATCTGCTCGCCACGGTGCTCGCCTATGACGACGCGCGCGGCGCACCGGTTTCCAACGCGCCGCACTCCGGCTATCAGCGGCTTGAGCGGGAAAACACGCTCATCCTGATGGACGCCGGCCGCCCGCCGCCAATGGCGCTGAGCGCAGAGGCGCATGCAAGCTGCCTGGCGATGGAGCTGTCGTGGAAGCAGCACCGGCTGGTGGTCAATTGTGGGCTGCCGTCGGTCAATCGCGAGACTTGGCGGCAGGTCGCGCGCGCGACGCCGGCGCATTCCACCGTGACGGTGAACGACCAATCCTCGTGCAGCTTCCTGGAATCGCGGCTGTTTCACCGGCTGATCGGCGGCGTGCCCATCATCGGCGGGCCGCGCGATATCAGGATAGGGCGCGAAGAAACCGTCGATGCGACGACACTCGATACGACGCATGACGGATACGCCCGGCCGTTCAACATGATCCACCGGCGCGTATTGAAGCTGTCAGCGGACGGAACCTCGCTCGAGGGCGAGGACTCCTTCACGCCGGCGCGCGGCGACAAGTTCTCGCTGCGGGTGCCGGATGAATTCGCCATCCGCTTCCATCTGCATCCATCGGTGAAAGCGAACCGCCTGAGCGACCGCCACGGCGTGATGCTCACTCTGCCTGACCGCGACGTCTGGACCTTCAACGCCTATGAGGACAACGTCGAGATCGAGGAAAGCGTCTATCTCGCCGGCAGCGACGGCCCGCGGCGCACCGTGCAGATCGTGATCTACGGCCACGCCCGCACCCAGCCGAACGTGCAGTGGAGCTTCAGCCACACGCCACGGGCGAGCCGCGACAGCCGCCGCGAAACGCGCCACGACGAGCCGGAATTGCCGCTGTAAGCGGCGTCCACAAGCGGTTTTCGCGGACGCTTGAAATTGCCCCCAATGTCGGGGGATATGGTCGAAACATGACCAGCCAAACCCGCAAGATCGCGCGCGCGCTGCTGTCGGTGTCCGACAAGGGCGGCCTCATCGAATTTGCCCGCGCGCTCAGTAGCCACGGCATCGAACTCGTTTCGACCGGCGGCACTGCGAAGGCGCTGAAGGATGCCGGACTGAAAGTGCTCGACGTGTCCGACCTGACCGGCTTCCCCGAGATGATGGACGGCCGGGTGAAGACGCTGCACCCCAAGGTGCACGGCGGCCTGCTGGCGATGCGTGGTAACAAAGATCACGCCGGCGCAATGGCGCAGCACGGCATCGAGCCGATCGACCTGCTGGTGGTGAACCTCTATCCGTTCGAGGCGACGGTCGCCAAGGGCGGCTCGTACGAAGATTGCGTCGAGAACATCGACATCGGCGGCCCGGCGATGATCCGCGCCGCGGCCAAGAACCACAACGATGTGACGGTCGTGGTCGATGCCGACGATTACGCCGCCATACTCGACGAGCTGAAGGCGAATGGCGGCGCCACGACTCTGGCGCTGCGCAAGAAGCTGGCCGCGAAAGCCTATGCGCGAACCGCCTCCTACGACGCCGCGATTTCCAATTGGTTCGCCGACGAGCTGAACGATCCGGCGCCAGGCTATCGCGCGTTCGGCGGCAAGCTCGCCGAGGCGCTGCGCTACGGCGAGAACCCGCATCAAAGCGCGGCGTTCTATCGCGGCGGCCCGGCGCGCGCCGGCATTGCCACTGCAAAACAGGTGCAGGGCAAGCAGCTCTCCTACAACAACCTCAACGACACCGACGCGGCTTATGAGTGCGTTGCCGAATTCGATCCGAAGCGCACCGCGGCCTGCGTGATCGTCAAGCACGCCAATCCGTGCGGCGTCGCGGAAGGCAAGGATCTTGCCGATGCCTACCGTAAAGCGCTGGCCTGCGACTCCACCTCGGCGTTCGGCGGCATCGTCGCGCTCAACCGCAAGCTCGACGCCGAAGCGGCCAAGGCGATCACCGAGATTTTCACTGAAGTCATCATTGCGCCGGATGCGGACGACGAAGCGATCAAGATCATCGGCGCCAAGAAGAATCTTCGGCTCCTGCTGGCCGGCGGACTGCCCGATACGCGCGGCAAGGGCTGGCTGGTGAAGTCGGTCGCCGGCGGCTTGCTGGTGCAATCGCGCGATAACGCCACGGTCGAGGAGATGCAGCTCAAGACGGTGACCAAGCGTGCACCGAGTCAAGCGGAACTGCGCGACCTGCGCTTCGCGTTCCGGGTCGCCAAGCACGTTAAGTCCAACACCATCGTCTATGCCAAGGATTGCGCGACTGTCGGCATCGGCGCCGGGCAGATGAGCCGCGTCGATGCCGCGCGGATCGGCGCCCGCAAGGCGGAAGACGCCGCGCGTGAGATGGAATTATCCGCGCCGCTGACGAAGGGCTCGGTACTGGCCTCGGACGCGTTCTTCCCGTTTGCCGACGGGCTGCTCGTCGCGATCGAGGCTGGCGCGACCGCCGTCATTCAGCCCGGTGGCTCTATGCGCGACGATGAGGTCATCAAAGCTGCCGATGAACACAACATCGCGATGGTGTTCACCGGCACGCGGCACTTCCGGCACTGATCGCGCTTACTGCCTTGCGAGATCGCCGAGCAGGCTGGCCGCCACCGACAGCTTCGACAATGTGAGACCGGACGCGGCGATCTCGTGGATCGAGGCCCGAATCCGTTCGACCTCGTCCTTGCGCGCGCCGACCCATTTCTCCACGGCTTCCGGGCCGGCTGCGCCGTTGCCGACCATTGCCGCCGTCAGGCGGCGCTCGGCGTCTCCGATCTGGTCTAGCGCGCGATCGAGCGCCAGGCGATCGAAGTAATCCGACACCGCTATATCGGCGACCTTGCCGGTGACGCGGTCGAGCTGGAAATAAGCCTCACTGGCGAAGTAAGTCTTGGCCACTTCGCCGACCGGCCTCGAGGTGCGATCCGCCACCAGCGCGATATCGGGCGCGGCCTTGAGGATCGGCAGATCGGCCAGCTTGCGCGCAAGATCGGCGGCAACGCCGGCCTCGGTGAGTTCGGTCTCACGATGACCGCGCGCAGCGGCGACCTCTTTCGAGAGCGACGTGCCGAGCGCCTCGCGCACCTGCGCGATGCCGTCGCGATAATGCGTAATGACCTTGTCGAGGCCTGTCTTGAAGTCGACATGGCGCAGGAACCAGACCAGCCGGTCGAGCAGCAGATTTTCGACCGCCGCATAAAGCGACAATTGCAGTTCGCCCGGCACTTTGCCGTCGAGCGTGTTGATCTCCTCGTTGAGCGCCGGCATGCCATAGCTGTCACGAACCGCGGTGAACGCGAGCGCAATCGCCTCCACAGCAGCGCCGGTCTGGTCGGCGATCCGCACCATCAGCGTCGGCCCGCCGCGGTTGATCATCGAGTTGGCGAGCTGCGTGGCGATGATTTCCCGACGCAGCCGGTGGCCTTGCAGCGCCTCGGGGAACGCGGCGCTCATCTCCTTGGGGAAATAGCGGCCGAGCTCTCGGCCGAGATACGGGTCGTCCGGCACCCTGGATTCGAGCAGGTCGCTGTAAAGCGTCAACTTTGCATAAGCGAGCAGCACTGCGAGCTCCGGCCGCGTCAGCGGCACGTCGCGCTTGCGCCGGTCCGCCAGCGTCATGTCGTCGGGCAGGAATTCGACACCGCGATCGAGGTCGCCGCGCTGTTCCAAGGTCTGCATCAGCCGCTGCTGGAAACCCAGATCTTCAAGGCCGCGCCGCTGCGCCAGCGACAGCGCCAAGGTCTGGAGGTAATTGTTGCGCAGCACGAGGTGCGCAACTTCGTTGGTCATGTCGGCGAGCAGCTCGTTGCGCTTCTCCATGGTCAACTTGCCGGCATGGACCGGTTGGCTGAACCCGATCTTGATATTGACCTCGACGTCCGAGGTGTTGACGCCGGCTGAATTGTCGATCGCGTCGGTGTTGAGGCGCACGCCCTTCATCGCCGCCTCGATGCGGCCGCGCTGCGTCATGCCGAGATTGGCGCCCTCGCCCACCACCTTGCAGCGCAAATCCGAGCCGGTGATGCGCAGCGCGTCGTTGGCGCGATCGCCCGCCACGTCGTCGCCCTCGGTCGAAGCGCGGATGTAAGTGCCGATGCCGCCGAAGAACAGCAGATCGACCTTGGCCTTGAGGATCGCGCGAATTAGCTCGGCCGGCGTCACCTTGGCCGGCAGTTCGAACAGCTTCTGCACCGGCGCGCTGAGCGCGATTTCTTTCGACGAGCGCGGATAAATGCCGCCGCCCTGTGAGAGCAGTGACTTGTCGTAATCCTGCCAGCTCGAACGCGGCAGGTTGAACAGGCGCTGGCGCTCATCGAAGCTTTTCTCCGGATCTGGGTCCGGATCGACGAAAATGTCACGATGGTCGAACGCCGCGAGCAGCCGCGTCGTCCGCTCGCGCAGCATGCCGTTGCCGAACACGTCGCCCGACATGTCGCCGACGCCGACCGCTGAGAACTGCGTCTCCTGGATGTCGACGTCCATCTCGCGGAAGTGGCGCTTGACGGATTCCCACGCGCCGCGCGCGGTAATGCCCATTCCCTTGTGGTCGTAGCCGGCCGAGCCGCCGGAGGCGAACGCATCGCCGAGCCAGAACTTATGGTTGACCGAGATTTCATTGGCGATGTCGGAGAATGTCGCGGTGCCCTTGTCCGCGGCGACGACAAAATAGGGATCGTCGTTGTCGTAGCGCACCACGTCGGGCGGCGGCACGATCTTGCCGGCGGCATCGTAATTGTCGGTGATGTCGAGCATCGCCGTGATGAAGAGGCGATACGTCGCGATGCCTTCGGCCTGCACCTGCTCGCGGGTCGAGCCCTTGCGCAACAGTTTCGGCACGAAACCGCCCTTGGCGCCGACCGGAACGATCACCGCATTTTTGACCTGCTGGGCTTTCACCAGGCCGAGAATCTCGGTGCGGAAATCCTGCGGCCGATCCGACCAGCGAATGCCGCCGCGCGCCACCTTGCCGAAGCGCAAGTGTACGCCCTCGACCCGCGGCGAATAGACGAAAATCTCATAGAGCGGACGCGGCAGCGGAAGATCGGTCAGCTTGCGGCTGTCGTACTTGATCGCGATCTGCACCTTCGGCTGGCCGTGCGCATCGAGCTGATAGTAGTTGGTGCGCAGCGCCGACTGCACTGCATTGAGGAAATGGCGGACGATGCGGTCTTCATCGAGCACATCGACATCGGCGAGCAGCATCTCGATGCTGGCGGCGATGTTCTTTTCCTTCAGCTCGCGGCCGCTATTCGCACTTGGATCGAAACGGGCGTGAAAGAGAGATGCGATCTCGGCGGCGATCGGCGCATGCTTGTTCAGCGTCGCCCAGATGTAGTCCTGCGAATAAGGCACGCGGATCTGGCGCAGGAAGCGCGCGATGGCGCGGAGCAGCGCGACGTCCCGCCACATCAGCCCGGCATTGAGCACCAGCCCATTGAAGCCGTCGTTCTCGGCGCCGCCGCGCATCACCATCAGGAACGTGGTTTCGAGCGCGCCCTTGCGCGCATCAAGATCGATCGGATCGCCGTCAGCATCCTCGAGCAGCATGTCGTGCAGCCAGGCGCGAACACCGTCTTCAAACGTCACCCGATAGGTGCGTTCGTCGACCACGCGGAAGCCCATGTTTTCCAGCACCGGCACGCGCTCTGACAGCGGCAGCGGCCGGCCGTAGCTCCAGACTTTAAGGCCGACCGCCTTGTTGCCGTGCCCCTGGTTTTTTTGATCCTGGCGCGGGTGGAATACGACCCCGAGCGGTCGATCCGCCGACAGTGTTTCGACCATCTTGAGATCATCGACCGCAACGGCCGGCGCGTAGGCTTCGCGATAACCGTCGGAAAAGGCGGTGCGATATTTGCGCGCCAGGACATCGGCTCTGTCGCGCGGAAACACGGACGCGAGCGCGACGGCCAGCGTATCCGACCACGTGCGCACGATCTCGGTGACCGCCTTCTCCATCGCCGCGCGGTCGACATTCGGCGTCGGACCATCTGTGCGGCCGATGATGAAATGCACACGCGCCAGCGGGCCTTCCGGAAAGAACGGATTGAACGCCGAGACGTGGCCGTCATAGACCTTGGCGAGATAGGCGCCGATCTGCGCGCGGATCTCGCTGTCGTAGCGCTCGCGCGGCACGAACACGAGCACCGACACGAAACGGTCGAAGCGATCGCGCCGCGCCAACACGCGCACGCGCGGATGCTCGTCGAGCTGGAGGATCGACAGCGCAAAATTGAACAGCGTGTCTTCGTCGATCTGGAACAGCTCGTCGCGCGGATACTGCTCGATGACGTTGGCGAGCGCCTTGCCGGAATGACTGTTCGGATCGAAGCCGGCGCGCTGCTCGACCGCCGCGAGCTTGCGCCGCAGATACGGAATGCTGCGTGCCGGCCGCGTATAGGCGGTCGACGTGAACAGGCCGACGATGCGGAATTCCCCGGCGAGTTGCCCGTTCGGGCCGTAGCGCTTGACGCCGACATAATCGAGATGGACGCGGCGATGCACCAGCGAGCGCACGTTGGCCTTGGCCACGATCAGCGGCTTCGGCTCCTTGAGAAACGCCATGATTTCCGGCGTGAACTCGAGCAACTGCGTGCCGCGGCGGAGCACGCGCATGTCCGGCTGGCGCATGATGCCGAGCGCATTCTCGGTGACCGGTTTCAGCTCGTTGCCGTGGACGACATAATCGCGCAAGCCAAGGAACGTGAAATTGTTGGCGCGCAGCCAGTCCAGAAACTGAATCGCCTCCGCGATCTCATCGACCGGCAGAGGCGGCGGATTGTTCTTGAGGTCGCCGACCACTTCGGCGACGCGCGTGAGCATCGGCCGCCAGTCCTGCACCGCGAGGCGCACCTGGCCGAGCACGTTGCGGATGCTGTCGACGATCTCGGCGCGCTTGGCCTCTTCGTCGACCGGCACCATGTGAATCTGGATGAAGCTTTCGCGCCGCGCCGCGGCCGAGGGCTCATCGCTGAAATTGACGATCTTGCCCGCGCTGTCGCGCTCGATGCCGAATACCGGATGGACGACGAGCTGCGGATGAAATCCGCGCTCGGTCAACTCGGACAGAACCGAGTCGACCAGAAACGGCATGTCGTCGTTGGCGATCTCGATCAGGCTGATCGCACCGGCATTCTGCGGCTTGACGACCTCGAACCGGATCTTCGCCACGCCGGGCTTGCGGTCCGACAGGAAGCGGAAGGCTTCGGCGGCAAACTGTGCAAGGTCCTCGGCGGTGTAGCGCAGCAGGTCCTCGGACACCGCGCGCTCGTAGAGCCGCGCGAGAAAGCCGACCGGCACTTCTTTATGGCGGCCGGAAAGCAGCGATGTCGCCTGCGCGATCATCGCGCGGGCGGCGGCCTCTTCAGCGCTGTCTGGACGGTCGGGAGACATACCACTTCAATCGCGGAACCGGCCGGCACGATAACACTCTGAGCGGCGCGGCCTAGTCGCTTTTGTGTGACGTTTCACCGCCTTCTGGAAACGTGTAACCTTCAATTTCATTTGTCGGTTGAGTTTTTGTGGGGTCAAAGGCGTTGAAGTCGAACAAAACGGGAAGAAGTGGCAAAGCGCGCCGGCCGGCTGCGAAATCCACGATGGCGTCGCGGGCGGTCAAAATCGGCAAACCCGCGCGGCGCCAGAACAAGCCGGCATCCAAGCAGCCACATCTCGCAGTGACTGCGGCACGCGACGATCTGCCGGTGATTGCGCTCAATCTGCCGCCCGCGAAACTCTCGCCGGCGATGGATGCCTATTTCAAGAAGTGCGAGGAAAAGCTTGGCTTCGTGCCGAACGTGCTGCTCGCTTATGCGTTCGACATGGCGAAGCTTGAAACCTTCGTCGCGTTTTACAACGACCTGATGCTCGGCCCGAGCGGCCTGTCCAAGCTCGAGCGCGAGATGATCGCCGTCGCGGTGTCGTCACACAACCGCTGCTACTATTGCCTCGTGTCGCACGGCGCGGCGGTTCGCCAATATTCCGGCAATCCGCTGCTCGGCGAGCAGATCGTGATGAACTACCGCGCGGCGCGGATCGACAGGCGCCAGCGCGCGATGCTCGATTTTGCGGTGAAATTGACCGTTCAGCCGTGGGCGGTCGAAGATAGCGACCGCGAGCGGCTCCGGCGCGCCGGTTTCGGCGAACGCGACATTTGGGACCTCGCGGCGGTGGTCGGCTTCTTCAATATGTCGAACCGCGTGGCGTCCGGTACGGACATGCGCCCGAACGTCGCCTATCACGGCCAGGCGCGGTAAGACCTCCATCATGAAACGTCTTGCCGCCACGCTCTGTGCATTCGCGTTGCTGGCGGCCGGCGCGTTTCAGCTTGCCTATGCCCAATCCGTTTCTCGCCCCGGCCTCGACTCAACGCTCACCACGATCCCGCCGGCGCAGGCGGTGCGCGCCGACAACGGCATGGTGGTGGCGCAGGAGTACCGCGCCGCCCGCATCGGCGTCGAAATCATGGACCGCGGCGGCAATGCGGTGGATGCCGCCGTCGCGGTCGGTTTCGCGATGGCGGTCACCTATCCGCGGGCCGGCAATATCGGTGGCGGCGGCTTCATGGTTATTCACCGCGCCAGTGGCGAGGATGTCGCGATCGACTATCGCGAGACCGCGCCGGCTGCCGCGACGCCGACCATGTTTCTCGACGCCAATGGCGAACCGGACCCCAAGAAGTCCCGTGACAGTGCGCTGGCAATCGGCGTGCCCGGCACCGTCGCAGGCCTAGCGTTGGCCCGCGAGAAATACGGCTCCGGCAAGTTTTCGCTGGCCGACCTGATGGCGCCGGCGATCCGGCTCGCCGAACAGGGCGTGCGGGTCGAGGACGACACGGCGGACTCCCTGCCGCAGGCGCGCGAGCGGCTGGCGCGCTGGCCGGCTGCCGCCGCGATCTTCCTCAAGAATGGCAACCAGCCGCTGGAGTCCGGCGACCGATTGCTGCAATTCGATCTGGCCGACACGCTGAAGCTGATCGCCGAAAAAGGGTCGGCTGGATTTTATGAAGGCCGCACGGCGAAAACGCTGGCGCGCGAAATCCATGCCGCAGGCGGCCTCATTACCGAAGACGATCTGAAGAATTATCACGCAGTCGTTCGGCAACCGGTGCGTGGCACCTATCGCGGCTACGACATTGTCTCGATGCCGCCGCCGTCATCTGGCGGCATCGCGCTGATTGAGATGCTCAATATCCTTGAAGGCTATCAACTCGGCTCGCTGCCGAAGCCGCAGGCGCAGCATCTCATCATCGAGGCGATGAAACGGGCCTATGCCGATCGCGCGCAGTTTCTCGGCGATCCGGCGACGGTGAATGTGCCCGTGAAAGGCCTGACCTCGAAGAAATATGCAGAAGCGCTGCGGGCGGGCATCGGGAATAAGGCGACGCCATCCGCCGACATCAAACCGGGCAATCCCAAAGCGCACGAGGGCGACAATACCACGCATTTCTCGGTGATCGACCGCGACGGCAACGCGGTGTCGAACACTTACACGCTCAACTTCTCCTACGGGCTCGGCATGGTCGTCGATGGCACCGGAGTGCTGCTCAACAATGAGATGGACGATTTCACCGCCAAGGCCGGTGCATCGAACGCGTACGGCTTGGTGCAATACGAAGCTAATCTGCCCGGTCCTGGCAAGCGGCCGCTGTCGTCGATGTCGCCAACTATCGTGCTGAAGGACGGCAAGCCGATTCTCATCACCGGTTCACCGGGCGGCAGTCGCATCATCACCGCGGTGCTTCAGATTATTCTCGATTCACTCGATTTCGGCATGACGATCGACCAGGCGGTAAGCGCGCCGCGGCTGCACCATCAGTGGATGCCGGACGAGGTTCGCGTCGAGCCAGGCTTCGATCCGGCGCTGCTCGCGGACCTCGCGACACGCGGCCACAAGATCGTGCCGGCGCGCCCGGGCACGTCGGCGAATTCGATTGCAGTGACGAAGAATGGCATCGTCGGCGCGGCGGACCCGCGCACGCGCGGCGCACTGGCGGCAGGATATTGAAATGAGTGAATCGGTCGAACGGGTTCGCGCGGCGCTGACGAAAGCCGGGCATGCCGACACTATCTCGGAATTTCCGGAAGGCACTCGCACCTCACAGGACGCGGCGAACGCGGTCGGCTGCACCGTGGCGCAGATTGCCAAGTCGATCGTGCTGCGCGCCGGCGAACAGGTCGTGCTCGTCGTCGCGTCGGGGCCGAACCGGGTCGACCTGACGAAAATCTCACGCGCGCTCGATATGCCGGTGAAATCCGCCGACGGCCGCTGGGTACGCGACGTCACAGGATTTGCGATCGGCGGCGTGCCGCCGGTCGGGCACACGGCGAACGTGCGCATCTTCATCGACGCCGATTTGATGGCGCTCGATCCGGTCTGGGCCGCGGCCGGCACCCCGCGCCACGTCTTCAAGACCAGCGCCAAGGATCTGGCGCGCATGACCGGGGGAACGGTGATGGATGTGAAGGAAGGCTGATATTGGAGCGGGCGAAGGGATTCGAACCCTCGACCCCGACCTTGGCAAGGTCGTGCTCTACCCCTGAGCTACACCCGCATCCGAGGCGTTCCTATAGAGGCCGCGCCGCCCCATTGCAAGGCGCGATAAAGCGCCAGTATTAACGACTTATGGCGCACACTCCCGAAACTCTGCTGGCCTATCTCGACAACCTTGGCATCGCCCACAAGACGATGTCGCACCCGCCCGTCTTCACGGTCGAGCAGGCCAAGAAACTGCGCGGCGAAATCGAGGGCGCGCACACCAAGAACCTGTTCCTGCGCGACAAGAAGAACGCGCTCTTTCTGGTCGTGGCGCTGGAAAGCTCGCAGATCGACCTCAAGGGCCTGCATCGCGTCCTTGGGGCGAATGGCCGGTTCTCGTTCGGCTCGTCGGACCTGTTGCGGGAAGTCTGGGGCGTCGAGCCCGGCTCGGTGACGCCGTTCGGGGCGGTCAACGATACGCAAGGCCGCGTCACCGTGGTGCTGGACACCGCTATGATGGAGTACGACACCCTCAACTATCACCCGCTGCTCAATACAATGACGACCTCGATCGCCCGCGACGACCTCGTAAAATTCCTCGAGGCAACCGGCCACATGCCGCGGATCGAGCGTGTTTCCGGGCTTCCCGCCGAGGCGGCCGCCGACTGATTTGCATTCGCGCGCGCGATGACCATTTAATCCAGGAACCCAGAGAGTTTTACGAGGACCCATGCTGCAAAACGGTGGAGCGGCGCCCGCGGCCGGCGACGTGATCAAGGACACGACCACGGCGACCTTCATGGCGGACGTGATCGAGGAGTCGAAGCGCCAGCCGGTGCTGGTCGATTTCTGGGCGACGTGGTGCGGACCGTGCAAGCAGCTCACGCCGGTTCTCGAAAAGGCGGTGCGCGCCGCCAAGGGCAAGGTGAAGCTTGCCAAGATGGACATCGACAAGAATCCGGAGATTCCGGGCCAGATGGGCATCCAGTCGATCCCCGCGGTGATCGCCTTCGTCAATGGGCAACCGGCCGACGGCTTCATGGGCGCGCTGCCCGAAGGGCAGGTCACGCAATTTCTCGAGCGGCTGACCAAAGGCGCGGTCGGCGGTGAAGAGAAGGATGCGCTCGCCGCCGCGGAAGCCGCGTTCACGGCCAACGATTTCGCCGGTGCCGCGCAGCTTTATGCGCAGGTGCTCGCCGCCGACAGCGACAATGTCGCGGCGATGGCCGGCATGGCACGCTGCTATGTCGCGACCGGCTCAATCGAACAAGCAAAGAAGACGCTGGAGATGGTGCCAGAGGCGAAGCGGGGTGATGCCGCTGTCGCCGCCGCGCAGGCCGTGCTCGATCTCGCCGAGCAGGCGAAATCCGTCGGGCCGCTGAACGAACTCGAAGAAAAGGTGAGCGTCAATCCGACAGATCATCAGGCGCGGTTCGATCTCGCCGTCGCGCTCAACGCCGCCGGCAAGCGTGCGGAGGCCGCGCAGCATCTGCTCGATATCGTGAAACGCGACCGAAAATGGAATGACGATGCGGCGCGCAAGCAGCTCGTGCAATTCTTCGAAGCATGGGGACCGACCGACGATGCGACGCTTGCGGGGCGCAAAAAACTGTCGTCGATTTTATTCTCTTGATGCGCCGCGGCGCGGAGTGACTCCGCAATGCCCATGAATGCGCAATATCGCGGTCCTGAGGAATTGCCGGACACCATTCCGGTGTTCCCGTTGCCCGGCGCGTTGCTGCTGCCGCGCGGACAAATGCCACTCAACATTTTCGAGCCGCGCTACCTGGCGATGATTGATGACGCGCTGCGCGACGGCCGCCGGTTGATCGGCATGATCCAGCCCGATGTGCGCAAGAAATCGACCGGCGACAAGCCACCGCTCTATAAGGTCGGCTGCGTCGGCCGCATCACCCAACTCGCGGAGAGCGGCGACGGCCGTTATCTGCTCGAATTGACCGGCGTGTCGCGCTTCGAGGTAACCGAAGAGCTGGCCGTGCGGACGCTGTATCGTCAATGCCGCGTCAGCTACGCGCGTTTCACCGATGACTTTGTTGCGCGCAAGGGCGAAGAAGAAGTCGATCGCAAGACGCTGCTGCGCACGTTGCGTGAATTCCTCAAGGTCAACGATCTGCAGGCGGACTGGGAGGGCATCGAAAAGGCGCCGAACGAGGCGCTGGTGAATGCGCTCTCGATGATGTCACCTTACGGTGCGCCGGAGAAACAGGCGCTACTGGAAGCGCGAAACCTCAAGCACCGCGCGGAGATTCTGATCGCCGTGACCGAGATCGAGCTGGCGAAGAAGAACTCCGAAGGCGGCGAAACGCCATTGCAGTAGTCGGCTTCGACCCTAGCGCGGCGCGCTGCTATTGTAGCGCGTGTAGTCGATGCGGAAGATGCTCGGATCGGGCTTCTTTATGGTGTCGAGATTGTAGACCGCGACCGTGGTGTCGTAGCCCTGCGGGTCCGTCACCGTCCATTGCTTGAGCTGCATGTCGGCCGCGCTGAACATGATCATCAGCCGGCTGGTGCCGACGATCGGGTTCTTCTCCTCGACCACGACCGTGATAAAAACATCGTCGGCGTAGACCGCGACCAGATTGGTGTCGCGCAGGAGATCGACGCGATCGGCGAGGAGGAAGCGCAGCGGCGTCTGCGACAGCGGATAGACGTCCTGCGTCGCCAGCTTGCGGTCACGCACCACCACCGACTGACCGTCGGCGACGATTTCCATCGTGGCCGGATCGTCATATTCGAAACGAACCTTGCCCGGCTTCTGGAGGGAGAACTCACCCTTGGTGCGCTTGCCGTCGGGCCCGACCTGAATGAATTGCCCGCTCAACGTCCGCACGTTGGACAAATAGGCGCTGGCCTTGTCGATCAGCGCACGCTGCTCCGGGGTGATCGCGGTGGTCGAGCCGGTCTTGCCGAGGATCGCAGCGAACGGATTGGTGGCGGGCTCCGGCGCAGCCTGCTGCGCCATCTGCTGCTGCGGAGCCGGCGTCGAGCCTGTGATTTGAGGGCCGGAAACCTGCGACGCTGCTTTCGGCCGGGCGTTCGGCAGCGGCACTTGGGCGAGCGCAGGCACCGCGAGACTTGCGACCATGCCGGCGAAAAACGCCCCGATGACGGCCATGCGACCTAAAGTCGGCATATGAACTCCGCTGGCGCCCCCGCTGCACACGATATGTAGCGGAGGGCTGTGGCGATTTCGCGGCCCAATTCCAAGCCCCTGCCCGGCTTAACGGCCGGGGCCGCGATTCTCAAGCTTTAGAACTCGTCCGCCACTTCGGGCAGCAGGATCTCGCGCTTGCCGGCATGGTTGGGCTGGCCGACCACGCCCTCCTGCTCGAGCCGCTCCATCAGCGAGGCGGCGCGGTTGTAGCCGATCTGGAGGCGGCGCTGGATGTAGCTGGTCGAGGCCTTGCGGTCGCGCCGCACGATGGCGACGGCCTGCTCGTAGAGGTCGCCGGCGCCTTCGGTGCCCATCGCGCTGGCGTCGAACACGCTGCCGCCGTCCTCGCCCTCTTCCTCGGTCGAAGCCGTGACTTCCTCGAGATATTCTGGCGCGCCCTGCGACTTGAGATGGCGGACCACCTTCTCGACTTCGTCATCCGAGACGAACGGGCCGTGGACACGGCTGATGCGGCCGCCGCCCGCCATGTAGAGCATGTCGCCCTGGCCGAGCAGCTGCTCGGCGCCCTGCTCGCCCAGGATGGTGCGGCTGTCGATCTTCGAGGTGACCTGGAAGGAGATGCGGGTTGGGAAATTCGCCTTGATGGTGCCGGTGATGACGTCGACCGACGGCCGCTGCGTCGCCAGGATCACATGGATGCCGGCGGCGCGGGCCATCTGCGCGAGGCGCTGGATCGCGCCTTCGATGTCCTTGCCGGCGACCATCATCAGGTCGGCCATCTCGTCGACGATGACGACGATGTAGGGCAACGGCTCGAGATCGAGCGCTTCCTTTTCGTAGATCGCTTCGCCGCTCTCCTTGTCGTAACCGGTGTGCACCGTTCGGGTCAGCGTCTCGCCTTTGGCTTTCGCCTCGGCGACGCGCGAATTGTAGCCTTCGAGATTGCGCACACCGAGCTTCGACATTTTGCGATAGCGGTCCTCCATCTCCCGCACCGCCCATTTCAGCGCCGTGACGGCCTTCTTGGGGTCGGTGACGACGGGGGTGAGCAGGTGCGGGATGCCATCATAGACGGACAGTTCCAGCATCTTCGGGTCGATCATGATGAGCCGGCACTGGTCGGGCTTCAGCCGGTAGAGCAGCGACAGGATCATGGTGTTGATCGCAACCGACTTGCCGGAGCCGGTGGTGCCCGCGATCAGCAAATGCGGCATGCGGGCGAGATCGACGATCACCGAGTCGCCGCCGATCGTCTTGCCGAGACACAATGGAAGCTTGTGCGTCGACTCGTTGTAATCGTCGGCGTCGAGCAGTTGGCGCAGGTAGACCTTTTCGCGGTTCGGGTTCGGCAATTCGATGCCGATCGCGTTGCGGCCGGAGACGACCGCGACGCGCGCCGACACCGCGCTCATCGAGCGGGCAATGTCGTCGGCCAGGCCGATCACGCGCGACGACTTGATGCCGGGCGCCGGCTCCAATTCGTAAAGCGTGACCACCGGGCCGGGACGCGCATTGATGATCTCGCCGCGCACGCCGAAATCGCCGAGCACGCTTTCGAGCGCGACGGCGTTGTTCTGGATGACGTCATTCGACAGCGTGGTGCGTTCGGACGCTTTCTGCGCGGTGAGCAGATTGAGCGACGGCAACTGGTAGCCGCTCGACGAGCGGCGCACCGACTGGCGCGTCGTCACCTTGCGTGGCGCCGCCGCCTGCGGCTGGATCACGTCGATATCGTCGCCGTCGTCCTCAGCCGGAGCGACAGCGCGAACCGCGGGCGAGCGGCTTGCGGCGCCCATATTCGGTTCCATGCGCGGCGAGCTGACGCGCGGCAGCGTCTCCGGCGACGGGCGCATGGCGTTGCGAACCATGCGGCCAAACGCGCGACCGAGGCGGGCCTTGGTGCTGAGCAGCGCATGGATGACCATGCCCATGGAGAAGAAGCCGAC
>DASZXA010000038.1:0-13749 GCA_035546455.1 Pseudolabrys sp.
CACGAGCTCAAGCGCATTCTCGATCTTTACGGACGCAAGGTCGCCGCCGGCGAATGGCGGGACTACGCCATCGACTTCCTGCGCGACCGCGCGGTGTTCTCCGTGTTCCGCCGCTCCTCGGAAATGCCGCTCTACCGCATCGAAAAGAATCCGAAGCTCGCGCGTCGCCAGGGCGCCTACAGCGTGATCTCGGCGACCGGCCTGATCCTGCGCCGCGGCCATGAGCTCGAGCCGGTGCTGCGCGCGATCGACCGTAAGCTCAGCGTGGTGAACTGACGTGAAGCGTCATCCCCGCCTGCGCTAGAGATCGCGCGGCGGGGTGCTGGCGCCGTCGCCGAGCGGCAGCTGCATGTGCACGGTGTCGAGCCAGCGGCCGAACTTGTAGCCGACATTCTTGAACACGCCGGCATCGTGGAACCCGAGCGCCTTGTGCACGCCGATCGAGCCCGCCTGATTTGAATCGCCGATCACCGCGATCATGAGCCGGAAGCCGCGTTTGGTGGAGGCTTCGATCAGTTCCTTGAGCAGCACGCGGCCGATGCCGCGCCGATGCATTTCCGGTGCGACGTAAATCGAGTTCTCGACGCTGAACCGATAAGCCGGCCGGGCGCGATAGGGGCCCGCGTAGGCGTAACCGACTACTGCGCCATCGAGTTCGGCGACAATGTATGGAAACTTGCCGTCAAACAGCGTTTCCATGCGCTTTCGCATCTCGGCTTCGGTCGGTGCCTCAAGCTCGAACGATGCCGTGCCGTGGGTAACGGCATGGGCGTAGATGCGCGTGATGGCGGGAATGTCGGAAAGTGCTGCGGGACGGATCGAAATGCTCATGACGTCCGCCATGCTAGCAAAAACAAAACGCCCCGGCACGAGGCCGGGGCGTTGAATTTTCTTATGGCTGCTATGAGCGGCGTTAGCGCCGATCGCCCAGGAAGCGCAGCAGGAACAGGAACAGGTTGATGAAGTCGAGATAGAGGGCCAGCGCGCCCATCACCGCCTTGCGGCCCGCGACCGTGCCATCGTCCTGTGCGCTGTACATCTCCTTGATCCGCTGGGTGTCCCAGGCGGTCAGGCCGGCGAAGATCAGCACGCCGACAGCCGAGATCACGAAGTCGAGGCCAGTGCTCTTTAGGAACATGTTGACGAGCATCGCCAGAACAAGGCCGATGACGCCCATGATCAGGAACGAGCCGATCGGCGACAGGTCACGCCGCGTCGTGTAGCCGTAAAGGCTCAACGCGCCGAACGACGCCGCCGAGATGAAGAACGTGCGGGTTATCGACGTGCCGGTATAAACAAGGAATATCGACGACAGCATCAGACCAAGCAGCGCCGCGTAGCCCATGAACAGCATGAGCGCGGTCGACGGCTGTAGCTTGTCGATCCGGAAGCTCATGAAGAACACGATGCCCAGCGTCGCCAGGAACAGGATGATCGTCACTGGCCCGCCGAACAGCGTCTGGCCGAACGGCGTCAACTGGCCGTTCTGAACGGCCGCGCCGAATGTGAACCATGCGACGACGCCGGTGAGGGCGACGCCCGAGGCCATGTAGTTGTAGACGCGGATCATGTAAGCGCGCAGGCCCGCATCGACGACAGCGGCCCGGTCGGCACCGTAGCTACCGCGGGCAGCTATGTTCCGGTCAAAATCCGACATCGAAGTTTTCCTCTCCATTGTGCTGACGGCTGCATCGCCGTCGGCTTCGAAACTGAATTTAATGCTTGGCAAAGGTCTCCGCCAGATATGGCGAGCCGATGACATGGTTAGGTTTCAAAATGTTAATGCGGGCAGAAGCCCGGAAATGGCCCGTTTCCGCTGTAGCGGCGACCAGCGGCTGAATGCCGCTGGCTAAAGGTTGCGCAGCACCGGCGCGGGCTTTTGGCCGAGCGCGCTGAACGTGCCGGCGAGGCCGAGCGCGACAATAACGACAACTGCGCCAAGTGTCGCCAGCAAGGCCGGCATCGGCTGCCAGGCGAAGTCGAGATTCATCAGGTCGGTGACAATGAGCCACGCGGCGAGCGAGCCGGCGAGCATGCCGAAGACCGCGGTCGCGCCGCCGATCAGCGCGTATTCGATGACGTAGGCTGTGAGCAGCCGCCGGCGCGTCGCGCCCAGCGTCTTGAGGATGACTGCGTCATAGACGCGATGCCGGTGGCCGGCTGCCAAAGCTCCGCCGAGCACCAGCGCGGCGGCGAGCAGCGTCACGCCACTGGCGGCGCGGATGCCAAGCACGAGATTGGTGACCAGCGCACCGATGGCTTCGAGCGCGTCTTTCACGCGCACCGTGGTGATCGCGGGAAATGCTTCGGCCGCTGCGCGGATGACTGTGCCTTCCTGCGCGGGGGTGCTGCCGCCGGGATAAGTGAGCGTCGCCATCCGCGTATGCGGCGCGCCGCGGAACACGCTCGGCGGAAACACCATGACGAAATTGATGCCGAGGCTTTCCCAATCGACCTTGCGTAGATTGGAGATTGTCGCGGTGATGTTGCGGCCGAGGACGTTGACGACGACGGCATCGCCGATCTTCAGGCCAAGGCCGTCGGCGATGCGCTGCTCGAACGACACGACCGGCGGCCCGTCGTAATTCTTGCCCCACCATTCACCGGCCACGACGCGCGAGCCCTGCGGCACGTCCTCTGTGTAAGTGAGGCCGCGGTCGCTTTGCAGCACCCAGGCGGCGTCGGGCTTGGCCTTGAGGTTTTCCGCTGCGACGCCGTTGGCCGAGACGATGCGGCCGCGCAGCATCGGCACTTCTTCAAGCTTGGCGTCGGGCGCCAGCTTCTGCACGAACGCATCGAAGCGTTCGGAATCATTGGATGGAATGTCGAGGAAGTAGAATGCCGGCGCCTTCTCAGGCAGGGCCGCGGTGAATTGCCGATGCAGGTTGCTGTCGATTTCAATGACGGTGACCAGCAGGGCCAGCCCGAGACCGAGCGACAGCACGATGGTCGGCGTGAGCGCGCCCCGCCGGTGGATGTTCGCAATGGCCATTCGCAATTCGGTCGATTTGGCTCGTGGCGCGTGCCGCGCCGAAGCCATCAGGCCGATCGCCACCAGCCGCAGTAGCAGGAATACGCCGGCGGCGCAGCCGACATAGATCAGGGCAACCTTGCGGTCGTACGCGAGCAGGACCGCCAGCGCTGTCAGGGTAGCGACCGCCACAACAGTCGCGACGATGTAGATCTTGCGTGGCAGGGCCGGCTGCGGCGCGACATTGTCGCGAAACAGTGCGCCGACCGGAATGTCACGGGCCCGCCCCAGCGGCCACAGCGCAAACGCGACCGCGGTGAGCAGGCCATAGACAAACGCCAGCAGCAGCGAACTCGGCTGGATCGACGGGACGATCGGCAGCGGAATGATCGCGCCGAAAAATCCGGTGACTGCGAAAGGCAGCACGGCGCCAAGTGCGAGGCCGATGACGCTGCCGATTGCCGCAAGCAATAGTACCTGAACGAGATAGGTCACGAAGATACGCCCGCCCGTGGCCCCGACCGCCTTCATCGTCGCGATGGCATCGCGCTTCCGATCGAGATGGCTTTTCACGGCATTGGCGACGCCGACGCCCCCGACCAGCAGCGCGGTGAGGCCGACAATGGTGAGGAATTGCGTGAAGCGCTCGATGTTACGCTCGAGCGCCGGCGACGCATTGCTTCGCGTACGGACGGTCCAGCCGGCCTGCGGGAATTGTTCGCGCGCTTGTGTTGCGACCTGTTTCGTCACGGCATCGCTCGCATTCGTGTCGTTGAGTCGAAGATCGTAGTGCCAGCGCACCAAGCTGCCGGGTTGGATCAGGCCGGTAGCGCGAAGCGCCGCATCGCTGACGAGCAGGCGAGGGCCGAACACGATTCCGCCGGCAAGCTTGTCGGGCTCGGTGGTGAGCGACGCGCGGATCTCGATCGTTGCGTTGCCGACGATGAGTTTGGCGCCCGGCGCAATATTCAGCCGGGCGAGCAGCGCGGGGTCGGCAGCGGCGCCGAATACGCCGTCTTTCTGAGCTAGCGCATCGGCGAGCGGCATCACCGGATCGAGTTTGACCTCGCCGTAAAGCGGATAAGCCTTGTCGACGGCCTTGATCTCGACCAAGCCGGCATTGCCATCCTCGGCCCGCGCCATCGCCCGCATCGTGCCGGTTTGCGCCACGCGGCCTCGGCTTTCCATGAAAGCGCGCTCGTCGGAGCCGATCTCGCGATGAATCAGGGTGAACTGAAGGTCGCCGCCGAGGATCACGCGGCCTTCCCGCGCCAAGCCATCGGCAAGGCTGCCGGCCAGCGAACCGACGCCGGCGATTGCCGTGACGCCAAGTGCAATGCAGGCGATGAAGACATAAAAGCCGCGAAGGCCGCCGCGCAGCTCGCGCAATGCAAATCGCAAAGAGAGCAAGGGGCTGACTGTTGCGGAGACCACGGCGCTCATGTCGTCTCGATCCGCCCGGACCGCAGCCGCACGACCCGTCCGCATCGCGCCGCCAAAGCGGCGTCGTGCGTAACGAGCACCAACGTCGTCTCGCGTTCGCGGTGAGCGGCGAACAACAGCTCGATAATCTGCCTGCCCGTCGCCTCGTCGAGATTTCCGGTCGGCTCGTCGGCGACCAGGATCGATGGATTCGGTGCCAGTGCACGTGCAAGCGCGACACGCTGCTGCTCGCCACCGGATAGCTCGGCGGGATAATGCTGCATCCGTTCGCCAAGGCCGACGGCCGCGAGCTCGCGCGCCGCGCGGCCGTTGGCGTCGGCAACGCCGGCAAGCTCGAGGGGGACGGCGACGTTCTCCAGCGCGTTCATGGTCGGAATGAGATGGAACGACTGGAACACGATGCCGACATTGCGGCCACGAAAGCGGGCAAGATCGTCTTCATCCAGGGTGGCGAGATCGTTGCCCGCCACCGTCACGCTGCCGTTGTCCGGGCGTTCGAGCCCCGCCATCACCATCAGCAAAGTCGACTTGCCGGAACCGGACGGGCCGACCAACCCGATCGTCTCGCCACGTTTGATGTCGAGGTCGATATCCTTGAGGATATGAACGCGGGCGGCATCGTGGCCGAGCGATAAATTGACGCCGGCGAGCGAAATGGCGGCGGACGTATTATCTTTCATGCAAATCTCGACCGTTCAGGTCCCGCTCATATGGGAGAATGTTGGTTGCCGGTAAAGCATGTCTGGCGTCTTATCGTTCTCACTGTTGCTTGTGCCGCGATTATGGCGCTGCCGGGCCGCGGCGAAGCCACACAGCCCGTGAAGATCGTAGCGCTCGGCGACTCTCTGACCGCCGGTCTCGGCCTGCCGGCTGAGGCCGCTTTTCCGGCCAAGCTCAACGAGGCGCTCAAGCGCAAGGGGATCCCGGCGACGGTGACGAATGCCGGTGTGTCGGGCGACAGCGCAACCGGTGGCCTGGAACGGCTGGACTGGTCGGTGCCGGAGGGCACGGATGCGGTCATTCTCGAACTTGGCGCCAACGACATGTTGCGCGGGGTCGATCCGAAGGTCACCCGCAAGGCGCTCGGCGCCATCATCACCAAACTCCAGGCGCGCAATGTCGCAATCCTGTTGTGCGGCATGAAGGCCGCACCGAACATGGGCGCGGATTATGTGCGTGAATTCGACGCCATCTATCCAGCGCTTGCCTCGACTCACGGCGTCGTCTTTTATCCATTCTTCCTCGAGGGCGTGGCCGCCGACAGATCGCTCAATCAGCCAGATGGCCTGCATCCGACCGCAGCCGGCGTTGATGTGATTGTCGAGAGGATTCTGCCGAAGGTCGAGGAGCTTGTCGGGCGCGTCAAAAAGTGACCGCGTGATCCCGAAAAGTGGGTACCGGTTTTCGGATAAGATCACGCGCAAGAGAACAAGCCATGCCGCGTCTTTTTACCGGCCTCGAAATTCCGTCCGAAATCGCACAACACCTGTCGATGCTGCGCGGCGGTCTGCCGGGCGCACGCTGGATCGATCCGGCAAATTACCACGTCACATTGCGGTTCATCGGCGATGTGGATGACAGCGTCGCGAATGAAGTCGCATCGCTGCTTGGCCGGGTGCACCGAAACTCGTTTGAGCTGCGGCTCGATGGTGTCACCTCGTTCGGCGGCAAGAAGCCGCGCGCGATTGTTGCCACCGTCACGTCGTCACCGGCGCTGATGGAAGCGCAGGCCGAGCAGGAGCGGCTGATGCAGCGCATCGGTCTTGAACCGGAAGGCCGCAAGTACACGCCGCACGTCACGTTGGCGCGGTTGCGTGACGCATCGAGCCGGGACGTTGCCGAATATCTCTCGGCGCGCGGATTGTTCCGCACGCCGGCATTCAAGGTTTCGCGCTTCGTGCTGTTCTCGTCGCGCGCTTCGGTTGGAGGCGGTCCCTATGTCGTGGAAGAAAGCTACCCCCTCAGCGCAGCCGCCTGATGCCCTCAAATTTCCGCGCGAACTACCTGGCCCTGGTTGCTGCCGGCGAGATCGAGGCTGATCCGGCACAGCAAGATCTGATCGGCCGTTTCGAGCGGCTTGAAAAAGACCTGTCGGAACATCGGCTGGCGCGAAAATCGTCGGCGCTCGGCTGGCTGTTCGGCAAGCGCGAAAAGACGCAAATCAAGGGGCTTTACATCTACGGCGAGGTTGGCCGCGGCAAGACCATGATGATGGACCTGTTCTATGAGAGCAGCGTCATCAAACGAAAGCGCCGCGCGCACTTCCATGAATTCATGGCGGACGTGCATGAGCGCATTCACTCTTATCGTCAGGAGAAGGGTAACGGCGAGCACGATCCGATCGTTCGCGTTGCGGCAGCGATCGCGGATGAATCCTGGCTACTGTGCTTCGACGAGTTCCACGTCACCGACATCACCGATGCGATGATTCTCGGCCGGCTGTTCACGCAACTGTTCGAACTGGGTGTCGTCGTGGTGGCGACGTCCAACCAGCCGCCGAATGGCCTCTACAAGGACGGATTGAACCGCGGCCTGTTCGTGCCGTTCATCGCCATGCTCGAAGCGCATTGCGATGTCGTTCAACTCGATGCGCGCATCGATTTCCGGTTGGAGAAATTGACCGGTCTTCCGGTCTGGTACGTGCCGGATGATGCAAAGGCGCGTGCCGCGTTAGATGGCGCCTGGAAGAAATTGACCGGCGGGCAGGGTGGCGCGCCGCTCGATCTCACCGTGAAAGGCCACCCTATTCATGTGCCGCAGGCCGCGATGGGCGTGGCGCGCTTCTCGTTTGCCGACCTGTGCAGCAAGCCGCTTGGGGCGTCCGACTATCTGCGTATCGCGCATGAATTTCACACGCTCGTCGTCGACCACATCCCGGTGATGGATCACGACCGTCGCAATGAGGCGAAGCGGTTCATCATCCTGACCGACACGCTCTACGATCACGCGGTGAAGCTGATCGCCTCGGCGCAGGCCGAACCCGACGGGCTCTACACTGCGACCCGCGGCTACGAGGCGACCGAATTCGCGCGTACTGCCTCGCGTCTGATGGAAATGCGCTCGCAGTCCTACCTTGGGCTGCCGCACGGGCCGCGCCAGGCACTCGGTCATCAATGGTCGGACAAGATCGTCGAGACCTAGCTCAAAAAAGAATCTCGTCGGAGGCCGCAAATGCTGCTGGACTCCGGCCAGGCACTCTGCTGGTATAATGTATTACAGGCGGCTGAAATTATATTGTGCAGTGCGTCAGAGGCTTGCTGTCCCGGAACGGAATCGATAACCCCGCGCCATCGTGGCTCCTACCGAGAGTTTTTCCCCAATGGCTCGTAAGAAAATTGCTTTGATCGGCTCCGGCCAGATCGGCGGCACGCTCGCCCACCTCGTGGGTCTTAAGCAGCTTGGCGATGTCGTCATGTTCGACGTTGCCGAAGGCATCCCCCAGGGCAAGGCCCTGGATATCGCGCAGTCCTCCCCGGTGAACGACTTCGACGCCAAGTTCACCGGCGCCAATTCCTACGAGGCGATCGACGGCGCCGATGTCTGTATCGTCACCGCCGGCGTGCCGCGCAAGCCCGGCATGAGCCGCGACGATCTGCTCGGCATCAATCTCAAGGTGATGGAGCAGGTCGGCTCGGGCATCAAGAAGTACGCGCCGAATGCCTTCGTGATCTGCATCACCAACCCGCTCGATGCGATGGTTTGGGCGCTGCAGAAATATTGTGGCCTGCCGCAGCAGAAGGTCGTCGGCATGGCCGGCGTGCTCGACAGCGCGCGCTTCCGCTATTTCCTCGCCGATGAATTCAATGTTTCCGTCGAAGACGTCACTGCGTTCGTTCTCGGGGGTCATGGCGACTCGATGGTGCCGCTGACGCGTTACTCGGCGGTCGCCGGCATCCCGGTCCCGGACCTCGTGAAGATGGGCTGGACGACACAGGCGCGCATCGACGAGATAGTGAAGCGCACCGCGAATGGCGGCGCCGAGATCGTCAACCTGTTGAAGACCGGCTCGGCGTTCTACGCGCCGGCTGCTTCGGCGATCGCGATGGCGGAAAGCTATCTGCTCGACAAGAAGCGGGTGCTGCCGTGCGCGGCCTGGTTGAATGGCGAATACGGCATTAAGGACCTCTACGTCGGCGTGCCGGTGGTGATCGGCGCCAAAGGGGTCGAGCGCGTCGTTGAAATTTCACTCAACGGCTCCGAGCGCGACGGGTTCGAGAAATCGGCTCAGTCGGTTCAGGGCTTGGTCGAGGCCTGCAAGAAAATCGCTCCGAATTTGGGTTAAGCATCTGGCGGCCGCGGTAACGCGGCCGTTTCTTTTCTCACGAGCCGGTCGTTAGAAGCCGGCACAAAGGCGGTATGAGGAAATGAATATCCACGAGTACCAGGCGAAGGGCGTGCTGAAGAAATTCGGCGTGCCGGTGCCGCGCGGCATCCCTGCGATGTCGGTCGATGAAGCCGTCAAGAACGCGCAAGAGCTCGGCGGCCCGGTCTGGGTGGTGAAGGCCCAGATTCACGCCGGTGGCCGCGGCAAGGCGGGCGGCGTCAAGGTCGTCAAATCGGTCGACGACGTGAAGAAGGAAGCGACCCGCATCCTCGGTTCGACGCTGGTCACTCATCAGACCGGCCCGAAGGGCAAGCAGGTCAACCGCCTTTACATCGAGGAAGGCTCGGCGATCGACAAGGAGTTCTACCTGTCGATGCTGCTCGATCGCGAAACCTCGCGCGTTGCGGTCGTCGTCTCGACGGAAGGCGGCATGGACATCGAGCAGGTCGCCCACGATACGCCCGATAAGATCACGACGATTCAGGTCGATCCTGTCTCCGGTATCTGCCCGCACCACGTTCGTTCGGTGTCGCAGGCGCTCAAGCTTGACGCCGATCTGCAGAAGCAGATGAGCCCGCTGCTGACCAATCTCTACAAGGCCTTTGTCGAGGCAGACATGAGCCTGCTCGAGATCAATCCGCTGGTCATCACCAAGGACAAGAAGCTGATCTGCCTCGACGCCAAAGTAAGCTTCGACGACAACGCGCTCTACGCGCATCCGGACATCGTCGCGCTGCGCGACGAGACGGAAGAAGACGCCAAGGAAATCGAGGCATCGAAGTTCGAGCTCAACTACATCGCGCTCGACGGCACGATCGGCTGCATGGTCAATGGCGCCGGTCTCGCAATGGCGACGATGGACATCATCAAGCTCTACGGCGAAAGCCCGGCGAACTTCCTCGATGTCGGCGGCAGCGCCACCAAGGAGCGCGTCAGCGCCGCGTTCAAGATCATCACGTCCGATCCGAACGTGAAGGGCATCCTGGTCAACATCTTCGGCGGCATCATGAAGTGCGACGTGATCGCCGAGGGCGTTGTCGCCGCGGTGAAGGACGTCGGCCTGAAAGTGCCGCTGGTCGTTCGCCTCGAAGGCACCAATGTCGAGCTCGGCAAGAAGATCATCGCCGAATCAAAACTCAATGTGACGTCCGCGGACGATCTCGACGATGCCGCGCAGAAGATCGTCAAAGCGGTGAAGGGTGCAAAGTAATGTCCATCCTGATCGATAAGAACACCAAGGTCATCTGCCAGGGCTTCACCGGCAAGAACGGCACCTTTCATTCCGAGCAGGCCATTAAGTACGGCACCAAGATGGTCGGCGGCGTCGCGCCCGGCAAAGGCGGCCAGACGCATCTCGATCTGCCGGTGTTCGACACCGTGCGCGAGGCGAAGGAAAAAACGGGCGCCGACGCCAGCGTGATTTACGTCCCCCCGCCGGGCGCGGCGGACGCGATCGCGGAAGCGATCGATGCCGAGATTCCGCTGATCGTCTGCATCACCGAAGGCATCCCGGTCAGCCACATGGTCAAGGTGAAGCGCTCACTGTGCGGCTCGAAATCGCGCCTGATCGGGCCGAACTGTCCGGGCGTGATGACGGCCGGCGAATGCAAGATCGGCATCATGCCGGGCAACATCTTCAAGCCCGGCTCGGTCGGCATTGTGTCGCGCTCCGGCACGCTGACCTACGAGGCGGTGTTCCAGACCACCCGCGAGGGACTGGGCCAGACCACTGCGGTCGGCATCGGCGGGGATCCGGTGAAAGGCACCGAGTTCATCGCGATGCTTGAGATGTTCCTGGCCGACGAGAAGACCAAGTCGATCATCATGATCGGCGAGATCGGCGGTTCGGCCGAGGAAGACGCGGCGCAGTTCCTCAAGGACGAGGCCAAGCGCGGCCGCAAGAAGCCGATGGTGGGCTTTATTGCCGGCCGGACGGCCCCCCCGGGCCGCCGCATGGGCCACGCCGGCGCGATCATCGCTGGTGGCAAGGGTGACGCAGAGTCCAAGATCGCGGCAATGGAATCGGCTGGGATTAAGGTGTCGCCATCCCCCGCGAGGCTCGGCAAAACCTTGGTGGAAGTACTGAAATCCTGATTCAGTTCTTAGCCTTTCCTTGACGTACAAGCGTCTTAAATAGGGTAAAGGGTCGCCTTTGCCGGCCCGGGCGGTTGCCTGGGGCGGTTTACCTATCTCCGGAACGGAAAGACGCATGTCCCGCCAGGACGCCAACGCCACCTTCGCCCGCACCTCATTTCTTTACGGCGGCAATGCCGCCTACATCGAAGACCTCCACGCCCGCTTTGAGAAGGACCTCGGCTCGGTCGATGCCGAGTGGCAGACGTTCTTTCAGGCGCTGAAGGATGACGGCAAAGCCGTTCTGAAGAACGCGCAGGGCGCTTCCTGGGAAAGGCCGAACTGGCCGGTGCGTCCCACCGACGATCTGACCGCGGCGCTCGATGGCCAGTGGGTCGAGCAAGAGCGGCGCATCGGCGACAAGATCAAGAAGCAGGCGCAGGCAACCGGTGTCGACATCACCGCCGCCGATGTCCAACAGGCGGCGCGCGACTCCATTCACGCACTGATGCTGATCCGCGCTTACCGCATCCGCGGTCACTTCCACGCCAAGCTCGATCCGCTCGGCATCCAGGCGGAGCCGAACGAGGAAGAGCTCGATCCGAAGTCCTACGGCTTCAACGAAGCCGACATGGACCGCAAAATCTTCCTCGACAAGGTGCTCGGCCTCGATTTTTCCTCGATGCGCGAGATCGTTGCGATCCTCCGCCGCACCTACTGCCAGACGCTCGGCGTCGAGTTCATGCATATCTCGAATGCCGCGCAGAAGGCGTGGATTCAGGAGCGCATCGAAGGCAAAGACAAGGAGATTCAGTTCACGCGCGAAGGCAAGCGCGCGATCCTCAACAAGCTGGTGGAGGCGGAAGGCTTCGAGAAATTCCTCGACGTCAAATACACCGGCACCAAGCGCTTCGGTCTCGATGGCGGTGAATCGTTCATTCCCGCGCTCGAGCAGATCATCAAGCGCGGCGGCAATCTCGGCGTGAAGGAAATCGTCGTCGGCATGCCGCATCGCGGCCGCCTCAACGTGCTCACGCAGGTGATGGGCAAGCCGCACCGCGTGCTGTTCCACGAGTTCAAGGGCGGCTCGGCGATGCCCGACGACATCGAAGGCTCGGGTGACGTCAAGTATCACCTCGGCGCGTCATCGGACCGTGAGTTCGACGGCAACAAGGTGCATTTGTCGCTGACACCGAATCCGTCGCATCTCGAAATTGTCGACCCTGTCACGCTCGGCAAAGTGCGCGCCAAGCAGGATCAGCACAATGCAACGGCGGAAGACCGCACAATGGTGTTGCCGATGCTGATCCACGGCGACGCGGCATTCGCGGGTCAGGGCGTCGTTGCGGAATGCTTCGGCCTGTCGGACCTCAAGGGCTACAAGACCGGCGGCTCGCTGCATTTCATCGTCAACAACCAGATCGGCTTCACCACCTATCCGCGCTATTCGCGCTCGTCGCCTTATCCGTCCGACGTTGCCAAGATCATCGAAGCACTGATCCTGCACGTGAACGGCGACGATCCTGAAGCGGTCGTTTTCGCGGCGAAGATCGCCACCGAGTATCGGCAGAAGTTCCAGCGCCCCGTCGTGATCGACATGTGGTGCTATCGCCGCTTCGGTCACAACGAAGGTGACGAGCCCGGCTTCACCCAGCCGTTGATGTACAAGAAGATCCGCGCACATCCGACGACGCTGGAAATCTACTCGAAGAAATTGATCGCCGAAGGCGTCGTCACCGAAGGCGAAGTCGAGAAGATGAAGGCGGACTGGCGCACGCGCCTCGACGCCGAATACGAGGCGGGCCAGGGCTACAAGCCGAACAAGGCCGACTGGCTCGACGGCCGCTGGGCCGGCCTCAAGGTCGCGGATTCCTCCGACGATCCCCGGCGCGGCCACACCGGCGTCGACATCGCCGAACTCATGGACATCGGCGAGAAGATCACCGCCGTTCCGCAGGGATTCCACGTCCACCGCACGGTGCAGCGCTTCCTCGACAACCGCGCTAAGGCGATCGAGACCGGCGAGGGTATCGACTGGGCGACTGGTGAGGCGCTGGCATTCTGCTCACTGCTCAAGGAAGGCCACCATGTCCGGTTGTCTGGACAGGACTCCGAGCGCGGTACGTTCTCGCAACGCCATTCAGTGCTGTTCGACCAGGAGAATGAAGAGCGCTTCACGCCGTTCAATCATCTGGGCGGTAAGCAGGGCCGCTACGAGGTCCTCAACTCGAGTCTCTCGGAAGAGGCGGTGCTCGGCTTTGAATACGGCTACTCGACCGCCGAGCCTTCGGCTTTGACGCTGTGGGAAGCGCAGTTCGGCGACTTCGCCAACGGCGCGCAGGTCGTGTTCGACCAGTTCATTTCCTCCGGTGAACGGAAATGGCTGCGCATGTCTGGCCTCGTCTGCTTGTTGCCGCACGGCTATGAAGGGCAGGGGCCGGAGCACTCCTCCGCTCGTCTCGAGCGCTTCCTGCAGATGTGCGCCGAAGACAACATGCAGGTGGCGAACTGCACGACGCCGGCCAACTACTTCCACATTCTGCGCCGCCAGTTGAAGCGCGAAATCCGCAAGCCGCTCATCCTGATGACGCCGAAGTCGCTGCTGCGCCACAAGCGCGCAGTGTCGCGGCTCGACGAGATGGGGCCGGATACGTCGTTCCATCGCTTGTTGTGGGACGACGCGCAATATCTCAAGGGCGAGAAGATCGAGCTGGTGCCTGACGACAAGATCCGGCGCGTCATCATGTGCTCGGGCAAGGTCTATTACGACCTCTACGAGGAGCGCGAGAAGCGCGGCATCAACGACATCTATCTGCTGCGCATCGAGCAGCTTTATCCATTCCCGACCAAGGCACTGATCGCCGAGCTGTCGCGCTTCAAGCAAGCGGAGATGGTGTGGTGCCAGGAAGAGCCGCGCAACATGGGCGGCTGGTTCTTC
>DASZXA010000039.1:0-22590 GCA_035546455.1 Pseudolabrys sp.
CCGTCCGCCCGTGGACGTCTGCCTGACGCCCGGGAAAACCGCGGCTTGGACCTCCGCGCGTTGGGTGTGCGTCTCTGCACCCGTGCGCGGCCACCGCATCCGGTCCCGCTTCAAGCACGCTCTCGAGAAGCGCCCTTCGACAGACCGGACCATCTGCATATAGTCCTAGATAGGAATGTTGTCAAGAGCGACTGTGAGGCTATTTCGGCCTTCGCGCCAGCAGCCCCGTCGCGTTGAGGCCGACGACGGTCAGCACCAAGCCGAGCACCATCACGACGCCCGCGGAGATGTACGGCAGGCGCTCCGCCCAGCGGTCGAACGCCGACCAGCGGCCCCGCGCCCTCGTCGCGCCCCACGCGACCGCAACGCCAACCGCGACCAGCGTGGCCGCCAACCCGACGCTGAACGCCGCGACCATGACGACGCCAAGGGCGAATGCTTTCAGTTGCAGACAGACCAGCAGTACCGCGACCGCCGACGGGCAAGGAAACAACCCGCCGGTGAAGCCGAACCAGACGATCTGGCCTGTCGTCACCTGACCCGATCGATGCGGGGCATGCTCGTGATCGTGACGATGGTCGTGACGGTCGTGGTGACGATCGTGGCCATGCCCATGATGATGGTGGTGGTTATGATGATGCTCGCCGCGCGCGAGCCACAACATTCTCAACGCCAGCAGCACGATCAAGACGCCGGAGAGCAGCGTCAGCCATGGCTCGGCCTGCTCGACAATGTATTTCTCGCCGAGAAGCAGCCCCGCAATTGCAAGACCCCACACAATGATGGTGTGGCCGACCGCCGCAGAAAGCCCCAACGTTGCGGCCTGCCCCGCCGAGCCTCGGATCGCCACGATATAAGCCGCCATCATCGACTTGGCGTGGCCCGGCTCCAGCGCGTGCAGAGCGCCGAGCACGACGGCGATCGGCAGGTACAGCCATGCATGAGCTGATCCCGCCTGAACGATTGCGCTTAAGTCGGGCATGTGGAGCGATCCCTTCGAACGCGCTTACGACAGGCGTAATCGCTCTCGGGATATAGGACGCAGCGCCGACGTAATACTAGAACAGCCCTACTCCACCGCGCTCAACCGCCCGGCAGCATCCGTTGCAAAACTCCGTCGCGGCGTATCAGCCAATGATAAAGCGCTGCCAGAACGTGCAGGCCTACAAGAATGAGCAACGCGTAATTCGCGAGCACCGAATGCACGTCGCCGGTCCACGCCCAACCGGATGCGCGCGTCGGCAATAACTTCGGCAATTCCAATCCGAACATGATGATCGGAAAGCCGCGCCAAGATGCGTTCAGCCAGCCCAGGACAGGAATGACGAAAAGCAATAAATAGAGCAGCCAATGGACGATGCGGGCCGAGGTGGTCTGCCAAGGCGGGATGCCATCCTCAGGCGGCGGCTCGGGATGGGTGAAGCGCCAAAGCAGGCGCAGGATCGCAACAGCAAGTACGATCACGCCGATCGAGAAATGCAAATTGATCAACGTATCGGGCCGGGTGTCACGCCGGATCTCAGGCATTGTCCAAGCAACGATAAATTGCCCGATCAGCAACGCCACAATAAGCCAATGAAGAGCTTTCGCCGTTCCGGTGTAGGCATCGCTGGTTCCGGCCATAGTTGGGGTTCTCCTCGTCGGCGAATGTTACTCCGCCGCGCTGACCTTGAGGATATCGATCAACTTGCGGTCCCGCCATTTCTGGAGATCGGGAATGGTGCGGCCGGCGGCCTCATCGGCGACGCCATCGATGATCTTCTTCTGCACCTCCGGCGTGAACTTCGGATCGCCGAGATCCTCGATCCAGGTGACCAGCGCCGGCGTGAGATGACTCATGAAATGCGACATGCCGCCCTCGCCGCCGGCGAGATGGAAGGTGAGATGCGGCCCCATCAGCGCCCAACGCAGGCCGGGGCCGTAAGCGATGGCGGCATCGGCATCCGCCACCGAGACGACACCCTCGTTGACGAGATGCACCGCTTCGCGCCACAGCGCGGCCTGCAGGCGATTGGCGACGTGGCCGCGCACTTCCTTGTTGATGCGGATCGGCTTCTTGCCGATCTCGGCATAAAACGCCATCGCCTTGTCGACGGCAGCGGATGACGTCTTTTCGCCGGCCACCACCTCGACCAGCGGAATAAGGTGTGGCGGGTTGAACGGGTGGCCGATCACGCAGCGCTCGGGATGCTTGCACTTCGCGACCACGCGGCTGATGAGCAGGCCGGACGAGCTCGACGACAGCACGACCTCCGGCGGCGCGGCGGCATCCAATTCGCGGAACAGCTCGATCTTGAGATCCTCGCGCTCGGGGCCGCTTTCCTGGACGAACTCGGCACCCTTGAGCGCCTCGGCCGGCGTTTTGTGCCAGCTCATGCGCTTGCGGTCGGCGCCCGCCACCACCCAACCGAGCTCCTCCAAAGTCGGCCAGGCATTGTCGACGAAGCGGCGGGCGAACGCCTCGCCGTTCGGCGACGGATCGGTCGCCGCGACATCGAGGCCGCGAGCAAGAAAGATGGCGGCCCAGGAAGCGCCGATGGTGCCGGCGCCGACGACGGCAACGCGTTTGGTCATGTACAACTCCCCACTGTTCCGGCCGCGAGGTTAGAGAATTTTCAGCGACGCGCCAATCTCGCGCATCCGGTTGCGCCACGCCGCTACGACGTTAAAGATGCGCGCCACCATGGGGCATCCCACCAGGATCGAAGGCTTCGCGATCGTCTCGCAGGACGGCATGCTGGCGGCCGCCGACGGCGTGATGCCGGACAGCCTCAAGTTCGAGGCGGACCAGCAGTTCTTTCGCGACGGGCTCGACCGCTGCGTGGCGGCCGTTCACGGCCGCCATTCGCACGAAATGCAGCCCCATTCCGGCAAGCGCGCGCGGCTGTGGGTGACGGCGCGGGTGAGCGGCATCGAGCGCGAGGACACCAGCCCGCCGTCGGTGTTGTGGAATCCGCAAGGCGCGACGTTCGAGCAGGCCTGGGACGCGCTGGGCGTCGACGGCGCGCTCGGCGTGGTCGGCGGCACCACGGTGTTCGGCATGTTCTTGCCGCTCTACGACATCTTCCACCTCACCCGCGCGCCGGGCCTGAAGCTGCCGGGCGGACGGCCGGTGTTCCCCGGCGTGCCGGCGCAGTCGCCGGAACAGACGATGACGAAAGCCGGATTGCGCGAAGGCAAGACGCGCGTGCTGGACGCGCGGCACGATCTCACGGTGACGGAGTGGCGGCGGCGCTAGGCCGCCGCTTCTAGTTCAGCCGCCGGAGCCGCCGAAGAACTCGCGGAACGCCGTGCGGGCGATGATCTTCAGGTCGAGCCACAGCGACCACGTCGAGATGTAGCGGAGGTCGTAGTCGAGCCGCTCGATCGCGGAGAGCGCCACGGTGGTCTCGCCGCGATAGCCGGTCACCTGCGCCAGCCCGGTGACGCCGGGCCGCATGATGTGGCGCTGGAAGTAATACGGCGTCAGCCGCTCGTAGAGCATGCCGCCGGCCAGCATGCCGGGGACGTGCGGGCGCGGGCCGACCAGCGACATGTCGCCCTTGAAGACGTTGATGAGCTGCGGCAGCTCGTCGAGGCTCGACTTGCGCAGAATGCGGCCGATCGGCGTGATGCGCGGATCGTTGCTGGTGGTCTGCTGCGTGCCGCGCGCGTCACCGCGGTCGACGTACATCGTGCGAAACTTGAAAATCCAGAAACGGCGGTTGTGATAGCCGTAGCGCTTCTGCCGGAAGAACACCGGGCCGGGCGACGTCGCCTTGATGACGATGGCGATGCCGACGAACAACGGCGCGAACACGATCAGGCCGAAGGCGGCGCCGGCGATATCGATCGCGCGTTTTGCGGCAAGCAACATCTTCGACGGCTCCGGGATCGCCCGCGTGGCGTGATGGTGATGACGATGCGCCGCGCGCGTGTGACGCGCGCGAAGTTTTTGCAGAATCGAATCGGATCGCTCGTATGACGCATCCGCATTTGTGCGGCGCAGGCGATCGATTGAAATGGAGAAGCTCATTGGCCCCGCTCTCCTCTGCTCGTGGTGTCGGACAAACTGTGCAGTGCAACGCAGCCTACTGCGCAATGTGAAGAGAATGGGGCCGGCACGCGACACTACGCGTCATAATGTGTGACGTTTTTTGTGCAGACTGTGCAGGAGATATTCATCGTCTCCGCGGCAGAAAATTTGCGAGGCGCGCAAAATGCAAGTCGCAAAATGGAACACAGTTCGAAGCTATTTCGAAACTTGCATCTACAGCCAACAGGAATGCAGCGGCCGGCAGATGCGGAACGGATTTCTCGTCCTCAACCTGATTGCGTGGGCCATTATTCTCGCGGGCATCCAATTGCTGACATGAAAATTTTTCCGATCAGCGATGGAACGATCCGGAACGCCGCGAGTTTGCCCGTCGGCCTGGGGAATAGCTGTAAAGTAAACCCGTATTTGTGGTGGCAGACATGGTTCAGCTGCGTATCGTTGTATTGTGCCTGCTGCAGGCGCTGATCCTGGCGGGTTGCGCCGCAAGCGGACAAGTTGCCCAAGAAACTTATGTTTCAAGCTATGGCCCGCCGCAGACCCGCGGGCCGGTCGGCCCCTATGTGCTCGGCCCCGGCGACAAGGTGCGCCTCAAGGTTTACGGCGACGCCGATGTGAACGGCGACTATGAGGTCAACAGCGCCGGCTTCGTTTCGATCCCGCTGGTCGGGCAAGTGAAAGCCGCCGGACTGACCACGCGCCAGCTCGAAGACTCGTTGATGTCGCGCATGAAAGGCAAGATCGCCAACGATCCGAAAATCAACATCGAGATCTCGACCTACGCCTCGTTCTACGTCTACGGCGAGGTGAAGAAGGCCGGCGTCTATCCGTTCCAGCCGGGGATCACCGTGGCGGATGCGGTGGCGACCGCCGGCGGTCTCACCTATCGCGCCGATGAAGGCAAAGTGCTGCTGCAACGCGCCGGCTCGCGTCGAACGGTGATTGTCCCGGTAGACGGCACAGTGCGGGTCTATCCAGGGGATAACATCCGCGTCGCCGAGCGATACTTCTAACGGCGGCGGGCGCCAGCCCGATGGCGGCTCGACAGCGATACATTACGGGACTGTTCGCGAGCACCGCGCTTGCTCTGGCGCTGTGCGGACAAGCGCACGCGCAACTCATTATCGAGCAGCCGAAAATCAACGAGCCGCCGTGGAACGCGCTGGAGCCGTTCGACCCGACGCCGCTGCCGCTGCTGTCCGATCCCGACACGCGCGATCCGGTGGCGCCGGAGGACATGCCGGTGAAGAACCGGCCGTGGCCCGACTATGCGGCGGTCGGCATCCGCAACGGGCCGTGGATGTACTACCCGACCGCTTCGGCCGGCGTATTCTATGACAGCAACGTCTTCTCTTCGCCGACCAACCGGCAGAGCGACTTCGCGACGCGGTTTTCCGCCGGCCTGCGGGCGCACAGCCTGTGGGAGCGCCACGCGCTCGACCTCAGCCTGATGAGCGACGGCGCGTATTACCGCGATCACACCAGCCTCAACGAGACCAACGTCAATTTCAACGCCAAGGGCCGGCTCGACATCGACCACAGCACGCAACTGCTCGGCAAGTTGCAGGCAGCCTACCTGCATGACGACGTCGGCTCCCTCACCTCGCCGGCCGGCGCGATCGAGCCGACGCCCTACGCGTTCTTCTCGACCGGACTGGCGCTGCGCAAGGAATTCGGTCGCTTCACCGCATCGGCCGGCGGCCAGGTCGACGCCTACAACTACGGATCGGTGCGCGCCGCCGACGGCACACTGATCAACCAGGATTCGCGCGACGGGCAGATCTACACGGTGCACGAGCGGATCGATTACGCCTTCTCGGAAAAATTCGCGGTGTTCGCGTCGCTCGAAAACAACAAGCGCGACTTCCGCGGCCTGCCGACCGGCTCTCTGGATTCCAGCGGCTATCGCGCGCTGTCCGGCATCGACATCGAGCTCACGCACCTGATCAAGGGCGAATTCGCCGCCGGCTACCTGCACCAGAATTTCGTCTCTCCGGCGATCACCGACATCTCCGGCCCCGCCTATCGGGCGATGCTGACCTGGAGCCCGACGCGGCGGCTCGACGTCCACTTCAACGCCGAGCAGGTCGTCACCACGACGGCGGACACCAGCGTGACCGGTGTGCTGGCCAACTCGTTCCAGCTCGGCGCCGACTACGAGCTCCAGCCGGGCTTCACGCTGTCACCGTTGTTCATTTACGAGAAGGATGACTTCAAGAGCTCGCCGCGCAAGGACAACGTCTACGCCGCCGAGCTGCGCCTCAAGCGCATGTTCAACCGCTGGGCGTCAGCGTCGATCTATTACCGCTACCTGCAACGCGACAGCAACAATCCGCTCAACAGCTACGAGAAGAGCGTGATCGGGGTCAACGCTTCCGTGCAGTTCTGACGGCGGCGGGAGCCGGCGCGGACGGCGACAGCCGCTCATAGGCAGCGACCAGCTTGCCGGCCTCGCGATCCCAATTGAAGGAATGCTGCGCGAGCCGGGCCGCTTCGTCGGCGCAGCGGATGCGCAATTCGTCGTCCTGCATCAGCATCGCGCAGGCGCGCGCCAGATCGGCCGGCGCGTCGCCCTGCGCGTAAACGCCCGCGCCGCCGAGCAGCCACTTCGTCTCCGTGAGCGGATAGGCAACGCTTGGAATGCCGAGCGCGCAGTATTCGAACACCTTATTCATGCTGATCTTGTCGTTATAGGCGTTGACCGGATCCGGCATCATGCCGATGTCGAAGGCATTGAGCTGTTGCAGCAGCGCCTTGCCGGTGAGGTAGCCGGTGAAGGTGACATATTCGTCCAGCCCGAGCCCGGCGGCGAGTTCGCGCGCCGAGGCGAGCGCCGGGCCGTCGCCGACGACAATCGCATGGAAGTCGCGCAGGCCGCGCTCACGGATCAGGTGGTGGAGCGCCATCACAAGATGATCGACGCCATCCTGATCGCCGATCACGCCGACATAGCCGAGCACGAATTTCCTGCCCTGCCGCAGGCTGGCGTCCGGCGGCAGGCGATAGATGCGCGACTTGTCGGGGATGCTGTAAACGGTGACGACATCGCGCGGATTTTTCTTGCCACGCGAGATCGCGATGTCGCGATAGGTGTCGTTGGCCGAGATCACCATGTCGGCCGCCATGAAGGTGAGCCGCTCGGCGATCAGCAGCGCGCGATGGACGATGCCGCGGCGGTTGAACTTGGCCTCGAATAATTCCGGGCAGACATCGTGATGATCGAACACAAAACGCTTGCCCATCAGCTTGAACGGCAGCGCGACCAGAAAGATCAGATCCGGGGGATTGCAGGCCTGGATGACGGTGAAGCCGCGCTCACGCCAGACGCGCCACAGCAGGCGGAATTCATGAAACAGCGCGGCGGCGTATTCGAACAGGAAGGCGAAGCGGCCCCGCGCCTCCAGCGGCAGCGGATGGCGATAAATCGCGATGCCATCGAGCATTTCGTAGGGTGCCGGATGGCGCTCGTTCATCGGGCAGATGACGGACACGGTCCAGCCGGCCTGACGCAAGGTGAGCGCCTCCTGCCAGACGCGGCGGTCCATCGGGACCGGCAGATTCTCGACAATGATGACGCACGACCTGTCGGTCATCGGGGCACTCCGATTGAGGTTGGCGTTAAGCGGCGGCGGGATTGCGCGACTTCATCGCCGCGCTGACGGCGGTGCGAAACGCGGCGACCGGCAGTTGCCGGGTGCCGACCAGATAGACGCCCACGGCAAGCTTGCGGGCCAGCTCGACGCCGATCCGCGGCTGCTGACGGGCGTGGCGCGCCAGCGCGATGAGGCCGCCGCGATAGTATTTCGGCCGCAACTGCGGGGTCTTGTCGCGGTGCCCGATCACCGGCACCGGCAAATAGAACGACTGGTTGCTCGACAGCCAGGCGCGCAAGGCGAATTCGGTATCCTCCCCGCCCCCATTCGCCGTGCCGACGCCGAGCGTCTCGTCGAACACCGCATCGTCGCGCAGCACGCGGCCGCGCACGAAGATGGTGTTGGACGAGGCCTGGCGGATCACGTCGCGCGGCGACGCGATGCGCGATGCGCGATTCACCTGCGTGATCGATTGCGGCTTCGACGAATAACGGCAGAACCACAGGCCGAGCTGCGGCGACTGCGCGAACGACCGTGCGACATGCTCGAGCGTGCCGGCCGGATACCAGCAATCGTCATCGGGAAAGCCGACGACGGTTCGCGAATCGATAACGCCGTTCGATGACGCAAAGCCAAGCAAAAGATTGCGCGCAGCTGACAACGACAATGTCTCGACCGACGGAATCGCCTGCACGAAATCAGGCAGCGTCTTGCTGATCGTCCAGTATCGATATTCGGGACACTTCTGGAGAAGCAGCAGAACCTTGATCGACACATGCGGCCGCATCGTTTCGGCGGCCTGCGCGACGCTGCGCAGCATGCGATCAAGCACGTCGCTGCGTCCGGCACCGACATCGGAGGTTGAAATCAGAACAAGATTCACCGGACACCTCGACGACGATTGCAAATGCGGCTGCGCAGCATCGTCGCGGTTTGTGATGACACTATGGCGCTGCGCGCATGTGATGACTCATCATCGGTAAAGTTTGTTCCTTTTTCACGTCAACTACACATTCGCGAACCGATGCGATCTGGTCCGGCGCGAAACAGAAATTGCCTCGGACAATTTGCATCACCGCGTTCTCGTCACTCATTTGCCGCGCGGTTGACGCAAACGAGTTTCATTGTGCAACGCAGGAACCGATTTGCTCTCGCGTTGTTGAAGCGCAGTTGGGAGTGAACCTGTCGACCCCACGCGTAGGACGACAACAAATCCGTTCCGTTCATCGGGGCGCATGCCCTTCGCGCCGTTCGACAAGGGCCGGGTGAAAGAAATCAATGCTTCAACGCGTCTCTGTTTCTCAGTCGCATAGCGATCCGCATGGACACCCATCGCCATCACACGACGTGATGGAGAATTACTCCCACCATATTCGCGAGAGCTTGCGCGTGCTCAAGCGCCGGCGCGGCGTCATCGCACTGACGACGCTCGGCTTCGTCATGGCCGCACTGCTGTTCATCATTCTGGTGTCGCCGCGCTACACCGCGACCGCGACCGTGCTGATCGATCCGCGCCGCTCGAGCGTTGCCGACAACGATGCCAACCAGCAGAAGATGTCGAATCCGACCAGCGACGACGCCACCGTCAACAGCCAGGCCGTGCTGCTGCAATCGGACGCGGTGCTGCGCCGTGTCGTCGACGAATTGAATCTCGGCAAGGACCCGGAATTCGGCGGCCACCGCAGCCTGCTGGCGCCGATCGTGCGGCTGTTCACGCCGTCGCGCCCGACGCCGGCCGGTAAAAGCCCGGAGGACATCGCCAACGTCAATGCACTCAATTACCTGGAAACCAAGCGCCTGAAGGTGGCGCGCGACGGCACGACCTTCGTCATCGACGTCGACGCCACCTCGGAAAGCCCTGAAAAAGCAGCGAAAATCGCCAATGCGGTGGTCGACGCCTATTTCGCCGAGCAGGTGCAGGGCAAATTCGACACCCGCAAGATCGCGGCCTCCTGGTTCGACAAGCAACTCGAGGGACTCAAGTCCAAGGTCGAGGCGTCTGATCGCGCGGTCGAAGAATATCGCGCGGCGCACAACCTGACGATCACGCAGGGCGTCACCGTCAACGACCAGCAGCTCACCGACCTCAACAACAAGCTGATCGACGCGCATGTGCAGACCGCCGAGGCGCGCGCCAGTTTCGAGCAGGTCGAGAACATCGCCAAGACTCACGCCGATCCGGGCACGCTTCAGCAGGCGCTGCAATCCGAAGTGATCACGCGGCTGCGCACGCAATATGCCGACGTCGCCAAGAATCTCGCC
The DNA here is from genome assembly GCA_035546455.1 of Pseudolabrys sp. Lineage (GTDB taxonomy): Bacteria > Pseudomonadota > Alphaproteobacteria > Rhizobiales > Xanthobacteraceae > Pseudolabrys. Next base: position 9,889 of record DASZXA010000039.1, read on the forward strand.
GACGTGTCGAGCAAATACGGCCCACAGCACCCGCTGGTGGTGAACGCGCGGGCGCAACTGAGCGCAACGAGAAAACTGATCGATGAGGAAGTACACCGCATCCTCGAAAACACCCGGCAGGCTTACAAAGTCGCGCAATCGCGCGAGGACGCACTGACGAAAAGCCTGGCGAACCTGAAGAACGTGTCGAACGAATCCGGCGTCGAGCAGGTGCACCTGCGTGAACTCCAACGCGAGGCCGACGCCAACCGCACGCTCTACGAGAGCTTCCTCGCCCGCTACAAGGAAACCAGCGCGCAGGAGAGCCTCGAACTGCCGGACGCCCGGCTGGTGTCGAAGGCCGATGTGCCGATCAACCCGTCATTCCCGAAAACCACGCTGATCCTGGCCTTCTCGGGCCTGCTGGGCCTCGGCTTCGGCGGGATGCTGGCCTTCGTGCTCGACAGCTTCGACCATCGCGTGAAGTCGCTGCGGCAGGCCGAGGAAGTGACCGGCGTGCCGACGCTCGCCGCCATTCCGGCGATCGGCACGCGCGAACTGTCGAACCGCGCCAATCGCGGCCGGCAGGAGCTGGACAACTACGACCCCAACGCGGTGCAACTGCTGCCCACGGCGATGCAGCCGCCGCTGATGCGCTATGTGCTCGACGAGCCGACGTCATTGTTCGCGGAATCGGTGCGCGCGGTGCGGCTCGCGATCCAGCGCGCGGCGCGGACCGAGCCGGCGAAGTCGATCATGGTAACATCGTCGATCGACGGCGAAGGCAAGACGACGCTCGCCGCCAATCTGGCGCTGTCGATCGCCTCGCTCGGCCAGCGCGCGATTCTGGTCGAAGGCGACCTGCGCAATCCGGAGATGAGCCGCTCGCTCTGCCCGCAGGCGAAAGTCGGCGTCGTCGAGGTGGCGCTCGGCCGCGCGCGGTTCGACCAGGCGCTGTTCTTCGACCGGCCGACCGGATTGGCCGTGCTGCCCTCGCCGGTGAAGCCGCGCGAAGAGACCGACAGCGAATTCGTGTTTTCGGATGCGATGCGCAACATGCTCGACCATCTGCGCAAGCATTTTGACTACGTCATCATCGACTCGCCGCCGCTGGTGCCGCTGGTCGACGCACGCGCGCTCGGCGAGATCGCCGACCGCGTGGTGCTGACGATCCGCTGGGATTCGACGCCGCGCGACGTGGTGGCGCAGGCGCTGGAGACTCTGGCACCGTTGCAGGAGCACCTGCTCGGCACGGTGCTCACGCGCGTCGACATGCACCGGCTGCGCGACTACGACTATTACCGCAGCTCGTCCTACATCGAGCCGTATTCGTATCTCGGCCAGCCGCGCGTCGGCAACGCGGAGCAGCGGACGTGATGACGCGCGCCGCCCTGCTGGCCGCGGCGGTGCTGGCGTCGAGCGCAACCGGCGCGATGGCCGACAGTTGCAGCAAGAGCCGCGACTATATCCTCGAAGGGATGGCGGGCGACCTGACCCGCTCCGCCCAGACCTATCAGAACCTGTTCAAGGTCTGCATGGAGACGCTGACGCTGCCGAACGTGAAGGATGCCTACATCCTCAAGGCCGGGCTGATCGCGATCGACCCGCAGCGCAACACGGTGATGGCGACGGCGTCGACTTTGGCCCAGTTTTGCAGGCGTTTTCCGCATTCGAGCGCGCGCATCTTCACCCCGTCCGAGCAGCGGCAGCCGAAAACCGTCGGCCTCGTCGTGATGATGCCGGCGCTGACCGCGAAATCCTGCCAGTCGATAAGAGGTGGCGCATGACGATTTTGTCGAGCCTCGCCCCGCGGCGATCAAGTTCGCTTTATGACCGGGCGCTGGCGCGGTTCGCGCCGCTGCGCCTGAGCAAGCTGTCGCGCACGGTGAAGGCGCAGAAGCTGACTTATCTGTCGGACGCCAAGCTGCTGCGGCTGGAACAGGCGCTGCGGCAAGTCTCGACGGCGGACGGCGCGTTCGCCGAATTCGGCGTCGCGCTTGGCGGCTCGGCCATCGTGATCGCGAGCGCCGCGGCGGCGACGCGCCAGCGCTTCTTCGGCTTCGACGTGTTCGGCCTGATCCCGCCGCCGGCGTCCGACAAGGACGACGCGCGGTCGAAAGAGCGTTACGAGGTGATTGCGAGCGGACGCGCGGCCGGGATCGGCGGCGACAGCTATTACGGCTACCGCGACGATCTCTACGACGACGTCATCCGGGCGTTCCACCGCAACGGCCTGATGGTCGACGGCCGCAGCATTTCGCTGGTGAAGGGGCTGTTCGAGAAGACGGTGCCGGACACCGATATCGGGCGCGTCGCGTTCTGCCACATCGACTGCGACTGGTACGACCCGGTGAAATTCTGCCTCGACCAGATCGCGGCGCGGCTGGCGCCGGGCGGGCTGATGCTGCTCGACGACTACCACGACTATGGCGGCTGCGCGCAGGCCACCAACGAATTCCTCGACGCCAATCCCGATTTTGAATTGCGGGACGGGCCGAACGTGATCGTGCAGCGCAAATGGGACTGAGCCTCAATAAATTGCGGCGGCTGCGGCGCGAAATCGTGCGCGTGCGGCGGTTCTATTACAACCGCGTGTGGGGCATGGACATCGACCCCACCGCGACGTTTTCGCTGAGCGTGAAATTCGACAAGACCAATCCGCAAGGAATCCATATCGGCGCGCGCAGCTACATCGCGTTCGATGTCGCGATCCTGGCGCACGACATGACGCGCGGGCTGCGGCTCGACACCCGGATCGGCAAGCATTGCTTCATCGGCGCGCGCAGCATCATCCTGCCGGGCCTGACGATCGGCGACGAGAGCGTGGTCGCGGCCGGCAGCGTCGTGACCAAGGACGTGCCGCCGCGCTCGATCGTGGCCGGCAACCCGGCACAGATCATCCGCCGCAACGTGCGGGTCGGCCCCTACGGGCAGATCGTGAAATCGGCGGAGGAGCCGAAACCGAAGCTCGTCGTCGCCAACGCCGCTGAATAAGCATGCTCTTCCTCATCCAGAGTCATAAAGATCCGGATCAACTGGCGCGCCTCGTCCGCACGCTGCGCGCGGGCTGCCCGGATTGCACCGTGCTCATCAGCCACGACTTCCGCGCCACGCCGCTGCCACGCGCGACATTCGGCGGCGACGGCGACGTGCACATCATCCAGGGCAAAGGCGGCCGCGGCGATTTCACCATCGTTGACGGCTATCTCGCCGCGCTGCGCTGGCTGCGCGACAACAAGGTTGATTACAGTTGGGTGACGAACCTGAGCGGGCAGGATTATCCGGTGGCCTCGCTTGCCAATTTTACCCGCGAACTGGCGAGCGCGCCGCATGACGGATTTCTGCATCACTCCGCCGAGCTGGCGCTGAGCCGGCCCGACGGCTACGACCGCTATTATTTCCAGTACCGGAAGCTCAAAGAGACTCTCAGCGTGACCGAACGCGCGCTGCTGCGCGTGCCGCGTGTCGCGCTGGAGCGGCTTTCGGCACCCTACCGGATCAACACGTCATACGGACTGATGGTCGGCCGGCGGGCCAAACCGGCGCCATTTAATGCGGATTTCCGCTGTTATGCGGGCAGTTATTGGCACACCATCCGCCGGCGCTGCGCCAATTATCTGCTCGATTTCGTCGAGGAGCAGCCTGCACTGGTCGATTATCTCAAGCGCGTGCTGGTGCCGGACGAATGCTTTTTCCAAACGGTGCTCGTCAATCACCCCGGCTTTCGCTTCGTCAACGACAATCGCCGCTACTTCGACATGCGCGGCGCGCGGCATGGCCATCCCAAAGTGATGACGGACGACGACATGCCGAAATTTGTCGGCGGCCGATATTTCTTCGCGCGCAAGTTCGAATGGTCGAACGGCACGGCGTTGCTCGACAGACTCGACCGCTATGCGCTGGGCAATGCCGGCGGCGGCCGCGTCACTCCGCAGGCTGCTGCCGCACCGGCGCACTGAGCCGCCGCAAATCGCCGGCGAAGCCGGCAAGCAGGCGAAGCGTCTCGCGGTCGATCAAGGAAAGCGCCACCGCATAGACCACCGTACCGGTCGCGATCTCGGCGACCAGCCGCTCGATTCCCGGCATGCCTTGCATGAGGATGGACACGCCCGTCACCGCCGCGGCCATGATCGCCGCCGCGATCATCGGCCGGATCGCCGCCGCGACCTGGCGCTTCACCGGCGTGCCGAGATAGCGGTGGATTGCATAGAAGCCCCACGGAATGCCGACGAAGTGCCGCGTGATCCAGGCGAGTGCGATGACAAGCAGCCCCTGCCCGCCGGTCATCAGGCCGGCGACGATGGTGAGCCCACAGGCGAGCGCGGCGTAACCCACTAGCCCAGCCTGACGGCCCCGCGCGCGCAGCACCGCACCGACCAGCGAGCGCGGGAACGACACCACCCAGCCGAGCGCCGCGACCTGCGCGACGATGACAGCCGGGGCCCATTTGGAGGCGAACACCGTGCCGATCAGGTCCGGCATCACCAGAGCAAGCCCGGTGAAGATCGGCACCGCGACGGCGGAAATCAGCCGGGTCGCCTTGAGGAAGGCTTCGGTCGGGTCGCGCCCGGCGCGCTCCAGCGCGGCAAACAGCGAAAGCCCGAAGCGGATCACGAAGGTCTGCACGAGATTTGCCGTTTCATCGATCAGGCGCTGCGCGAACTGGAACAGGCCGAGCACCGCCGGGCCGTGCACATAGCCGAGCACCAGCCAGAACAGGCGGATCATCAAGCCCCACAGCAGGCGCTCGACGCTCAACGCCGCGCCGAACACGAACAGCTTGCGAAATTCGTGCGTGCTGAAACGAAAGCGCGGCACGCGCGGCATCAGCGGCAGGATGACGGCGAGCGTTACGCACGAGCCGATCAATGTGCCGGCCACCACCGCCCACGCGCCGAAATGAAGATAAGCGAGAATGCCGGTCGCCAGAATGGTGGCGACGCGCGACACAGTCATTCTCACCGTGACGGCGGCGGCGCGCATCTTGCGGATGAACAGGCCGGTCGGGATCGCGACCAGCGCGTTGATCGGCAAAATGAACACGGCGACGTGGAGTAATTCGGTGACGTGCGGCTCTCGATAGAGATGGCCGACCGGACCGGCCAGCAGATAGCAAATGCCGGCGGCGACCAGAGACGCGGCAACGACGGTGGTGAAAGCGGTGTCCGATACGCGGGTGTCGCCCGAGCGCGCGCCGACCAGCGCCTCGACCATGCCGAGGCCGGCGATGACCTCCACGACACCGACGACCGACAGCGCGATGGTGGCCTGGCCGATCTCGGCGGGCTCCAGCAGCCAGGCGAGCACGAACATCAGCCCGACACCGGCAAGGCCGTTGACGACGCTTTCCGCCACGCTCCAAGGCAGGGCGCGGATGACCTGACGCTTCAGACGCTGGGACACCGGCGCCCTCTCACTCGGCCGCCTCGCGCGGGCGGCCGCTTTCGATCAGATTTGAGCCCGCGAGCCAGCGGCTGGCGTAACGGTGGAGCTTGCCGTAGCTGCCCTCGCCGTAGCGCACCTGCTTGCTCATCAGCGCGCCGAGGATCACGCCATGCAGGCGGTCGGTATCGATGCAGGCATAGGGGCGGAAGCGCGCGACCGCGGCGCGGATCAGGCGGTCGCGATAAACGCGCCACAGCCGCTCGTTCGCCACGACGTGACGCAGCGGATTGTCGATGGTTTGCCATTTACGCAAGGCGCGCAGCGTGAAGCGGGATACCTCGCCGTTCAATTCGCGCCAGTCGAAATAATTATCGGTCGGACCGGCATTGCCGCTCTCACGATCGCGGCGGCGCAATACCAGCGTGCCGGCTCCGTTGCTCGCCGTCAGTTCGGCGCGGCCCCAAAGCTGGTGCGCCATGTCGGGGACGATCTCGCCCTCCGCGTTCGCCTCACGGACGAAGCCGAGCGACTCCTCGTCGCGGACGAAAATAGCGAGATGCTTGTGCGCGGCGAGCGCACGGGCGGCGCGCCTGCGTTTCTCGACGCTACCGAAATGGATCGACTGCGGAAAAATAACAATCGGCGTGCCGGGATAGCGCCGGATGATGAGCTCGCGGAACATCTGGAATTGCGGCCAGATGTCACCGAAATTGCCGCCGCCGTGCAGCACCAGCACCGGATTGGCGCGCATGACCAGCCGGTCGAGATCGCGGATCGAGGGCTTGAGCACCACCGCCGTTTCATCGTCGCGGCCGCGCCGGCTGAAATCGTGCATGCTGAAGCGGCCGAGCACCTCGTAGCCGTAGTCGTCGAGGAACGCATCAGCGCCCTGGTGAATGAGCAGATCGCCGACATTGTCGTGCACCGGATAATCCAGATAGACGACCGGGCGCGCCTTCGGCAGCGCCGCCGTAATGGCGCCGAGCCGCTGCTTCAGCCCGTCCATCATGATGCGGTGATGACCGAGCTCCCAGAGTTGGCGCGTATCGACCATTGATGTCCTCGATCGTGTGCGGCGCGAGGCTTTACTCCGCAACCGCGGTGATAGCGCGGGCGGAATGCGGCAAAAGATAGCCACGCGCGTATCGACCATGGCCCGCAATATCGTCACAGTGATGACGTAAGCATCGTGGTGAAGGAACTCTGATCGCGAGCGCGATGACCCGAACCGCGACATCCATCGGCTATGTAGCCGTGCCGTTCGCCCTGCTCTGCGCGGTGGCGGCAGTCGCGGCGATGCCGCTGGCGCGCGACGACATGATCGCGCTGGGCCTGATTGTACTGGCGCCGGCGGCGCTGATCGGCGCCTATGTGGTGGCGCAGGGCGTGATCGGCAGCCGGGTCGCCGGCGCGGTGATGGCGGTCGCTTACATTTTCATCATCGGGGCGATCTTCCGCACCCGCGCCTATGACGACAAAAGCATCGATCTCCAGGTCGCCTCGAAGCTCGCCGCGTTCGGCCTCATGGCCGTCACGGCGTTCATCTTTTTCACCTTCGCGCTCGGGCGCATGCGCCTGCCGCGGCTGTTCTACATCTGGCTGACGTTCTTCGTCGCGCTGATGGTGACGTCGCTCTACGCGGTGAACGTGATCTTCGCGCTGACCTGCACGGTGCTGTTTCTCATCGCCTATCTCTATTCGGTCTACATGACGGTATGGCTGTCGCGGATCACCGCCGTGCTGGTGATGATGTGGGCGGCGCTGCTGCTCTGCGTCGGCTCGATCTTCGTCTATTACGCGATCCCCTCGGTCGGCATCATGCAAGGCTGGATGCCGGGCGGCGAGTTCGGCGAGATCGGCCGCATGAAGGGTATCACCGGCTCGGCCAACGGCATCGGGCTGATTGCGGCGTTCAGCCTCGTGCTGGCGATCCTGTATTTCCGGCAGTTTTCGACGTTCGGCAAGCTTACGGCCATTGCACTGATCCCGAGCGCGGGCGCCTGCCTGGTGCTGAGCAACAACCGCTCGTCGATGATCGCGGTTGCCGCGTCGATCTGGTTCAGCTTCGTGTCGCGCAAGGGCATCGGCTTCAAGGTGATGGTCAGCATCGCCGTGGGGATCGTCGCCGCCGCCGCGCTGGCCTTCTTCTCCGACCAGATTTTCACGGCGCTGTCGCGCTCCGGCCACGCCGACGAGATCACCAGCGCGACCGGCCGCGCGGCGATCTGGAGCGTGGTGATCGAGATGTGGTCGCAGCAGCCGCTGCACGGCTATGGCTACGCCTCCGCGCTCGCCATCCTGCCGAACGACCCGCGGCTGTTCCATGCCGCCGCGCACGCACACAACATGTATCTCGAGCTGCTGTTCGCCGGCGGCGTCATCCTGGTCGGGCTGTTCCTCTATGCGATCTGGCAGACGCTGCGGCAGGCGCTGCGCTCCGGCGAGATCAACGAGGCGGCGCTGCTCCTGTTTTTCCTGCTGCGCGGGCTGACGGAGGCGACGCCGTTCAGCGGCATGGCGAGCTTCAGCAGCTTCGCCTTCAGCCTGACAATTGCGCTGGTGATTGCGCCGCTGGCGCGCTCGCGCGCCGTTCACGTGCGGCCGGTCAGCGCGCCGGGCGCTTCGCGAGAGCCGCGATTATCGCGCGCGTGACGGGCTTCGGCGCGAGGTTTTCGTCGAACGGCAGGCCGCGGTTCTTGGTGCCGGCGTCGCGCCATCGCGTGTTCAGCCAGGAATAGCGGTCCGACAGGCCCCAGGTCACGATCCCTTCCACCGCCCGCTCGTCCAGCACGACGTCGAGATAGCGCGTCACTTCATCGGCGACGCGCTTGTCGCGCTCCTCGACCGGCAGCGACACGTCGGCTTCCGGGACATCGAGCTCGGTGATGGTGATCTTGAGGCCGTGACCGGCGACATCGGCCAGGAAGCGGCGCAGCGATTCCTGCGAGAATTTGGATTTACCGCGGCCGTAGAGATGGCCCTGGATGCCGATGCCGTCGAACGGCGTGTTGGACTTCTTCAGGCGCTCGATCAGCCGCAGCAAGGTGGCGCGGCGATCACGCTCGACCTGGCCGTCGTAATCGAGGCCGTATTCGTTGATGTAGAGCCGGACGTTGGGGGCGTGCTGGCGCGCGAGATCGAGCGCGCGCTTGATGTAATCCGGCCCGAACGCGTTGAGATATGTGCTCGACCGCAGCCCGTCGGGCCGCCGGTCGCGCGGCTCGATCACCTCGTTGAGCACATCCCAGTGGATGAACGTGTTGTCGTGATAACGGTCGAGCGTGCTGGTGATGAACGACGCCAGCAGCGGCCAGTCGGACTGTTGCTTGATCGTTTCCTTCGCCCATTTCGGCATCGAGCGATGCCACACCAGAGCGTGGCCGCGAACTTTCAGTTGGCGCGCCTTCGCAAAGTTCACGATCGCATCGGCGTGACCGTAGTGCCGCTCGCCCTGCCTGGGTTCCAGCGCGCTCCATTTCATTTCCCATTCGGGCGTGACGACCGCGCATTCGCGCGCAACCAGCGCGGCGAAGTCTGATTCCGGCTTGAGCTGGGCCGATTGAACCGCGGCGCCCCAGAACAGACCCGCGCGCGCCGCGGCGGCGCGGAGCGTGGCCGGTTCCGCTTTCGCAAATCCGGCGGCGGGAACAAGACCCGACGCAAGCGCACCGAGCAGAAACTCTCGCCGGAGAACATCGCAGCTCATCCATCGCAAATTGCAAATTTATTGTGGCGCTTTGACGAAACGGCAGGCCGTCAAACCGACACAGACTGGAGCGATAGAACGGAACCAAATCTGAGGTGAACGGTGACCAGGGAGCGATTTCTCCAGCGCCTCGGCAACACGAACGGCGAATGGCTTTACAGCGCCGAGGCGACTCCACCGTTCCGCGCGTGGTCGTCGCGGCCGCTCGGCGGCGGCCATCTGCATGTGTCGCCGGGCACGCGCGTCGAGGTTTTGAACGGCGGATTCATCGTCGGCGAGTGGATCGCGATTCCGCAGGCGACGGCGGGCGACGCAACGAATGTGCATGACGTCGCGCGGCGCACGCTGGTCGGCCAGTTCAACATCTTTTCGCAGGACAGGATTTCATCCGATCCGGGCTGCCTGAAGCCGGTATTCTTCCACGAGGGACGGCGGCTGGCGTCGTCCTCGCCTCGCCTGCTCGCCGAACTGACCGGCGCGGCGCTGTCGCCGAGCGAGGTGCTGCACGGCTCGCGGCCGGACTGGCTGCCCGGCCCCTGCACGCGCGCGGCGGGCGTGAAACGGCTGCTGACATCGCAGCAACTGTTGCTCGCGGATTTCCGACCCATTCCGACTTTTCTCGTCTCCGAGGCCTCCTCGGCCGATCCGGCCGGCGATATTGCCGCCGCGCTGCGCGCGATCTTTCAGGGCTTCAAGGCGCGCGGCGACGCGGTCTGGATCGGCCTGACCGGCGGCTATGACTCGCGGGTGCTGCTGTCGGCTGCCATCGCGGCGGGCGCCGACACCGTCGCCTTCACGTTCGCGGGGCGGATGATCCCGGACGAAACCGGGGTCACGGCGCGGATCGCCGCGCAAGCCGGCGTGCCCTATCGCGTGATCGGCCCGGCGCGGATCGACCGGGAGGAGCTTGGCTATTTCGTGTGGCAGAGCATCGGCCAGTGCGCCGGGCTCGACATCGACATCTGCGCGTCGGGGCTGTGGAACGAGATTCCATACGATGCGCTGGTGATCCGCGGGCTCGGCGGCGAGTTCGGCCGGCAGTTCTATTTCGGCGTGCTGCCGGACACCGGCTGGGCCAATGGCGGCGACCGCTCGCAGCTTTACACGCAACTGGCGCGGCCGTGGGTGCGCGGCCGCCAGCCGCAGATCCAGCACGCCTTCGAGGAATGGCTCGACTGGGCGGCGGCGACGCCGGCTGCGTTCGACCCGCGCGACCGGCTCTATCTCGAGCAGCGGATCGGCGCCTGGGGCTCCAGCAACGAGCAGGCGCTGTCGGCGACGCAGCGCCGCCGCATCAACCCGATGAATGCCGACTACATGTATGCGCGGATGAACCTGCTCTCCGCGGAGCAGAAGCGAAGCAGCGCGTGGCAGAAGGACGTCATCGGAATGCTGGCGCCGCAGTTGCTCGATGTCCCCTACTACAGCGAAGGCCGCGTGCAGAAAGTGAGCCGGTTTGCGCGCACGCTTCAGCGCGGGCTGCTGTTCCGCAGGCTGGACCGTCGCGTGGCGGCGATGTGAGAGAGAGGATACGCATGAAGACATTGGTGATTGCCCTCGCCGCCCTCGGTTTGCTGTCGTGCGCGGCGCAGGCGCGCGACTGCGGCCCGAACGCGCTCGGCACCGCGCGCACGCTGACGATCAAGACCGGCGACCGGCAGGGCATCGGCCACGGCTATCCGGCGCTGGGGCTCGCCAAGGGTGAGATCATCCTGACGTTCGACGACGGGCCGTCGCCGAAAACCACGCCGCAAATCCTCGACACGCTGGCGAAGGATTGCATCCAGGCGACATTCTTCATGATCGGCAAGCACGCCGAGGCCAATCCCGGGCTGGCCAAGCGCGAGCGTGAGGAAGGCCATTCGATCGGCAGCCACACCTACTCGCACCGCGAGCTCAACAAGCTTGCGCCGGAGGATGCCACGCAGGACATCGAGCGCGGCATGCAAGCCGTCGACAAGGCGGCGTTCGGCTCGACGGACGACCGGCCGCATTTGTTCCGCTTTCCCGGATTCAAGTCGACGCCGGAACTGGTTTCATTCGTCAATTCGCATCGCGGGCTGGTGGTGGACCGCAATTTCGGCGCCAATGACTGGCGTGGTGACCCGGCGGATGTCGAGTTCGCGCGGTTCAAGGAACGTCTCGCGCACATGGACCGCGGCATCGTCATCCTGCACGACGTGCAGCCCGAGACGGTGAAGCTGCTGCCGATGGTGATCGCCGAGCTGAAGGCCCGGCACATGAAGATCGTGCACCTGGTCGCGGAGTAATCAGGCGAGGGCGGCGCGGATCAGGCGGGCGTAAACGCGCTCGCGCAAGCTTGAGGGGCGCGCGAGACCCATGCGGTCGAGGGCTTCGGTGTCACGCCTGGGCGCGGGGCGCAGCAGCAAACCGATCAGGTCCATCGTCGAGGCGGACTTCAGCTTTTGCAAAGCCGGCAGCAGACGCTGCTCGACCTGGGTGAAGTCGGTGCCGAACGGGAAATCGGGCAGCAGGCCGGAGTCGCGCGCGGGTTTGAGCTTGTGCGCGATGGCGTCCGGCGTGTTGTCGCGCGCCTCGTGCGGAATTTCGTAAGCTTGCTCGATCTTCCTGGCGTCTTTCGCGCGGCGGAGCAGCTCGCCCTGCCAGCGTGAATCGGTGACGTTCAGCATCGCCGCGATCACCTCGCGGTCGCTCTTGCCGCGCAGATCGGCGATGCCGTATTCGGTGACGACGACGTCGCGCAGGTGGCGCGGAATTGTCGTGTGACCGTAATTCCATCGGATGTTCGACTGCGCCTTGCCGCCGGCCGTGCGGCTGGCGCGCAGGATCATCACCGAGCGCGCGCCTTCCAGCGCGAAGGCCTGCGCGACGAAATTGTACTGGCCGCCGACGCCGCTGATGACGCGGCCGTCTTCGAGGCCATCGGACACGATGTCGCCGAGCAAAGTCGCCATGATCGCGTCGTTGATGAAGCGCGCCTTGACGCGCGCCTTGCGCTTGGCGTCCTCGCCGTGGAACAGCTCGTTGACGAACGAGATCGACGTCATCCTGAATTTCGCCGCAACGTCGAGCGGCAACTCGCGCAGCGTCTGGTAGAACGCGCGCGAGCCGACGAAGAAGCCGGCGTGCAATAGCGCGCCATCGACCTCGCGCTTGAGGATGCCGGCGCGATGCAGGTCGAGCAGGCCCTCCACCAGCATCTCGGTGCAGGCATAGAGGCCGGCGGCGAAGGGGCCGAGCTCGCGCGGGATACTTGGGCTAAGTTGTTGAAGAACATGACGAAAGTCTGCATTTTGCCTGTGGCGCAGGATCAGGCCTCGCGTCACCGCGTCGCCGAGCGAACCGATTCCGATTTGCAGCGTGCCGCCGTCCGGCACCAGACTCGCGGCGTAGAGGCCGGCGGCGTAATCGGCCGGCGCAATCGGCTCGCGCGGCGGCGCAAACAGCGGGAAGTCGAGCGCCGGATTTTGCAGCAGCAGGTCGAACTCGTTCGCGCCGACGACGGCATCGCCGCCCATGAACGGGAGTTCGGAATTCGTCTCGCCGGCGAACACAAAGTTCGCTTTGCCGTCGCGGCGTAGCCCCAGCAGCTCGAGCGTGAGATCGGGATTGCAGCTCAGGCTGAATGTGTCGTCGCGGCACGCGACAAG
>DASZXA010000040.1:0-13044 GCA_035546455.1 Pseudolabrys sp.
GATTATCGTGCTTCCGTGCCGGCATCTCGACCTGCTTGCCCTTGAGCATCGCCAGCGCCCGCGCGATGCGGCGGCGGGTGGCGCGGGGCATGATGACGTCGTCGATATAGCCGCGCTCCGCGGCAATGAACGGTGACAGGAAGCGATCCTCGTACTGCTTCGTTTGCGCCGCGATCTGCTCCGGCGTGCCGCCGCGAAAGATGATCTCGACCGCGCCCTTGGCGCCCATCACGGCGATCTGCGCCGTCGGCCAGGCGTAGTTGACGTCGCCGCCGACGTGCTTTGACGCCATCACGTCATAGGCGCCGCCGAACGCCTTGCGCGTGATGACGGTGACGAGCGGCACGGTGCATTGCGAGTAGGCGAACAGCAACTTGGCGCCGTGCTTGATGAGGCCGCCATATTCCTGGTCGGTACCCGGCAGGAAGCCCGGCACGTCGACGAAGGTGACAATCGGGATGTCGAAGGCGTCGCAGAAGCGCACGAAGCGCGCGCCCTTGCGCGAGGCGTCGCTGTCGAGCACGCCCGCCAGCACCATCGGCTGGTTGGCGACGAAGCCGACGGTGCGGCCGGCGATGCGGCCGAAGCCGGTGACGATGTTTTTCGCGAACGCGGTGCCGATCTCGAAGAAGTCGCCCTCGTCCGCGACTTTGAGGATCAGCTCCTTGATGTCGTAGGGCTTGTTCGGATTGTCGGGGATGAGCGTATCGAGCGATTCGTCGATCGAATCCGCGTCCTGCTGCGCCGGCCATTCCGGCACGCCGCTCTCGTTGTTGGCCGGCAGGAAGTCGATCAGCCGGCGCATCTGTAAGAGGCAATCGACGTCGTTCTCGAACGAGCCGTCGGCAACGCCCGACTTGGTGGTGTGGATCGACGCGCCCCCGAGCTCTTCGGCGGTGACGACCTCGTTGGTGACGGTCTTCACAACGTCCGGGCCGGTGACGAACATGTAGGACGTGTCGCGCACCATGAAAATGAAGTCGGTCATGGCCGGCGAATAGACGTCGCCGCCCGCGCACGGTCCCATGATGACGCTGATCTGCGGAATGACGCCGGAGGCGATGACGTTGCGCTTGAACACCTCGCCGTAGCCGCCGAGCGCGGCGACGCCCTCCTGGATGCGCGCGCCGCCGGCGTCGAACAGGCCGATGATGGGCGCCCGCGCCCGCATCGCCATGTCCTGCACCTTGATGATCTTCTGCGCGTGCGTCTCCGACAGCGAGCCGCCGAACACGGTGAAGTCCTTGGAGAAAAGATACACCGCACGGCCGTTGACGGTGCCCCAGCCGGTGACGACGCCGTCGCCCGGCACCTTCTGCTTCTCCATGCCGAACTCGTTGGAGCGGTGCTCGACGAACATGTCGAACTCCTCGAACGAGCCCTTGTCGAGCAGCAGCTCGATGCGCTCTCGCGCGGTGAGTTTGCCGCGCTTGTGCTGCGCCTCGACGCGCTTGTCGCCGCCGCCAGCCCGCGCCTGTTTGCGGCGCTGTTCGAGTTTGTCGAGGATGTCCTTCATTCTCAGCCCTTGCAGCCCTGTATTTCGGGAATCCTTGTAGCACGGGATATTTCCGGCTGTCGTCACCGGGCACGGGTGCCGCACCGCCATCTTCCCGTCACGGAACGAAAGTCACATAATCCGGATTACGCTGGGGGCAGATTTCACCAAGGACGATTGCAATGACCGACAAGAAAACCCCGCGGCTGGCGACCCCGACCGACCTCGGCGCCAACGCAACCAAGGACATCGCCGGCGCGCTCAACGCGCTGCTGGCCGATACTTTCGCGCTTTATCTCAAGACCAAGAATTTCCACTGGCACATGAGCGGCCCGCATTTCCGCGACTATCACCTGCTGCTCGACGAGCAGGCCGACCAGATTTTCGCCATGACCGACGTTCTGGCCGAGCGCGCCCGCAAGATCGGCGGCAACACGCTGCGCTCGATCGGCGACATCAAGCGGCATCAGCGCATCGAGGATAACGACGCCGAATATGTGACGCCGGAGGACATGCTGGCGGAGCTGCGCTCCGACAACCAAGATTTCGTCAAGTCGATGCGCGCGACGCACGACGTCTGCGACGAGCACAACGACGTGGCGACGGCGAGCCTGCTGGAGAACTACATCGACGAGGCCGAGCGGCGCGTCTGGTTCCTCTACGAGGCCGGCCGGCGCGGGCCGACCGGGCAGTAATCGTTAGACGGCGCGCAGGATCAGCACCGCCGCGTCGAATTCGGCGCGGCGGGCAGCGCGGCGTGCCTGAACTTCGGGGTCCTCACCCCACTTCGCGGCGTTCCAGTCCTCATCGACATGAGCGGCTTGCCACGCCGCATCGGCATCCATCGCCTTGGCAGCGAGCGCCAGCGCGATCAGCGCCGACCCGGTGATGGTGACGATGGCGGCCAGCGCGCCGAGCGTCCAAATTGCTTCCGTACTTGCATCATGCGGGATCGATACAGCCGCGGCGGCGATGGCTTCCGGCGGCTGCGCCTGATGTACGATGCCCTGCGCCAGCACGAAGCGCGCGCCATAGGTGTCGCGGGCAAAGGCGATGATCGGGTCCCAGTGTTTGGCCTGCTCTTCGATCAAACCTTCCGGCTGGTCGGCGCGATAAAACACCAGATCGCTGCCGAGATATTTGACGATCTCGTCGCGCACCGCGTTCGGCGCATCGGCGACGCCGTCAATGATCGCATTGGCCAAACGCGTCATCGGCATCGCGCCGGGGTCGATGGTGTCGCGCTGTGCGTCCCACTCCCCCGCCATGGCTTGCACGATGGCCGCGTTCGGCGCTTTCAACGCGCGGCGCTTCGGCGTCATCACCGGCTTGCCGTCGAGCGTCACGGCGTGGTCGGCCACGCCCGCCTGCTTGTAGAAGCGCTTGCGCAGGTTGACGCGCACGGACTTGCGCGCCGCCTCGATCGGATCGAGCGGCTGGTTCTTGAAGATGTCGTCGAGAATGTCACGCATGATTCAAACCTGGGCGACGGCCCACAGCGTATCGAGCGCCTCGTCGAGCGCGGCGAAATCCTCGACGATGACATCCGCGCCGGCGGCAATCAGATCGTGTGGCGGATGGTACCCCCACGACACGCCGACGGCATGAATACCCCCGGCCTTCGCCATCTGCATGTCGTAAATGCTGTCACCAACGAGCACGGCGTCTTCGCCCGATACGCCGGTATCGCGCAGCGCATTCGTCACCATGCCGGGATCGGGCTTCGACGGCGCGGTGTCGGCGCACTGCACGGTCGTGAAATGCGTCAGCAGCCTGTAGTGGCCGAGCACGACCTCGATGCCGCGCATCGACTTGCCAGTGGCGATGCCGAGCGCGATGTCGTCGCGCCTGGCCAGGCGCAGGATCGCCTGCTCCGCGCCCGGATAAAGCGGCTCCATCGAATCCGGCTGCGCGCGCAGGGCCTGGAATGCGTCGCGATAGGCCTCGACCAAAGCGTCGATCGGGTGCGCGGCGCCGTCGGCCAGCCGCGTGAAGGTGTCCGGCAGCGACAGGCCGACCAGCGACAGCACGCGCTCGCGCGGCGGCTTCGGCAGGCCATGGCGGTCATACGCCTGGTGCATGGCACCGCAGATCAAATGCTGGCTGTCCACCAAGGTGCCGTCGATGTCGAAGATGACGAGTTTCATCGTTGGATTATTGGCTCAAACATTCGCGACCATTTGGCGCGGCAAAGTTTCATTTCGGAAATCCCGCAGAACGCATGGAATGCCACGGTTCGCGCGCCTTGTGCAACGCAGCAAACGCGCACAGGCCCTGTGGTCTTCCCAGTTTCGACTTAATACTATTCCTAAGTCTGAATCGCGGGCGGCTTGATAGCGGCTTAGTTTTTCGGGGGGAAGACCGCACGTAACGCATCTCGACAGAGCTCCGGGGTGCGTTTCGAGGAGTGAATGCAGAATACCGATATCTCGCAGCCGAACTACTTCCACAAAGTGGTGGACTGCCAGTGGGCCTGCCCGGCGCATACGCCGGTGCCCGAATACATCCGGCTGATTGCCGAGGGGCGTTACTCAGACGCCTACATGATCAATTGGAAATCGAACGTGTTTCCGGGCGTGCTCGGGCGCACCTGCGACCGCCCGTGCGAGCCGGCCTGCCGGCGCGTGCGCGTCGAGGACGAGCCGGTCGCGATCTGCCGCCTCAAGCGCGTCGCGGCCGATTACAAGGACGACATCACGGCGCGGCTGCCGAAACCGGCGACGCAGAAGAATGGCAAGCGCATCGCGCTGGTCGGCGGCGGGCCCGCCTCGCTGACCGTGGCGCGCGACCTCGCCCCGCTCGGCTATGAATGCGTGGTGTTCGACGGCGATCCGAAAGCCGGCGGCATGATCCGCACACAGATTCCGAAATTCCGTCTGCCCGACGCCGTGATCGACGAGGAGACCGGCTACATCCTCGGGCTCGGCGTCGAATTCCGTGGCGGCACACGCATCGACAGCATGAAGAAGCTGCTCTCGGAGAATTGGGACGCGGTGTTCGTCGGCTCCGGCGCGCCGCGCGGCCGCGATCTCGACATTCCCGGCCGCAAGGAAGCCGCCGCCAATATTCATATCGGCATCGACTGGCTGTCGTCGGTGTCGTTCGGGCATATCAATAAAATTGGCAAGCGCGTTGTCGTGCTCGGCGGCGGCAACACCGCGATGGACTGCTGCCGCTCGGCGCGCCGTCTCGGCGGCGAGCAGGTCGACGTCGTGGTGCGTTCCGGCTTCGACGAGATGAAGGCTTCGCCGTGGGAGAAGGAAGACGCCCAGCACGAGGGCATCCCGATCCACAATTTCCTGGTGCCGAAGCACTTCACGCACGAAAACGGCAAGCTGACCGGCATCACCTTCGAAAAGGTCAAGGCGGAATACGACGCCAAGGGCAAACGCAGGCTGGTGCCGGCCGGCGAACCCGATCAGCATTTCCCGTGCGACGATGTGCTTGTTGCTGTGGGCCAAGAGAACGCCTTCCCGTGGATCGAAAAGGACTGCGGCATCGACTTCGATGACTGGCACATGCCGAAGGTCGATGCGGTGACGTTCCAGTCGACCAACCCCAAGGTGTTCTTCGGCGGCGACGCCGCGTTCGGCCCCAAGAACATCATCTGGGCGGTGGCGCACGGCCACGAGGCCGCGGTGTCGATCGACAAGATGCTCAACGGCGAGGACATCGCCGACCGCCCTCTCCCGGCCACCGAGCTCATCAGCCAGAAGATGGGCATCCACGAGTGGTCGTATGACAACGCGATCGCGCTCGATGAGCGCTACAAGGTGCCGCTGCGCGACAAGGCGGTGGCGCTGAAAGACATCAAGGCGGAGGTCGAGCTTGGCTTCGACGTAAAGCTCGCGCTCGCCGAAGCGGGCCGCTGCCTGAACTGCGACGTCGAGACAGTGTTCGCCTCGAAGCTGTGCATCGAGTGCGACGCCTGCGTCGACATCTGCCCGATGGATTGCATCACTTTCACCGAGAACGGCGACGAGGCCGACCTGCGGACCCGGCTTAACGCGCCGGCCAAGAACCTGACGCAGGACCTCTACGTCGAAGGCGGCCTGAAAACCGGCCGGGTGATGGTGAAAGACGAAGACGTTTGCCTGCACTGCGGGCTGTGCGCCGAGCGCTGCCCGACCGGCGCCTGGGACATGCAGAAATTCTTCCTCGATATGACTCACGCGGGATCGAAATGCCGACCGCCACAACAGCCGCGCCGCTCAGCCGCGTAAACGACTTCGTCGTTCGCTTCGCGAACGTTAACGGCTCGGGCTCCGCGAGCGCCAACGAGATGTTCGCCCGCGCGGTGCTCCGCATGGGCATCCCCTGCGCCCCGCGCAACATCTTCCCCTCCAACATTCAGGGCCTGCCGACCTGGTACGAGGTGCGCGTCACCGAGGCTGGTCATCTCGGTGCGCGTGGCGGCACCGACCTGATGGTCGCGATGAACCCGCAGACTTTCGACAAGGACATCGCCTCGATCGAGCCCGGCGGCTACCTGCTCTACGATTCGACCAAGCCTTACCCGCCGTCGAAATTCCGGCCCGACATCACGGTGATCGGCGTGCCGCTCACCGCGATCTGCAATCGCGAATACACCGATCCGCGCCAGCGCCAGCTCTTCAAGAACATCATTTATGTCGGCGTGCTGAGCGTGCTGCTCAACATGGACGTCAAGGTGCTCGAAACCCTGATTGGCGAGCAATACAAGGGCAAGGACAAGCTGATCGAGCCGAACATCAAGGCGCTCCACATCGGCCGCGACTACGCGACGCTGAACTTGCAGCCGATCGGCTTGCAGATGCGCGCCTCGAACAAGGTCGGCGACCGCATTTTCGTCGAGGGCAATTCGGCGGCGGCGCTCGGCGCGGTCTATGGCGGCGCGACAGTGTGCGCTTGGTATCCGATCACGCCGTCCTCCTCGCTGGCCGACGCCTTCACCCGGCATTGCGGCAAGCTCCGGGTCGATCCGACCACCAAGCAGGCGAAATACGCGATCATCCAGGCCGAGGACGAACTGGCCTCGATCGGCATGGTGATCGGCGCGGCATGGAACGGCTCGCGTGCCTTCACCGCGACCTCCGGCCCCGGCATCTCGCTGATGCAGGAATTCATCGGGCTCGCCTATTTCGCGGAAATTCCCGCCGTGCTGTTCGACGTGCAGCGCGCCGGCCCCTCGACCGGCATGCCGACCCGTACCCAGCAGTGCGACATTTCCTTCTGCGCCTATGCTTCGCACGGCGACACCAAGCATGTGCTGCTGCTGCCGGAAGACCCGGCGGAAGCATTCGACTTCGGCGCGCAGGCGTTCGACCTCGCGGACCGGCTACAGACGCCGATCTTCGTGATGCTCGACCTCGACATCGGCATGAATCACCACCTCTGCCGGCCGCTCGCCTGGGACAACAACCGCAAATACGACCGCGGCAAGGTGATGACGGCGGCGCGGCTCGAGGCCGGCGAGGATTTCGGCCGCTATCTCGACGTCGATAACGACGGCATCCCCTACCGCACTTACCCGGGCACGCACCCGACCAAGGGCTCGTTCTTCACGCGCGGCACCTCGCGCGACCGCTACGCCAAGTATACCGAGGAAGGCGCGCCCTACGTCGACAACATGCAGCGGCTGCTGCGCAAGTTCGAGACGGCCAAGGACTTGGTGCCGCGCCCGCTGGTCGCCAATGCCGACAAGCCGACCAAATACGGCGTGATCTATTACGGCTCAACCTCGCCGGCGATGGACGAGGCGATCCATCTGATCGAGGCGCGCGGCCACACGCTCGACCGCATGCGTGTGCGCGCCTTCCCGTTCCACTCGAGTGTCAACAGCTTCGTCGCCGACCACGATTTCGTCTACGTGGTCGAGCAGAACCGCGACGGGCAGTTGCGCTCGCTGATCGTCAACGAATGCGGCATCGACCCGGTGCGGCTCGTTCCGATCCTGCATTATGACGGCACGCCGATCACCGCCCGCTTCATCGAAAAGGCGATCGGCGACCATCTCGACCAGATGAAATTGAAGCCAGCGAAGGTGACGTCGTGACCTATCTCGCCAAGCCGAAATTCCACCACCCCGCGCTGCCGAAGAACGCGCTCGGCTATACCCACCGCGATTACGAAGGCACGGTGTCGACGCTGTGCGCCGGCTGCGGACACGACTCGATCACCGCATCGATCATCCAGGCCTGTTACGAGCTGGCGATCGAACCGCACCGGGTGGCGAAAATCTCCGGCATCGGCTGCTCGTCGAAGACGCCGACCTACATGCTCGGCAATTCACACGGCTTCAATTCGGTGCACGGCCGCATGCCGTCGGTGCTCACCGGCGCCAATCTCGCCAATCGCGCCCTGATTTATCTCGGCGTGTCCGGCGACGGCGACAGCGCCTCGATCGGGCTCGGCCAGTTCGCGCACTGCCTGCGGCGCGGCGTCAACATGGTCTATATCGTCGAGAACAACGGCGTTTACGGCCTCACCAAGGGGCAGTTCTCCGCCACCGCCGACCGCGGCTCGAAATCGAAAAAGGGCGTCACCAACACCGACAATTCGATCGACCTGGTGGCGATGGCGCTGCAGCTCGGCGCGACTTTCGTCGCGCGGTCGTTCTCCGGCGACAAGGACCAGCTGGTGCCGATCATTTCGGCGGCGATCGCGCACAAGGGCGCGGCCTTCATCGACATCATCAGTCCCTGCATCGCCTTCAACAACCATGCCGGCTCGACCAAGAGCTTCGACTTCGTGCGCGAGCACAATGATGCGGTGAATCGGCTCGACTTCATCTCGAGCCGGATGCCGATCGAGGTGAAATACGAGCCCGGCAGCGTCGAGATCGTCGAGCAGCACGACGGCTCGAAGCTCGCTTTGCGCAAGCTCGCCGCCGACTACGACGTGCACGACCGCACCGCGGCGATGGGCTTCCTGCAGCACCACGCCGCCAAGGGGCAGATCGTCACCGGGCTGCTGTTTGTGGAGAAAGAGTCCGAGGACCTGCATACCCACCTGCATACGGTGGACGCGCCGCTCAATTCCCTCAACGAGCAGGACCTCTGCCCCGGCCAGGCGGCGCTCGACAAGATCAACGCGTCGCTGCGCTAGTGCTGGCATAGCCGGATTGTCGGGGCCGGGCTTGCCCCGGCCATTTCACTTCGGTAGGCACGGGACGGACCCTCCGGCAGGATCAACCAATGCAATTTCGTGAACTCGGCCGCTCCGGCCTCAAGATCGCGCCGCTGATGTTCGGCGGCAATGTGTTCGGCTGGACCGCCGACGAGGCGGCCTCGCACACGCTGCTCGATGCGTTTCTCGATGGCGGATTCAACGCGATCGACACCGCCGACAGCTATTCGCGCTGGGCGCCGGGCCACAAAGGCGGCGAGTCCGAGACCATCATCGGCAACTGGCTGAAGAAATCCGGCAAGCGCGACAAGATCGTGCTCGCCACCAAGGTCGGGTCCGACATGGGCGAAGGCAAGAACCTACGCAAGGAGTACGTGCTGCGCCGTGCCGAGGATTGCCTCAAGCGGCTGCAGGTCGAATGCATCGATCTGCTGCAGAGCCACTGGGACGACGACACCACGCCGGTCGAGGAAACGCTCGAGGCCTACGCGCAACTCATCAAGCAGGGCAAGGTGAAGGCGATCGGCTGCTCGAACCGCACGCCGGAACGGCTGAAGGCGGCGCTCGCAGCCAGCGAGGCACGCGGCTTGCCGCGTTATCAAACGCTCCAGCCGCTCTACAATCTGACCGATCGCGCCGGCTTCGAGAAAGACTACGCACCGATCTGCCGCGAGGCCGGGCTCGGCGTCATCCCCTATTTCTCGCTGGCCGCCGGGTTCCTCACCGGCAAATACCGCAGCGCCGAGGATGCGGCGAAAAATCCGGCGCGCGCGCCGCGCGTGAAGGCCTATTTCGGCGAACGCGGCCTGCGGATTCTCATGGCGCTCGACGACGTGGCGGCGCGGCACAAGGCGACGCCGGCGCAGATCGCGCTGGCCTGGCTGATTGCACAGCCGCTCGTCACTGCGCCGATCGCTTCGGCGACCAGCGTGAAGCAGCTTCAGGAATTGATGGCGGCGCCGCGGCTCAAACTATCGGCGGACGACCTGAAGGCACTCGACACGGCGAGCGCCTACTGAGTGATGCAACTACCGAGGTAATTGGTGCCGGTCTGGCCGTACATGCCGGCCTGATGGGCGCAGCGCATGGCGCGATCCTGCCCGGTTTCACGGCCGCCAACGCCGGAGCCCGGAATGGGTCGCGGCAGGTTCGGTAGCGCCTGACCGGTTTGTGGATTGATGAGCGGCGGCGGCATTGCCGGAATGGTGCGCGGCTCGTCCGGCGCGGGACGCGGAATGGTAACGTGCTGCCTGGTGCCGCGCGGCGACTTGTAGCGGTTCACCACGCCGGGCGGGTTCGGCTCCGGCTTCATGATCGAATAGTTGTCGTCATCGAGCACGCCGGCGGTAGCGGGCGCGGCAAGCAGGACGGCAATCAGGGCGACGGCGATCCGCATAACCTTGAGATATGGTGGCGCGGGCGCCCCGCCACTCCCTACTCTTCCGGCGCGTCTTCAATGGGATCGTAGCGCGAGGTATCGAGGCCGAGCAGGTTCCAGGTTTGCTGCATGTGCTCAGGCAGCGGCGCGGAAACGTCGATCCTGCCCCCGCGCGGATGCGGCACTGCGATGCGCCGCGCCAGCAGGTGCAGCCTGTTCTGCATGCCGCCCGGCAGATGCCAGTTCTCGATATTGAAGTATTTCGGATCGCCGACGATCGGATTGCCGACATGCGCCATGTGGGCACGCAACTGATGGGTGCGGCCGGTGACCGGCTTGAGTGAAATCCACGCCAGCGACTGCGCCGAGGTTTCGACAATCGCGTAATACGTCACCGCGTGCATCGCATCCTTTTCGCCATGCTTCGCGATACGCATGAAGCTGTCTTCCTCGACCTCTTGCTTGGCCAGGTAGGTCGAGATGCGGCCCTGCGGCGGCTTCGGCACGCCGGCGACCAGCGCCCAGTAAATCTTGCGGGCGGCCCGCGAACGGAAGGTTTTCGACAGTGCGGCGGCAGCGAAGCGCGTCTTGGCGATCAGCAGGCAGCCGGCAGTATCCTTGTCGAGACGATGCACGAGGCGCGGACGCTGCGCGTCCTTGTGCTGGCCCTGCAGCGCCCCAAGCATGCCGTCGATATGGCGCGTGGTGCCGGAGCCGCCCTGCACGGCAAGGCCGGCGGGCTTGTTAAGCACCATCACGTCGTCGTCTTCGTAGAGGGTAATCGACTTCAGGAAGGCGCGATCCTTCACGGCGGCGGGCGCATCGTCGCGCGGCTTCGGCGCGGCGACCGAAAGCGGCGGAATGCGAACGCTCTGCCCCGCCTCGAGCCGCGCCTTCGGCTCGGTGCGCGTGCCGTTCACGCGCACCTCGCCCTTCCGGATGATGCGCTGGATGTGGCTGAACGACAGGCCGGGAAACCGCGCCTCGAAGAAGCGATCGACGCGCATGTCGTTTTCGTCCGGCGTCACGGTGACGGTCTGCACGCCGGATGAGACGAAGGATGGCGATGGTGTCACTTCGCGCGGCGGCTCGGGAATACGCTGTGGGCGGGCCTCGAACGCAGGACGCTCGCGGCGATCCCGCTGCGGCCTGTCGTCGCGTTTCGGGCTGCGCTTGGGACCACGTTCGTCGCGCCGTTCGGCGTGCCGGGCTTTATTAGGCCTACCCTTCCCGAACTTGTGCCGCGGGCCGGCTTCCTGCCGGTTGCCGCCGGGCTGGCGTGGCTTGTTGCCCCTGCTGTTGCCCCTGCCGCGTCTCATGGTTTCTCCAGGACGCGTGACAACGCTGCGTCCAGCCCCCGATCCTTCGGCACCTTGATCTGGAACAGGTCGCCCAGCGCATCGCGGATTTCGCCAACACTCTCGAGCTGGCGGCGCTCGGCTTCGCCGTTGCGCGGGCGGATGGAAAGGCTGCCGTTCGACAATCCATACCGCGTGTCTGGCGCTGCGCGCGCCGCGACTAACTCGTTGCGGAAACGCGACTTCGGATGGGTCGAGGTGTACCAGTTGCCCATGTCGAGCTCGGCGAAGTCCTGATGACCGAGATCGAACGAGACGAGATCGCGCCACTCGCCGGTGTGGACCTGAATGACGTAACCGCCGTTCTCGCGCAGGATTCGCGCGGCTTCGTGAGGTGTCGCTTGCTCGCCCTCGCGGTTAAGCGCAAGCGGTGCGGTCAGCGTATTGCCGCCGAATCCGACATCGGCAAGCCAATCTTCACCGTCGATAGTGATGAGCAGCAAAAGATGCGTGCGCGGGCGCGGCGTGCCCATCACCCCCCAGCGCGGCCAGCCGGTGATGTAGCGAAACTTGAAGCCGAGGGCTTCAAGCACGCTGGCGAACAGCAGGTTCTGCTCGAAGCAGTAGCCACCACGGCCGTTCGCGACCATCTTGGCGTGCAGCGACGGCGCGTCGAGCGGCACCGGATCACCCATCAGCGGCGACAGGTTCTCGAACGCGATCGCCGCCGGCTGAAGCCGATGCAATTCGCGCACCGTTGCCAGCGTCGGCTTGCGGTCGCCGGAATAGCCGATGCGTTTGAAATAAGCGTCGAGATCGATCATTTGCCGCCGCGTTCTTTACGCAGCTTGGCCCAATACTCAAGGCGTTTCCTGATCTCGCGCTCGAAGCCGCGCTCCGGCGGGTCGTAGAACTGCTGGCGGCCGAGCTGTTCGGGGAAGTAATCCTGCCCGGAGAACGCCTCTTCTTGATCGTGGTCGTAGGCATAGCCGCGGCCGTAGGCCTCTTCCTTCATCAGCTTGGTCGGCGCATTGAGGATGTGCTTGGGCGGCAGCAGCGAGCCGCCCTCCTTCGCCACCCGCTTGGCCGCGCCGTAGGCGACATAACCGGCGTTCGATTTCGGCGCTGTGGCCACGTAAATGACCGCCTGCGCGATGGCGAGTTCGCCTTCCGGGCTCCCAAGGAAGTCGTACGCATCCTTCGCCGCGTTGGAGATCACCAGTGCCTGCGGATCGGCCATACCGATGTCCTCGATCGCCATGCGAACGACGCGGCGGGCGATGTAGAGCGGCGGCTCACCGGCGTCGAGCATGCGGGCGAGATAATAGAGCGCCGCGTCGGGATCGGAGCCACGCACGGATTTATGCAGCGCGGAGATCAGGTTGTAGTGGCCGTCCTGGCTCTTGTCGTAAACCGGCGCACGTCGCTGGACGATGCGCATGAGGCCATCGGCATCGAATATCTCGCCCGCGCCTGCCGCGCGCCAGATTTCCTCGGCGAGCGTCAGCGCGGCGCGACCATCGCCATCCGCGAGCCGAAGCAGGACCGTGCGCGCCTCCGTGTCGAGCGGCAACGCCCTGCCCTCTGTCTCCTCGGCGCGGGAAAGAAGCTTCGCGATGCTTTCCTCATCGAGCGCATGGAAAACAAGAACGCGCGCCCGCGACAGCAAGGCGGCGTTGAGTTCGAAGGATGGGTTTTCGGTCGTGGCTCCTACAAGGATGACCGTGCCATCCTCCATCACCGGCAGGAAACTGTCCTGCTGGGCG
>DASZXA010000041.1:0-37575 GCA_035546455.1 Pseudolabrys sp.
TGACGTCACGAGGCGTCACGCGGGCGGCAGCTTGATCGAATGCAAGGGCCATCGGGTTCCCACGAAATAAATCCGGCGGGCGCTGACGGCGCCCGCCGGATTCGACGATTATCGATAGATGCGGCGAAGCTGCCGTTCGGCGACCGAGATCGCTCCCTTGGCATCTTCGCGGCCGGTGCAATAATTCGCGAACATGTCGAGCACCACGAAGTCGGCGATCGCCGTCGCCGCCTTCTCGCCGACCGAGCCGAGGCCACCTGCCGTCAGCGAACGCTTGGCGACGTCGCGGTAGGGAGTGTTCTTCGGATCGACGGTCCAGATCGGGTTCGCGTCATAGGCGTTGAGGCAGTGAGTCAGATAGCCCTTCGCCGACTGGATCCACGGGTTGAAATTTTCCGCTTCCAGCATGAACGCCATCAGCGCCTTACAGGCCTGCGGATATTTCGTGTAGGTCATCGCCAGCACCGGATACATCAGGTGCAGCTCGGTCGGCTTGCCGCTCACGCCGACCGGGAAGTAGGCGTGGTTCATGTCCTCGGCGATCTGCTTGGCGCTGTTCTGCGCCGCGACGTAGATCGAGATGCCGTTATTGGTCCAGTGGATGTCGCCGGCGAGGAACGCCTTGTTGTTGGACGAGTCGTTCCAGGCCGCAACGCCCTGGATCATGTTGCCGTAGAGCACCTTGGCGTACTCGAGCGCTTTGGCGGTCTCGGGCGAGTTGATGATGACCTTGTCGTGCGCGTCGACGGTCTCGCCGCCGTGCGACCACAGGCACCAATGCACCCAGCTGTTGCCGTCGCCGGAGGCGTGGCCGAGGGCGAAGCCGCCGGGCGTGTTCTGCGCCTTCATCGCCTTGGCGTATTCCTGGAAGGCGTCGAGCTTGTCGGGGAAGGTGGAGAAGCCCGCCTTCTTCGAGGCCTCGATGCGGTAGTTCATCAGCGCGCCGGAATAGCAGATCGGCACGCAGATCCACTTGTTGCCGCTGCCCTTGCCGTACTTGACGGCGCTGTCGACCCAGCCGCCGTACTTCTTGCCGAGGTAATCGGCGACGTCGGTCATGTCGACGCACTTCTGCGGGAACAGGTGCGGCAGCGAATAGAGGCCCCAGAACAGATCCGGGCCGGTGCCGGTGTTGGCGGCAACCGACGCTTTCGGCTGCACGTCCTCGTAGGATTCGCGGGAAATCTCGACCGGAACGCCGGTAGCCTTTGTGAAGGCCGCGATCAGCTTGACGAAAGCATCGTCTTCCGCCTGCACGAAATACTTCCAGCGCAGCAGTGACAGCTTGGCGCCCTTCTCCGGCTTCCATTTCGATTCCTGAGCCCAGGCCTTGGCCCATTCGAGCAGGGCCGGCCCCGAGAGCGCGCTGGCGGCGCCCAATGCCGTGCCGCCCTTGACCAGGGCGCGGCGTGTAAAGTGATTCATCGTCATTTCCTCCGTTGAGTTGTTAGGCAGTAAGACGCTGGCCGGTCGCCTCGTCGAACAAATGGACGACGCGCTGGTCTGGTTTGAGCCGGATCTTGTCGCCCGGATTAAACTGATGACGTTCGCGGAACACCGCGACGACTTCCTCGCCTCCGAGCTTGGCGAACACTTGCGTTTCGGAACCGGTCGGCTCGACGACGACGATTTCGGCTTCCGCCCCGTCGTCGGCGATCGTGAAGTGTTCGGGACGGATGCCGTAGATGGCCGGGCGGCCGCTGGAATTGGCGGGGGCTGTGCCGAGCGGGAGCTTCACGCCGTTTGGCCCCTCGAACGAGACGCTGCCGTTCACCGCGATCCTACCCTTGAGGAAATTCATCGCCGGCGAGCCGATGAAGCCCGCGACGAACTGGTTGGCCGGGCGGTCGTAGAGTTCGAGCGGCGAGCCGATCTGCTCGACAATGCCGTCGTGCATCACCACGATCTTGTCGGCCATCGTCATCGCCTCGATCTGATCGTGCGTGACGTAGACCGTCGTGGTCTTGAGCCGCTGGTGCAGCTCCTTGATCTCGGTGCGCATCTGCACGCGCAGCTTGGCGTCGAGGTTAGAGAGTGGCTCGTCGAACAGGAAGACCTGCGGATCGCGCACAATGGCGCGGCCCATCGCGACACGCTGGCGCTGGCCGCCCGAGAGCTGGCGCGGAAAGCGCGCGAGATACGGACCGAGGCCGAGGATGCCAGCGGCGCGGTTCACGCGCGCATCGATGTCGCCCTTGTCGGCGCCGCGCAGCTTCAGCGAGAACGCCATGTTGTCGGCGACGGTCATGTGCGGATAGAGCGCGTAGTTCTGGAACACCATCGCGACATCGCGCTCTTTCGGCGGCACGTTGTTGACGACGCGCTCGCCGATGCGGATTTCGCCGCCGGAGATGTTTTCCAGACCCGCGATCATTCGCAGCAAGGTCGACTTGCCGCAGCCCGACGGTCCGACCAGGACGACAAATTCGCCGTCGTTAATGCTGACATTGACGCCGTGAATGACCGCCGTCGTGCCAAATGACTTCCGCACGTCGCGGATGCCCACTGAAGCCATCTATCCTCCCGCACGCTTGTTCTTATGACTTTTTCGGCTCTTAGCCGATTGCCGCGGGGGAGCCTAGTGAAAAAACAGGTGCTTACGGAAGCGAAATTTTGACGCGCCATAGCGGTCGAAACCGGCCCACAATCTCGCTATGTCCGGCCATCAGTGGGCCATGCAGGCGCGCAAAACCGATTGACTCACGTGATCGGATTTCGTTTCTGCAATAGGGCTCGAATTTTTCGTGAACGTAAGGAGCAGGCCATGGCAGGTGAGAAGCCGGATGTGTTGCTGGTCGGCAGCAAGAAGCCGGTCATGGTCAAGGGTCTCGATCCGAAGGTGACGCTGCACTACCTTGCCGACGCCAAGGACCCCGACGAGTTCTTCCGCGCCGTCGGGCCCAAAATTCGCGCCATTGCGATCGCCTACACCGCGAATAAGCTCGACGCCGCCTTCATGCAGAAATTTCCGAAGCTCGAGCAGATTTCGAGCTTTGGCGTCGGCTACGACCACGTCGATGCCAAATGGGCCGGTGAGCATGGCATCATCGTCACCAACACGCCGGAAGTCCTCAACGAGGAAGTCGCCGACACTGCGCTCGGTCTCCTGCTCAACACCGTTCGCGAGTTTCCGCAGGCCGAGCAATATCTCCGTGCCGGCAATTGGGTATCGAAGGGCCATTACCCGCTGACCCAGGCAACCTTGCGCGACCGCAAGGTCGGCATCGTCGGCATGGGCCGCATCGGCAAGGCGATCGCCAAGCGGCTCGACGCATTCGGCGTGCCGGTCGTTTATCACAGCCGCAATCCGCAGCAGGGCGTTGGCTACAAGTACTACCCGAAGCTGATCGACATGGCGCGCGATGTCGACACCTTGATGATTATCGTGCCCGGCGGCGCCGCGACCAGGAACATGATCAACAAGGAAGTGCTCGAGGCGCTCGGCCCGCGCGGCATCGTCATCAACATGGCGCGCGGTTCGGTGATCGACGAGCCGGCGCTGATCGAGGCGCTCAAGAACAAAACGATCTATTCGGCTGGGCTCGACGTGTTCGCCAAGGAACCCGAAGTGCCGAAGGAGCTGATCGACATGAAGCATGTCGTCCTGTTCCCCCATCTCGGCTCCTCGACCGAGGTCACCCGCGCCGCGATGGACCAGCTTGTGGTCGACAACATTCTGAACTGGGCGGCCGGGAAGCCGCCGCTGACGCCGGTTGCCGAGACTCCCTATCCGCCCAAACGGGCGTAAGCTGCGGCACGCGAATCGCGCAACGCGCGGAAGAGAGTGTCATGCGCCGAATGGTCTTCGGCTTGGTTGTCCTGGTGCTCGCGGCCACGGGTGCGCGGGCGCAGGCGATCAACGACCAGGCCAAGGCTATGCTCGGCACCTGGGAATTCTCCAACGCCGACCGCGACAAGACCTGCAACCTCACCTTCAAGAACGACAAGGCGGCGTCCGGCTTCAAGCTCGAATTCGACGCAAAATGCGCGGACGATCTGCCGTTGCTGCGCGACGTCGCCGGCTGGACCTATCCCGACAACGATCTGCTTCATTTCGTGGACAGGAGCGGCAAGCCGCTGGTCGATTTCAGCGAAGTCGAAACCGGCATGTTCGAGGCGCCGACGCCGGGCTTCGGCGTCCTGTTCCTGCAAAATTCGGCAGATGCCGCGGCCAAGCCGGTTCCGCTCGAGCAGGTGACCGGCGACTGGGCCTTGATGCGCGGCACGGGCAAGCCGCTCTGCATATTCACGTTCACGACCGGCTCGGCCGAGGAAGGCTTCGCGCTGACGGTCAAGCCGGATTGTGATCCGTCGATCGCGCGGCTCGGCTTTGCGTGGTGGAAGATCGATCGTGACGAGTTGCTGATCGCGCCGTCGCGCGGCAATCCCTGGCGCTTCGAGCAGGACGATGCCAATGCCTGGGAGCGTGTGCCGGAAAGCGCCAATCCGTACCGGCTGGTGCGCCAGTAATCAGATCAGTTTCAGCCCCTTCAGGCTGGCGTGACCGTCTTTGCCGACGATGATGTGATCGTGCACCAGGATGCCGAGCGGCTTCGCCACGTCGATGATCGCCTCCGTCATCACAATGTCCGAGCGCGACGGCGTCGGATCGCCGGACGGATGGTTGTGCACCAGGATGATCGCGGTCGCCGACAGTTCGAGCGCGCGCTTCACCACTTCGCGCGGATAGACCGGCGTGTGATCGACCGTGCCGGTCTGTTGCACTTCGTCGGCGATCACCTGGTTGCGCTTGTCGAGAAACAGGATGCGGAATTGCTCCTTGTCCGCGAAGGCCATCGCGGTGCGGCAGTACTCCAGCACGCTCGACCATGATGACAGCACCGGCCGTTTCTGCACCTTGCCCTTGGCCAGCCGGCTCGCCGCCGCATGAACGATCTTGAGATCGGTGGCGGTCGCTTCCTTGATGCCTTTGACTTCTTCGAGGCGCGGCTGCGGCGCCGCCAGCACCTCGCCGAACGAGCCGAACTTGGCGATCAATTCCTTGGCGAGCGGCTTGAGGTCGCGCTGCGGGATGGTGCGGAACAGCACCAGCTCGAGCAGCTCATAGTCGCTCACCGCATCGCTGCCGGCCTCGCGGAAGCGGGTGCGCAGCCGGTCGCGGTGGCCGACATAATGCGGGGTCGCTTCCGCCAGACCAGATTTACGCCCGTTGCCGCTTCGCTTCGACGCCATAATCCACCCACCGCCCGCACAGCTTAGTGCAGGCGAGTGCAATCTTTAAGGGTGTTGAGGTCAGACCTTATACGGAGGCTTGTCGAGCTTGCCGGGCGAGTAGGTGAATACCTCGACGCCGTCCTTGGTGACGCCCACGGTGTGCTCGAACTGCGCCGACAGCGAGCGGTCGCGCGTCACCGCGGTCCAGCCGTCCGACAGCACCTTCACGTGCGGGCGGCCGAGATTGATCATTGGTTCGACCGTGAAGAACATGCCCGGCTTGAGCACCACGCCTTCGCCGGGCCGGCCGACGTGGACGATGTTCGGCTCGTCGTGAAACAGCCGGCCGAGCCCATGGCCGCAGAAGTCGCGCACCACGCTCATGTGCTGCGCCTCGACGAAAGTCTGAATCGCATAGCCGATGTCGCCGGTGGTCGCGCCCGGCTTGATCGCCGCGATGCCGCGTATCATCGCCTCATAGGTGACTTCGATCAGCCGCTCGGCGCGGCGCGGGATGTCGCCGACCGTGTACATGCGGCTGGAGTCGCCATGCCAGCCGTCGAGGATCAGAGTCACGTCGATGTTGACGATGTCGCCTTCCTTCATCGGCTTCTCGTTCGGGATGCCGTGGCAGACGACGTGGTTAAGCGACGTGCAACTCGCCTTGCGGTAGCCGCGATACATCAGCGTCGCCGGCAGCGCATCGTGGTCGCGCGCGAATTCGGCAACGAGGTTGTCGAGCTTCTGCGTGGACACGCCGGGTTTCACGTGCGGCGCCAACATGTCGAGACACTGTGCGACCAATGCGCCGGCCTTGCGCATCCCTTCGAACGCGGCGGGGCCGTAGAGCTTGATCTGTCCGG
Source organism: Pseudolabrys sp. (assembly GCA_035546455.1). Classification (GTDB taxonomy): domain Bacteria; phylum Pseudomonadota; class Alphaproteobacteria; order Rhizobiales; family Xanthobacteraceae; genus Pseudolabrys. The sequence continues at coordinate 6,039 of DASZXA010000041.1, forward strand.
TCTTGCGAAGCGGGGCGACGGAGGCGTCGACGTAGGTCATGGCCCCAATCTAGGCCGTGCCGCCCGCATTTTCAAACCGGGCTAATTGGCGATCTTGCCGCCGAGTTCGTCCTCGATATGCACGCGGATGATGTCGTCGAACGACTTTTCCGCCTTGAAGCCGAGCTCGACGGAGCGCTTGACGTCGAACCGCTCCGACCATCCGGCGACGATCCGCATCACCAGCTCGTCCGGCTCGCGCTTGATGCGCGCCGCGACCTTGTCGCCGGCGATCCGCTTGAGCGACTCGATCTGCTCGGCGACCGTCACGCAGACGCCCGGCATGTTGAGGTTGATGCGGGGCCCAAGCTTGTCGCGCGACAGCTCGGCGGCGTGAACGAGGAACCCGACGGCCGAGCGCGGCGAGGCGTGAGTGTGCCGCACCGTGTCTGCGACCGGCAGGATCGCCTCCATGCCGGCCAGCGGCTCGCGGATGATGCCGGAGAAGAAACCGGACGCCGCCTTGTTCGGCTTGCCGGGCCGCACGCAGATCGTCGGCAGGCGAATGCCGACGCCGTCGAGAATGTTGCGGCGGCTATAGTCGGCGAGCTGCAACTCGCACATTGCCTTCTGCGCGCCGTAAGAGGTGAGCGGCGTGAGGTGAAAATCGTCCGGGATGCCGGCTGGCGGGAAGGGCGCGCCGAACACCGCGATCGACGAGGTGAACACCACCTTCGGGTGATAGCCGCCGCCGGTGTTCTTGATCGCTTCGAGCAGGTTGCGCATGCCGTCGAGATTGGCGCGGTAGCCCTTTTCGAGATTGGTCTCAGCTTCGCCGGAGACCACGCCGGCGAGATGGAAGATCAGTTCAGGCTTGTCGGCGATCAGCTTCTCGGCGATGCCCTTGTCGGCGAGGTCGGCGGTGACGAGATCGGCCTTGCCGGAAAATCCGGCCGGCTTCTCCGGTGCCACGATGTCGGTGAGCGTGAAGCGGTCGATCGGCTTGCCGGCCACGCCGCCATCCTTGATCAGCCGCGCCGTCAGTTTGCGGCCGATCATCCCCGCCGCGCCGGTCATCAAAACGTGCATTTAAGCCCTCTTTTCATCGTCGGCCGGTTCGAAACGATCGACCCGGCGCAAATCCGGAAAAATCATCATCCATATTGCGGCGACGAGCAATGACCCGAGTCCACCGATCAAGGCGGACGGCACCGCGCCGAGCCAGGCCGCCACCGCGCCGGACTCGAACTCGCCCAGCGTGTTCGAGGTGTTGACGAACAGGAAGTTGATCGCGCTGACGCGGCCGCGCATCTCGTCCGGCGTCTCGATCTGCACCAGGGTGAAACGGATCACCACGCTCACCGCATCGGCGCCGCCGAGGATCGCGAGTGCGAACATCGACAGCGGCAGCCAGGTCGACACTGCAAACAGCATGGTCGCCGCGCCGAACAGCGCAACCACCGCGAACATCTTCAAGCCGATATGACGCTCGATCGGGATGTGCGAGAGCACAATCGACATGGTCAGCGCGCCGATCGCCGGCGCCGAGCGCAGCAGGCCGAGAGCAACCGGCCCGGCCATCAGGATGTCCTTGGCGTAGATCGGCAGCAGCGCGGTGACACCGCCGAGCAACGCGACGAACAGGTCGAGCGTGATGACGCCGAGCAGCCGCGGCCGCTGGCGAATATAGTGGAAGCCGGCCAGCACGGACGACAGCGTGGGCGGCTCGCGCTTGGGTGCACGGCGCTCGATGTGAATGAGCGTCACCAGCACGATGGTGATGCCGAACAGGACGATCGCCAGCATGGGCACCAGCACCGGCTCGAAGGCGTAGATAAAGCCGCCCGCCGCGGGCCCGCAGATGATGCCGGTCTGGTTGGCGGACGCCCACGCAGCGGTGGCGCGCGCCAGCAGCGGGGTCGGGACGACGGCCGGCACCAGCGATTGGGTGGCCGGCGATTCAAATGCCCGCGCCGTGCCGATCAGGAACACCGCGGCGAACAGCAATGCGACGTTCGGCGTCGGATCGAGAAACACCGCGACCAGCAGTATTGCCGCGACGCCCATGGTCGCCTGCGCGCCGCGCATGATGGTGCGGCGATCGTAGCGGTCCGCAAGATGGCCGATCAGCAACGTGAAAATGACCGAGGGAATGAACTGGATCAGGCCGACCAGCCCGAGATCGAACGGATCGCTGGTGATGGCGTAGATCTTCCAGCCGATCGCGATCACCATCATGTGGTAGCCGAGCGTGGAGCACAGCCGCGAAAACCACAGCTTTACAAACTGTGGCTGCTCGATCAGCCGCGATGACGGAACGGACGTCGTGCTCATTCAGGCTTTGGCGCCGCCGTTGAGCGCCAGCAGGCTTTGCTTCGGCTTGCCGTCGGCGCCGAAGTTGTCCGGCGACAGCCACGTTTCGAAGTTCTTCTTGCGCCGCGGCCATTCGCTGTCGAGCATGGAGAACCACGCATTGTCGCGGTTGCGTCCCTTGGCGATCAGGTATTGCCGGAACGTGCCTTCATAGGTGAAGCCGAGGCGTTGCCCGGCGCGGCGCGAGGCCGTGTTGAGTGCGTGGCACTTCCACTCATAGCGGCGATAGCCGAGCGTCTCGAAGATGTATTTCGCCAACAGGTACTGCACCTCGGTGGCGAGCGGAGACTTTTGCAGCGCCGGCGAATACATCACGTGGCCGACCTCGATCACGCGATGCGCCGGGCGGATTTCCATCAGCGTGAAATAGCCGACCGGGCCTTTGTCCTTGTCGACGATCGCATAGACATAAGGATCGGGCGACGCGGAAAACCGTTCGATGTGCGCGGCGAAGTCTTCGTAAGAGTCGAACGGCCCATAGGCGCCGATGTAGGTCCACAGTTGCGGCTGCCCTTCGAAGTATTTCCAGAGCGGCTTTGCGTGACTTGGCTGCAACTTCTCCAGCCGGCCGAAACGGCCTTCGAGCGTAACCGGTCCCGGCCGCGGTGCGGGCGAGGGGTCGGCGACCTTGAGGCCGACCGGTTGCCCGGTTCTCGGTTCCGGCTCGGATTTCAAATCCTCTTTGACTTCAGGCACTGGGACCTTTTCCGAAAAACTTGTTGAGCTCGGCATTGGAGATGACGCCGCCGAAGCTGTCGAACTTGCCGTTCTCCATGATGTCGCGCGCCGATTTGATGAAGGCGTCCATTGCGACGCGCGACAGCGTGCCGCCGACGCTGATGCGGCGCACACCCATCCCCTCGATCTCCTTCACGGTGAAGCCGAGCGTGGTGTGGTTGAGCAGGTTGACCGGCTTCGGCCCGGCCGCCTTCACCACCGCGACGATCTGCTCGCGCGTCTTGATGCCCGGCACATAGAGGCAGTCCGCGCCCGCATCGCTGTAGGCCTGGATCCGCTTGATCGCATCGGCGAGATCGGTCAACCCGTGCAGTACGCCTTCGGCGCGTCCGGTCAGGACGACATCGCCTCCCATTTCGTCGACCGCCTTGCGGGCGGCTTTCACGCGCGCCACCGCGAGGTCGAAATCGTAAAGCGGCTTGGCCGGATCGTTGCTGTAATCCTCGATCGACAGGCCCGCGACGCCGGTCTCGATGCAGCGTTTCACGTTGACGGCGACGTCGGCGGGCTCGTGGGCGAAGCAATTCTCGAAGTCGGCATTCACCGGAACGGACGTTGCCGATGTAATCTCGCGATAGTGCGTCAGCACCTGGTCGAGCGTCAGCGCGCCATCGGCATAGCCCAGCGAATGTGCGTAGCCTGAGGATGTGGAGGCGAGCGCTTTGAAGCCGAGCCCTTCGAGATAGCGGGCGGTGCCCGGATTCCAGGGATTGGGAATGACGAAGCAGCCGCTCTCGTGCAGCTTGCGGAATGCTTTGCGTTTTTGGGCGGGTGTGGTCATGGCGGGAAGCTGCCACGCCGGCTCTCGCAACGCCAATGCATTCCGGTGATTGAGCCATGATTGGCTTTCATGTCTTGCGCCGGCTGGGCTATATCCAGCCGCCGGCCAACCGGCAGACTGCACGGGCGATCCATTTCATGGCCTTCCAGGTTATCGTCGGCACGCTCGTGAGCCTGCTGACTTTCTGCATCCACGGCCTCTTTACCGTCGCCATCGTCATGGTAACGCGCCGCGTCGCCAGAAGAACGCACGACAGCTCGCTGATGACGCGCCTGTTTGCCTTGTTCAGTTTCACGATGGCGGTGTTGACCGTGGCGCATCTGATCGAGGTCGGCGCCTGGACCGCGTATTACGCGCTGGCGGATATCCAGGTGAAGGACATCACGCTGTTCGAGTTCGCATTCGAAAACTACACCGCGCTCGGTTATGGCGACGTCGTTGCGCCGGCGGAGTGGCGGCTCACCGGCCCCATCACCTCGCTCAACGGCCTGCTGCTGATCGGCTGGTCGGTGGCGATCGTTTTCGAGGTGCTGCGGATGGCCGAATTGCAGTTCGGCCGCCGCAATTGACGGATACCGATCCGTCCCGGCAAAATCGCTTCAACACATAGAGGACCTGCCAATGCTGAAGACCATCGCGGCTTTCGACCGGATCGGCGAGGAAAATGCCTTCGCCGTGCTGGCGCGCGCCAATGCGCTCGCCGCGCAGGGCCGTGACATCATCAGCCTCGGCATCGGCCAGCCGGATTTCCGTACGCCCGATCACATCGTCGAGGCGGCGGTGAAGGCGCTGCGCGACGGCCATCACGGCTACACCGCCGCGAACGGCATCCCGCAACTGCGCGAGGCGGTCGCCGCCACGCTGCACAAGCGTTACGCGGTGGAAGTGTCGCCGGAGAGCGTGATGATCATGCCTGGCGGCAAGCCGACCATGTTCATGTCGATCCTGATGTTCGGCGAGCCGGGCGCCGAGATCATGTATCCGGACCCCGGTTTTCCGATCTATCGCTCGATGATCGAGTTCACCGGCGCGACGCCGGTGCCGATTCCGATCCGCGAGGAAAACGGTTTCGCATTCTCCGCGGAAGAGACGCTCAGCCTCATCACACCGAAGACGCGCCTCATCATTATCAACTCGCCGGCCAATCCGACCGGCGGCGTCACACCGAAAACCGAAGTCGACAAGTTCGTCACCGGCCTGGAGAAGTGGCCGGACGTCGCGGTGATGTCGGATGAAATCTATGACCACATGACGTATGACGGCGAGAAGCACGTCTGCCTTCTCTCGTATCCGTCGATCCGCGATCGCCTCATTTTGCTCAACGGCTGGTCGAAGACCTACGCGATGACCGGCTGGCGGCTCGGCTATGCGATCTTCCCCGGCAAGCTCTACGACTACGCGCGCAAGCTCGCGGTGAATCTGCACTCCTGCGTCAATGCGTCGGCGCAATACGCCGGGCTCGCCGCGCTCACCGGCCCGCAGGACGCCGTGACGAAGATGGTCGCCGAGTTCGACAAGCGCCGGAAAGTCGTGGTGGAAGGCCTCAACAAGCTGCCCGGCGTGTCCTGCGTAGTGCCGAAGGGCGCGTTCTACGCGTTCCCCAACGTGAAGCGCACCGGCTGGAAGGCCAAGGAGTTGGCCAACACGCTGCTCAACGAGACCGGCGTGGTGACGATCGGCGGCCCGGACTTCGGCATCCTCGGCGAAGGCTACATGCGGCTGTCCTACGCCAACTCGACCGAGAACATCCTCAAGGCGCTTGAGCGCATGGGCGAGTTCCTGGCGAAGAAGAAAGCGGCTTAGCGCGCGCGCTTTTTCGTCTTCGGCAGCGGGCTTCGCGCGCCGCCGCCCTGATCCGCCATCTCGTAGATGACGCGCGCCGGCCCCGGTTTGGGCATGCGCGCGTCGGGTTGATCGAGCGCATCCCACAGCGCCAGCAGCACATCGCTTTTGACGTTGGTGATCCCGGTCGACGGGTCGCGAATCCAGAACCACATCTCGTATTCGACCGAGGCGGCGCCGAACGAGGTCACCATGCAGCACGGCGTCGGCTTCTTCAAAACGCGCTCGATGCTCAATGCGGCCCCGGTCGCGATATCCATCACCTTGCGCGGGTTGCTGTCATAGGTGGTGTTGAAGGTCACCGACAGCCGCACCAGCTCGCTCGAATAGCTCCAGTTCGCCACGCGCTGGGTGATGAAATCTTCGTTCGGGATCAGGTATTCGCGGCCGTCGCGCGTATCGACCGAGGTGTAGCGTGCGCCCATCACGCCGACCCGGCCGATCTGGTCGCCGACCGAGATGACATCGCCCGGCTTGATCGATTTGTCGGCCAACAGAATGATGCCGCTCACCAGGTTCGACACGATCTTCTGCAAGCCGAAGCCGAGGCCGACGCCGACCGCGCCGGAGAACAGCGCCAGCACCGACAGGTCGATGCCCATCGAGTTGAGCACGATCACCACCGCCAGCGTGATCAGCAAAATGCGGATCAGCTTGGAGATCAGCACCTGGATCGACGGCGTCAGGTCGGTGAAGGTCTGGACGCGCTTGTCGAGGAAATTTGAAATCGCGTTCGCCAGCCACAGCGTGACCAGCAGCAATGCCGTGGTTTTGAGCACCAGCAGCGGCGTGACGCGCAGCCCGCCGATCGCCAGCGTCACCGCCGGTGCGTCGAGTGTCGCGGTTACCGGGTCGAGCAGCCGCAGGATGCTGAGCGCGGCGATGATCCAGATCGAAATGGTGACGACGCGATTGACGAACTGGTTATGGATGACGCTGGTGACGACATTGATGAGCAGCCATGCCGTCGCCAGGTTGACGGCGACCAGCATCAGGTAAGTGCGCGGCTGTTCGACCTCGGCGCGGATGCTGGCGCGCACGATCGTCAGCACGATGATGAAGGCGATCAGGCCGAGGTGATTGACCAGCGCGCGGACGATCATCCGCATCGCCGGCGGCCAGCCCATCGTCAGCGAGACGAAATCGGCGCGCTTCAGGATGGTAGTCGAAATCGCGCGTGCCATCAGGGCGGCCAGCCCGATCAGCAGAAGCTGGATCGGCAGCCAGATCGAGCTGAGTTCTGTGCGCAGGGTGTGCCGGGCGGCATCGAGCAGGTCGGTCAGCGCAACCTGAAGATCGGCAAATTCCATGGGGCACCCGCTAGGGCCGGGATAAGACAATGATTCGGCGGGATCTGGACACCTCTATCGCATTGTCAGGCGGAACCCGGCCAATACGATGAGCAGGCCGACAAATTGCGCGAGGCTCGGCACCACGCCGAGCGCGAGAAAGCCGATGATGACGCCGAATACCGGCACCAGCGCCGGGAAAGTCGCCGCACGCCCGGCGCCGAGCGCTATGACGGCGTGCGTGAACAGGTAGATCGCGAGCACGCCGGCGATGCCGCCTTGCACCACCGCCTGCAGCACATTTTCGAGCAGGCCGTGCCGTGCCAGTTCGCTCCAGCCGTAAAGCGCCAGATAGACCGGCGCATAAAAGACGAGCGACAGCGTTGCGACCGCGACCGCCGCCTGTGCCGCCGGCACGTTCCATTGCCGCAGCAGGATGCCGAAAGTCGCCCAGAAGACGCCGGCCGAGACGAATAGCAGGTCGCCGCCCACGCCGTGTCCGCCGATCGTCGTCAGTGACTCCGCGCCGTAGACGATCAGCCCGATCACGATCGCTCCGGCTCCCGCCATTCGCCGCGAAGAGATTGTTTCTCCCAATACGACCGCGGACAGCAGAAGTCCGGTCAGCGCCGCGCAGGCCGGCTGGATCGTCGTGCCGTGGCCGAGCGGCACCAGGATGAAGCCGCTGTAGGCGAGCAGCGCCTGCGGCGGACCGGACAGCACGGTCATCGTGAAGCCACGCAACCATCCGATGCCGCCCAGTCCTTTCAGGTCGCGCAGCAATAACGGCAGCAGCAGGATGCCGGTCCAGAAGAAGCGGTGGAAGGCGATGTCGGCCGGCGAGAAGCCGATTTCGATGCCGTGCTTGGCGACTACGAAGCCACCCGCCCACGCCGCGGCCGCCAGCGTCCCGCACGCGACGCCGATGATCAGCAATTGCCTCTGCACTTTATCGTCGGCAGTCATGCGGGAGAGCGTGGATGGGGTGACGGACGCCCGCTCGATACTCTAGGATTGCCGCAACGTCCAACCGGCAAAACACATAGCTGCCACGTATTGGCTGCCACGAGGGAAGAAACGTCATGGCGAAGTCGCGGAAAGTCATCATCACCTGTGCCGTCACCGGCGCGATCCACACCCCGTCGATGTCGCCTTACTTGCCGGTCACGCCGCAGGAGATCGCCGACGCCGCCCTTGGCGCGGCGGAAGCCGGCGCCGCCGTCGTGCATCTGCATGCCCGCAATCCGAAGGACGGGCGCCCCGACCAGTCGCCGGAAGCGTTCCTGCCGTTCGTGAAGGTCATCAAGCAGGCGTCCAATGTCGTCATCAACCTGACCAGCGGCGGCGCGCCGACCATGATGGTCGAGGAGCGCGTCAAGCCGGCGGCGACGCTCAAGCCGGAGATCGCGTCGCTCAATATGGGCACGATGAACTTCGGCCTCTATCCGATGATTGAGCGCTTCAAGGGCAAGTTCAAATACGACTGGGAGGAGCCGTATCTCGAAAATTCCAAGAAGGGGATGTTCAAGAACACGCTCGCCGACATCGAGTACATCCTCACGACATGCGCGGAGAACGGCACGCGCTTCGAGGTCGAATGCTATGACATCGGCCATCTCTACACGCTGCGGCACTTCTTCGACCGCGGCCTGATCAAGCCGCCGCTGTTCATACAGTCGGTGTTCGGCATCCTCGGCGGCATCGGCCCGCACCCCGAAGACGTCATCATGATGAAGCGCACTGCCGACCGCCTGTTCGGCGACCAGTATCACTGGTCGGTGCTCGGCGCGGGACAAAACCAGATGCGAATCGCCGCACAGGCGGCCGCGATGGGCGGCAATGTTCGTGTCGGCCTGGAAGATTCGCTCTGGATCGGGCCCGGCCAGCTTGCCAAGAGCAACGCCGATCAGGTGAAGAAGGCGCGGCAGATTCTCGAAGGGCTGGGACTGGAGATCGCGTCGCCCGACGAGGCGCGCGAAATCCTGTCATTGAAGGGCGGCGACAAGGTGAACTTCTAGTCCATTGTCATTCCGGGGCGCGCCGAAGGCGCGAGCCCGGAATGATAAGGATAGCACATGCCGGTTCGAAGGGCTGAATGCCGCACTACACACCGCTGATCTCCACCATCGTGGCGGGGCTGGTGCTGGCCTTCGTGCTGGCGGCGATCGCGCAGCGGTTCCGGATATCGCCGCTGGTCGGCTATCTGCTGGCCGGAGTGCTGCTCGGCCCCGGCGTGCCGGGCTTCTTCACCGCCGATCAGGCGCTGGCGAATGAGCTCGCTGAAATCGGCGTCATCCTACTGATGTTCGGCGTCGGCCTGCACTTCTCGTTGAAGGACCTGCTGGCGGTCCGCAACATCGCGCTGCCCGGCGCCGTGGTGCAGATCGCGGTCGCCACCGCGTTGGGCGTGGCGCTCGCCGCATGGCTCGGCTGGTCGATCGGCGCCGGACTTGTGTTCGGTCTCGCTTTGTCGGTCGCCAGTACCGTGGTGCTGCTGCGCGCATTGCAGGAGCGGCGGCTGGTCGAGACCGAGCGCGGCCACATCGCCGTCGGCTGGCTGATCGTCGAGGACCTGGCGATGGTGCTGACGCTGGTGCTGCTGCCGGCGCTGGCGCCGCTGCTGAAGGGCACCGCATCGGACGCCAATCTGCTCGCGCTGCTCACCCCGCTCGCCATTACCGTCGGCAAGGTGATCGCCTTCGTCGCGGTGATGCTGATTGTCGGCCGCCGCGTCATCCCGTGGATTCTGCACGGCATCGCGCACACCGGCTCGCGCGAACTGTTCCGTCTCTCGGTGCTGGCGATCGCGCTCGGTGTCGCCTTCGCCGCTGCGATGCTGTTCGACGTGTCGTTCGCGCTCGGTGCCTTCTTCGCCGGCATGGTGATGAGCGAGTCCGAGTTAAGCCAGCGCGCCGCTTCGGAGACGCTGCCGCTGCGCGACGCCTTCGCGGTGCTGTTCTTCGTCTCGGTCGGCATGTTGTTCGACCCGATGATCCTCGTGCACGACTTCGGGCCGGTCCTGCTTACGCTGCTCATCATCGTGCTCGGAAAATCGATCGCCGCTTTCGCGATCGTCCGCATCTTTCGCTACGGCACGCCGACCGCGCTGACGATTTCCGCGAGTCTCGCGCAGATCGGCGAATTCTCTTTCATCCTCGCCGGGCTCGGCGTCAGCCTCGAGCTGATGCCCGGGCGCGGCCGCGATCTCATTCTGGCCGGCGCGATTCTGTCGATCCTGCTCAATCCGCTGTTCTTCGCGCTGCTGGACCGCTTCCTGAGCAAGACGCCGGGCAGCGCGGCCAAGCCCGCCGCGCCGGCCAGCCGCGAGTCGGTGCCGAAGACCGATCTGACCGGCCATATCGTTCTGATCGGCCACGGCCGGGTAGGCCGCTTCATCACGGCAACGGCCGCAGGAACCGCGCCGTTTCTCGTCATCGAGGACGATGCCGATCTGGCCGCCAATATGCGGGCGCAGGGCGGTGCGGCCATTGGTGGCAACGCCGCCGATCCCGAAGTGCTGGCGGCCGCCAATCTGGCGGCGGCGAAGTGCCTTGTGGTCGCCATCCCGGACGCCTTCGAGGGCGGTCAGGTGGTGCAGCAGGCGAGGGCGATCAATCCGGCCTTGCCGATCATCGCGCGGGCTCATTCGGAAGCCGAGATCGAGCATCTCATGAAGCACGGCGCGACCGCCGTGGTGATGGGCGAGCATGAGATCGCCAAGGCGATGCTCGGTTTCATCTCGCAGGCGGGCACCTAACCGCAAGCGGCGGAAAACCCGTGCGTTGATCGCAATTTGTGCGATTTTGCATTGCGATTGAGTCGCAATCACTCTCTATAGGAGAGGCGACGCAAGCATATGGAAGCACTCGACACCGTCAGCATTGCGATCCTGCTCGGCAGCCTTCTGGTGCTGGCCGGCGTGCTGTCGAGCCTGCTGGCGATGCGCTTCGGCGCGCCCCTGTTGCTGGTGTTCTTGCTGATCGGCGTGCTGGCGGGTGAATCCGGCCCCGGCGGGCTGAAATTCAACGATGTTGGCACGGCCTATACGGTCGGCTCGATTGCGCTGGCGCTGATTCTGTTCGACGGCGGCGTCCGCACCCGTCTGTCCGCCTTCCGCAGCGTGCTGGCGCCGGCCGGCACGCTGGCGACAATTGGCGTGCTGGTCACCGCGGTGCTGATCGCCCCGGTCGCGCATTTTGCGCTCGGCGTCTCGTGGACCGAAGGCCTGCTGGTCGGCTCGGTGATCGCCTCGACCGACGCGGCGGCGGTGTTCTTTCTCATCAATACACGTGGGCTGCGGTTGCGCTCGCGCGTCAACGCCACGCTCGAGGTCGAATCCGGCGTCAACGACCCGTTCGCGATCTTCATGACCCTCGCATTGGTCGAAATTCTGCTGATTGGAAACAAAACGTGGTCAGGACTGCTGCTCGATTTGTTGCGGGAAGGCGTGCTTGGGGGCGTGCTCGGCTTTGTCGGCGGCCGGCTGATCGCCTTGGTGCTCAACCGGATCGGCCTGGCGCAAGGGTTATCGGCGCCGTTCGTCGCCGTTGGCGCGCTGGTGATCTTTGCCTTCGCCAACATGGCGCACGCGTCCGGCTATCTCGCCGTCTATCTGGCCGGCCTCGTGGTCGGCAACCAGAAGATTCGCGCCCACAGCTCGGTGGTGGTGTTCCTCGACGCCATCACGTGGCTGGCGCAGATCGTGATGTTCGTGCTGCTCGGCCTGTTGGCGTGGCCGGAGCGATTGCCGCACAGCATTATCGGCGCCGTCATCGTGGCGCTGACGCTGATGCTGGTCGCGCGCCCGGTCGCGGTATTCGCCTGCCTTGCGCCGTTCAATTTCGAGTGGCGGGAGAAGTTGTTCATCGCCTGGGTCGGCCTGCGCGGCGCGGTCGGCATCTTCCTCGCCTCGATCCCGGTGCTGGTCGGCCTGCCATCGGCCTATCTCTATTTCGACGTCGCCTTCATGGTCGTGCTGATCTCGCTGCTCGTGCAGGGCTGGACGCTGTCATTTGCCGCGCGCGAGCTGGGTGTCGCCTTGCGCCGTGGCGACACCGCGCCGCAGCGCATTGAGCTCGATTTGCCGGGGCAGCTTGAGCAGGAGCTGGTCGGCTATTCCGTCGCCGCCAACAGCCCGTATCTGCGCCGGCGCCTCATTCCATCGTGGGCCAAGCCGACCTTGTTCATCCGCGAGCAGCGCATTCTCACGCCGGAGGAAGCGGCCGGGGTGAAGGCCGGCGATTATGTCTATCTGCTCGCGCCGCCGGAAAAGGCGCAGGCACTCGACCGCTTCTTCGTCGACATGCCGCCGCCGCGCGCGCCCGATCCGCGCCTGCTCGGCGACTTCTTCGTGCCCGGCACCGCGACGCTCGGCGCGCTTGCCGACATTTACGGATTGCAGATCGCCGCCGACCACATGGACATCACGCTCGCCGACCAGTTCGCCGAGGAGCTCAAGCGCCCGGCCAAGCAGGGCGACATCATCCATATCGGGTCGATCGCGCTGCTCGCGCACAAGGTCAAGGAGGGCAGGGTGACGACCGTCGGCCTTCAGCTTTCCGAGCCGGACGAGCCCGATGACTGGCAGCACCGCATCAAAGCGATGGTACTGCCGCGCTTGCGGAAACTGCTCGGGCTAGATCGATCTATTCGATAGCCGCGGCGCGTAGGCCACCAGCGCGGCGCCGCCGAACAGCACGGCATTCCAGAACAGGTCGCCGATCACGGTCTTGTCGAGGAACGGCAGTGCGGCGACGTAGCACTGCACCAGGCCCTGCCAGTCAAAGCTGTAAAGCGAGCCGAATGCCCACACCGCGAAATTGGTGAGCACGAAGAAAATCAGCGAGCCCGCGACCGACGCGGCCGGCACCGCAAAGAGGGCGCGCGCATTCTTGGTCATGATGCCGAGCAAGGCGGGGATGGCGATCGCGAGATAGACCACCGCAAGGATGCGCCAGTCGTCCCCAGGCAGCACTGCGTTGCTCAGCGCCATCGCGGCGAGCGGCACGACGAAGGCGAGCGCGGGCGTGCGGACCATGCGGCCGGCGAACAGCGCGCTCGCGGCGAACGGCCAGAAGCCCGGCACATGCGGGAGGAGGCGCGCGACCACGTCGAAGGCGATCAGGAACACCACCAGCAGCAGGTCGATGGTCAGCGGGTTGCGGTCGGCGCGCGGCATGTCAGAAGTCATCCTTGCTTGAAGAAGCAGGACGATACCACGTCCGCCTCCTGCGATTCCACCCATTCATGGATGATGCGCGCCAGCGCGTCCAGTCCGTCGGTCAGCGCCGCCGGTCCGGGCTGCAAAATCAGCGTCGATTTGATCTCGCGCAGGAACCCGGTGGCGACCGCCGGGACGGCGGCGAAGCCGGGGCGGGCCTTCACTCTTTCGGCCGCGAATTTCTTGCCGCACCATGAGCCGACAATGACGTCGGGCTTCGCGGCAGCCACCTGCTCGGCGGTGACGATCCGGTCCTTGGCGTTCTTGCGCGTGGCGGTCTCGGGAAACACGTCGATGCCGCCGGCCGCCTCGATCAGCTCTGACACCCAGCGGATGCCGGAGATCATCGGCTCGTCCCATTCCTCGAAATAGACTCGCGGGTGAACTGGGAGACGGGCGCTTTGTGCCCGCACGGCATCGACCCGCGTCGCAAAATCGTTTGCCAGCGCGTCGGCCTTCTCGCTCGCGCCAACCAGAGCGCCGAGCGTGCGGATCATGTCGAAAATGCCGGCGAGGTCGCGCTGGTTGAACGCGTGCACGGCGACGTTAGCGCGGATCAGTTCGGCGACGATGTCCGCCTGCAAGTCCGAGAACGTCAGGACCAGGTCGGGCTCCAGCGCCAGAATCTTCGGCACGTCTGCCGAGATGAAAGCCGATACGCGTGGTTTCTCCTTGCGCACCCGCGGCGGCCGCACCGCGTAGCCTGACACGCCGACGATCCGCACCTCCTCGCCGAGGAGGTACAGCGTCTCCACAGTCTCTTCGGTCAGGCAGACGATTCGGCGCGGCGGGAGCATGCCGCCAGTGTATCAGAGCAACTCGATCCCGCCCGCCGCCTTGACGCGGCCATCGTCCAGCAGCACCACGCGGCTCGCCAGCGCCTTCACCTCGTTGGGGTCGTGGCTGACATAGATCATCGGCAGTTTCGTTTCGTCGCGCAGCCGCTGGAAATACGGCAGGATCTCGCTCTTGCGCGCGGCGTCGAGCGAGGCGAGCGGCTCGTCGAGCAGCATCAGGCGCGGCTGCATCAGCAGCGCGCGGCCGAGCGCGACGCGCTGGCGCTCGCCGCCGGACAGCGCGCCCGGGCGCCGCTTGAGCAGGTGGCCGATGTCGAGCAGCTCGGTGACGTGCTTCACCTGCGCCTCGTCGCGCGCCTTGCCGCTCATCCAGCGCCCGTAGTCGAGATTGCGCGCCACCGACAGGTGCGGAAACAGCCGGCCGTCCTGGAACACATAGCCGACACCGCGGCGATGCGGCGGCATGTCAACATCTTGCGCGCTGTCGAACAGCACCTCGCCGCCAACCGCAATCCGCCCGCGATCCGGCCGGCTCAGTCCGGCGATCATGGCTACGATCGAGGTCTTGCCGGAGCCGGAGGGGCCGAACAACGCGGTGACACCGCTGTCGCCCTGGAAGGCGGCATTCACTTCAAACGTGCCAAGTTTCTTTTCGACGTCGACCGCCAGCATGTCAGACACCGTGCACGCGCGCGCCGGCCCGCCGCCCGAACCATTCCGACACGATCAGCGCGGCGAACGAGATGATGACGGCGATCACCACAAGGCGCAGCGCCTGCGCGTCGCCGCCTGGCACTTGCGTCAGGGTGTAGATCGCTGCCGAAATCGTCTGCGTCTCGCCGGGGATATTGGAGACGAACGTGATGGTGGCGCCGAATTCGCCGAGCGCGCGGGCGAAGGCGAGCACCGCGCCGGCGATGATGCCGGGCAAAGCGAGCGGCAGCGTCACCGTGGCGATGGTCCAGGCCCGGCTGGCGCCGAGCGTCGCCGCTGCATCCTCGAAGCGGCGGTCGACCGCCTCGAGCGACAGCCGGATCGCGCCGACCATCAGCGGAAATGCCATCACGCCGCAGGCCAAAGCCGCACCGGTCCAGCGAAACGAGAACACGATGCCGATGTTCTCGAGTGCCGAGCCGAAGATGCCGCGCCGGCCGAATGCGATCAGCAGTAGGTAGCCGGTCACCACCGGCGGCAGCACCAGCGGCAGGTAGATGAGCGCGTTGAGCAGCGCCTTGCCGGGGAAGTTCTTGCGCGCCAGCAGCCACGCCACCGCGACGCCGAACGGCAATGACACTGCGGTGGCGACCAGCGCCACGCGCAGTGACAAGGCCACGGCAGTCCACTCCTCGGGCGAAAGCTCGAACATCTCTCGCTTTATGCCGTTCGCGCGCTATTTCGCCAAATAGCTGAAGCCGTATCTCTCGAACACGGCCTTGGCCTCGCTGCCGTGCAGGAATTGCAGGTATTTCGCGATGTCGGCCTTCGCATGAACGGTCGCGGCGACGGGGTAGGTGACCGGCGGATACGAGCCGTCGGGGAAGTGGCCGACGATCTTCACGTTCGGCTCCACCTTGGCGTCGGTCTCATAGACGATGCCGATCGGCGTCTCGCCGCGCGCCACGAAGGCGAGCGTGGCGCGCACGTTCTCGGCTTGCGCCAGCTTCGGCTCGGCGGCTTGCCACGACCCAAGCTTCTCCAGTGCCGCCTTGGCATAAAGCCCCGCCGGTACGGCCTTGGTGTCGGCCACCGCGATGCGGCCGTCTCCGGCCAGTTTGGCGATGTCGAAGCCAGGTCCTATTTCCACTTGGCCGATCTGCACATTGCCCGGCTTGCTGTTCTTGCCGGCGATCAGCACGAGCTTGTTGCCGAGAAGGTTGAAGCGGGTGTCGATCTTGATCCGCTTTTTCTCGGCAACGTAATCCATCCACTTGAGGTCGGCCGAGATGAACGCATCCGCCGGCGCGCCGGTTTCGATCTGCTTCGCCAGCGCCGACGATGCCGCGTAGCTCGCCGTCACCTTGACGTTGCTCGCTTTGGTGAAGGCGGCGTTGACGTCGTCGAGCGCGTTCTTCAGAGACGCGGCGGCGAACACCGTCAGCGTCTCCTGCGCCGCGACGGGCTGCGCGAAAAGAACGGCAAAACCAAAAGCAATAGATGCGATGCGATGCACGGCGGTCTCCTTGCGCAAAGTGCGCGATGGGATGGGTGGAAAACCGGAACCGCCGTTCCGAATGCCGCAGCGCACGCACAGTGCATCGCGGCCTAGGCGAACCTAGCAAGTTGATCCTGTCGCGGTAAAGTACCGTCATGAGTGAGGGGGAGTTCGACTACATCATCGTGGGCGCCGGCTCGGCCGGCTGCGTGCTGGCGAACCGGCTGTCCGCCGACCCGAATAACCGGGTGCTGCTGCTGGAAGCGGGCGGCCGCGACAACTGGATATGGTTTCACATCCCGGTCGGTTACCTGTTCGCGATCGGCAATCCGCGCTCGGACTGGATGTTCAAGACCGAGGCCGAGCCCGGCCTCAACGGCCGTTCGCTGACGTATCCGCGCGGCAAGGTGATCGGCGGCTCGTCCGCCATCAACGCGATGGTCTACATGCGCGGCCAGGCCGGCGATTACGATCACTGGCGTCAGCTCGGCCTGCCGGGCTGGTCGTGGGCCGACGTCAAGCCGTATTTCCGCCGCGTCACCGATCACTTCCTCGGCGACAGCGAGCATCACGCGATCGGCGGCGAGTGGCGCGTCGAATATCCGCGCCTGCGCTGGGACATTATCGACGCCTGGCGCGACGCCGCCGAGCAATACGGCATCCCGAAGTCGAACGACTTCAACACCGGCGACAACGAAGGCTCGGGCTATTTTCACGTCAACCAGAAGCGCGGCGTGCGCTGGTCGTCGGCGCGCGGCTTCCTCAAGCCCGCGCTCAATCGCCCCAATCTGCGGCTTGAAACCGGCTGCATGGTCGAAGGCGTCATCTTCGAGGGGAAGCGCGCGGTCGGCGTGCGCTGGCGGCAGGATGGGCAAGCGCGCAGCATCCGCTGCCGTGGTGAAATCATCATGGCGGCCGGCGCGATCGGCTCGCCGCAGATCCTGATGCTGTCGGGCGTCGGCCCGGCCGGTCATCTTGCCGAGCACGGCATCGAGGTCGTGCACGACAAGCCCGGCATGGGTGCGAACCTGCACGATCATCTGCAACTCCGCACCATCTACCGCGTCAGCGGCGTGCGTACGTTGAACGAGATGTACAATTCGCTGCTGCAGCGCGCGTGGATGGGCGTGAATTATGCGCTGTTCCGTCGTGGCCCGCTGACCATGCCACCGTCCCAGCTCGGCGCCTTCACGCGCTCGGATCCCTCGCAGGATCGGCCGAATTTGCAGTATCACATCCAGCCGCTGTCGCTCGACAAGTTCGGCGACCCGCTGCATCCGTTCCCGGCCTTCACTGCCAGCGTCGCCAACTTGCGGCCGACCAGCCGCGGCACGCTCAGGCTCAAGTCGCGCGATCCCTCCGCCGCGCCGGCCATCCATCCGAATTATCTGGCGACGCCGGAAGATCGCCGCATCGCCGCCGAGTCGATCCGCATCACGCGGCGCATTTCCGCGCAGCCCGCGCTCGCGCCGTACAATCCGGTCGAATATCTGCCGGGCCCGCAGGTGCGCGACGACGACGAGGCCGCGCTCGAGCACGCCGCGGGCGACATTGGCACCACCATCTTCCATCCGGTCGGCACCGCGCGGATGGGCCGCGACGACGACCCGAATGCCGTGGTCGATGCGCGGCTGCGCGTCATCGGAATCGATGGGTTGCGCGTGGTCGATGCGTCGGTGATGCCGTCGATCACTTCGGGCAACACCAATTCACCGACCATCATGATCGCGGAGAAGGGCGCCGCGATGATTCTAGAAGACAATTCGAAATAATCTTCTCTGCCGGAACGTAATTCGTCTGTTAGACGTTGCTGGATTTCGCAACAGCCGACGGGGTGATCGGGATGTTTGTCGACGGTCCTGGCGATTTCGCGCTGCTGGCGGCAATCGGGTTTTGCGCGCAGATCATCGATGGCGCGCTGGGCATGGCGTTCGGCGTCATTTCGACCACCGCGCTGCTCACGGTCGGCATCCCGCCGGCGCAGGCCAGCGCGATCGTCCACACGGCGGAAGTCTTCACCACCGGCGCGTCCGCAGCGTCGCACCTTTATCACCGTAACATCGACTATCGCCTCGTCGTCCGGCTCGGCATCGCCGGCGTGATCGGCGCCGCGCTGGGCGCGTGGATTCTGTCGAACATCGACGCCGCTGTGGTGCGCCCGTTCGTTGCGATGTACCTCGCCGCCATCGGCATCTTCATCCTCGTCAAGGCGTGGAACGTGCCGAAGCCGCGCGACGCGCCGGCGGTCTGGACCGCGCCGGTCGGCTTCATCGCCGGCTTCCTCGATGCCTCGGGCGGCGGCGGCTGGGGTCCGGTGTCGACCACGACGTTGATTGGCTCCGGTCACGCGCCGCGCACCACGGTCGGCTCGGTCAACGCAACCGAGTTCTTCGTCACCATCGCGGCGGCGACCACGTTCTTCGTCGAGCTTGGCGTTGCGCCGTGGAAGGAATTGATCGCGCTGATTCTGGGCGGCGTCTGCGCCGCGCCGTTTGGTGGCTATGTGGTCAAGCGCATCTCGGCGCGCACGCTGATGATCCTGGTCGGTTGTCTGATCGTCGCGCTGTCGGCCTGGCAGATCGCGCGGTGGATGAAGGTGGTTTAGCCGCGCGTGACCCCGAAAAGTGTGAAGCGGCTTTCGGATAAGGTCACGCGCAAAGATTAAAGCGCGTGACCCCGAAAAGTGTGAAGCGGTTTTCGGATAAGGTCACGCGCAAAGATTAAAGCGCCTTCAGGTGCCTTATCGGCCGGCCGGGCGCGATGGCCTGCGCCGCAGCGACGATCGAATTGGCGTCGATGCCGTAGTGCCGGTAGAGCTCGGCGAGCGCGCCGGTCTGGCCGAAATGCTCCACGCCGAGCGAGCGGGTGCGGTGGCCGTTCACCGCGCCGAGCCAGGCCAATGTCGCCGGGTGGCCGTCGAGCACGGTGACGATGCCGGCGTGCGGCGGCACCTCGTCCAGCAGGCGTTCAATATGTGAGCGCGCGTGGACGAGGCCGCGCTCGCGGGCGCGTTGCGCGGCCGTCCATCCGGCATTGAGTCGGTCGGCTGACGTGACCGCCAAAAGCCCGACATCGCGGCGGTCTTCGCCCATCAGGCCGATGGCCTCGATCGCTTCCGGCGCAATTGCGCCGGTATAGGCGACGACCACTTGGCAATTCGGGCCCGGCTTTCGCATCCAGTATGCGCCGTCGACGATCTGCTGGCGCAGTTCGCCGGTCATTTCGCGCTTTAATTGCTCGACCGGCCGCGTGGAGAGCCGCAGATAGACCGAACCGCCGGTCTCGTCGCGCAGCCAGTTGCGTTCGGATTGCTCGCCGCCTTCCTTCTGCATGTAGGCGAACGAGAACGCCATGATCGCCGCCAACTCGTCGACGTAAGCCGGCTCGAACGAGGCGATGCCGTCCTGCGCCAGCCCGATCAGCGGCTCGGCAATCGATTGATGTGCGCCGCCTTCGCCGGCGAGCGTGATGCCCGATGGCGTCGCCACGATCATGAAGCGGGCGTCCTGGTAGCAGGCGTAATTGAGCTGATCGAGTCCGCGCGCGATGAAGGGGTCGTACACGGTGCCGACCGGCAGAAGCCGCACGCCGTTGATCGAATGCGACAGGCCAAGTGCAGAGAGCGCGATGAACAGGTTCGCTTCCGCGATGCCGAGTTCGAGATGCTGGCCCTTCGGCGAGAACTCCCAGTGGAATGTCGAGGGAATGCTTTCGCTCTTGAAGGTGTCGGCCACCGTCTCGCGCGCGAACAGGCCGCGCCGGTTGACCCAGCCGCCGAGATTGGTCGAAACCGTCACGTCCGGCGACGTGGTGATGATGCGCGCGGCGAACTCGTCTTGCCGCCGCCCGATCTCGTTGAGGATCGCGCCGAAGCCGCCTTGCGTCGACATTGTGGCCGCGATCGTCACCGGCAGTTCGTCAGGCACCGGAATCTGCGGCGCCTTCAGCCGCCGCTCGCCGCCCTGCACGAACGGCACCTTGGCGAGAAATGCCTCGATCCCGGCTACATCCGGCAGGCCCTCGAACTTGTCCCACTCGTGGCCCTCGCGGACGTTGTTCGCCTTGCGGAACGTTTCCATCTGCGCCGGCGTCATCAGCCCGGCGTGATTGTCCTTGTGGCCGGCCATTGGCAGGCCGAAGCCCTTGATGGTGTAGCAGATGAAGCAGGTCGGCCTGTCGCTCGTCACCGAATGGAAGGCGTCGCGCACCGCCGGCAGGTCGTGGCCGCCGAGATTGTTCATCAGCGCGGCGAGCTCGTCGTCGCTGCGCTTCTCGATCAGCTTCGAAACGTCACCCTGGTCGCCGATCTCGTCGTTGAGGCGCTTCCTCCACGCCGCGCCGCCGGCGAACACCAGCGCCGAGTAGAGCGGGTTCGGACAGTTGTCGATCCATTGCCGCAGCTTGTCGCCGCCCGGCTCCTTGAACGCCGCCTGTTGCAGCGCGCCGTATTTGACGATGACGACATCCCAGCCGAAATTCTTGAACAGTTGCTCGTAGCGCTCCCATAAGCCCTCGCGCACCACGGCGTCGAGGCTCTGCCTGTTGTAGTCGATCACCCACCAGCAATTGCGCAGGCCCTGCTTCCAGCCTTCGAGCAGCGCCTCGAAGATGTTGCCTTCATCCAGCTCGGCATCGCCGACCAGCGAGATCATCCGGCCTTCGCGGCGCCCGCCTGCCCAGCCGTGCGCGCGCACGTAATCCTGCGTCAGCGACGAGAACAACGTCTGTGCGACGCCGAGGCCGACCGAGCCGGTCGAGAAGTCGACGTCGTCGGCGTCCTTGGTGCGCGAGGGATAGCTCTGCGCGCCCTTGTAGCCGCGGAAATTCTCCAGCCGCTCGCGCGTCTGCTTGCCGAACAGATACTGGATGGCGTGAAAAATCGGCGAGGCGTGCGGCTTCACCGCGACGCGATCCTCCGGCCGCAGCACGTCGAAATAGAGCGCGGTCATGATGGTGGCGAGCGAGGCGGACGACGCCTGATGGCCGCCGACCTTCAGCCCGTCGGTGTTTTCACGCAGGTGGTTGGCGTTGTGGATCATCCAGCTGCCGAGCCACAGCACCTTCTTCTCAAGCGCGCGCAGGATGTCGAGGTTTGATGCCATGGTGTCGAGCCCGTGTTGCGCCATTTAACGCCTGCCGGGCCGGCGTTTTCTGCCAATATCCACCCGAATGACGGCTCGATGTGATAGATTCTGCCAAAATAGCACCCCGAAAGGCCAGAATATGCCAACACCGCGCGAGCCGCTCGACGACACCGACCGCAGGATTTTGACGCTGCTGCAGGATGACGGCCGCATCAGCCTCGCTGACTTGGCGGACAAAGTCGGGCTGTCGCCGTCACCGTGCCTGCGCCGCATGCGCAATCTGGAGAAGGCGGGCGTGATCGCCCGCTATGTCGCGGTGCTCGACCAGCAGGCGGTCGGCCTGCCGGTCAGCGTCTTCATCTCGATCAAGCTCACCAGCCAGAAGCAGGACGCGCTCGACAAGTTCGCCAAGACGATCTCGCGCTGGCCGGAAGTTCTCGAGTGCTACCTGATGACTGGGCCGCGCGACTACTGGCTGCGCGTCGTGGTGCCGGACCTCGCCGCCTACGAGCGCTTCCTCAAGCAGAAGCTCACCCGTGTCGACGGCGTCGCCTCGATCGAGTCGAGCTTCGCGCTCGAGCAGGTCAAGTACACCAACGTGCTGCCGCTCGGCTGACTCTACTTCACCGCGCCGCCGGTGATGCCGGCGATGAAGCGGTCGAGGAACAGATTGTAGGCGATCGCCACCGGGATGCTGGCGATCAGCGCGCCGGCCATGATCTCGCCCCAGTAGAACACGTCGCCGCGGATGAGGTCGGTCGCAACCCCGAGCGTGATCGGCTTCTGGTCGGACGCCGACACGAAAGTCAGCGCGTAGACGAACTCCTGCAAGGTGAGCGTGAAGGTGAAAATCACCGTGGTCAGGATGCCTGGCACCGACAGCGGGATCGCCATCTTGATGAAGGCGCCGAACAGGCTGCAGCCGTCGACGATCGCCGCTTCTTCGATCTCCCGGGGCATCGACTTGAAGAAGCCCATCAGCAGCCAGGTACAGAACGGAATGGTGAAGGTCGGATAGACCACCACCAGCGACCACATCGAGTTCTGCAACCCGAGTAGCGTAATCAGGCGCGACAGCGGCAGGAACAGCAGCGTCGGCGGCACCAGATAAGTGAGGAAGATGCCGATGCCGAGCGCCTCGCCGTTGCGGCCGGTCATGCGCGCGAGGCTGTAGGCGGCAGGCAACGCGGTGACAAGCGTGATCGCCGTCACGCACAGGCCGATAATCAGCGAGTTCAGCAGCCAGGTCGTGAACAGCGTCTTCTCGAACAGATAGCGGAAATGGTCGAGGGTCGGCGGTTGGGTGAACCAGAACGGAATGTTGGAGACGTTGTAGAGGTCTGCGTTGGTTTTGAACGACGTGATCACCATCCAGTAGAACGGAAACGCCGCCAGCACGAAGAAAAACGCGACCGCGCCGTAGAACGAGGTCTCCTGGATCGCGTGGGTGATTTTACGGTTCATGTCAGATCTCCCGCCGGCGAATGAAGCGCAGCATGGTGACGACCACGATGAGCAGCACCGGCAGCATGAACAACGAGATCGCCGCGCCATGTGCGACGTCGCCGGAGGTGATGCCGGTCTGGAAGCCGGCGAAGCCCAGCACGGAGGTCGCGCCGATTGGTCCTCCCATCGTCATCAGGAAGACAATCGATAGGTCGGTGAATGTGAACACAATGCCGAACACCAGGCCGATGGTCATGATCGGCAGCAGCATCGGCATAATGATCTGGTAATTTCGCCGCCAGAAGCCCGCACCGTCCACCGTCGCCGCGTCGAGCACGTCTTGCGGAATGGCGGTGATGCCGGCGAGGAAAATGACGATCGCGAACGGAAAGAAACGCCAGGCATTGACGATGGTCACCGAGAGCAGCGCCAGATGCGGGCTGCCGAGCCAGTTCGGCGCTTCCTCGCGGGTGACCAGGCCCATCGCGATGAACGACCAGTTGATCACGCTGTAGAGCGAATCGAACATCCACTGCCAGGCGACCGTCGCCAGCGCGACCGGCACCGCCCAGGGCAGGATGATCAGCGCCCGCACGATCTTGCGGCCGGGGAACGGGCGCAGCAGCACCAGTGCGCCGAACTTGCCGAAGATGAGGCCGAGCGCCTGCGATCCGAACGTGAAGAGGAAGGTGTTCTTCAGTGTCTCCATGAACACCGGGTTTTCGAGCACGTCGATAAAATTCGACAGGCCGACGAATCGCCACGACGGATCGTAGATCGTGTAGGCGCTCATCGAATAATAGACGGCCATCAGGAACGGCACGCCGACCAGCAGCAAGACGTAGAGAATTGCCGGTGCGACGAATATCCCGCCAAGCACGTCGCGCCGGTCCAGGACGAACCGGAAGCGCGAGTGCGGCTTGGGGACAGAATCGGCGATTGCGACCATTGTGTGCCCCCTAGTGCCGGCTCGTTTTGGTGCCGTCTTTGCCGAAATAGCGCATCGCCTTGTCGCGGACGGCGAACGGATGCCATTCGCCGGGCCGAATCCATTCGTCGGCGACGTGCGCCGGTGGCAGCTTCGCGGTGACGACCTGCTTGGGATCGAAGCCCTCGATCGCGCCGTAGACGATGCGTTCCGAGCCGAGATACTCGGAACGGTCGACGCGGAATTTGAATTCCGTGCAGGTTTCGTCGGTGATCATCTGCTTGGGCAGGAAGTTCTCCGGCCGGAAGCCGAGGAACCCGCCGTTCTTGGCGACGATGTTCATCGGCGGGGTGCCGACGAAGGTCGCGACGAACCGGTCGGCTGGGTCGTCATAGATTTCCGATGGCGTCCCCACTTGCCGGATCACGCCGTGATCGATCACCGCGATGCGGTCGCCCATGCCCATGGCCTCGACCTGGTCGTGCGTGACATAAATCGTGGTGATGCCGATCCGCTGCTGGAAGCTTTTGATTTCGAGACGGGCCGAAGCGCGCAGCTTGGCATCGAGGTTCGATAGCGGCTCGTCGAGCAGGAGCGCGGTCGGTTCCCGCACCAGCGCGCGCGCCAAAGCAACACGTTGGCGCTCGCCGCCGGAGAGCTGGCGCGGCCGCCGGCCCAGCAGATGGTGGATGCCGAGCAGTTGCGAGGCCCACTCGACCTTCTTTTCGATTTCGGCCGCCGGCACTTTCTGTGTGCGCAGCGGAAACGCGATGTTGTTGTGCACGGTGAAATGCGGATAAAGCCCATAGCTCTGGAACATCATCGCCACGCCGCGGGCGCGGGGCGGCAGTTCGTTGACCACGTCGCCGCCGATCAGCAGGTCGCCGCTGGTCTGCTGCTCCAGGCCGCAGATGATGCGCAGGAACGTTGTCTTGCCGCAGCCCGAGGGGCCGAGCAGCACCATGAATTCGCCGTTCGGCACGGTCAGCGAAATGCCGTTCACAGCAGGGACGTCACCGAATTTCTTGACGATGTCCCGCGTCAATACCGCAGCCATTGAACCTCCCAGATTTCAAGGCAAAAAAGCCTCTCCGCCGGTTTCTCGGCGGCGTATCGTTATGTGTGCCCCTCTTGAGCCGGCATCCCCACGACGCCGGTGTGTCCGGACCGCGCATTGAAGCGCGGCCCGGACTTTTCGATCAGGCCTTGCCGGCCCATTTCTTCATGATGATTTCAGCCTGCTGCGTGGCCCACTTGACGGAGTCTTCCGCGTTCAGTTGGCCGGTCGCCGCCTTCGCCATCATGTCGTTGATGATGAAGGCGTAGTAGATCTCGTCCATCGCCGGTGTCGCCGGTCCCGGATAGCCCGGAATGGCGGACCACTTGTCCGAGTCTTGCAGTATCTTGAGCTTGTCGTTCGGCGTCGATGTCGGATCGTTCGACAGGATCGGCATGGGCTTCGGCACAAGCCCGGCGAAGCACGGATTGTTGTAGCCCTCGCTCGCCTTGAACGCCTCCGGCCAGTTCGCCGCGTAGTAGCGGAGGAATTCCTTCGCCGTCTCGATGTTCTTGGAGAACTTCCAGATCCCGTAGAACTCGGACGCCGCACCCATGAACTGCTTCACGGGGCCCTTCGGCGGCTCGATGACGAAGACGTCATCGGCCAGTTTCTTGTTGTTTTTCTGGATGGTCCGATAAGCGGAGATCGGGTTGATGATGTACGAGCCGACGCCGGAAGCGAGATACTGGTTGTTGCTCGTGTCGTTCCACGACAACACTTCGGACGTCATCGCTTCCTTGTACAAAGCGGCCACGTACTTGGTCGCTTCGACCGTAGCCTTGCTGTTGAGGACGATCTTCTTGCCGGCTTCGTCCTGGATGGCGGCGCCGTAGCTCCACAGCAGGCCGCGCCAGGTGGTGCTCGGGTCGTTGCTGTGGCCGAGCGAGATGCCGACCGGGTGGCCTTTCGCCTTCAGCTTCGCGCCGCCTTTGCGGATATTGTCCCACGAGTCCGGAACAACGCCGATCTCGCCCCACAGCGTCTTCTGATACATGCCGGGGAAGTTGATGTAGAAGTCGGGGAAGGCCGACCATGTACCGTCGTCGGCGTTGTAGCCGAGTTGCTTGCCGATCACCGATACCTGGCCGTACTTCTTCTCCGTCTCCTTCACGAGATCGGCGACGTCGACGAAGAACTTGCGATAAAGGTGCGCGCCGCCGGCGCCGTTGAATCCGAACAGGTCGTGTCCCGATTGCGCCGACGCTTCAGCCGCCGCGCGTGCCGGGACGTTCTGTACCGGAATATGATCGACTGTGACGGCGATTTTGTTCTTCTCGCCCCAGTCTTTCGCGAATTTGTCGAACCATGTGTCGTACTCCGGAACGAAGTGGCTCCATTGCACGATCGATAATGTTTTGGTCTGCGCCAGTGTGGTCGAGATAAACGGCGCAGAGAGCATCGGCACAGCGGCGACGGTCAGGCTTGTATCTCTTAGGAACCGACGTCGCGTGACGCTTGCAGGTCTACGTGTCCTGCTCATGTTAGTCCTCCCAGTTAGTTATGTCTTATTTCTCGCCCCCTCATTTGCATTCCCATTCCAATTCCAACTCTGGTTTTTTTGTAGCGGCGTCATTACACCCGCGAACGCGCCCGTCTGTAAAGTTACTTTCTGCTCACAAACGCAGAGCGCCGCGCGAGATAACGACTCGCGTCAGCATCATTGCCATATCGAATGAAGGGATTAGCGCTGCGCGGCTTTGCTGTTCGCGGGTGCAGCGAGCACGGCCTTACAGGCGCCGGGCAGCTGGGCCATTGTCAGCGGCTTGGCCGGTGGCCCCTTGTGCGGCTTGGGGTGCAGCACCTTGTCGGAAAACCAGAACGCCAGTTCCTTGTCGGAGCAGCCGTCGCCTCCAGGCACCGGTGGCTGTTTCCTGCAGCTCGGTGAATCCGCCGGGCACTTCAGGCGCACATGGATGTGGTCGTGGTGGCCGTACCAGGGCCGCACCTTCGCCATCCAGGCTTTGCCCTTGTCGACCCGGCACAGCTCCTTCTTGATCGCCGCGTTGACCAGCACGCGCTCGACCTCCGGCTGTTCGGCCGCGGTGCGGATGAAAGCGATGTGGGCCGGCGTCCACGTCTTCGGATTGATGTGCTTCCAGTCGTCGGCGACCAGGTTGATCGCCGAGATCTTCTCGCGCTCTTCACGGGTCAGCGTGCGGTCGGGCTTCGGCATGAACCAGATATCGACGTCGAGGCCGATCTGGTGGCTCTTGTGTCCGAACGGCAGCGGGCCGCCGCGCGGCTGTCCCATGTCGCCGATCAGGATGCCGTGCCACCCGGTCGCCTTGGCGGCGGCCGGCGCGAAGCGCTTGAGGAAATTGACCAGCTCGGGGTGGCCCCAGTTGCGGTTGCGCGACAGCCGCATCACTTCCCAGGTCGGGCCGTCGGTCGGCAGTTCGACGCCGCCTTGCAGGCAGCCGTTCGGGTAATAGCCGATCGAGACCGCCTTGCCGATCGAGGGCAGTTCGACCTTCGAGAACAAATCCTGCGCGGCCGGGATGGCGGCATCCTTGAGCGCCTTGTCGCTCGGCCGCTTCTCGGGGATCGGCGGATTTTCGACCACTGGCGCCGGCTCGTCGGCAGGCGGCGTGGCGGCGGCAGGCGCGGGCGTTGCCGGCGTCGCGGGGGCGGGCGCTGCTTCGGCCGGAGCGGGTGTCGCGGGAGCAGGTGAGGGTGTCGCCGGAATCGGCGCCACGACGGCGGGCGCATCAGCCGCGGGCGGCGGTGAAGCTGTCTGCGAAAAAGCGGCGCCGCTCGCCAGAATAACTGCGAGCAATGCAGCTCCACGAAGTGCAGCAGCGATCATGCCGCCGATGTAGCGGCAGATTCCGGGCCTGTCAGGTTAAATGCGCGGCGTGGTTTAGGCGGACAGCTAACGCGAGTTCCATGCGGCATCCAGGCGAATTCATTAAAGTTTTCAGTAAATTGTATGGTTAACAAATACTTGCCAGCGCCGTCCGCGCAAGCGATGCTTGGCGCTCATTGTGGGGCCATTGGGCTGGAGTGGCGTGATGCGTTGCGTTGGCCTGATTTTACTGGCCGTTCTGGCGTTGCCTGCCTCCGCGCTGGCCGACGTCAACATCGTCATCAGCAAGTCGCAGCAGGAAATGGTCGTCTCGATCGACGGCGGCCCTGCCTATCGTTGGCCCGTATCCACAGGGCGTTCCGGTTACAACACGCCGAGCGGCAGCTTCAACGCGATCCGGCTCGAGCGCGTCTACTACTCCAAGAAGTACGACGACGCGCCTATGCCGAATTCGGTTTTCTTCCACGGCGGCTACGCCATCCACGGCACGCTTGAGGAGCGCCGACTCGGCAACGCGGTGTCGCATGGCTGCGTGCGGCTCGCGCGCGCCAACGCCGCGGTGCTCTACGCGGCGGTGCAGGCGCACGGCATGAGCCGCACCCACATTCGCATCACCGACGGCCCGATCTATGGCGCGCCTGTCGTCGCGCGCGGCTATGATGAGCGCCGCTACCGCGAGTCATATGAAGCGAGCTCGCGCCGCCAAAATTACGACCGTACCGATGGCCGCGGCTATCGCGCCGGCCCGGTCTATCGCGGCTTCGAGGAGTTCGACACGCCACGATATTATTATCGCGAGCCGCCGCGCCGCACCTATTGGAGCGACGATCGCGGACGCCGGGTCTATCGCGACGAATGGTAGGAGGCGGCATGCGCTGGCTGGGCATCATTGTTGCGAGCATCGTGCTGGGCGCCGCGTCGCCGGTGTTGGCGCAGAGCAATCCGCCGTCGTCCGCGCCGGGCAATGGCGATCCGCCGCGCAATCTCAGCGAGCCGCAATTCGATCCGCGCAGCGGCCCGCCGCCGCGCGGGCCGATGAATCCGAACATGAGCGAGGTGCCGTTCACGCCGCGCGGCTACGGCCCGCCGCCGCCAGGTTACGGTCCGAGCTATGATCCGCGTTACGATCAGCGTCCGGACCCGCGTGACGCACGCCGCGCTCCGCCGCCTCCACCGAAGTCGCAAGCCGACCGTCGTCCGCCGCCGCGCGAGGCGCATCGCGCGCCACCGCCGCCGCCGCCCCATCGCGACGCGCACCGTGACGACCGCCGAGGCGATCCGCGACTCGATCGCCGGCCGCCGCCACCACGCGACTATCGTGAAGCGCGCCGCGAGCCGCCGCGCGATCGCCGCCCGCCACCGCGGTATTACGATGACCGGCCGCCGCCGCATCGTGCCGATCGCCGCGATCCGCGGGACGATCGCCGGGCCTATCGTGACGATCCGCGTCGCGAGCCGCCGCGTTACGACCGGCGCGGCCCGCCGCCGCGCGAATATCGGGAAGCCCGCCGAGAGCCGCCGCGCCGCGATTACCGTGACGAGCGCCGTTACGATCCGCGCGGCAATCCGAACTTGTCGGTCGAGCACCGCCGCGCGCTGCTGCGTGAATATGAGCGCAACGCGCGCCGTCAGTTGGAGATCGAGCGCGAGTTGAGCGGCGCGCAGCCCGGCCTGCCGCCGCGCGACCGCTATTCCGACGCGCGCCCGCCGCGCCGCTGATTATTTCGCAGCGAACTTCACCACGGCATCGACCACCTGATTGTCGAGCCCTGCGAAGCCGTGATGGCCGCCGGCCTGGCACGGGTCGCCATTGTTGGCGCCGCCGTCGAGCCACACCACGCTCGCCTTGCCCTTCGCCCAGTCGAGGAACGGCTGCACGCCGGACGGTTGGGTGAAGTGGCAGCCGTCATGCCGGTGATGAATCACCAGCGTGCGCGGCAGCACGTTTGGCGAACCGCCGACCAGCTTGATGACATGGCGGTTCACGCCCTGGCCGGATTGCGGCGAGAGAAAACCGGATGTGAGCACCAGCGCATCGGGCCGCGCGCCGGCGCCGATGCCTTCCGCTGCGCGTTGCGTGCCGCGGCTGGTGCCGACCACCGTCACCGGCTTGGCGATGCCATCCATGTATTTCACTGCCGCCGCGAGATTTATGTTGGCGTCCGGCACCAGCACGGCGAAGCCGCGCTCGGCGTAGGCGTGCCGCGTCCGCACCACCTGGTTGCCCTTGAGGCTGCCGATCGCGCCGCCCGGCCCGATATTGAGCTGGCCGTTGCCGCCCGCCATCAGGATGAGGCTGCCTTTCGCCGCGCCGTGCGGCTTGATGAGCACGGCCTGCGCGCCGCCGACCGTCACGGTCTCGTCGGCGAAGGCGGGCAGGGTCATGAGGCCGATAAGGGAGAGAATGGCGGTCATCGCCGCGGCAATCGTCAGTCGCACTGTCATGGGGGCACCTTGGGTCGGCAGCGAGAAGGTGCGGCATCTTAGCGGGGCAGGGCACCCTCGCACAGGCATCGTAGGAATTTCCGGTGTCGTCCCCGCGAAAGCGGGGACCCAGTAATCACAGCCGCCGGCGATCATCACTGATGCCGGCGTACTGGATGCCCGCCTTCGCGGGCATGACGTCAGTGGACTAAACATCCACCTTGAGCGCGGCGATGAAGGCTTCCTGCGGAATATCGACCTTGCCGTATTGCCGCATCTTCTTTTTGCCTTCCTTCTGCTTCTCCAGCAGCTTGCGCTTGCGCGTGGCGTCGCCGCCGTAGCACTTCGCGGTCACGTCCTTGCGGAAGGCGCGCACGGTCTCGCGCGCGATGATCTTGCCGCCGATCGCGGCCTGGATCGGCACCTGGAACATGTGCGGCGGGATCAGTTCTTTCAGCTTCTCGGCCATCGCGCGGCCGCGCGTCTCGGCGCGCGTCTTGTGCACTAGCATCGCCAGCGCGTCGACCGGATCGCCGTTCACCAGCATTTGCAGCTTCACCAGATCGGCGACGCGATAGTCGGTGAGGTGATAGTCGAACGACGCGTAGCCGCGTGAAACGGATTTGAGCCGGTCGTAGAAGTCGAATACCACTTCGTTGAGCGGCAAATTGTATTTCACCATCGCGCGGGCGCCGACATAGGTCAGCTCTTTCTGCTCGCCGCGGCGGTCCTGGCAGAGCTTGAGCACGGCGCCGAGATACTCGTCGGGCGTCAGGATGGTCGCCTCGATCCACGGCTCCTGCATCTCCGCGATGTGGTTCGGCTCCGGCATGTCGACCGGATTGTGGATCTCCAGCTCGCGCCCGTCGGTGGTCTTGACCTTGTAGATGACGCTCGGCGCGGTCGCGATCAGGTCGAGGTTGAACTCGCGCGACAGCCGCTCCTGGATGATCTCGAGGTGCAGCAGGCCGAGGAAGCCGCAGCGGAAGCCGAAGCCCAGCGCCGCGCTGGTCTCGGGCTCGAAGTGGAACGAGGCGTCGTTGAGCCGGAGCTTGCCGAGCGACTCGCGCAGGGTCTCGAACTCGGCGGCGTCGGCCGGGAACAGGCCGCAGAACACCACCGGCACGCTGGGCTTGAAGCCGGCCAGCATCTCGCTCGCGGGCTTGCGGTCGTCGGTGATCGTGTCACCGACCTTGCAGTCGGCGATGGTCTTGATGCCGGCGATGATGAAGCCGATCTCGCCCGGGCCGAGCTCGGCCACGTCGGTCGCCTTGGGCGCGAAGATGCCGACCTTGTCGAGGTCGTAGGACGCGCCGACCGCCATCATGCGGATGCGCATGCCCTTCTTCAGCACGCCGTCCTGCACGCGCACGAGCGTCACGACGCCGAGATACGGGTCGTACCAGCTGTCGACCAGCAGCGCCTTCAGCGGCGCGTTGCGGTCGCCCTTGGGCGGCGGCAGGCGTTTGACCATCGCCTCGCGCAGCTCGTCGATGCCGATGCCGGTCTTGGCCGAGACCCTGATCGCCTCCGACGTGTCGATGCCGACCACGTCCTCGATCTCCTTGGCGACACGCTCGGGATCGGCAGAGGGCAGGTCGATCTTGTTCAGGACCGG
>DASZXA010000042.1:0-8285 GCA_035546455.1 Pseudolabrys sp.
CGACGACGAGGCGGCGGAGGCCTGAGCATGACGAATGAGCGTCAGCGCTTCTTCCTCGAGGACATCATCACCGGCGAATGCCGCGACCTCGTCCTCGAGGCGGGCGCCACCGAGCAGGATGCCCGCGACCGCCTCGGCGGCAGCTGGACCGAACGGGCCCGCGTCGCCTGTCACGGGCCGCAGCCGGCCGGCCGCACGAATTGAGGACCGTCAGGGTAGCGTAAAAGGTAGCGTCAGTTGCGTTCACTGCGTAAGTAGCGTTTCAAGCGCGAAGCGGCCGCGCCAGTTGAGTAACTGCCGCACCAATCTGGCGACCAGTCATCCCGACCCGTCGCGCGTATCGCCCCCGTCGGCACCCGGCTGTCTAACGCGGCCGCCACCGAGGACGGGGGCGAAGGCGTTTTGCGCGGTCGCGACGGGAAATAGCCAATGCCGAGCGAAGAGGAAGGCCGCCGGAGACAGCGGCCTTCCTTACGCGCATTCGCTCATTTCTGTTCAGGCTTCATCACGAAGTAGCCGGCGCCCCCAACGATAATCACCACGGCAATGAGAGCGAGCACTGTGAGTACGTCCATGGGACCCTCCTCCCTTGAGACGATGCGAATGTTCGCCCCGGGCGGGGGCGGCGCAATTACGGACTTCTCCTTAGTGCGGCTGGGATGGGCGAGACGCAGGACGACCGACAACCGCCCCGCGGCGCAAAGCCCTGCCATGGACTTCGCGCACCCCCGCCGCTACATATGAGAAAACATCAAGCGGGACGGGGCTTTAGCCCCGTAAACAGGGGCGGAAGAGCGTCTTTTCCATGAGCGGCGTCAACGACATCCGCAAAGGCTTCCTCGATTTCTTCGCCCGCAACGACCACCAGGTCGTGGCGTCGTCGCCGCTGGTGCCGCGCAACGACCCGACGCTGATGTTCACCAATGCCGGCATGGTGCAGTTCAAGAACGTCTTCACCGGCCTGGAAAGGCGCCCCTACAGCCGCGCCACCACCGCGCAGAAATGCGTGCGCGCCGGCGGCAAGCACCACGACCTCGACAATGTCGGCTATACCGCGCGCCACCACACCTTCTTCGAGATGCTCGGCAACTTCTCCTTCGGCGACTACTTCAAGGAGCGGGCGATTTCGCTCGCCTGGGAGCTGGTGACCAAGGACTACGCGCTGCCGAAGGACAAGCTGCTCGTGACCGTCTATGTCGACGACGACGACGCCTTCAATCTGTGGAAGAAGATCGCCGGCCTGCCCGAGAGCAAGATCCTGCGCATCGCCGGCTCCGACAATTTCTGGGCGATGGGCGACACCGGCCCGTGCGGACCGTGCTCGGAAATCTTCTACGACCACGGCGACAAGATTCCCGGCGGCCCGCCGGGCTCGGCCGATGCCGACGGCGACCGCTTCATCGAGATCTGGAACCTGGTCTTCATGCAGTTCGAGCAGCTCGAAGGCGGCAAGCGCAACGAGCTGCCGCGGCCCTCGATCGACACCGGCATGGGGCTCGAGCGCATCGCCGCGGTGCTGCAAGGCACCCACGACAATTATGCGATCGACCTGTTCGCCCACATCATCGCGGCGATTGCCGAGCTGACCAAGGTGAAGTCCGAAGGCCCACAGAAGGCCTCGCACCGCGTGATCGCCGACCATCTGCGCGCGTCGTCATTCCTGATCGCCGATGGCGTGCTGCCCTCGAACGAAGGGCGCGGCTATGTGCTTCGCCGCATCATGCGCCGCGCGATGCGCCATGCCGAACTGCTCGGCGTGAAAGAGCCGCTGATGTGGAAGCTGGTGCCGGTGCTGGTGCGCGAGATGGGGCAGGCCTATCCCGAGCTGATCCGCGCCGAGGCGCTGATTACCGAGACGCTCAAGCTGGAAGAAACCCGGTTCCGCCGTACGCTGGAGCGCGGGCTCACGATTCTCGATGAGAAAAGCGCCGGGCTCGCGAAAGGCGCGATGTTCGACGGCGAGACGGCGTTCACGCTTTACGACACCTATGGCTTCCCGCTCGACCTGACGCAGGATGCGCTGCGCGGCCGCGGCATTTCGGTCGATCTGGCGTCGTTCGAGGACGCGATGGAGCGCCAGCGCGCCAAGGCGCGGGAGTCCTGGAAGGGCTCCGGCGATGCGGCGGCCGAGGCGGTGTGGTTTCCGCTGCGCGACAAAGTAGGTCCGACCGAATTTCTGGGTTACGAGACCGAAACCGCCGAAGGCGTCGTCAAGGCGATCGTCAAGGACGGCAAGGAAGTCGCCGAGCTCAAGAAGGGCGAGAGCGGCCAGCTCGTGCTCAACCAGACGCCGTTTTACGGCGAGAGCGGCGGCCAGGTCGGCGATACCGGCACGATGCGCGGCGATAACGCCAAGCTGGCAGTGACCGACACGCAGAAGAAGGGCGGCGACGTGTTTGCTCATGCCGTGACGGTAGAGAGCGGCGCGGTGAAGGCCGGCGATGCGCTTCAGCTCGATGTGGACCACGAGCGGCGCTCGGCGATCCGGCAGAACCATTCCGCGACGCATCTTCTCCACGAGGCGCTGCGGCTGGTGCTCGGCGATCACGTCGCGCAGAAGGGCTCGATGGTGTCGCCGGACCGGCTGCGGTTCGACTTCTCGCATCCCAAGCCGGTGACGGCGGAAGAACTGGAACGGGTCGAGGACATCGCCAACGAGATCGTGCTGCAAAATTCGCCAGTCACGACCCGGCTGATGGCGCTCGACGATGCCCGCGCCTCCGGCGCCCGTGCGCTGTTCGGCGAGAAATATGGCGACGAGGTCCGCGTGGTCGCGATGGGCGACGGCACCGGCAACACCTTGGGCTGGTCGGTCGAACTGTGCGGCGGCACGCATGTGAAGCGCACCGGCGATATCGGCCTCATTACCTCGCTGACGGACAGCGGCGTCGCGGCGGGCGTGCGGCGGCTCGAAGCCTTGACCGGCAAGGCGGCGCGCAAGGGTGCTGTGAAACAGCTTCAGGCGGCTAAAGCGGCCTCTGCAGAACTTAAAGTGCCGGTTGAAGAGATGGCTGGCCGCATCACGGTCCTGATGGACGAGCGTAAGAAGCTGGAGCGCGAACTGTCCGACGCCAAGCGCAAGCTGGCGATGGGTGGCGGCGCCTCGACAGGCGCTGCGGCGGAGGAAACCGGCCGCCAGGTCGCGGGCATCAACTTCTTCAGCCGCGCGGTGTCGGGGATCGATCTCAAGGATCTCCGCAGCCTTGCGGATGAAGGCAAGAAGCGGGTCGGCTCCGGCGTTGTCGCTATCGTCGGCACGACGGATGACGGCAAGGCCGGCATCGTGGTCGGCGTCACCGACGACCTCACCAAGCGTTTCTCCGCGGTCGACCTGGTGCGCAAGGGCGCTGAGGCACTCGGCGGCAAGGGTGGCGGCGGGCGGCCCGACATGGCGCAGGCAGGCGGACCGGACGGCGCGAAGGCCGACGCGGCGCTCAAGGCCGTCGAGGCGGCGCTCGCCGGCTAACTTTTGTTGCTGAACTTTGGCGGCTAGTCATGCTCGAGCACGTCAACTTGTGGCTGATCCTCGGTGCCGGCCTGATGACGTCCGGCACGCCGGGGCCGGCCAACATTGCCATCGCCGGGACGTCCATGAACGCGGGGCGGCGGATGGGTCTCGCGCTCGCTTCGGGCGTCACGACGATCTCCCTGATGTGGTCGATCACGGCGGCGTCGGGTCTCGCGGCGCTGATGCTGGCCAATGCCTGGATTGTCGAAGTGCTACGCTATGTCGGCGCCGGCTATCTGCTGTTTCTCGGCCTGAAGTCGGCGAAATCGGCGCTGACACCGAAGCAGACGCTGCTGACCGGCGTCGCCGTGTCGTCGGCAAGACGCGCCTATGTCAAAGGCATGGCTATCCACCTGACCAATCCGAAGGCGATCCTGTTTTTCGGCTCGGTCTATTCGCTCGGCGTGCCGATCACTGCGACGTTTCAAGAGATCGCGACAGTGGTCATTGCAGTCGGCCTCCAGAGCGCGCTGATCTTTCACGGCTACGCGCTGCTGTTCTCCAGCGCGCCGATGGCGCGCGCTTATGTACGGGCGCGGCGCTGGTTCGAGGCAGTGTTCGCCGCGGCGTTCGTCCTGCTCGGGCTGAAAATCCTGTCGGCGAAGCTGCAGTCGTGAAATCCGTCGTCATTCAGCGCTGGACGTCGCCGGAGCGTCTCGACGAGATCATGGCGATGATCCATGCGGCGTTCTCCGATTTCACGCCGCCCTCCGGCGTGCTCAAGGAAACCGCGACCGATCTCGCGCAGCGCCAGCGCGACGGCTTTGTGCTGGTGGCGATGGAGGACGACGAATTCATCGGCAGCGTGTTCTGCGCGGTGAAGGACGGGAGCCTCTATCTGACGCGGATGGCGACGCGGCCGGACCGCTGGGGCGACGGCATCGGCCGCGCGATCCTGCGCAGATGCGAAGACGAGGCCCGCAGGATGGGGCTGCCGAAGCTGCTGCTGCGGGTGCGCAAGACGCTGCCAGGCAATCGTATTTATTTCGCGCGATTCGGGTTCGTCGTGACCGGCGAGGGGCAGGAAGGCGGCCGCACGCCGTTCGACGTGATGGAGAAGACGCTGACTTAAGTATTTATTTGCGGGTGATCCGATCCGAAAACCGGTTCCCACTTTTCGGGATCACGCGCTCATCGCATTTTTTAAGTTGTCGTCGACCTTGTCGAGGAAGCCGGTGGTCGAGAGCCATTTCTGGTCCGGCCCGACCAGCAGCGCGAGGTCCTTGGTCATGAAGCCGGATTCGACGGTGTCGACGCAAACTTTCTCAAGCGTCGAGGCGAATTTCGCCAGTGCGGCATTGCCGTCGAGCTTGGCGCGATGCGCAAGGCCGCGGGTCCAGGCGAAGATCGAGGCGACCGAATTGGTCGAGGTCTGCTCGCCCTTCTGATGCTGGCGGTAGTGGCGCGTCACGGTGCCGTGTGCGGCCTCCGCCTCGACCACCTTGCCATCCGGCGTCATCAGCACCGAGGTCATCAGGCCGAGCGAGCCGAAGCCCTGCGCCACGGTGTCTGATTGCACGTCGCCATCGTAATTCTTGCAGGCCCAGACATAGCCGCCCGACCACTTCAGCGAAGAAGCGACCATGTCGTCGATCAGGCGGTGCTCGTAAGTGATCTTCCTGGCGGCAAACTTGTCCTTGAACTCCTTGTCGAACACCTCCTGGAACAGCTCCAGGAAGCGGCCGTCATACTGCTTGAGGATGGTGTTCTTGGTCGAGAGGTAGACGTTGTAACCGCGGTTCAAGCCGTAGTTCATCGAGGCGCGGGCGAAGTCGCGGATCGATGAATCGAGATTGTACATCGCCATGGTGACGCCGGACTCCGGCGCCTTGAACACTTCCTTCTCGATGACCTTGCCGTCGTCACCCTCGAACTTGATCGAGATTTTGCCCTTGGTCGGAAACTTGAAGTCGGTGGCGCGATACTGATCGCCGTAGGCGTGGCGGCCGATGATGATCGGCTTGGTCCAGCCCGGCACGAGGCGCGGCACGTTCTTGCAGATGATCGGTTCGCGGAAGATGGTGCCGCCGAGGATGTTGCGGATAGTGCCGTTCGGCGAGCGCCACATTTCCTTGAGGTTGAACTCCTTCACGCGGCCTTCGTCGGGCGTGATGGTGGCGCATTTCACCGCGACGCCGACTTCCTTGGTCTTGTTGGCGGCGTCGACAGTGATCTGGTCGCCGGTTTCGTCGCGCTTCTGGATGCTGAGATCGTAATAAAGCAGATCGATATCCAGATAAGGATGGATCAGCTTGTCCTTGATGAACTGCCAGATGATGCGGGTCATCTCGTCGCCGTCCATTTCGACGACGGGATTTGCGACCTTAATCTTCGTCATTGAGGAAACCGTCTCTTTGCAAGCGCGCGTGTTCAGAGAGCTGTTATTGCTCTCAACGGCTTTCCTGCGTCAATTGGAAATTGGCCGCAATCGCGCTTAATCCAGATTGGGCAGTCTCTTACTTCACGACCACGGTCGTGCCGACCCGCACCCGCTGGTAGAGATCGGCCACATCCGTATTCCTCATCCGGAAACAGCCGGAGGATTCCGCCTCGCCGACGGAGTCGGCGTCGGGCGAGCCGTGGATGCGATAGAGCGTGCTGCCGAGATACATCGCATGCGTGCCGAGCGGATTTTCCGGATCGCCGCCCTTCATGTGCCGCGGCACATCCGGTTGCCGCGCGATCATCTCCGGCGGCGGCGTCCAATCCGGATTTTCCCGCTTCGCGGTGATCTTGTGCGTGCCTTTCCACTGAAAGCCGGTGCGGCCCACGCCGATTCCCCAGCGCAGCGCCGAGCCGTTTCCTTCGACGAGGTAAAGCTGCCGCGCCGCCGTGTCGATGACGATGGTGCCGGCTGGATATTTGGTTTGATAGCTGACGGTGGTGCGGCCGAGGCCCGTGCCGTCCAGGCCAAAGATGTTGTAGACACCCTTTTTCGACGCGCCGCCGCGCAGGTACTCGGGCACGTAGTCGTTTTGAGCGTGCGCGAGACTGACAAGCCCAAGCAGCGCAGCGACTGCGGTCACCGTCGCAACGTAACGTTTCAACACGAGCGCGATTCCCGGTGAATGTTGACGTTATGCGGAGAGGCTAGGGCGTCTCTCACGCAAAGGCAATTCAGAGCGCTTCGAGCGCGTCGTTGAGTGTCTTGCTCGGGCGCATCGCGGCGGAGGTCTTTTTCGCGTCGGGCAGATAATAGCCGCCGGTATCGACCGGCTTGCCCTGCGCGGCGAGCAGCTCGGCGTTGATCTTGGCCTCGTTGGCCGCCAGTGTGTCCGCCAGCGGCTTGAAGCGCGCGGCGAGGGCGGAGCTGTTGTCGCGCCGTGCCAGCGCCTTGGCCCAATAGAGCGCGAGGTAGAAATGGGTGCCGCGGTTGTCCAGCTCGCCCACTTTGCGCGCCGGCGAGCGGTTGTGCTCGAGGATCTCGCCGTTGGCCTCGTCGAGCGTTTCGGCCAGAACCTTCACGTCCTCGTTGCCGCTGACCTGCGCCAGATGCTCCAGCGAGGCGCCTAGCGCGAGGAATTCGCCGAGCGAATCCCAGCGCAGATAGCCTTCGTCCTTGAACTGCTCGACATGCTTGGGCGCCGAGCCGCCGGCACCCGTCTCGAACAGTCCGCCGCCCTGCAGCAGCGGAACGATCGACAGCATCTTGGCCGAAGTGCCGAGCTCCATGATCGGGAAGAGGTCGGTCAGGTAATCGCGCAGCACGTTGCCGGTGACGGAGATGGTGTCCTGGCCCTTGCGGATGCGCTCGAGCGAGAACTTGGTCGCCTCGACCGGCGTCATGATGCGGATGTCGAGCCCCTTGGTGTCCTCATTCTTCAGGTACTTTTCGACCTTGGTGATGAGCTGCGCATCGTGGGCGCGGTTCTTGTCGAGCCAGAACACGGCAGGCGTGTTGCTGAGGCGCGCGCGGCGCACCGCGAGCTTGACCCAATCCCGGATCGGCGCGTCCTTGACCTGGCACATGCGGAAGATGTCGCCGGATTCGACCTTCTGGGTCATCAGGACTTTGCCGTCCCCTGCCACCACATTGACCGCGCCGTCCGCAGGGATGCGGAAGGTCTTGTCATGCGAGCCGTATTCCTCGGCCGCCTGCGCCATCAAGCCGACGTTCGGCACAGTGCCCATCGTCTTCGGATCGAACGCGCCGTTGGCCTTGCAGTCGTCGATGACGGCCTGAAACAGCGTCGAGTAGCAGCGGTCAGGGATCGCGGCGATCACGTCGTGCAGCTTGCCGTCGGGACCCCACATCTTGCCGGACTCACGGATCATCGCCGGCATCGAGGCGTCGATGATGACGTCGCTCGGCACGTGCAGATTGGTGATGCCCTTGTCGGAATTGACCATCGCGAGCCGCGGGCGCTTGGCGTACTCGGCCTG
Source organism: Pseudolabrys sp. (assembly GCA_035546455.1). Classification (GTDB taxonomy): domain Bacteria; phylum Pseudomonadota; class Alphaproteobacteria; order Rhizobiales; family Xanthobacteraceae; genus Pseudolabrys. The sequence goes on from DASZXA010000042.1 coordinate 7,892, forward strand.
GAGGTCGGCCTTGATCGCATCCTTCTCCGCGGCCGGCAGCGTCTCGATCTTGGTCATCATCTCGCCCACCCCGGTGTCGGGGTCGACGCCGAGCTTCGTGAAGGTGGCCGCGTATTTCTTGAACACGTCGGAGAAGAACACCCGCACGCAATGGCCGAACAGGATGGGATCGGAGATCTTCATCATGGTCGTCTTGAGATGCAGCGAGAACAGGATGTCGTCCTTCTTCGCCGCCTCGATCGCCGAGGCGTAGAAGGCGTCCAGCGCCTTCACGTTCATCACCGAGCAGTCGATGATCTCGCCGGCCTTGAGCGGGATCTTCGGCTTCAGCACCGTCGTGTCGCCGTTGCCGCCGACCAGCTCGATCCGGCAGTTGGTGGGCGCGGCGACCGTC
>DASZXA010000043.1:0-105310 GCA_035546455.1 Pseudolabrys sp.
AGACCAATTCGGCAATGCTCATGTCGGTCTCGATCTCGGGCTCAGACTTTAACGCGTTCAGACTAGCAGAAAATCGTAGCGGCCGCACATCGCCTGCAGCGGCTCATGCCGCCGCGGTCGGCTTGCGCGTCACGTTGAGGCGCTTGTCGAGATACTGGCCGATCGAGGTCAGCAGCGGCTCGACCTTGCCGTCGAAGAAGTGGTTGGCGCCGGTCACCACCTTCTGCTCGATGACGATACCCTTCTGCGTCTTCAGCTTCTCGACCAGCGTGTTGACGTCCTTGGCCGGCACCACCGCGTCCTTGTCGCCGTGGATGATCAGGCCCGAGGACGGGCAGGGGGCGAGGAAGGAGAAGTCGTAGAGGTTTGCCGGCGGACAGATCGAGATGAAGCCCTCGATCTCCGGGCGGCGCATCAGAAGCTGCATGCCGATCCAGGCGCCGAACGAGAAGCCGGCGATCCAGCAGCTCTTCGCCTCCGGCGAAATGGTTTGCGCCCAATCGAGCGCGGAAGCGGCATCCGACAATTCGCCCTGGCCGTGGTCGAACGAGCCCTGCGAACGGCCGACGCCGCGGAAGTTGAAGCGCAGCGCCGAGAAGCCGCGATGCACGAACGCGTAATAGAGCTGGTAGATGATCTGGTGGTTCATCGTCCCGCCGAACTGCGGGTGCGGATGCAGGATAATCGCGATCGGCGCGTTCTTCTGCTGCGCCGGGTGGTAGCGGCCCTCGATGCGCCCCGCGGGGCCGGTGAAGATGACTTCAGGCATGTTTTGAGCCTCCGCGTGGTCTTGGGACAGCACGGCCGCGCTTCACGCGACCGGCAGGGGCGCTTAAGTCTCTAAACTTAAAGCAATTTTTCGGTTCGGCGCGACTCCGCGCTCGGAAAGCGCGGGTTTTTAACATGACCCGCAGGGCCAAAAGCAAGCTTTTTAGGGCGTCCGCGCTGTCACGCCGCTGCGGCGGTCGAACTCAGCATATCCCGCATGGCGCTGATCGCCACCGCATAGCCTTTGGCGCCAAGCCCGGCAATCACCGCGGTCGCCACCTTCGACACATAGGAGTTGTGGTAGTGGCTCTCGCGCTTGTGGATGTTCGAGATGTGCAGCTCGATGATCGGGCCGGGGAACATCTTGAGCGCGTCGAACAACGCCAGCGACGTGAACGTATAGGCCGCCGGATTGATGATGATGCCGGCGCCTTCATCGATCGCCTCATGCACCCAGTCGATCAACTGCGTCTCGCTGTTGGTCTGGCGGAATTCGATCGGCTGGTTCTGCGCCTGCGCGCGGCATGACGCTTCGACGTCCGCCAGCGTCGTCGTTCCGTAGATGTGCGGCTCGCGGGTGCCGAGGCGGTTTAGGTTGGGACCGTTGAGAATGTAGATCGGTTTCGTCATGTCGCTTCAGCCTTTGTAGCCCCAGATACGCGGCAGCCAGAGGATCGAGTCGGGGATGAACGTGATGATGGCGAGCACGATGATCGACATCACGATGAACGGTGCCGCCTCGCGCACGATCGCGGTCAGCGGCTGCTTGGTCATGTTGGCGAGCACGAACAGCAGCAGGCCGTAAGGCGGCGTCAGCAGACCGATCATGATGTTGACGACTACAACGACGCCGAAGTGGACGAGATCGATGCCGAGCGCCTTCGCGGTCGGGATGAAGATCGGGACGATCACCAGCAGGATCGTGGTGCCTTCCAGCAGGCAGCCCAGCACCAGCAGGATCGCGTTGACCAGCAGCAGGAAGCCGGCGGCGGAAAGCGAAAAGCCCGAGACGAAATGTGCGAGCGAGTTCGGAATGTTCTCGATCGTCACGACGTAATTGAACGCCATCGCACCCGCGATCAGCATGCCGATCGACGTCGTGGCTTTTCCGCTGGTGAGGATCGCGTCGTAAAGCTGACGCCACGACACCGCGCGATAGATGAAAGTCGAGGCGAGCAGGGCGTAGAACGCCGCCGCGGCCGCGCCCTCGGTCGGTGTCATCACGCCGCCGTAGATGCCGAACAGCAGGATCACCGGAAGCATCAATGCGGGGAACGCTTCGACGGTGATGCGCGGTATCTCGCGCAACGGGATCGGTGGCTCGACAGGATAGTTGCGTTTGCGCGCCAGGTACGAGTTCATCGCCATGAAGCCGATGCCGAGCATGATGCCCGGCACGAAGCCGCCGAGGAACAGATAGCCGATCGAGGTGTCGGAGATCAGCGCGTAGACCACCATCGGGATTGACGGTGGAATGATCGGCCCGATGATCGCGGCCGAAGCAGTGATGGCGCCGGCATAGGCGACCGGGTAGCGGCCGTCCTTCGTCATCATGCCGATGATGATACGGCCGATACCGACCGCGTCGGCGATCGCCGAGCCTGACATGCCGGCGAAGATCATGTTGGCGACCACGTTGACGTGACCGAGCCCGCCGCGGAAGCGGCCGACCAGCATCAGGCAGAACCGCAGCAGCTTGTCTGTCAGGGTGCCGACGTTCATCAGGTCGGCGGCGAGGATGAACAGCGGGATCGCCAGTAGCACGTAGCTGTTGAACAGGCCGTCGAGGATCTGCTCGGCGGCTGTGCCGAGGTCGAGCCCGGACAGCAATAGATAGAAGATCGAGGACACGATCATCGAGTGTCCGATCGGCAGGCCGAGGCTGCCGAGGAACACGATCATCATGATGGCGAGGCCGAACGGGGTGACGTGCATGGCTCAGTCGCCCGTCTTCGCAGGGTCGGTCATCGGCGCGGGCGCGCCATGGAACGCGCGGTACACCAGCCAGGTGTAACGGCAGATGCAAGCCACCAGGAAAATGATGAAGACCGAATAGAGCCAGTTGATCGGGATTTGCAGATAGGCCGATCGCTCGACCTTCATGAAGCTGACATAGCGATAGCTCGCCGGCAGCGAGACGACATAGAAGAACAGGAGCACGACGCCGGTAATCACCGTAAAGACGCGCCGGACGCGCTCCGAAATGTTCGAATAGATGATGTCGAAGCGGATTTCCTCGGACTCGCCGATGATGAAGGCTGCGCCCCACAGCACGGTCCAGAGCCATGCGGTGATGACGACTTCTTCCGACCAGCCGACCGGGTGATTAAGGACGTAGCGCGAGAAAATCTGGATGATGAATGTGGCGAACATCAGCGTCAGCCACGCCACCGCGATGTTCTGCGCGCGGCGGCGCAGCCAGAGTCCGATGTCCCGGATACGGTTCATTTCTCGTCTCATCGCAGACTGGAAATGCGACCGGCCGTGAGTTTGCACAGCCGGCCGCCAGTTAAGGGAGGGCGGCGCCTTTGAGGCGTCGCTCCCATCACGCGATTACTTGATCGCGTTGATCTTCTCGAGCGCGCCCTTCGGCCAATCCTTGCCGTATTTGTCGACGTACTTCTTCTGCGCGAAGGTGCGGAACGCCGCGACGTCCGGCTGATAGACCTTCTTGCCTTCCTTCTTGAAGTACTCGAGCGTCTCGGCTTCCTGCGCGTCGAACCGCTTGATGTTCGCCGCCGACATCTTGTCGGCTTCGGCCTGGAACTTGGCCTGCTGCGTTGGCTTCAGGCTATCCCAGATCTTCGAGCGCATCGCCATCACGTCGTAGGCGATGACGTGCTTGGTGAGCACGAACTGCGTCGTGACTTCGTCGAACTTCATCAGCTTGCTGGCGACGACGGGATTGTCCTGGCCGTCGACCGTGCCGGTCTGCAATGCGGTGTAAAGCTCGGCATAGGCGACCGGCGTCGGATTGGCGCCGAGCGATTCACCGAGGAACTGCCAGAACTCGCCCGGCGGCATGCGCAGCTTGATGCCGCTCATGTCGGCCGGCGTCTTGATCGGCTTGTCCGGCTTCAGGTTGACGCTGCGCGAACCGAAATAAACCGGGGTCAGGATTTGGATGCCAAGCTGGTCCTTGGCCATCTTGATGAAGTCCTTGCCGATGTCGCTCTTGAAGGTCTTGACCATGTGATCGGCATCGCGGAACAGGAACGCCGAGGTCAGCAGCGACCAGGCCGGGATCTGCTTTGAGATATCCGCCGGCGCCAGGTTGCAGAGGTCGAGGTTGTCGCGCTGAAGCGCGACCAGCTCGGTGCCCTGCTTGAACAGGGTGTTGCCCCAGTAAGGCTCGAAATCGAAATCGTCTTTGATCGCGGTCGCGAATTCCTTGTAGGCCGTGGCCCGCAGGTCGGTTTCGGTGAAGGCGCAGCTAAAGCGCAGCTTGATCTTGTTCTGCGCCAGTGCGGCGGGTGCCGAAGCCCCGAGCGCGGCCAGTGAGGCGGTACCCGCCAGCATCGAACGTCGTGTCAATTGCATTTCATTCCTCCCGGGTGGGTTTTGGTCTTGCCGCGTTATCCGGTGGCAAAAATGCAGCTTCAATAGACAAAAACCGTATCGTATGATGATCGGCAAAAGATATGAGGGAGGTCAAAAATGGCCGGCCGGTTGGCGATTATTGAGACCGCGGGAGAGCGGGTGTACCGGCGGCTTCGAGCCGACATCATTTCCGGCCGTCTTGCGCCGTCGCAGCGGCTCAAGCTTGAGGTCATCAAGGAGGCCTATGGCGTCAGCATCAGCACGCTGCGCGAATTGCTGAATCGTCTGACCTCCGAAGGGCTGATCGTTGCGGAGAGCGCGCGTGGTTTTGAAGTCGCGCCGGTGTCAGCCGAGCATTTCAGGGAAACCGCAAGTCTGCGCCTCCTGCTCGAGTCCCATGCGCTCGAGCGCTCGTTTGCCGCCGGCGACATGGAATGGGAAGGCCGCGTCGTCGCCGCGCATCACAAGTTGGCTTCGGTCGAGAACCGCATCGCCAATGGCGGGCTGCGCGACGATGAATTGCTCAAGCGTTACGATTCCGAATTCCACCAGGCGCTGCTGTCGGCCTGCGGCTCGAAGGTTCTGCTCGATGCGCATGCTGCGATCTTCGACAAATACATCCGCTATCTGATGATCGCGGTGATCTTCCGCGGCGAGGCGGCCTCGCGGGAGCATCGGCAGCTTCTCGATTGCGCGCTCAAGCGCGATGCAGTGAGCGCCAGGAAGGTGCTGACGAGTCACATTCAGGATTGCGTCGCCTATACGCTCTCCAAGGCGCCGCCGGAATTGTTGGGCGGCGAGCCGTTGCGGCGGCGAACGCAAGAGTCTGCAAGCGTTCCTCGCGTGCTCGGGAGTCGCAAAGAGGAGCGTGAGGCCATCCGATGACTTCGCGTGCCTATTTCGACTGGAACGCGACCGCGCCGCTCGCCGACGTGGCGCGCGCGGCCATGGTTGCGACGCTGGGCGCGACCGGAAACGCATCTTCGGTGCATGCAGAGGGTCGCGCGGCGCGTTCGTTGATCGAGAAGGCGCGGGCGCAGGTTGCGGCCCTGGTCGGCGCCGAACCGAAGAACGTCACCTTCACATCCGGCGGCACCGAGGCGAATGCGCTGGCGCTGACGCCCGCGCTCGAAACCCGCAGTGAACGTACGCCGCGCGACAAGTTGTTCGTCTCCGCCATCGAGCATCCGTCGGTGCGCAGCGGCGGCCGCTTCGCTGAGTTCGTCGAATTGCCGGTCGACGAGAACGGCCGCGTGCAGCTTGCGCCGCTGCCGCAACTGCTTTCGGGTGCGGAGCGCCCGCTGGTGTCGGTGATGCTCGCCAACAACGAAACCGGCGTGATCCAGCCGATCGCCGAGATTGCGGAAGTCGTTCATGCCGCCAACGGCGTGCTGCATGTCGATGCCGTGCAGGGGCCGGGCCGCATCGCTTGCGATATCGAAACGCTCGGAGCCGACTTGATGACGATCTCCGCGCACAAGATCGGCGGGCCGCAGGGCGTCGGCGCGCTCATCCGCCAAAGTGCCGTATTTGGTGACATTCACATCGCCATGCCGCTCATCCGTGGCGGCGGGCAGGAGCGCAACATCCGCGCCGGCACCGAAAACGTCGCCGCGATCGCCGGATTCGGCGCGGCCGCCGCGGCTCTGCAGAACGATGGCAGCAGGCTTGCCAAAATGCGGGACGAAATCGAAACCGAATTGCGCAAGATCACCCCGGATATCGTCGTGTTCGGCGCACAGGTCACCCGTCTCCCCAATACGTCGCTGTTCGCGTTGCCCGGCGCCAAGGCGGAGACCGCCATAATCGCCTTCGATCTCAACGGCGTAGCGGTATCGTCCGGTTCGGCCTGTTCGTCCGGCAAGGTCCAGCCGTCTCACGTTCTGGCCGCCATGGGCGTACCCCCGGAACTTGCCAAAGGGGCCATAAGGCTCAGCATAGGTCCAACAACTACGGATAATGATGTTGGAATGCTTCTAAGTGCTTGGCGAAAGATCGCGCCCGGACTATCTAAAGGCCGAGGGATTGCCGCCTAAGCGGCTGTTTTTCACGGGTTCTCGGCTCAGAGCAAAACGAAACCGACCATAACCCGACCAATCCAACCCGCGGTCCTTGAAACCGTGAGCGGAGGGAAGAGTGCCGGCTGTTCAGGAGACCGTCGATCAGGTCCGCCAGATCGACGTCGATCAATACAAATACGGCTTCGAAACCAAGATCGAAACCGAGAAGGCCCCCAAGGGGCTCTCGGAAGACACGGTTCGTTTCATCTCGGCCAAGAAGAACGAGCCGGAATGGATGCTGGCGTGGCGGCTGGAGGCCTTCAAGCGCTGGCTGACCATGCGCGAGCCGACCTGGGCACGCGTCGACTACCCGAAGATCGACTACCAGGACGCCTACTATTACGCGGCCCCGAAGGCCTTCGTTGCGCCGAAGTCGCTGGCCGACGTCGATCCGGAAATTCTCAAGACCTACGAGAAGCTCGGTATCCCGCTCAAGGAGCAGGAGATCCTCGCCGGTGTGCGCAAGCAGGGCGAGCCCTCGGCGCTCGACGATGACGAGATGACCGGCGGCGAGGCGCGCGGGCGCGTCGCGGTCGACGCCGTGTTCGATAGCGTTTCGGTCGCCACCACGTTCAAGGAGGAGCTCAAGAAGGCCGGCGTGATCTTCATGCCGATCTCGGAAGCGATCCGCGAGCATCCCGAGCTGGTGAAGAAATATCTCGGCTCCGTCGTGCCGGTCACCGACAACTTCTTCGCGACGCTCAACTCGGCGGTGTTCTCCGACGGCTCGTTCGTTTACGTGCCGCCGGGCGTGCGCTGCCCGATGGAACTGTCGACCTATTTCCGTATCAACGAGCAGAACACCGGCCAGTTTGAGCGCACGCTCATCATCGCCGACCAAGGCGCTTACGTCTCATATCTCGAAGGCTGCACCGCGCCGATGCGCGACGAGAACCAGTTGCACGCCGCCGTGGTCGAGCTCGTCGCGCTCGATGACGCCGAAATCAAATACTCGACGGTACAGAATTGGTATCCGGGCGATGCCGAAGGCAAGGGCGGCATCTTCAACTTCGTCACCAAGCGCGGCGACTGCCGTGGTCCACGCTCGAAAATTTCGTGGACCCAGGTCGAAACCGGCTCGGCGATCACCTGGAAATATCCGAGCTGCATCCTGCGCGGCGACGACTCGCGCGGCGAGTTCTATTCGATCGCCATTTCAAACGGCATGCAGCAGGTCGACAGCGGCACCAAGATGCTGCATCTCGGCAAGAACACGACAAGCCGTATCATCTCCAAGGGCATCGCGGCGGGCAAATCGCAGAACACCTATCGTGGACTTGTGACGGCGCATCGCAAGGCGTCGAATGCGCGAAACTTCACCAACTGCGACTCGCTGCTGATCGGTGGCAAATGCGGCGCGCACACCGTGCCCTACATCGAGGCGAAGAATTCTTCCGCGGTGTTCGAGCACGAGGCCACCACCTCGAAAATCTCCGAGGACATGCTGTTCTATTGCCGTCAGCGAGGCATGTCGGCGGAAGAGGCGACGGCGCTGGTCGTCAACGGCTTCGTCAAGGACGTGCTCCAGCAATTGCCGATGGAATTCGCCGTCGAGGCTCAGAAGCTCATTTCGATCTCACTCGAAGGCAGTGTTGGTTAGTCGGGCCGATGTCGTCTGTGGAACCAAGAGCGATGCATGGCGAGGTCGGCGCCATCCAAAGCGCGATTATCCCGCGACAGGAAACCCGTGCTGTCGCCGACAGCCGGCCCGTTTTTCTCGTTGCACAGCGCACCGAGGCGTTCGGCGACGCGATTCTCCGCATTCCGACCTATCGCGCGATCAGATGCGCGTTCCCATCGCATCGGATCGTTTCGGTCTGTCGCGGGCACAGTGTCTTCTCGTCGGTACTTTCGCATTTGCGTCCGCTGTTCATCGACGAGCTGTTTGAGCGGCAGCGCAAGAACGGCAGGACGTATCTTACGGCCGTTGCCCGTACCTTGGGAAAAGTCGACGCCATCATCGACTTCGACAGCAACCTTCAGTCCGTCGTGAATTATCTCGCGACACTCGGAATCTCGAAGCGATACGTGGCTAATGTCGTCGGGCTTGCACTTCGGCGCGGCTTGCCTTGGGGATTGGAAGCCCGCCCGTCCGACAATGCGCATCGCTATCATCGCCTGGTCGAACTCATCGCGCAGCGGACCTTGCCATTCGACGCAAGCCTGCCGGTGTTGCCGCGTGCCCAAGCTCAGATCGACGCACTGCTTCCGCGTGACCAGCGGTATTTCGGGATCGCGCCCGGCCGCCCGACGTCGCCGAAGTATTGGCCGCTTGAGCGCCATATCGCCGTCGCGCGGCGCATCCGCGATATGGGAATCCGGCCGGTGTTTTTGCTTGGTCCGTATCCGGATGAATGTGAGCAGCGGAAGTTTTTCCAGTCGGCCATTCCAGAGGCGATTGTGATCGACAAGGATGTTGCCGGTGGCGATCAAAATTATCTGCCTTGGCTGTTCCATGCGGCGGCGACACGGTTTGTTGGCTGCCTCGGTATCGATGCCGGCATTTGTCATCTGCTTGCGACGCACAATATTCCGGTGGCGACGCTCGCCGGCCCGATGCCGGTGCGGGCTTGGAAGCCGGTCACCCAGCAATCTTGGATCGTCGATGCGCGTCGCTTCGGCAGCCGCGCGATGGACGCCATTCCCGTGGAGGCGGTGGCGGGGGTCGTTGACGAGATGCTGGCGTGGGTAGCGCGGCGCGAAAAGCAGGCGCTGCAGCCGCAAAGTGTTTGATTGAAGGAAAAGAAATGTTGCTTGAAGTCAAAAATCTGCACGTCGAGATCGAGGACAAGAAAATCCTCAACGGTCTCAATCTGACCGTCGAGAAGGGCCAGGTCGCCGCCATCATGGGGCCGAACGGCTCCGGCAAGTCGACGCTGGCGCACGTCCTGTCCGGCAAGCCGGACTATACCGTTACCGAAGGTGAAGTGCTGTTCAATGGCGAGAATATCCTCGGCATGGCGCCGGACGAGCGCGCCGCCAAAGGGCTGTTCCTCGCATTCCAGTACCCGATCGAAATCCCGGGCGTTGCCACCATGACGTTCCTGCGCACCGCGGTGAATGCCCAGCGCAAGGCGCGTGGCGAAGTGGAGCTGACCACGCCGGAATTCATGAAAGCCGTTCGCGATGCGGCCGCGCATCTCCAGATCAATCAGGACATGCTGCGCCGTGGCGTCAATGTCGGCTTCTCCGGCGGTGAGAAGAAACGCAACGAGATTTTGCAGATGGCGATGCTGCAACCGAAATTGGCTGTGCTCGACGAGACCGACTCCGGCCTCGACATCGACGCGCTCAAGATCGTGTCGGACGGTGTCAATAGGCTACGCTCGCCGGAGCGCTCCTTCGTCGTCATCACGCACTATCAGCGGCTGCTCAATTACATCGTGCCGGATGTCGTTCACGTCCTCTCGAAAGGCCGCGTGGTGCGCTCGGGCGGCAAGGAACTGGCGCTCGAGCTCGAAGCTAAAGGCTACGCGCAATACAAGGAAGAGGCGGCCTGACGCGATGAATGCGGAAGTCCGATCGCTAAAGACGCCGGCGGAACAGGCGTTGACCGAAATCTTTACCGCCGCGAAAGCCAGGCTGCCAGGTCAGGGCGCGGTCGCGGCGCTGCGCGCGGATGCCTTCGCGCAATTCGACAAGCAAGGTCTGCCGCACCGCCGCGTCGAGGAATGGAAGTACACCGATCTGCGCGCGCTGTGGCGCGAGGCCAAGCCGCTGGCGTCTCCGCCCGACGCCAAGGCCAAAGACAAGGCGAAGGCCGTCGGTCAGGAACTCAAGGGGATCGATTGCCGCCGTCTCACGTTCGTCGATGGCGCGTTCGTGCCTGAACTATCCGATCTCACGGCTGAGTCCGGCGTCACGATCAGATCGATGGCTGATGCGCTGGCCGGGAACGATGCGCTGGTCGCGAAGCATGTCGGCAAGGTCAATCCGGCGAAGGATCCTGCGCTGGCGCTCAACACCGCGCTGATGGGCGACGGTGTCGTGATCCGCGTTGCCACCGGCGTCACGCCAAACAAGCCGATCCTGCTGGTGTTCGCGGGTACGCAAGCCGCGTCCGTGTTCACCCGTTCGCTGATCGTGGTGGAGAAAGGCGCCAGCCTGTTCCTGATCGAAGCGCACCAAAGCGCCGAGACGCAGACCAACAGCGCGCTGGAACTGATCGTCGCCGACGAGGCGACCTTCGATCACCTCAAGATCACCCACGCGCAGAGCCTGCATCTCTCGAGCCTGCTGGCCGAGGTCGGCGCCAAGGCCAAGTTCAACACCTTCGCCTTCACCACCGGCAGCCCGCTGGTGCGAAACCAGTCGTTCATCCGTTTTTCCGGCGACAACACCGAAGCCGCGATCGGTGGTGTCTCCCTGCTGAAGGGCCGCGAGCATGTCGATAATACCCTTGTCGTCAATCATGCCTCGCATGGCTGTATGAGCCGCGAGCGATTCCGTTCGGTGCTCGACGGCGAGGCGCGTGCCGTGTTTCAGGGCAAGATCATCGTCGAGCCGGGCGCGCAGAAGACCGACGCCAAGATGCTGAGCAACGCGCTGCTGCTCTCGGACGATGCCGAAGCCGACAACAAGCCCGAACTGGAAATCTTCGCCGACGACGTCCAGTGCGGCCACGGCGCCACCGCGGGCGCGCTCGACGAGGACCTGCTGTTCTATCTGCGTGCGCGCGGCATTCCCGAAAAGGAAGCCGAAGCGCTGCTGATCCAGGCCTTCATCGGCGAGGTGATCGACACCGTCGCGCAGGAGAGCCTGCGCGAACCGTTGATGGTGGCTACCGTCAAATGGCTGCAGGCGCGGGGCTGATCATGCACCCGGCAGTGAAAAACGGCTCCTACGATATCGACCGTATCCGCGCGGATTTTCCGGCGCTGAAGATGCAGGTCTACGGCAAGCCGCTTGTCTATCTCGACAACGCCGCCTCGGCGCAGAAGCCGCAGGCCGTGCTCGACCGCCTGACGCAGGCCTATGAGACCGAATACGCCAACGTCCATCGCGGCCTGCATTATCTCGCCAATGCCGCGACCGAGGCCTACGAGGGCGCGCGCGAAAAGGTCCGCGGTTTCCTCAACGCCGAGAAAGCGGAAGAAATTATATTCACCCGCAACGCCACCGAGGCGATCAATCTGGTCGCCTATACGTTCGGCAAGGAGCGCATCAAGCCCGGCGACGAGATCGTCATCTCGATCATGGAGCACCACTCCAACATCGTGCCGTGGCATTTCCTGCGCGAGCGTTACGGCGCGGTGATCAAGTGGGCGCCGATCGACGAGGAGGGCAACTTCCTGATCGACGAGTTCGAGAAACTGCTCGGCCCGCGCACCAAAGTGGTCGCCATCACGCAGATGTCGAACATGCTCGGCACCGAGGTGCCAGTGAAGCAGGTCATCAAGCTGGCGCACGACCGCAACATTCCGGTGCTGGTCGACGGCGCGCAGAGCAGCGTCCATCTCGATATCGACGTGCGCGCTCTCGATTGCGATTTCTTCGTCTTCACCGGCCACAAGCTCTATGGCCCGACCGGCATTGGCATTCTTTACGGCAAGCACAAGCATCTCGAAGCGATGCCGCCGTTCAACGGCGGCGGAGAGATGATCCGCGAAGTGTTCGAGGACCGCGTCACCTATGGTGACCCGCCGCATAGGTTCGAGGCTGGCACTCCGGCCATCGTGCAGGCGATCGGGCTCGGCGCGGCGGTCGATTACGTGCAGTCGATCGGTAAGGAAAAAATCCGCGCTCACGAGCACGCGCTGGTGAAATACGCGCATGAGCGACTCGGCGGGATCAATTCATTACGCATCCTTGGTCATGCGAAGAACAAGGGTCCCATCGTCTCATTCGAGATGAAGGGTGCGCATCCGCATGACATTGCCACCGTGATCGACCGCGAAGGCGTCGCGGTGCGCGCCGGCACCCATTGCGTAATGCCGCTGCTCGCCCGATATGGATTAACTGCGAGCTGCCGTGCGTCTTTCGCCCTCTATAATTCAAAGGCGGAAGTCGATAGTTTGGCCGCGGCGCTGGAAAAGGCCCGACAGTTTTTTGCGTGAACGGACATGACTGAAGACGCCCCGACCACTGAGAAACCGGCTGATGAGAAGCCCGCGGTGAACGCCGCGGTGGCAACATCGTCCGCGTTGCCGGAAGGCGAACTCACGCGGCTGACCGACGACATCGTGTCGGCGCTCAAGACCGTCTACGACCCCGAAATTCCGGCCGACATCTACGAGCTTGGCCTGATCTACAAAATCGATATCGGCGACGATCGCGGCATCAAGATCGACATGAGCCTGACGTCGCCGAACTGCCCGTCCGCCCAGGAACTGCCGATCATGGTCGAAAACGCCGTGGCCAGCGTGAATGGCGTCGGCCCGGTGAAGGTCGATGTGGTGTGGGATCCGCCGTGGGATCCGAGCCGCATGTCTGACGAGGCGCGCCTCGTCCTCAACATGTGGTGACTTCTTAACCGGCTGGCGCGACCCTATATAGAGATTCGGAACCGCTACCCATGAACATGCAGCCCCGGCCACGACCCCAGGTGATGCGTCTTACAGATGCCGCCGCTTCGCGCATCAAGGAAGTGATGGCGGCCGCCAGCATGCCAGTCGCCGGCGTTCGCGTTGGCGTCAAGAATGGCGGCTGCGCCGGCATGGAATACACGATGGAATACGCCAATGCCGTCGCGCCGACCGATGAGGTCGTCGAGGACAAGGGCGTCAAGATTCTGATCGACCCGAAGGCGGTGCTGTTCCTGCTGGGAACGGAAATGGACTACAAGCGCGAGAAGCTCTCCGCGCAGTTCGTCTTCAATAATCCGAACCAGACATCGGCCTGCGGCTGCGGCGAGAGCGTGCAGATCGAGCCGGCTAAGCTCTAACTTTAAGCCACCTTCGCCGAACCGCCCGAGGCGCTGACCTCGGGGTCGGTTTCGCACATCACGCGGTTGCGGCCGTGCCGCTTGGCGGCATAGAGACAGGCGTCGGTGCGTTCGATCAACGATGCCGCGGTGTCGCCCTTGTGCAGCGTGGCGACCCCGATCGAGACGGTGACGCGGCCGAGATGCTCGCCGGTCGAGCGCTTCATCAGTTCCTTGGTCATCACCGCGCGGCGAATGTGATCGCCGACTGTAAGCGCGGAACGCAGCACGGTGTTTGGCAGCACCACCGCGAATTCCTCGCCGCCGTAACGCACCGCGATATCCTGTCCCTTGACGTTCTGTTTCACCGATAGCGCGACAAGGCGCAGCACCTGGTCGCCGGTCAGGTGGCCGAAGTTGTCATTGAACGCCTTGAAGTTATCGATGTCCGTCAGCATCAGGGAGAGCGGCTCATCCTTGATCTGCGCCTCCTCGATCGCCTGCGCCAGCGCGTCGTCGAAATGCTTGCGGTTATAGAGCTGGGTGAGGGGATCGATCAGGCTCTCGTTGCGGACGGTCTCGAGATTGGTCTGGAGCTCGGTGATCTCCTGCTTGCTGGCTGAGAGCCGCGCTTCCAACTGTTGGTTGGAATGCTCCATCTCCTTGGCGGCGTGCACCAGCCCTTCGACGATGGCGCGCAAGCCTTCGCGGTCCTTCGAGGAGCCGAGCTTCTGCGAATAATCCGCGAGGCTCTCGCTGTAGGTCGAGGCGGAGCCGGCCGCGGCGTCGATCATCGCCATCACCTGCTCGATCTCGCCCATCACCTGGCTGCCGACCTTGTCGACCTTGTCGATCAGCCGGGTCGGCGACAGGTACGTGCCGTAAATCTCTTCGAGATCGGCTTCGCTGAGCGAGCCGTTGGCCGCGAGCTTGTCGTTGATCTGCTTGTTGAGGGAAGGGCTGTAGCCGGTCGCGTAGGCGTACCAGATCTCGTAATTGCGGGGGGTCGCTGCCTGACGCAGCGCCCTGAGTTGGCTCATGGCAATGTCAGCGAACGCAAGCGTGCGTTCGTGATCGCCATCCCCGCCCGTCATCGGCAAGCCTCCATCCTGGCTGATTGCCTGGAGAAAACGCGCAATGATCACGGCCTTCTGGTCGTGATCCCCCATCAGGGAAAACGGTATTCGACAGGGATGAATCGGCGGTAAATAAGTTCCGCACTGCAATCGCGCGGAAATATATGCGTCCGTTATGCCTTCACGGTGACCGGGCGCAGCAGGAAGGCCGGCAAATGCGAGTGATCTGCTTCTTCTTGCGCTGCAACATGCTGAGATGCGGTGGGAGCCGGAGCGGGGGCGCGGTTGTGTTCGGGCTTGTGCTGTTGCCGTCCGCGGCCGCGATTGCGGCGATTGCCGCGGCCATGTTCGCGTCGCTGCTCTTGCGGCGCTGAATCGACGGTTGCATCGGCAGCGGCATTTTCGGCGGCGCCGGTGCTTTGCGCGGGCTGGTCGGCCCACGGGATGGATTGCCCGATCAGTTTCTCGATCGCGGCAACCGCTTTGTGGTCGTTGCCCGGCGACACGATGGTGATCGCGGTGCCGGTCTTGCCGGCGCGGCCGGTGCGGCCGATGCGATGGACGTAGTCGTCGGGGTGGTGCGGCACGTCGAAATTGAAGACGTGGCTGACATCCGGGATGTCGAGGCCGCGCGCCGCCACATCCGACGCGATCAGAAGATCGGCATCACCCTGGCGGAAGCGGTCGAGCGCGGCCATGCGGGCCGATTGCTCCATGTCGCCATGCAGCGCGACCGCGTTGAACTTGTGGCGCAGCAGCGAGCGATGAAGCTGGGCAACCTCGCTCTTGCGGTTGCAAAAGATGATGGCGTTCTTGAACTTGTCGTCGGCGCGCAGCAGCTTGCGCAGCGTGTCGCGTTTCTCGTGCGACTCCCGCCCGGTCTTGACCAGCAATTGCGTGATGGTCGACGCGGTTGTGGCCGGCCGCGACACTTCGATCCGCAGCGGATTGTGCAGGAAGGTGTCGGCGATCCGCTGGATTTCCGGCGGCATCGTCGCTGTGAAGAACAGCGTCTGCCGGGTGAACGGCACCAGCTTGCCGATCCGCTCGATGTCGGGGATGAAGCCCATGTCGAGCATGCGATCGGCTTCGTCGATCACCAAAAGCTCGACGCCGTTGAGCAGCAGCCGGCCGCGCTCGAAATGGTCGAGCAGGCGTCCGGGCGTTGCAATCAGCACGTCGGCGCCGCGCAGCAGCTTGGCGTCCTGGTCGTCGAACGAGACGCCGCCGATCAGCAGGGCGACGTTGAGCTTGTGGTTCTTGCCGTACTTCTCGAACTGCTCCTGTACCTGCGCCGCGAGTTCGCGGGTCGGCTCGAGAATGAGCGTGCGCGGCATCCGCGCGCGGGCGCGGCCGGATTCGAGCAGCTTGAGCATCGGCAGCACGAAAGCGCCGGTCTTGCCGGTGCCGGTCTGCGCGATGCCGAGCACGTCGCGCCGCTGCAGAACCTGCGGGATGGCCTGTTCTTGGATCGGAGTGGGGGTCTTGTAGCCAGCCGCTTCAATGGCGGCGAGAATCTTGTCGGACAAGCCGAGATGTGAAAAGGACATGCAGCCTCTGGTCGGACCGCCTTTTTGGTACTCTTGGGAGCCGCGCCGGATGAAAAACGGTTTGCTAATGCGCGGAAGGCGGTCGAATCTTTCCTCAGACCGTTTGCCGGAAGATAGGGTCGATAGGCCTAAAGTCAATGCCAGTGGTCCTTTTAGTCGCTTCGAATACCTAATGTTTTCAGTAAACTAGGGCTCGCATGGCAGCTCCGCTCCCGCTCGTTCTCGTTCCCGGCCTCGGTTGCAGCGCACGGCTCTATTCGCCTCAGCTCGATGCGCTGTGGCGGTTCGGCCCGGTCACGGTCGCCGATCACACCCGCGACGAGACGATGGAGGCGATTGCGAAGCGAATTCTCGCCGATGCGCCGCCGCGTTTCGCTCTCGCCGGCCTGTCGATGGGCGGATTCATTGCATTCGCGATCCTGCGGCTCGCGCCGGAGCGGGTCGACCGCGTTGCCTTCCTCGACACTAATGCGCGCGCCGACGTGCCTGAGCGCAGCGCCGAGCGCGAGAAATTCATCGCGCTGGTTCAGCGCGGACGCTTTGCGGAGGTGAACGCGGCTCTGACGCCGCGCTACCTTCATCCCAATCACCGCGGCGCGGCCTTCGTCAAAATCGTCGAACAGATGGCCGAGGATGTCGGCGTCGAAGGATTCATCCGCCAGCAGCGCGCCATCATGAGCCGCCCGGATTCGCGGCCGATGCTGCCCGGCATCAAGTGCCCGGCACTCGTATTGGTGGGCGACAGCGACGCGGCGACGCCGCCCGAACTGTCGAAGGAAATCGCCGACGGCATTCCCGGCGCGAAACTAGTCGTGGTCAAGGACTGCGGGCATCTCTCGACCATCGAGCAGCCGGCCGCCGTCAATTCGGCTATGATCGATTGGCTTCAATCATAAGAACATCCAGGGCGGACCCAAGAGCGGACCATGGCGATGAAAACCCAGATCGGAATTGTCGGCGCGGGCCCGGCCGGGCTGATGCTCTCGCACCTTCTGCATCTTGCCGGCATCTCGTCGATTATCGTCGAAAGTCGAAGCCGCAAATACTGCGAGGACCGTGTGCGCGCCGGCCTGATGGAAAATTGGGTCGCCGACATGCTGATCGCGACCGGGGCCGGCGAGCGCCTCAAGCGCGAGGCGATGATCCACAACGGCATCCATCTCACATTCAACGGTGTCGCTCACAAGATCGACTTCACCAAGCTGATCGACCGTCACGTTTACATCTACGACCAGAAGGAAGTCGTCACCGATCTGATCGCCAAACGCATTGCCGATGGCGGCAAGATTCTGTTCGAGGTCGAGGACACCAGCGTCCACGACTTCGAGAGCGACCATCCCAGCATCCATTTCACGCACAACGGCAGGCTGGAAACGATCGAGTGCGACTTCATCGCGGGGTGCGACGGCTTCCACGGCATCTGCCGGCCGACGCTGCCCGGCAGTTCGTGGACGGAATACGACCGCGTCTATCCATTCGGCTGGCTCGGCATTCTCGCGGACTCGCCGCCGCCCGACAAAGAGTTGATTTACGCCTATCACCAGAACGGCTTCGCACTGTTCTCGATGCGCGGCCCGCATTTGTCGCGGCTTTATCTGCAATGCGCGCCGGATGAAGACCCCGACCAATGGTCGGACGAAGAAATCTGGGACGAGCTCGAAACGCGGCTTCAGGGTGTGCGTCCGCTCAAGCGCGGCAAGATTTTGCAGAAGGGCGTCACGGCGATGCGCAGCTTCGTCGCCGAGCCGATGCAATACGGCCGCCTATTCCTTGCGGGGGACGCAGCTCACATCGTGCCGCCGACCGGCGCCAAGGGCATGAACCTCGCGATCGCCGACGTGCGGGTGCTCTCCGAAGCGCTCGAGCGCTTCTATCGGAGCGGCGCGACTGAAGGGCTCGACCGGTACTCGGAAACCTGTCTGCGCCGCGTCTGGAAGGGCCAGCGTTTTTCCTGGTGGATGACGCAGATGCTGCACCGCTACGACGAGGGGCAATACGCCGCCTACGATGCCAAGCGGCAACTGGCCGAGCTCGACTACGTCACCACGTCCGAAGTCGCGGCGGCGTCGCTCGCCGAGCAGTATTCCGGCCTGCCGTTCGGCGCCTAGTCTTTGGCTTACTGGCGCCGCAGCCGCGCAGCCGATAGTGTTCGCGCGTCCGATCGGTCCCCGAGGTCGTGCCGATGCCGTGGCTCTGCAGATTGCTCGCGTGCGCAATATCGACGGCCGTCTCGTCGGCCGGCGCCTTGGCGCAAACCGGCGCCTATCCTAATCGCGTCGTCCACGTGATCGTCGGCTTCGCCGCTGGCGGCGGTAACGACCTGTTCGCGCGGCTGGTCGTGCAGAAATTCGAGGAGAACACCGGCGTCAAGGCGGTCGTCGAGAACCGTCCCGGCGCGGGCGGGCGGCTTGCAGCCGATTATGTCGTTCATCAGGCGGCGGACGGCTACACCATCATGGTCGCGGCGAGCGGCGCGATGTCGATCGCGTCGGCGATCTATCCGAACCTGCCGTATCACCCGACCAGGGACTTCGTCCCGCTCAAGATGATCGCATCGTTCCCACTGGTGATGGTGGTCAATGCGCATTCGCCGGCGAAAACGGTGCAGGAGCTGGTTGCCTGGGCCAAGGCCAATCCGTCGAAATCGAATTACGCGACGTCGTCACCGGCCTTCACAATCCCCGCCGAGCTGTTCAAGCTCAAGACCGGCATGCCGGCGCTGGCGATCCCCTACAAGAGCAGCAGCGAAGCCAATCTGAGCGTGGTTGCGGGAGAAACCACATTCACGATTTCGGACGGCGGTCCGGCGGTGCCGCTGGTGAAAGGCGGTCAGACGAGGGCGCTTGCGGTCACCGGCAACCAGCGCTCTGCGGAGTTGCCCGATGTGCCGAGCATGGCGGAATCCGGTCTGCCGGACGTCGATACGCAATTGTGGAGCGGCTTTTTCGCGCCGCGCGGCACGCCGCAGCCGGTGGTCGACTGGCTCACCGCGGCGCTCGATCGCGCGGTGTCCGATCGGGTCGTGCAGGAGCGACTGAAGGCGATGGCGGTCAATCCCGGCGGGCCCAGCGGCAAGGAGTTTGCCGCGCGCATCGATGCCGACATCAAGTCGTTTTCAGAAGTCGTGAAAGCCGCGAAGCTGACGTTCCAGTAAACCTATACGTCGAGCAGCGCCTCGCCGGCGAACTCGGCGTTCTCCTGGATGAATTCGAAGCGCGCCTCGGCCTTGGTGCCCATCAGCCGCTCGACCGATTTCTGCGTCGGCTTCTTTTCTTTGTCCACCAGCACGACCTTGAGAAGCGTGCGCTTCCTCGGGTCCATCGTGGTTTCCTTGAGCTGCGAGGCCATCATCTCGCCGAGCCCCTTGAAGCGGCTCACCTCGACATTGGCGTTGGCGCGGAATTCCTTCTTCATGATCTCGTCGCGGTGCTTGTCGTTGCGCGCGTAGAAAATCCGCCCGCCATGCGACAGCCGGTAGAGCGGCGGCACCGCGAGATAAAGTTTACCGTCCTCGATCAGTTGCGGCATCTGCCGATAGAAGAAGGTGATGAGCAGCGAGGCGATGTGCGCGCCGTCGACGTCGGCGTCCGTCATCACCACGATCTTCTCGTAGCGCAGGTCCTTGTCGTGATAGTGCGAACCGGTCCCGACGCCGAGCGCCTGGATCAGATCGGAAAGCTGCGCGTTCGACGCCAGCTTGTCCTTGCCGGCCGAGGCGACGTTGAGGATCTTGCCGCGCAGCGGCAGCACGGCCTGTGAGGCGCGGTCGCGCGCCTGCTTGGCAGAACCTCCGGCGCTGTCACCTTCGACGATGAATAATTCCGAGCCTTGCGCCGCCGAATTGGTGCAGTCGGCGAGCTTGCCGGGCAGGCGGAGCTTCCGCACCGCCGACTTGCGCGCAATGTCTTTTTCATTGCGGCGGCGGACGCGCTCTTCCGCGCGCTCGACCACGAAGTCGAGCAGCTTGTTGGCCTGGTTCGGGTTGCCGGCCAGCCAGTGGTCGAACGGGTCCTTGATGGCGTTCTCGACCACGCGCTGCGCTTCCGCGGTGGCCAGGCGGTCTTTCGTCTGGCCCTGAAACTCCGGCTCGCGGATGAACACTGAGAGCATGCAGGCCGCGCCCACCATGATGTCTTCGCTGGTGATCGGCGCGGCGCGCTTCTCCTGGCCGATGCGGCCGGCGTGATCTTTCAGGCCGCGCAGCAGCGCCGAGCGCAGGCCGGATTCATGCGTGCCGCCGTCCGGCGTTGGAATCGTGTTGCAGTAGGACTGCAGGAAGCCGTCCTGGTCGGCGGTCCACGCCACCGCCCATTCCGCCGCGCCGTGCTTGCCGGTCTTGCCGGCGGTGCCGGTGAAGATGTCGGGGTGAACGAGCGTCGCGCCAGTGAGCCCGGCGGCGAGATAATCCTTGAGGCCTTCGGCGAAATGGAACGTCGCCTTCTCGGGAACGTCCTCGAGGCCCTTGAGCAGCGCCTTGTCGCAGTGCCAGCGGATTTCGACGCCGCCGAACAGATACGCCTTGGAGCGCGCCATCTTGAAGATGCGCTCGGCGCGAAAATGCGCCTTCTCGCCGAAAATTTGCGGATCGGGCCGGAAGCGAATTTTAGTGCCGCGCCGGTTCGGCGCCTTGCCGGCCTTGATGAGTTTCGTTTTCGGCTTGCCGCGCTCGAACGCCATCGTCCACAGCGTCTGGTCGCGCGCAACCTCGACCTCCATGCGCTCCGACAGCGCGTTGGCGACCGAGACGCCGACGCCGTGCAATCCGCCGGAGGTCTCGTAGACCTTGGAATCGAATTTGCCGCCGGCGTGCAGCGTGCACATGATGACTTCGAGCGCCGACTTGTTCTTGAATTTCGGATGCGCGTCGATCGGGATGCCGCGCCCGTTGTCGTTGACCGAGACGAAGCCGTTGGCCTCCATCTCCACCTCGATCCATGACGCATGGCCGGCCAGCGCCTCGTCCATCGCGTTGTCGATCACTTCCGCGAACAGGTGATGCAGCGCCTTTTCGTCGGTGCCGCCGATATACATTCCGGGGCGGCGGCGGACCGGCTCGAGCCCTTCCAGCACCTCGATGTCCTTGGCGCTGTAGCCGCCGTCCGAGGACTTCTCCTTGGCCTTGGTGCGCGCCGCCGCCTTCGCCGCCTTCCCGGTCTTGCGGGCGGCGGGCGGCAGGTCGAACAGGTCGTGCTGGGAGGAGGGCTTCTTCTTTTTGGTCGCGGGTTTGGCCATCGGGAAAATCTATATGGGGTCGCTGCGAATCGATTGCGACCGACTATGCCACGCCGGTCACGTGCCGAGCATGCCAAGTGACCGTAAACAGCCTCTAACCATCCACAACCCGCAACCAAAACCCGCCTCGGCGGTTGTCCTGCGTTCAAATGGAACCGGAGCTGGGCTGTGGCCGACGTGACAGAGCGCGCCGAGAAGAAGGGGCGTGACGACCAGGCGGTGCATCGCGCCGGGGGCGAGAAGGGCCGCCGTTTCTCCCTTGGCCTCACAGACCCGCACCCTCTGGCCGAGGTATCCAATGTCTGGCGGATCGCCGCGCAGGCGGCCACCATCGGGATGTTTCTCATCGCGGGGGTCGCGGCGCTTTATTTCGCGCGCCCGGTTCTGCTGCCGGCGACGACCGCGGTCGTGATCGGCCTAATGCTCGGCCCGTTGTCCTCGCGCGCCGACCGGGCCGGGGTGCCGGTTTTGGTGACGGCGATCGTGCTCTGGGTTGTCGTCCTGCTCGCCTTTTACGCCCTCATCGTGCTGCTGGGCGCGCCGATCGTCGATTGGCTCGGCAAGGCGCCGGAGATCGGCGCGAACATCAGGAACAAGCTTCACGTGCTCGACCGCCCGCTGGCGGCGATCGACAGCCTGCGCCAGGCGCTGATGCCGAAAGGCAAGGAAGATCAGGGTGTCGGATTCGACATTCTCAGCGTGGTGCAGCCGACTTTGTTGTTCATCACGCCGGCAATCGGCCAGATGGTGATCTTCTTCGGCACGCTGTTCTTCTTTCTGCTCGGGCGTCTCCAGCTTCGCCATGTACTGGTGATCTTCTTCGACAAGCGCGAGGCGCGGCTGCGCATGCTCAGGATCATGAACGACGTCGAGCACAACCTGACGAGCTATCTCAGCGTCGTCGCCATCATCAATTCGGTGGTCGGTTTGGCCGCCGGCCTGATCGCTTATTTCACCGGCCTGCCTAATCCAGTCGCGTGGGGCGTGCTGGGTTTCATCCTGAATTTCATTCCCTATATCGGCGCGCTGATCATGGAGCTGATCCTGCTCGCGCTCGGCCTCGTCACGTTCCCGAGCCTGTCACATGCGCTGATCGCGCCGGGGCTTTATCTCGCGTTCAGCACGCTGGAGGGTCACTTCATCACGCCCGGCATCATGGGCCGCCGCCTGACCCTCAATCCGCTGATCGTGTTTCTCTCGCTGGTGTTCTGGACCTGGCTATGGGGGCCAATCGGCGCGTTCCTGGCGGTGCCGATCCTGATCGTGCTGCTGGTGATCGTCAGCCACGTCTTCCCGAAATCGTCGCTGAGCCTGCCCACCTAGAAGCGCGGCACTGCGCCGCTGGCGCTGTGTTGCGCCGCACGCTAGATGATGCGCCGGGCGGAGCCGGCATGACCATTCACGATTACGGCCAGGACATCATCGCTTTCGTGCGCGAGCACGCCGCGTGGGCGCCGGCGATCATGTTCGTGCTCGCCTTCATGGAATCGCTCGCCTTCATCTCGCTGCTGGTCCCGGCCTGGGGCGCGCTGGTCGCGATCGGCGCATTGATCGGGCCGGATGGCATCAGCTTCTGGCCGGTGTGGGTGGCCGGCGCCCTTGGCGCGGCGCTCGGTGACTGGCTGTCCTATTGGATCGGCCTCAAGATCGGGCCGCCGGTCGCCCATATGTGGCCGCTGTCGAAGCACCCGCAGCTCATCCCGCGCGGCGAAGCCTTCGTGAAGAAGTGGGGCGCGCTCAGTGTTGTCGTCGGGCGTTTCTTCGGCCCGCTGCGCGCCGCGGTGCCGCTGGTCGCGGGGATATTCGAAATGCCGTACTGGCGGTTTCAGATCGCCAATTTCGGCTCGGCGTTTCTGTGGGCCGCGGTACTGCTGACAATCGGCGACACCGCCGCGAAACTGATCGGCCGTCTCTGGTCCTGAAATGAAAACGCCGGGGTCAAGGAAGACCCCGGCGCTCCGTCTCTTGTCCGCAGCTTGATTACTTCAGCGCGGCAGCGCCCGCTTTGCAGGTCACGGCGTCTTGTCCGCCGGTGCCGCCCGAGCAGCCGATCGCGCCGACCATCTTGCCGTCATGCACCAGCGGGATGCCGCCGGGCGAAGCGACCAGTTGATAATCGAGCGTGAAGACGTAGGGGTGTCCGCTCTCCATCGCCTTGAAGAAGGCTTCGCTTTCGCGGCGATAGCGCGCGGCGGTCGCAGCCTTGCCCTGCGAGATTTTCACCGACGCGATTTGCGCGCCGTCCATGCGCTGGAAGGCGATCAGCTCGCCGTTGTTGTCGACCACGGCGATGTTCATTTTCCAATTGTGCTTCTTGGCTTCCGCCGCGGCGGCGTTCACCAGCGTCATCGCGGTTTCGTAATTGACCGGCGTGCCGTACGGAATGTCGAACGGCATTTTCTCCGGCACCTGTTCCTGCGCTTGCGCGAGGGTCGTGCCGCCAACGAGCGCCGCGCACAGTGCGCCGGCAATCGCGAATGAAAGACGCATCGTTATCCTCCCTATGTGTGCCGGTCTTGCCGGCTTGTTCCGGTTTGCATTGGCGCGAACCGTGAAGGCGCGGATGTTATCGCAATGGCGTGGCCGCGCTACGGGTGGGCAGAGCGATATTTGGCGGAATAATTTTGCAAGGGCGGGGTTACAGGCGCGCTTTCATGAAACGAAATAAAAAGGCCGCCGATCGTCTCGGCGGCCTTTCCTGTTTGGAATGATGTTAGCGGCCGAGCTGGATCAGCCGGATTTCGCCTTTCACCAGGTCGGGCAGGGCGACCAGATAGCCTTGGCGGTTGCGCACCACGCAGAAGTCCGCTGGGCCTTTGATGTCGCCGGCGAGCTTGCGCACCCCGTCTTTCTCGTTCCATTGGAACAACGAGTTGGTCACCCAGTCGGTGGCGAGGATTTCGCCGTTGCGCATCTGGTAGAGGCCATCCACCAGTCCGATCGGCTTGGAGATCAGCTTCGGTTCCTGGCCGAGGCCCAGTTCGTAGATGCCGTGCGGGTCGTCTTTCGACTTGAAGCCGGCGAGCAGCAGTGAACCGTTGCGCGCCGGGTAGATGCCGTTTGGATTGACGCCCTTGCCGGAATAGATCTTTTCGATTTTCGGCTCGGCCTTGGCCTTCAGAAAGTTCGCCGGCGAGACGCGCACCACGACGTCGGCGCGGTTATCGGTGATGTAAAGCACGTTGCGCACCACCGTGACGTCGTTGGCGTAGCCGGTGCCGACCTCCAGCCGCTTGCCCTTCTTGGTCTTGAGGTCGAACATCCACACGGCGTCGAGGTCGGCGATCCACATGCCGTTGCCGCGGATCCAGATGCCTTTCGGTTTGTTGAACGGCGGCTGGCCGTCACCCGGCTTGATGCCGCTGTCCATCACTTTGCCGTCGAGCGAGATCTTGTTGATCTTGCCTTTGCCGTCCTTGTCGCCGGACGTGCTGGCGGGGCCGCCGAAATCGCCGGCGTAAAACACCTTCTCCTTCGGATCGTAGGCGACCGACTCCGGATTGCCGACGCCGGTGATGGCCTTGTCGGAGATCACCTTGAAATCTTTCGCGGCCGCGGGCGCGGCCACTGCAAACGAAAGCGCCAATGGAAGCATCATGCACCCGGCGAGCGCGAAACCTGTTGTCCTGATCAACGGCTCCTCCCAAATCTTTTTGAATATCTTTGTCGTCTGCCCCGGCGGAGTTTAGGCCGCGCTTTGGCAGTTACAATGACCTGTCGTTGCTGCGCCACGGCCGCGCGGCTTGACCGGGCAGGGGCGCGGCCCTATATCCGCGTCCGTTATGACCAAGCACGACGCACACCTGTTCGCCCGCCGTCGCCGCATCACCGCGGCACGGGCGCCTTTGCGCGTCTAGCTTCCCCGTGCCGCCGGACCCCCGCGGCGCCTTTCATTCAAAATCTTCCACCTGATGAAAACGTGACGCGGCTCTGGCGGCGGCATTTTGCTATACAGCCAACCGGAATTCGAAAGGTGTGATGATGGCGACCAAGGCAAAAATAGGCGTGCTCGGCGCGTCTGGTTATACAGGTTCGGACCTGGTGCGGATGTTGCTGCGCCATCCGCGGGTCGAGATCGCGCTGCTCACCGCCGACCGGCGAGCCGGGCAGGAGATGCGGGATGTATTTCCGCAGTTCTCGCCCTATCCGCTGCCGAAGCTGGTCTCGATCGAGGCGCTCGACTGGGCAAGTCTTAATCTCGATCTGGTGTTCTGCGCGCTGCCGCATGCGACGACGCAGAAGGTGCTGAAGGATTTGCTGACGAAGGCGCCGAACACGAAAGTCGTCGACCTGTCCGCCGACTTCCGGCTGGCCGACACCGCGGCCTATGCCAAATGGTACGGCCATGAGCACCATGCGCCGGAGCTTCAGAAGGAAGCCGTGTACGGTCTCGTCGAAGTGCATCGGCGGGACATCAAGAAGGCGCGGCTGGTCGCCAACCCCGGCTGCTACACGAGTTGCGCCGAGCTGCCGCTCATCCCGCTGATCGAAGCCAAGGCGATCGATCTCGACGAGATCGTGATCGACGCCAAGTCGGGCATGACCGGAGCAGGGCGGTCGGCCAAGGAGTCGATGCTGTTCTCCGAGGTGTCGGAAGGCTTCCACGCTTACGGCGTCGGCGGCCACCGGCACATGGCGGAACTCGATCAGGAGTTCTCGCTGGCTGCGGGCCGGCCGGTGGTCGTCTCCTTCACGCCCCACCTCGTGCCGATGAACCGGGGCATCCTCTCGACCATCTATGTGCGGGGCAAGCGGGGCCGGACCCCGCAGGATCTTCATGCGTTGCTTTTAAAGTACTACGCGAAGGAGCCGTTTGTGCACGTTCTGCCGTTCGGTGAGACACCGCAGACCCGGCACGTGCGGGGCTCCAACATGACCTTCATCGGCGTGGCGAACGACCGGATCGAGGGCCGGGCCATCGTCATCTCTGCGCTCGATAATCTGGTGAAGGGCGCTTCGGGTCAGGCGATTCAGAACGCCAATCTGGTTTTGGGTTTCCCCGAAACCATGGGCATCGATCAGGTCGCGCTGTTTCCGTAAGACCCGTCGCCCTGAGGTGCGCGCCATAAGCGCGTTCACGCGCGTCTTCGACGCACTATGGCGCGCCTCGAAGGGCGACGGCCGGACCTCAGTCGTCATGCCCGGCCTTGTGCCGGGCATCCACGCCTTTGGTCACATGCGGCAAGGCGTGGATGGCCGGGACAAGCCCGGCCATGACAACAAATGAAGTTCACGCCCAGCCGAACACTGCCAGCGCCAAAGTCACCTGACAGACGAAGCCGACGGTGAACGCCAAAGTCCGCAGCACCGGAATCCCGGCCGCGTAAATGATGATGTAAGCGAGCCGCGCCCAGAAATAGACCACGCAGGCCATCACAGTCGCCGGTGTCGAGTGGCCGAGCGCATCGAGCACCAGCACGAGCGGCGCGAAAATCATCAGGTTCTCGATCGAATTGGTGTGCGCGAAATAAAGCCGCTGCGCCCAGGCCGATTGCGGCTTGTCGCCGCGTTTCGGATTTTGCATCGCGCCCATCAGGCCGCGCACCACGATGCGATCGAGGATGTAGGGCACCCACAACAGTCCGGTGACGATCACGGTGAGGGTGAGCCAGAGCAATTCCTTGGTCATCGATCGCCTCCGCGTTCAGCTTTTGACTTTGACGTAGGAGCCCGGCGCGTCCTCGATCGGCTTGTACTTGCCGCCGCCGACCTTGCGCGCCGCCACCATCTTCTTGTCGTGACTCTTAATCCAATCGATCCAGTCCGGCCACCATGAACCGGCATGTTCCGTCGCGCCCGCCATCCATTTGTCGAGGTCGCGGCCGAGCTTCTCGGGGCTGGTCCAGTACTGGTACTTCTTCTTCGCGGGATGATTGACCACGCCGGCGATATGGCCGGAGCCCGCCAGCACGTAGCGCACCTTGCCGCCGAAATAGCCCGAGCCCTCCAGCACCGATTTGGCCGGGGCGATGTGGTCCTCGCGGGTCGCGAGGTTGTAGATCGGCACTTTGATCTTGCCGAGGTCGAGCTTGACGCCGGCGACCGTCATCTTGCCTTGGCTCAGCGTGTTGTTGAGGTAGCAGTTGCGCAGATAGAACGAATGGTTCGCCGCCGGCATCCGCGTCGCATCCGAATTCCAGTGCAAGATGTCGAACGGCATCGGCTTCTTGCCGCGCATGTAATTGTTGACGACGTAAGGCCAGATCAGGTCGTTCGAGCGCAGCATGTTGAACGCGGTCGCCATCTTGCCGGCGTCGAGATAGCCGGTCTCGTTCATCTGCTCTTCGAGCGCGGCGACGCGCGCCTCGTCGACGAACACCAGCAGGTCGCCGGCATGGCGGAAATCGACTTGCGCGGTGAACAAAGTCGCGCTCATCACGTCGTTCTTTTTCTTCGACGCGAGATAGGCCAGCGAAATCGCGAGCAGGGTGCCGCCGACGCAATAGCCGATCGTGTGCACCTTTTTCGCGGTCGTGATCTCCTTGATGATGTCGATGGCGGTGAGCGGCCCGAGCTTCATGTAGTCCTCGAAGCCCATGTTCGATTGCCGCGCGTCCGGGTTGACCCACGACACGACAAAAACCGTCAACCCCTGATCGACGCACCACTTGATGAAGGATTTCTCCGGCGTCAGGTCGAGCACGTAGAACTTGTTGATCCACGGCGGCACGATCAGCAGCGGCGTCGCGACCACCTTTTCGGTCGACGGCGCGTACTGGATGAGTTGCATCAGCTCGTTCTGGAAAATGACCTTGCCCGGCGTGGTGGCGAGGTTCTTGCCGACCTCGAAGCCCGCCGCATCCGACTGCCGGATTTTCAGGTTGCCTTTGCCGGCCTGGATGTCCTCGGTGAGCATCTTCATGCCGCTCACCAGATTTTCGGCCTTGCTCTCCATCGTTTCGCGCAGCAGCGCCGGATTGGTCAGCACGAAATTCGTCGGCGCCGCCGCATTGACGATCTGCTTGATGTAGAACTCGGCGCGCTGGCGCGTCAGCGGATCGACGCCGTCGGCGTCCTTGACCAGCTTGTTCGCCCAGTCGGCGGTCAGCAGATAGGCCTGCTTGAGAAAATCGAAGAACTGATTTGACGACCACTCCGGGTCGGCGAAGCGCTTGTCGCTCGGCGCGGGCGCTGCCGTCGGCTCATATTTTTCGCCGGCCATGCGGTGCACCGCGCCGGCCCACAGATCGAGATAGGCGCGGCCCAGACTGGTCTGCAGTTCGAGCGCGCGCTGCGGATCGGACAGCCAGTATTCCGCGACCTCACCGATGCTTTTCGCCGCATCGGTGATCTCCTCGGCGTATTCGGTCTTGATCCGGCCGTCCTCGCGCGGCGCGATATAGGCGGCGAGCGCCTTGCCGCCTTCTTCCACCATGCGCGCGAGGTTGCGCGCGAACGCCTCGATATCGGCGGCCGTCGTGGTCGGCGGTGTCGGCGGCGTGGTCGATTTATTCATGTCGTTCCCAGGCCAGAGATGGCCCGGAGTCTCCGTCCCTGCAAGCAGCGCCTCGCCGCAGCGTTAGCGAGCCGCACCTTGCTGGCGCCATATTAGGCCGTTAACGGCCGGATGTTATAATTGCTTGAGAAGACACCGGATTCGTCGATGGCGCGGAACTGCATCACATCGCTGCTGGCGGCTTTTATGCTGCTCTGCACACTTGGCGCGGCCGGCGCGCAAAGTGCGCAGCAGGGTCAACGGCAGCCGCAGGCCCGCCCGAACATCGGCGACGACATCCCGCAAAGTTGGGGTGGCCTGCCGGAAGGCACGCCCGCACGGCCAAAGACAGTGCTGCCCGCGCCGCCGGTTTACGACATCCCGCCGCCGCGCTCGACCAAGCTGCTCAACGACAGCCAGCAGCTCAAGCTCGAGAAGGAGCTGGCCGGAGCGCGGGCGCGCCACCAGAAGCTCGAAGACCCCAATATCGAGAAAAGGTCGCAGGCTGCGACCTCCGCCAATGCCGCCGCCCTCGAGCGGGCCCGCAAAAAGGCCGGAAATCCGAAGCCAAAAGAGCCTCAGCACTAGCGAATAGCGCATTAATACCCGCGTGCTAAAAGCTGCGGGCTTGAAAGCAGGGGATACCCCCGGTCTGAGAGGGCCGGACCAAGAAGCGACCTGGAACGAGACGATGGAAGAGTTTTACCGCATCCGCCGATTGCCGCCTTACGTGTTCGAAGAGGTCAACAAGGCCAAGGCGCGCGCACGCAATCAGGGTGCCGACATCATCGACCTCGGTATGGGCAATCCCGATCTGCCGACGCCGGCGCACGTCATCGAGAAGATGAAGGAGACGCTGGGCAAGCCGCGCACCGATCGTTATTCCGCCTCGCGCGGCATTCCCGGTCTCCGCAAGGCGCAGGCCGCCTATTACGCGCGCCGCTTTGGCGTGAAGCTTAATCCCGACACGCAAGTCGTCGCCACGCTCGGCTCCAAGGAAGGCTTCGCCAACGTCGCGCAGGCGATCACCGCGCCGGGCGACGTCGTGCTGGTGCCCGACCCGAGCTACCCGATCCACGCCTTCGGCTTCCTGATGGCGGGCGGCGTGCTGCGCTCGGTGCCGTCCGAGCCGACGCCGGCGTTTTTCCCGGCGCTCGAGCACGCCATCAATCGCTCCATCCCGAAGCCGATCGCGGTCGTCGTCTGCTATCCGTCGAACCCGACCGCGTTCGTCGCCGATCTCGATTTCTACAAAGATCTCGTCGCCTTCGCGAAGAAGCACGGCATCATGATCCTGTCTGACCTCGCTTACGCGGAGGTCTATTTCGACAACAATCCGCCGCCGTCGGTGCTCCAGGTCAACGGCGCGATGGACATCACGGTGGAATTCACCTCGATGTCGAAGACATTCTCGATGGCTGGCTGGCGCATGGGCTTTGCGGTCGGCAACGAGCGCATCATCGCCGCGCTGGCGCGGGTGAAATCCTATCTCGACTATGGCGCCTTCACGCCGGTGCAGGTCGCGGCCGCCGCCGCGCTCAACGGGCCGGACGATTGCATCACCGAGATGCGCGACACTTATACGAAGCGCCGCGACGTGTTGATCGACAGCTTCAGCCGCGCCGGCTGGAACGTGCCGGCGCCGACCGCCTCGATGTTCGCGTGGTCGCCGATCCCGGAGCCGTTCCGGGAAATGGGCAGCGTCGAGTTCGCCAAGCTGCTGGTCGAGAAGGCGGAAGTCGCCGTCTCGCCGGGCACCGGCTTTGGCGAGCGCGGCGAAGGCTTTGTGCGTATCGCGCTGGTCGAGAACGAGCAGCGCATCCGCCAGGCCGCCCGTAATATCCGCCGCTTCCTTGAAACCGGGCCGCAAACCCTGCACAACGTGGTGCCGCTCGCAACGCGGCGCTGACGTTCGCAAGGTTTCTCAATGACTGCCACTCTGAAAATCGGCGTTGCCGGTATCGGCACGGTTGGGTCTGCGCTGATTGCGCAGATCGCCGCGCAGCGTGACTCGCTGGAAGCACGCTGCGGCCGCCGCATCGAGGTGGTCGCCGTCTGCGCCCGTAACAAAAAGAAAAAGCGCGACATCGATCTGCGCAGGCTGCGGTGGCATTCCGATCCGGTCGCGCTGGCGAACGATCCCGGTATCGACGTGTTCGTCGAGCTGATCGGCGGGCAGGGCAATCCGGCCAAGGCCGCGATCGAGACCGCGCTCAAGGCCGGCAAGTCGGTCGTCACCGCCAACAAGGCGCTGCTCGCCCGTCACGGTGTCGCGCTCGCCGCGCTGGCCGAGAAGAACCGCGCGGCTATCAATTTCGAGGCCGCGGTCGCCGGCGCCATCCCGATCGTCAAGACGCTGCGCGAAGGGCTCGCCGGCAATTCGCTCGACCGCGTCTATGGCATCCTCAACGGCACCTGCAATTACATCCTCACCCGGATGGAGCAGGAGGGTCTGTCGTTCGCGGATTGCCTCAAGGACGCGCAGCGGCTCGGTTATGCCGAGGCCGATCCGACCTTCGACATCGAAGGTCATGACACTGCACAGAAGCTGTCGATCCTCGCCAGCCTCGCATTCGGCACCAAGGTCGACGAGAGCGCCGTCTATGTCGAAGGCATCTCGTCCATTGCGCCGGCCGATCTCAACGCTGCCGACGAGCTCGGCTATCGCGTGAAACTTCTCGGCGTCGCCGTTCGCACCGACAAGGGCATCGAGCAGCGTGTTCATCCGACCATGGTGCGTAAGGATTCGGCCATCGCGCAGGTGATGGGCGTCACCAATGCGGTGACGATCGACGCCGCCGGCATCAATCCGCTCACGCTTGTCGGCCCCGGCGCCGGCGGCATGGCGACCGCGTCGGCCGTTTTATCCGACATCGGCGACATTGCGCGTGGTGTCAGAACCGCGCCGTTCGGCCGCCCCACCGCGCGGCTTTCTTCCGTGAAGAAGGCGCCGATGCAGCGCCACGAGGGCGGCTACTACATCCGCCTGCTGGCGCGCGACAAGCCAGGCACTGCCGCCACCATCGCGCGGCGGCTCGCCCAGCAGCAGATTTCGATGGAATCCATCGTGCAGCGTCACGGCAAGGACGGCGGCAATTCCGGCAGCGCGGTTCCGGTTATTCTTATAACCTACGCCACCAGCGAGGACGCGGTGCGCCGCGCTTTGGCCGCGGTTGGCCGCGATAAAGTGATCTCCGGCCGCCCGCAGGTGATCCGGATCGAGAAGAACTAGTCTCGTGGCTGTCATCCCCGCGTAGGCGGGGATCCAGTAAAAACCGAAATAAGAGAGACGAGGGGACGAATGTCGACGAACACCATCACGGTCCAGCCCGAGCATCTGCTTGAGCGCATCCTGACACTGGAGATTGTGCGCGTCACCGAGCGCGCCGCGGTGTCGTGTGCGCGGCTGCGCGGTCACGGCAAGTCGAAGCCGGCCGACCAGGCCGCGGTCGACGCGATGCGCCGCGAGCTCAACCGGCTGCCGATCGAAGGCACCGTGGTGATCGGCGAGGGCGAGATCGACGAGGCGCCGATGCTGTTCATCGGCGAAAAGGTCGGCGCCGGCAGCGGGCCGAAGGTCGACATCGCGGTCGATCCGCTCGAAGGCACCACTCTGTGCGCGAAGAACATGCCGGGCGCGATTGCCACCATCGCGATGGCGAATGCCGGCACGCTGCTGCACGCGCCGGATTGCTACATGGAAAAAATCGCGATTGGCCCTGGTTATCCGAAGGGCGTGGTCGATCTCGACGCGCCGACCGAAGAGAACATTCTCAATCTTGCCAAGGCGAAGGGCGTGAAGCCGAGCGAGATCACTGCGATCCTGCTCGACCGGCCGCGTCACAGCGAAATCATCGAGGCGGTGCGCAAGACCGGCGCCGCGGTCGCGCTTATCAGCGACGGTGACGTCGCCGGCGTCATTCACGTGGCCGAGCCGAAGACCGGCATCGACATCTATCTCGGCATTGGCGGCGCGCCGGAAGGCGTGCTGTCGGCGGCGGCGCTGCGCTGCATCGGCGGCCAGATGCAGACCCGTCTGGTGCTCGACACCGAAGAGCTGCGCGAGCGCACGCGAAAGATGGGCATCTCGGACCCGAAGAAGAAATACAACATCGAGGACATGGTGCGGGGCGATTGCCTGTTTGCCGCGACCGGCGTCACCACCGGCGCGATGCTCGATGGCGTGAAGTTCGGCAAGAACGTGATCGAAACCGATACGGTTGTGATGCGCTCGGTCACCGGCACCGTCCGCCGCGTGCGCGCCGAGCACCGGCAGCTCGACAAGTTTTATCTGGATTGATCCCGATACTTTCCACGTCATGGCCGGGCTTGTCCCGGCCATCCACGCCTTGGACGCGAGATAAGAAAGGCGTGGATGCCCGGCACAAGGCCGGGCATGACAGCGGTCGTCGCTCTTGACAACATTCCTATCTAGGATTATATGCTTAATTTAGACTATGTGGTGGCCTGTCGACGGCTGCTGCGTGGATGGAGCGCCCGGAGGCGCAGCCCTTTCCGCTTGAAGGGGCGCGCGCTCTCGCAAGGCGCGCAAGCGGGCCTCGCAAGCTCGCTTAAGGGCGCTTCGCCAGCGCCCGGGCGCCTCCCGGCGCTCCATTCCCCTTTCGGGGAAACGGAAACAGGGAACACCGACGCCCCCGCGTCGTAAAGAACAGGGGCGCTGCAACTTGCCTGCGATTAAGCGGGGACCGATTCCTTCGCGCGCGTCGTGCTCGGATAATCGCGCTTCAGCAATCCACCGAGATGCGCGGCAATCGCGCCCATGCCGCTCTTGTCGCTCCCGGCGCGGCCATCCTTCGCTTCGGCATCGGGATTGTAATTCGTGTTGGTGTTCACGTCGTAAGTGAACGAGCGGCCGTTCTCATCGACGATGAACTCGATGCCGGCGATGCCGATGTCGTTGGCGCGCAGGAAATCTTCCCACTTGCCGATCAGCGGATGCTTAAAGTCGCGGATGATCTGAAACTTGTCGCTCGGCGCCACGGCCGGGCAGACTTCGGCGAGGGCGGGGGCATCGATCTGGCAGGCGTCCGCCGGGCACAGCTCGAAGCCCTGCGACGTATCGACCTTCACCGCGTAGAGAAACTTGCCGCCGACAAATTCAACGCGAGTGATGAAAGGCTGCGGCGCCTTGATATAGCGTTGCACCAGCGTGATGCCGTCGATCGATGGCTGGAACGCCTCGCTCGCGAGATGTTCGCTGAGCGCCTGTTCCGACAAAAGGAGTTGCACGCCGAGGCCCTTGCCGGCGCGATTGTGCTTGAGGATGACCGGAAAGCCGAGCCGCTTTGCCGCCGCGGCGATATTGTCCTTGCCGAGCACGGCCAAGGTCTCCGGCGTCTCGACGCCGAACTTCGCCAGCGCCTCGTATTGCGCCACTTTGGAGACTTCCAGAGCAATCGCGCGTTCGCCGTTGACGATGCGGCGATTGTGCAGGGTCAACCAGGCGAGCGTCGCCGCCGTCAGTTCCGGCGCATAGCGGTGGTCGCGGGTGTGCGACGATGCACTCATGCGGTTGTAGAAGATGCCGAGCGGCGGTTCCTGCCGCAGGTCGAGCACGCCCTGATCGAGAAACCACTCTGCGTACGGCACGTTGCGCGCCGCGAATTCCTTGCGCAGCGGCTCCACCCACGCATCGTTCTCGTGGATGACATAGACGCGCGGCGTCCGGCTGGTGGTCGTCAGGTCCTGGCGCAAATTCGGGGACATTGGGGATATTCCGTTGTGGTCCGCCGGAGATAATCACAGCCGGAGCGCCGCCAACGCCTTCGTTTGCAGAAAGAAATCGCATGCTCCGCACGGTTGGCGCGGCGCAGACATTTTTCTCCTGGCGAGTGGGAATATGGATCAATATATCGGCCTGTCCCGTCGCCGGAATCGCCCGATTTGTCCACGCTGCCAGCCATGAAGTCCGTTGAGTCTGACGCCTTCCTCGGTGTCGAGCGCTCTGTTACCGGCCGGCGCTGGAAAAGCCGGCTCGATGCGCGCGGCGAAGGGCAGGCCCTCGCCATCGCGCAGCAGACCGGAATGCCGGAATTGCTGGCGCGCGTGCTCGCCGGCCGTGGCGTCGAGCCGCAGGACGCGCAGGCCTTCCTCGATCCGACCGTGCGCACGCTGCTGCCCGATCCGTTCACGCTGACCGGCATGCGCGAAGCGGCTGCGCGGCTGGCCGATGCCGTGACACGCGGCGAGCGCATCGCCATCTTCGGCGATTACGACGTCGACGGCGCCACCGCGTCGGCGCTGCTCATCCGCTATCTGCGCGGCTGCGGCCTCGATCCCATCGTTCACATTCCCGACCGGATCTTCGAGGGCTACGGCCCGAACGTCGATGCCATCCGCTCTTTCGCTGAGCGTGGCGTGAAACTCCTGGTCACCGTCGATTGCGGCACCACCAGCATCGAGACGCTGGAGGAGGCGAGCAAGCTTGGCATGGAGGTCGTCGTCATCGACCACCATCAGGCCGATGAAAAGTTGCCGCGCGCCATCGTCGTCAACCCGAACCGGATCGACGATCTCTCCGGTCTCGGCCATCTTGCCGCCGTTGGTCTGGTGTTCGTGACATTGGTAGCCCTCAGCCGCGAGTTGCGTCAGCGCAATTTCTGGACTGACAGCCGGCGCGAACCGGACCTCCTGTCCTCGCTCGATCTGGTCGCGCTCGGCACCATCGCCGACGTCGTGCCGCTCAAGGGGCTCAACCGCGCCTTCGTCGCCAAGGGCATGATCGCGCTGCGCCGCCGCGAGAATATCGGCGCCACCGCGCTGATGGACGCGGCGCGGCTGTCCGGCCCGCCAGAACCGTGGCATCTCGGCTTCCTGCTCGGCCCGCGCATCAATGCGGGTGGCCGCATCGGCCGCGCCGATCTCGGCGTCCAGCTTCTGTTGCAGGACGACCCGTCCGAAGCCGCGCGCCTTGCGGCCGAGCTCGATCGCCTCAACCGCGAACGGCAGGCGATCGAGGCCGAGCATGTCGCGCAGGCCGACGCCGAAGCGTTCGCTGCGCTCGGGCAGAACGAGAATGCCGCGGTGGTGGTCACTGCGGCGCCCGGCTGGCATCCGGGCGTTGTCGGCCTGATCGCCGCGCGCCTCAAGGAGCGCTATGGCCGTCCGGCCTTCGCCATCGCGCTTGCTGCGGGCGGTATAGGCACAGGCTCGGGCCGTTCGATACTAGGTGCAGACCTGGGGCAGGTGGTGCGTCGCGGTGTCAGCGAGGGGCTGCTGATGAAAGGCGGCGGTCACGCGATGGCCGCCGGCGTCACACTCAAGCATGACCGCCTCGCGCCGTTTCGCGCCTTCGTTGAGGACGCACTGCGCGACAGCGTCGCGACTGCGCGCCGCGACCATTCGCTCAAGATCGACGGCGCGCTCTCCGCCAAGGGCGCCACGGTCGACCTCATCAATCTCGTCAACCGCGCCGGCCCGTTCGGCGCCGGCAACCCCGAGCCGGTATTTGCCTTTCCGTCGCATACGGTCGTTTACGCCGATCCGGTCGGCGAAAATCACCTCCGCATCCGGCTGCGCGCCGGCGACGGCTCATTCGTCAACGCCATCGCCTTCCGCTCGGCCGACCAGCCGCTAGGCAAGGCGCTGCTGGCGCAACGCGGCCATGCAATTCATGCGGCCGGCAGCTTGACGATCGACCGCTGGCAGGGTGAGGAACGGGTGCAACTACGTCTCACCGATATGGCCATCCCGGAATGAAGTCCCTGAAAATTCTGATCGCGGGCGCAGGGCTCGGCGGTCTCACCGCCGCGTCCTGTCTTATGAAAGCCGGCCACAAGGTCGAGATTTACGAGCAGGCGCCCAAGCTGGGCGAAATCGGCGCCGGCATCCAGATCAGCGCCAATGCCATGCATGTGCTGCGCGATCTCGGCCTCGAGCAGGCGATCCGCGCCGTTGGTGTCCATCCGGCGGCTTACGTCTTCCGCCTGTTCGACAGTGGCGAAGAAATCCAGCGCTTCTCTCTCGCCGAGGAGCACGAAACCGCTCACGGTGCGCCCTATACTCAGCTTCATCGCGCCGATCTGCACGATATCCTCGCGCGTAGGGCCCAAGAGTTCGATCCGAATGTCGTCCACCTCAACAAGAAGGTGCTCGGTTACGTCGAACATCAGGACAGCGTCGAACTGCGCTTCGAGGGCGGCACGTCAGCGCGCGGCGATTTGCTGATCGCTGCCGATGGCCTCAAGTCACCCATTCGCATGCAGATGCTTGGCGCGGCGGTCGCGACTTACACCGGCGACGCTGCCTGGCGCATCACCGTGCCGGTCGACCGGCTGCCGAAGGATACGCTCGAGAAGGCAATGTCGGTCTTCGTCGGCCCCGGCCGCCACGCCGTCTGCTACTATCTGCGCGGCGGCTCGCTCCTCAATTTCGTCGGCTGTGTCGAAACCGACGAAATCTCCGAGGAGTCGTGGACGATCAAGTTCCCGTGGGAGAAGCTGAAGTCGGATTACCGCGGCTGGAATCCCGCGATCCAGGCGATCATCGACCATGCCGACAAGGACGCCTGCTATCGCTGGTCGCTGCACAATCGCCCACCGGCCCCTCATTGGAGCACCGGGCGCGTGACGCTGATCGGCGACGCCGCCCATCCGACGCTGCCTTATCTTGCGCAGGGTGCAGCGATGGCGATCGAAGATGGTGCGGTGCTGACCCGCGCATTGGCGCAGAGCGACGCGCTCGCCAACGCTCTCTCTCTTTACGAGAGAAACCGGATCGAGCGCACGTCGAAGATTGTCGCGCAATCGACCGCCAATCGCGAGCTGTTTCACCTGCCGTCGGAGGAGGCGATCCGCGCGGCCTTCGCCAAACGGAACCAGGGCGCCGACCGCAACAGCTGGCTCTATTCGTATAATCCGCTGACCGTGCCGCTCGCCTGATCAGCTATTGGCGAATAGCTTCAGTACGCCGGCTTGGCCATTCTGCACCAGCGATAGCGCGGTGATCGCGAGTTGCTGGCGCGTCTGCAAGGCCAGCAGCATCGCGCCGTCTTCGTTGCTGTCGCTGGCGGTCAGGTTTGTGGCGCCTGTGTTCAGCATATCGATCATCGACTGATTGAAGTCGTTCCGCGCGTCTAGCACCATGTTGTTGGCGGAAAATCGCGTCGCATAATCCCGCAATGACGCTGTTGCCGTATCGATCTGGCCCAACGACGCATTGATATTGCTGTCGAGCGCCCAGTTGTTGGTTGAGGCGGTGACACCGAGGCTGGTCGAGCCCAGTGACGCTCCATTCAGCGTCATCGACGACGAGCCGATTTCATTAAACGTCACGGTCAGCGACGAACCGGTGAGCAGATTGACGCCGTTGTACGACGCATCCTGCGCAGCGGAATCGATCTGCGCGCGCAGCGAATCGAACTGAGCGGCGAGGCTTTGTCGCGTCGTTGGGTCCGAAGTCTGTAGCGCCGCGTTGCCGAGGCTCTTGGCCGAACTCAACAGGCTCTGCATCGCGGTAATGCCGTTCGACGCGGCATCGACCGTGCTTTGCGCCGCAGCGATGCCATCGCTCAATGCACCGAGTGACGATGCGCGATCGGTCAGGCTTTTTGCCAGGAAGTATGCGCCCGGATTGTCGAGAGCGGAATTGACGCGCTTCCCGGTGGCCAGCCGCTTTTGCAGCGTATCCATCTGGCTCGCAAATGTGGTCAGGGAGCCTAGCGCGCTCCGCGCGCCCGAGCTCAGCAATACATCGGACAAATGATCCCCCTGCGCGGGTCTCGCTCCGTGCAAATTGTCGGCACGATAGGGAAGCAGGTCTAAAGAGAGGGATTGAGCCGAAGTTCGGCTTTGAGCCAAACCCGAGCGGAGCGGTTTGCAGCACGTTTACAATCGTAACGCAGGCACCGCGCCGATTTTGCCATCCCGCGGTCTTTCGCCTAAACAATTGCGAGGATGGAAATAACCAATGACTAAGCTCAATCTCTCGGTTGCGGTCGGTCCTTATGACCGGACGCGCGCGCTGATCGACGGCCGGGTCCTGATCGACAGCGTTAACGCGCATTGCATGACCCTGTCCCCGGAAGAGATATTCTTCCGTGCCTTTCGCCATGCCGAATTCGATATCTGCGAATTGTCGCTATCGAGCTTCACGGTGAAGACCGCGCAGGGCAGTTGCCCTTATGTCGGCGTTCCGGCCTTCGTGTCGCGCGCATTCCGGCACACCTCGATCTGGGTGCGGACCGACCGCATCAAGAAGCCGGAGGACCTCAGGGGCAAAAAGGTCGGACTGCCGGAGTATCAGCTCACCGCCAACGTCTGGGCTCGCTCGATTTTGCAGGACGACTATGGCGTCAAGCCCTCCGACATTCACTGGATCCGTGCCGGCATCGAGGATGCGACGCGCCCGGAGAAAATTTCGATTACGCTGCCGTCGGACGTGAAGCTCGAGAACGGTCCGCCCGGCAAGTCGATATCGACCTTGCTGCAGGAGGGCGCGATCGACGGCTTCATCGCGCCGCGCCCGCCGTCCTTGCCCAAGAACACGCCGAATATCGGCTGGCTGTTTCCGGACCCGACCGCGACCGCCAAGGATTACTTCAAGCGCACCGGGATTTTCCCGATCATGCACATTGTCGGCGTGCGCAAAACACTGGCCGAGCAGCATCCGTGGCTGCCGGGTGCCGTGCTCAAGGCCTTCGAGCAGTCGAAGGCGGCGGCGCTCGATCTTCTCGGCGACACCTCGGCCAGCAAGGTCACGCTGCCATTCGTCGAAGAGCAGCTCAAGGCGGCAAGCGACCTGATGGGCGAGAACTTCTGGCCCTATGGCATCGCGTCGAACCGTAAGACGCTCGAGACCTTCCTGAAACATCATCACGCGCAGGGGTTGTCATCCCGGGAAGTGAAGGTGGATGAACTGTTCCACCCCGGCACGCACGAAGCGTTCAGCCTGTAGGACCGCAGATGGCCGGCATTCTTGTGTTCAGCGGCGGCGCACCGAAGATCGTCTTCAATGAGCTGACGCCGGAATTCGAGCGCACACAGGGTCACAACGTCAGCTACGTGTTCGCCGTCACCAAGGTGCTGGACGATCGTCTCGTGGTCGAAAAGCCCGACGTCCTGGTGCTGCCGACCAACGTGCTGGACGACTATCAGAAGAAGGGCGTTGTGCGTGCCGAACATCGCGGCGTATTGGGCCTGCTCGGTATCAATGCGGTCGTGCGTAAAGACGCGCCGCTGCCCGATCTGTCGAGTGTCGAAAGTCTGAAAGCCGCGCTTCTCGGCAGCCGCAAGGTGGCGATGGCCACACCGGGCGTCACTCCGAGCGGCACGCACATGGGCAAGATGCTGGAGCAGCTTGGCATCGCAGACGCGATGAAATCGAAGCTGATCCATCGCCCGGCGCTTGAAGGCGGGGTCGAGCTTGTCGAGCGGGGCGAGGCCGATCTCGGCTTCTATCCCAAGAGCGAGGTAATCGGCTTTGCCGGCCTGACGGTCGCCGCGCCGTTGCCGGCCGAAGTCCAGCTCACCACGATTTACGGCGCGGCGGTGACGACGATTGGAAATTCGTCCGATGCCGCGGCAGCCTTCGTCGCATTCATGACCGATCCGCGCCATCTCGCGGCATGGTCCGCCGGCGGCTTCGATCCGGCTGCATAGGCCTTACGTCCGCTTGATGCTGTCGAGGCCGCCGAGCCGGCCGATCAGCGCATTGACGACGATCGCCAGCGCAAACAGCACGATCAGCATGGCGTACATCCGCGGCATGTCGAACGTCGTGTAGGCATTGATGATCAGGAAGCCGATGCCCTTGTTCGAGAGTTTGGTTTCCGCGAGCAGCGTGCCGATCAGCCCGACGCCAAAGCCGAGCCGGATGCCGTTGATGACCGGATGGCGCATCGCTGGCAGGTAGATTTTCATCAGCATTTGCCAGGGATTGGCCCGGAAACTGCGGCCGACCCGCACCAGCACGCCGTCGATCTGCCGCATGCCGGCGGCGACCGATAGCGCGACCGGAAAGAAGCAGGACAACACGCCGAGCGCGATCTTGGATTCCGAGCCCACCCCGAACCACATGATCATGATCGGGAAGAAGATGATCTTCGGCGTCGGGCCGAGATAATAGAGCAGGGATTCATATGCCTGCGACAGGAAGCGGTTGGCGCCGAGCACGAGGCCGACCACGAGTCCGAGGCCGCCGCCGATCGCTACCGCGGCGGCGATCTCGCCGGCCGTCACGGCGAGGTGGAAATAATAAGGTCCGTGACCCAACAGATCGAACAAAGCCAGGCCAATCGAGACAAGCGACGGCACCACGTCGCGGTAGAGCAGACCGGAACGCGACATCGTTTCCCAGATCACCACCACCGCAAGGATGATGACGATCCGCAGCAATCCGACCGGCCCGATCGGCCACGCCGGCGCTTTTGTCGTCAGTCGACCGGTCTCAGCCATCGCTCGATCTTCTCAAGGGTCATGTAGAACAGCACGCTCACCAGAATGACGAAGCAGATCGCGGCATAGGTCGCCGGCAGGTCGTAGCGCTCCGCGAGATCTTCGATCAGTTGCCCAAGGCCGCCATAGTTGATCAGGAATTCGACGCCCACCACGTTGATCAGGCCGAAAATCAAGCCGAGCCGCACGCCGGTGAAGATGACCGGCAGCGCGGCTGGAAACTGGATTTTCCAGAATTGCTGCGACCGCGTCAGGTTGAAGCTTTTGCCGACATTGATGAGCACTTTCCGCGTGCCGGCGATGCCTTCGATCGTCTTGAGGATCACCGGCGGCAATGCGGCGACGAAGCCGATCATGATGATGGTCAGCGAATTGCGGCCGAAAATCACCATGAACAGCGGGTAGGCGAGCACGACCGGCGCGGCGGCGAGCGCCGCGACCCAGGTTTCGGTCGCCTGCCGCAGCAGCTCATAACGCTGAAGGATCACGCCGCCGAGCACGCCGAACACCGTCAGCAGGACGCCGGTTGCCAGGCATTCCGCTGCGGTGAAGAAGAAACGATAGACGACATGCTCTTCGGTGATGACCCGATAGAAGCTGGCCATCACTTCGCTCGGCGGCGGCACGATGTAGCGGTTGAGCCAGCCAATACGGATTACGACTTCCACCAGCACCAGAAAGCCGACGATGGTCAGCGCACCGGTGATCTTCGGCCAGAGGCGGGAGGCCGTCACGAATGCGGCTCCGCATGGAGAGCGTGACTTTCCTCGTCCTTCATGCCGCGGCTCGCCTCTTCGCGCAGGTCGTTCCAGATTTCCGCGACATAGCGGCCGAACGCGTCGCTGCCGACGATCTCCGACGAGCGGGGGCGCGGCAGCTTGATGTCGACGATCCGCTTCACCTTCCCGGGCCGGTAAGTCATCACCAGGATACGGTCGGACATCTGCACCGCTTCGGTGATGTTGTGGGTGATCAGGAGCGTGGTCTGATTGAGCTGCTGCTGGATCTGCAGCACCTTGTCGCCGAGCAGCAGCCGGGTCTGCTCGTCAAGCGCGGCGAACGGCTCGTCCATCAGCAGGATTTTCGGCTCGGAGGCGAGCGTGCGCGCGAGCGACACGCGTTGTCGCATGCCGCCGGAGAGTTCGCCGGGGTAGCGGTTCTCGAAGCCTTCGAGCCCGACCAGCGATATGAAATGCCGCGCCTTCTTGAGCCGCTCGGCCTTCTCCATGCCGACCAGCTCGAGCGGGAAGGCGACATTGTCGATCACCGTGCGCCAGGGGAACGTCGATTCCTCTTGGAACACCATGCCGATCGACTTGTGCGGGCCATCGATGGTTTCGCCGGATACGGAAACCCGCCCGCTGTGATGGCCGAGCAGTCCGCCGACCACATTGAACAGGGTCGACTTGCCGCAGCCGGACGGCCCGATGATCGAAAGGAATTCGCCGGGGTTGACGTTGAGCGAAACGCCGTCGACCGCGCGGATCGGGCCCTCCGCGGTGTCGAACTGGATGACAACGTCATCGACGACGAGGATTGGATCGGCCATTGGTCAGTCGCTCTTTCGCGCCATCACGGCGGTCATGGCCGGAGAATAGCCGGGCTCGACGCGCGTATCGACGACGGCGACTTCGCCCGCTTCAACCGCGGCAATCGCCTTCGCGAAAACGCCGGGCAATTCATCAATCGTGGTCACCGGGCCGAACGCGGTCGCGCCTTGCGCGCGCGCCATCGCGGCAAGATCGATATCCGGTTCCGAGATGCGCTGGCCGACCCAGCGGTTCTCGATCGGGCGATTGCGCATGCGGGCGACGCGCTCCTGGTGCAGTTCGTCGTTGAAGAACGAGCGATTGTTGGCAATCACCATCAG
This sequence comes from Pseudolabrys sp., assembly GCA_035546455.1. Lineage (GTDB taxonomy): Bacteria > Pseudomonadota > Alphaproteobacteria > Rhizobiales > Xanthobacteraceae > Pseudolabrys. Next base: position 42,807 of record DASZXA010000043.1, read on the forward strand.
CAGCGGAATGCGGTAATGCGTCGCCGTCCAGAGCGCCGTAACGCCCATCAGGAAATCGCCGTCGCCGCAGACCGCGACCGCCATGCGGCCAGAGTCTTTCAGGGCCAGCGCCGCGCCGACCGAAATGCCGGGTCCGCCACCAACGCCGCCGCCGCCATCGCCGCCGAGATAGTCAAGCGGATGCCGGAACGGCCAGCAGCGGCCATCCCATGACAGTGACACATGTGTAAGCGAGGCGGAGCGGTCGCCGAGCGCCTTGCGCAACGCCACCGCGACATGATCGACGTTGAGCTTGTCGCCGGTCGGCTTGAATTCCGGCCTTGCTTTCGCGGCGATGCTCGCCTTTCCGGGACCAAGCGCATCGAGCAGGGCCGGCACCGCGGTGTCCGGCTCGCAGGCGAGCAACACATCGACTGGCGGCAGCCCCTGATAGTCGAGGCTCCAGCCGTTGTGCAGTTGATGATCGACGGTCACCTGAATGACCTTGGCATCGTGCTCGCCGACCTGTTTGGCCAGCGTTCCGGCAAGATCGACCCAATCGAGGCTGAGGATCACATCCGCGGCGCGTAGCGCCTCGAGCGCTTCGGTCACCGGCGCGATGGTGCCCGGCGCGCCGGCATGCAGTGGATGATCGGTCGGGAAGGCCGCGCCAACTTTGAGATCGGTCACGACTTGCGCGCCGAGCCGCTCGGCCAGCGCGACTCGTTCTTTCCACGCCGCTTCACTGCGCGACACGCGGCCGGCGAGGATGACGGCCCGCTTCGCCGCGCGGAGCAGCGTGGCAGCCTTTTCGATCATCGCCGGCGGCGCCGCGTCGGCAACCTCCGGCATTAGCCGCTTGGCGTCGGGCGCGGTGAATGGCTCGGCGAGTTTCGCCTCCTGCATGCCAGCGTCGAGATTGACATAGGTCGGCCCACGCGGCGCGGCGTTGGCGATCCAATTTGCGCGCAGGATTGCTTCGTAGGCGGCGGACGGAGAGGCCGGCTGGTCGTCCCACTTGCTGTAGCCGCGAATGAGCGCGCCTTGGTCCGCTGCGGTGTGTATCCAGTCGATCCATGGCCGGCGCTTTGCGGAATCGACCGGCCCAGTCGCGCCGAGCAGCACGACCGGCATGCGATCACACCAGGCATTGAATACCGCCATGGTGGCGTGCATCAGCCCGACGTTGGAGTGCACCATCGCCGCCATCGCGCGGCCGGTCACTTTCGCCCAGCCTTGTGCGATCGCGACCGCACTCTCCTCGTGCAGGCAGAGCAGCATCTGCGGCTTCGAGTTGCCGAGGTAGTTGACGACGCTGTCGTGGAAGCCGCGATAGCTCGCGCCGGGGTTGAGCGCGATGTAGGGGATGTCGGTGGCGCGAAGGGCGTCCGCCGCAACGTCACTACCGAATGCGGCGGCGTTCACGCCGGCCGGGACAGGGCGGTCGAGTGAGGCGATATCGTTCGTTTTGTTATCGTGAAAAGGCTTGTTCATGCACCGGCCATGACCGCGATTGAGCGGCCATCCAACCGGATCATGATGCCTGGCGCAACCTTGCCAGCAGCTTCAGGCCGACATAGCCGTCGGCAGGCTCCATTCCGACCTTCTTCTGGAACGCGCGTGCGGCCTTGACCGTGTCGCTGCCGGTGCGGCCGTCGACGCCGTCGGTCTTGAAGCCCTGGTCGATGAGGCGGCGCTGGATCTCCTTGACCTCTTCCAGTGTCGGCGGCCGTTCGCCGCCGGGGAACTGCTGGACGAAATGGCCGCCGCCGGCGATCAGGTCGCCCAAGTGCAACAGCGCGAGCGTGTAGCTCGAGGAGGGATTGTAAGAGCGCACCGCGAAGAAGTTCTGCCCGAGGAGGAAAGCCGGGCCGCCTTTTACCGGCAGCCATAGCCGTGCTTCGTCATTCGGCCGCGCGAACGGCTTGCCGTCCGCCTGTACGACGCCGAGCGAATGCCATTTGGCGTAAGTGCGCCGCGTCCGGTTGTCGGCAAGCCGTTCGCTTGCGCCGGCGAGCTTGACCTCATGACCCCAATGTTCACCACGGCGGTATTTGCCGCGCTCGACCAGATAGCGGGCGGTGCCGGCCATCGCGTCGTCCGGCTTGCCGAACGGCGTGATGCGGCCGTCCTTGTCGTAATCGACACCGACGCCGAGCCAGACTTCCGGCATCCATTGTGTGTGGCCCATCGCGCCCGCCCACGAGCCGATCATGTCCGATGGCTGCGCCCAGCCGCGATCGATGATGGTCAGCGCGTTGAGCAGTTCGGCCTCCCAATATATGCGACGCCGTGGTTCGCCATAGGCGAGGGCCGCCAGCGCCGGAACGATCGGGCGCATGTATTTGGGGTTGTCGATGACATCGCCGAATGACGACTCCATGCCCCACAGGCCGAGCATCACGTAACGATCGACGCCGTAGTCGTGCTCGATGCGGTTAAAGAGCTTGGCGTATTCCTTCGCGCGTTCCTTACCGGTGTTCACGCGCCATTCCGAGCAGCGGCGATTGATGTACTGCCACATCTGCTCGGTGAACTCCGGCTGCGCCTTGATGAGCTCGTAAACGGCGGTGTCGGGTTTCACCGCGTTCATGACGCGGTCGTAGGTTTTCTCCGAGATGCCCCGGCTCAAGGCGCGCGCGCGGAAATGCGCGACCCACCGCCGGAAGTGTTCATCGGAGGCGAGAACGCCCGTTGGCGTCAGCGCGGTGACAGCGGCGGCGTTGAGCGCTGCGATCAGAAACGCGCGCCGATTGATCGTCGGGATTCGGTACATCGGGGCATCATAGGGAGCGCGAATAGGGACACAATCGGCGGTCTGCCGCATATGCGGTTCCGGTTAATGGCGCCGCGGGTTAACGAAAACGCTTCCCATGCCCCTGGCCGATCAGCGCGCTGTTGACCCGGCTCGTGCCGATGCCGGACGGAGGTTTCGCCCTGCTTTCAGCAGGGGGACGGGACCGGCCTTGATGGCCGCCAAGTCCCAGATGGCCGGGGATGCGGCCGATCGATTTGCCGATCCTTCGACCGGCATTTTCGATGCCGTTGATCGTTGAGCTAAAAAACCCGTGACCGCTGGATCGGCCTTGCGCGAGTGCATTGCCCGCCGAAACGCAAAGCATGATCGCCGCAAGAATGGAGGTGAACATTTTCATTGTTCATCCATTCGGCAGGCGCGCTGGTCCGATTGAATTTGCACAGCCGGGTTCAACGGCTGGGAACAGACCGCGTTCCGTAGCGACGCTACAGTTCTTCGGAGTCTTTGTGCTTGTGGCGTTTGCGGTGACGGCGCGGCTTCTTCGCCGGTTTTGGCGTGGGCTCTGCAACCTTTTCAGCCGAGTCGCTTTTGGCGGAATTCTCGCCGGTGAGGCTGGGGTTCAGCACAACAGGCTTCTTGTCGGGAACGACAGGTGCGGGATCGGTGGGCTTGATCTCTTTCCCGCGTGCGCCGATTTGCCTCTCGTGTGCGGCGACCAGCGTCATATAGGGGCTGACCCAAACCCAGCCGACGTTGGTGAAGACCTGGAGGCTGAGATGCACGTGGTATGACGTGCCGTTCTCGTAGTCGCCCCAGTTCGCGACCTTGCCGATGATCTCGCCCTCCGAGACGGTGCGGCCGCTCACCAAGCCATCCGCGTCCATCATTTTCGGGTTCATGTGCAGATAGACGACCCGCGCATGTTCGTTCGCGGTGTTCCACACGATATAGGCGCCGAGATTGCCGGGCGTGCGCCAGACCAATCCATCGTGAACGGCGGCGACTGAGTCATGATAGGGCAGGCAGCGATCGGAACCTTCGTTCTGCACGACGCAATGTGAAGGCCTAATGTCCTCGCCCTGATGGCCGTAACCGCCCGGACATTGCCCGACCAGGAAGTCGCGCATCTCGCAGAAGTTATCCCGCCACGGATAAGTGAAATTGGCCGCCGCGCCTTCATCGAACACGAGCGGCTTTCCATTCAGCTTGCAGGTGTATTGCGCGTCCTTGCGGCCGAGCCGGCCTGTGTGACCGGTGTGATAACAGTCGCCCCACGGCATGAATGACTGCGATTTGATGAAAGCGGGCGGATCGGCGACCGGAAACCGCATGCGCGCGTACACCGTGTAGTCGGCGCGGCCCGGCATCTTCTTCCAGCCGGTGTTCTCGATCAGGTCGCCCGGCGGATAATAGGTGAATTCATCCGACTGATTGTCGGGCCGGCTGAGGTCGGCTTTCGGTTCGGCGATCGGTGCCGGCGTGCCACCTGCGGTTTGCAATTGTTGCAGAAAACGAACCGCAATCTGGTCGGCTTCGCGGCAAGCGAGATATTGCCGCGACGGCCGCCGGTCGTAGCACTGGATGTCCACCACATAGGGCACGCCGAACCGCTCGAAGGCGTAACGGACATGGTTCTCGCGCAGCACGCGCTGCATGCCCGGAAATTGCTCCGCGAGCTCCTTGGGAGCCGGGAAGACTTCCTCGTGGTTCGGCGGATCGAGATCGTAGATGTAAGCGGCGCCACCAAGCTCGACTTCGATCGGTTTGGGGTAGCTGAACTTCAGCCCGGCATCCTTCGGATCGATCCAAAAGGTCGCATCATAACCGGCCGGGCCGGTCAGAAAAAATTTCGAAGGCGCAAAGTTGCCGAAGTAGCGGTTGGAGGTCGTCACATCGGCTTTGCCCGCCTCGCGATCCTTGCGCAAGGCGGCCACATCGATCGGCAGCAGCACCGGCACGGTGCTCTTGTCGATGCCGGCGAAGCGCGATGAAACGATGCCATTCAGCGCTGCGAAACTCTCGGCCGGCGTCGTGCCGGAGCGCTCCGGGATCGATTGCGCGGCCGCGTCCCAATCGACTTTCGAGACGATGGTGCGCGGCGCCTTGAATTCCTGTGCGAGGGCGGGGCCGCAGGCGCAGAGCGCCATAGCGATTGCCACACGAGCAAACAGTCTCACAACCAACTCCGCCACGCCCCGTCGTCCTAGGCTAACGCGGTGGCGACTAGCCTGCCAAGGCGGGTCGTGCAGCCGTTAGTCCTTGGCGCGCTCGGTGAAGGAGCCGTCCGCCGTCGAGACGACGACGCGGGTCCCGGTCGTAATGTAGGTGGGCACCATGGTGCGAACGCCGTTGGACAGTTTGGCCGGCTTGAACGAGCCGGAGGCGGTCTGGCCCTTCATCGCGGGCTCGGTTTCGACGATCTCCAGCGTGACCTTCTGCGGCAGTTCGATTGCGACCGCATTGCCCTCGTGGACGCTCAAGGTCACTTCCATGCCTTCCTGGAGATAGACCGACTGGTCGCCGACCACGTCGGCCGATACCTGAACCTGCTCGTAATTCTCCTGATTCATGAAATGGAAGCCGTCGCCGTCCTGATAGAGGTACGAGTATTTATGGTCCTCGACGTGGGCGCGTTCGACCTGATCGGTGGTCTTGTACCGCTGCGCGGTCTTCACGCCGTCCGACAGGCGGCGCATGTCGATTTGCGTGGTCGGCGTGCCTTTGCCCGGGTGGAAGCTTTCGGCGTTGAGAACGACGTAGAGCTTGCCGTCGAGATCGACGATATTGCCTTTGCGAAGCGAACTGGCGATGACTTTCAAGGGTTAAATCCTTAAACGGGCGGAAGGTCGCGTTTTCGGGGCGCACCATACCCATCTCGCCGCCAGATTCCAGTCTTTCGGCTAAACTCAGATAACGGTGACGAGACGCACTTTGCTGGCCTTTGACAACATGCCGCTGATGGACCGGCGCCCGCTTTTGAAGGCGCGGAACGCGATTAGCGCCGCTTTTCGCGGCTGGTTTGCGGCGCATGGTTTTATGGAGGTCGAAACCCCGATCCTGCAAATCTCGCCGGGCAACGAGACGCACCTGCACGCCTTTGCCAGCGAGTTGATCGGGCCGGGCGGGGAACGTCATCCTCTCTATCTGCGGACCTCGCCGGAATTCGCCTGCAAGAAACTGCTGGCGTCGGGCGAACAGCGAATTTTCGAGTTCGCTCGCGTGTTCCGCAATCGCGAGCGCGGCCCGCTGCATCACCCGGAGTTCACAATGCTCGAGTGGTATCGGGCAGATGAAATTTACGATGCACTTATGGAGGATTGTACCGCCTTGCTGGCTGTCGCGGCGCGCGCCGCTGGCGCAACCCGGTTCGAGTTCCGCAGCCGCATCGCCGATCCGTTTGCCGTGCCGGAGCGCGTGACGGTGGCCGACGCATTTGCCCGCCATGCCGGCGTCGATCTTCTGGCGACCATCGTAAACGGCGAGGGCGACCGCGCCGCCCTGGCCGCGGCGACGGAGAAAGCCGGTGTTGCGTTCGGCGCCGATGACGATTGGGGCGATCTCTTCAGCCGTATCCTGGCGGAGCGGGTCGATCCGCATCTCGGCAATGGCCGCGCCACTATTCTCTGCGAATACCCGATCACGCAAGCGGCGCTGGCCCGCGCCAAGCCCGGCGATCCGCGTGTAGCCGAACGCTTCGAGCTTTACGTTTGCGGCGTTGAGCTCGCTAATGCGTTCGGCGAACTCACCGATGCCGGCGAACAGCGCAAGCGGTTCGCCGCTGCGATGTCGGAGAAGGAGCGTATCTACGGCGAGCACTATCCTGTCGACGAGGAGTTCCTGGCTGCCTTGCCGCATATGCCGCAGGCATCGGGTATTGCGCTGGGGTTCGACCGGCTGGTGATGCTGGCGACCGGTGTGCAGCGAATTGAACACGTATTATGGAGCGCGGTTGCCGACCCATCGTGAGGCACGCGAGAGGACGACCATGAAGGAAACGCCGTTACGCACCGTCACGCAGTTGATCGCGCGAGGTCTCGCCGGGCCCGAAGCGAAAGCCGAGCTTGAGCGCGTTGCCGCCCGATATGCAGTGGCGGTGCCTCCGGCTTTGGCTGAATTGATCGACAGCGCCGATCCGCAGGACCCGATCGCGCGTCAGTTCGTCCCTGATGCGCGCGAACTCGAAACAACCGTCGAGGAAAACACTGATCCGATTGGCGACGACGCACGCAGCCCCGTCGAAGGCATCGTGCACCGCTATCCCGACCGGGCGCTGCTCAAGATCGTGAACGTCTGCGCGGTCTATTGCCGCTTTTGTTTCCGTCGCGAGATGGTCGGGCCGGGCCACGCCAACCCATTGTCAAAGCAAGCGCTGGACGCGGCAATTGATTACATCCGCGCTCACCATGAAATCTGGGAAGTCATTCTGACCGGCGGCGATCCACTCGTTCTGTCACCGCGCCGTCTCCGTGCAGTGATGGGTGCACTCGGCAAGATCGAGCACGTCAAGGTCATCCGCTTCCACACCCGCGTGCCGGTCGCAGATCCGGATCGCATCACGCCCGAGCTCGTACGGGCAATGAAGGCGAAAGGAAAGGCCGTCTACGTCGCCGTCCACCTCAACCACGCCCGCGAGTTGACGCCGCAGGCGCGTGCGGCGTGCGCGCGCATGGTGGATGCCGGCATTCCGCTGTTGGCTCAGACTGTCCTGCTCAAGGGTATCAACGACGATGAGCAAACGCTCGGCGACTTGATGCGTGCACTGGTCGAATGCCGGATCAAGCCGTATTACCTGCACCATGGCGATCTGGCGCCGGGCACGTCGCATTTCCGTCAGGAGATCGAGCACGGCCAACATCTGATGCGCAGATTGCGCGGCCGCTGGTCAGGCCTGTGCCAGCCGGACTACGTGCTCGACATTCCGGGCGGTCATGGCAAGGCGCCGATCGGGCCGAGCTTCATCGGTCGCGCCGAGGAGCAGGGGCGCTATTTTGTCGAGGACTTCAACGGCGCGCGGCATCTTTATCCGCCGCGCGCATGATCAGTTCGGGATCGCCACGAAATCGATCAGTGCTGCGCCGAGCGCAAGGCCGGCAAAGCAGATGAAGACCACGGCGATCACGGCGTGCCAGACGAAGAGGGCGTCTCGTCGCAACATCGAAGCCACGTGTCGGTTGTTCATCATGGTCTGACGCTCCGGTCGTGGAAACGAAAGACGGGGCAGTTTAACGCGCAAAGCCTCATACGCAGATCACTTGCGCGTAAATAACGCACCGACAACGCGCAAAACCGCGCATGGCTGCCATGTTGTGGGCTTTTGGCCGCGGCAGATTGGCGCGCCCTACGGGAATCGAACCCGTGTTTCCGCCGTGAAAGGGCTTGCCATAACCAACAGATATTGGTTTTCCAGCGGTTTTTCGGCGCGACCTACTAGATTTTGAACACCGACTTTAGCACCAGTTAAGCACGGCCAGAGCTTCCGCTGGCCGGGGTTTGTTTCCGCCTTGTATGAGTGCGGCCATGTCGCTGGTTATCACCCATTCGGACAATCGATCGGCGCGCACGAAGCCGAGCCGTTCGCTTTCTTCGCGATCGTCGCGGCGAAATATTCCGCGAGGGGAGATCGTGTGGCGTCCAGTGCGGCGCTCGGTTCACCTTGGCTATCGCAAGCCAGCGGAAGGCGCAGGGAGTTGGCTTGGCCGCTACTACAGTGCGCTGCACGGCTACACGCAGGTCCGCCTTGCCGCAGCCGACGATTTGCACCCCGCCGATGGCCGGGACGTTCTCAATTTTGCGCAGGCGATGCGTCGGGCTAACGACTTTGCCATTGCGGCCTTCGATCCTGCAGAGAAGCCCGAAACCAAATACACCGTGCGGCAAGCTGTCGCCGCGTATCTGGCGCACCTTGAAGCCGAAGGCCGTAGCGCACAGGCGATCCATGACGCGAAGCTACGCTTCGATGCGTTGATCCTGCCCAAGCTTGGCAGCAAGGAGTGCGGTGACCTGACAGCCAAGGAGTTGCGTGAGTGGCGTAACGAGTTAGCAAAGCCAAACACTCGGCAGCGCCGCGCCACGGCAAATCGAGTTTGGACGGTGCTGCGGGCCGCGCTCAATCTGGCGTATCAAAACGAGCAGGTTGCTTCCGATCACGCATGGCGGAAGGTCAAGCCGTTTCCCAAGACGGATGCGCCACGCCAACGCTGGCTGACAGTTGAGGAAGCCAAAAAGCTCTTGGCCGCTTGTGACGGCGACTTCCGCAATCTGGTCGAGGCCGCGCTGCACACCGGCTGTCGCTATGGCGAGTTGATCGCGGCACGGGTCGAGGACTTCGCCCACAACAACGGTAGTCTGCACATCCGCGAGAGCAAGAGCGGCAAGCCCCGTGACGTGATCCTGACGGAAGCCGGGACCGCGTTCTTTCAACGGCTATCCCAAGGCCGGGAACGGGGCGAAGTGATCCTGCGCAATGGAAAGCGCCCATGGCGCAAATCAGAGCAGGCGAGGCCGATGGCAGCCGCCGTTGCCGAGGCGAAGCTGCCCGCGATCTCATTCCATGGCCTACGTCACACTTGGGCTTCGCTGGCCGTCATGAACGGGACGCCGCTCCTCGTGGTAGCTAAGAACCTTGGCCACTCCGGAACTCGCATGGTCGAAAAGCACTACGGGCATCTGGCGCACGACTATGTTGCCGAGGCTATCCGCAAAGGCGCTCCGCAATTCTGAGTGATCGCACGTTTTGCGCTCAGTTATCCACATCAGCCACATCTCAAGAATCTAAGCAAAACCTGCGTTTTCGGGACCGGGGATGCACAGGCCGTGGCGCACAACTTCGCCGCTAGTGTGGGCCGCTAGCATGATATATGCTATGACAAGCAAGATTTATAGCTTGCCATAAAGACGGAGTTTTAAATGGCGAAGGTAGATGACGACAAGCCCTACAAGCTCAAGCTGACCGGCGAAGGCATTACGATTGACCAAAATGTGTCTCAAGCTGTTGCTCAGAAAATTATCGTCCTAGCAATGGGTGGCGCGGTCGCAGGCGGGACACAAGTAGACAGTGTTGCAACATCCGGGCAGCCGCTTGACCCAAATGTTTCGGCCAAGGCGTTTATGGCTGCGAAGCGCCCGAACACGGATATGGAACGTATCGCCTGTCTAGCTTACTTCCTGCTCCACAATCGGCAGGTTCAGGCGTTCAAGACGCGAGAATTGACTGACTTGAATATCGAAGCGGCGCAGCCAAAACTTTCCAATCCGTCATTTGCAGCCCGCAATGCGGTGTCGAAACAATACCTAAGTTTAGCTGGTGGCGGTCGGAAGCAGATCACTCCGATCGGGGAGGCGCTAGTAGAAGCGTTGCCCGATCGAGAAGCAGTGAAGAAGGCATTGGAAAGTCAGCCGCCCCGCAGGCGTCGACGATCGCGCACACGGAAAGCCAAGGCCAAGTAAGGCTGCGCCTAGATGATCGAATCCCAAAAAATGTTGGCTGGCCTGCCGTCCACCCTTCGGGACGCGCTCCTAAAGACGTATCAGGAAATTGCCGCGAATTTTGCTGAACACAGATGGGAGCCTTCCGAATTGAACGGAGGCAAATTCTGTGAGGCAGCATACTCAGTAGTGAATGGCGCGCTGTCCGGGAAATTTCCTGCGAAACCAAGCAAGCCGAAAGACATGGTGTCGGCTTGTCGCGCTTTGGAAAATGTCCCGCCGGATGCAAACAGAGTTGGTGACAGAAGTTTGCGCATCTTAATTCCGAGGCTGTTGCCAGCCCTCTACGAAATCCGAAACAACCGGGGCGTCGGACACATCGGCGGTGACGTAGACCCCAATTTGTTAGATGCCACCGCCGTATATGCAATGGCTAGCTGGACCCTTGCGGAATTAGTGCGCGTCTTTCACGGGGTCTCAACGGAAGAAGCGCAGGCATCTGTAGATGCTCTGATGGAACGAAAGCATCCACTCATTTGGGATGTTGCGGACATCAAAATCAAACGTGTCCTAGACCCCTCGATGCCAACCAGCGACCAAACACTCGTTTTGCTGCATCAGAACCCCTCGTGGGTGCCTGAGGAAGATTTGGCTAAGTGGATCGGCTACAGCAGCGTGAGTATGTATCGCACTCGAACGTTAGAGCCTTTGCATACCAAGCGTCTTATCGAATACGACAAGGCGCAAAGGCGAGCGCGCATTTCACCAATTGGCAGCCAAGAGGTTGAAACCCGAATATTGAAAACTCGAACGCGCTAGCGGCTTACTCCGCCGCGTCCTTGATCGCGTATCCGGTAGGCTTTTTCGGCTTGGGAGCTTTTGCCTTTCGCTTCATTGATGCCGGGCGCTTCCGCCCGCCATCCGGGGAAAGCGGAACGGGGTCGGGACCGTTCCACATCAATCCGGGACGTGGGACCCGGTAGTAAGCATCGTCATCAAGCGCCGATGGCCTTTCGACTTTGATGTGACCGGCGAACCTACCGAGCGCCCCGTCCAAATATTTTTTTGAAAGCTCTGCGCACATCCACTTGCGGCCAAGGCGCTCAGATACTTCGCCCGTCACGCAGCTACCGGCGAAGGGGTCAAAGACGTGATCGCCCGGATCGGTCAGCATCCTGATGAAGTATTCTGGAAGATCGGCAGGGAAGCGCGCCGGATGCGTTTTGATGCCTTTGGTCTGGCAATAGCGCATATAGGCGCTGTTGCTTTCTGTGTTTGGGATCGCGATTAAGTTCGGCGGAATCGCCGCCCCGTTATCGATTGAAAACTTTTCGCTGATGTCGTGCCCGGATGGTCGCAGCTTCGCTTTGTAACCCTTGGCTAAGAGCAGCTTCATACTTGGGCTATAAGGCTGCAAAACCCGGCGATTGTTTGCTCGCGGCCAAGGGGTTTTCGACAACCACCAGACTGTGTTGATCGCGTCTTTGACACGGATGCGGCGGATGTTCACCCACTCCGCAGGCGTTGGAAGCTTTGAAGGGTTCCACCAGTAAAATTCTTGCGCCAAGTGGAAGCCAAATTCCTCGCAAAGCAGAATGAGCAGCTTGAAATGATAAAGGCTTCGCACCGGAACGCCGGGCTTCCACGCGCCGCCAAGATCGATCACTAGGCTTCCGCTGTCCTTCAGGATGCGGTGGAAGCTCTGAGCGAATGGGCGAAACCATTTCAGGTATTCGTCCTCTTGCTCATTGCCGTATTCCTTTTTGCGAGTGAGGCCGAAAGGCGGGCTTGTCATAATCAAGTCGGTGCTGGCGTCTTTCATCGACGCCATGACCGAGAGACTGTCGCCTAAATAAATTTTGCCGCGCTTCGTCGCGTGGAAAATCTTGGGTTTGGACGGCAATTTCATTTTCCGTCCCCAAGCTCGATTTTCTTGAGTGTCATTGCGTATTCGGCCTCGCGCTTAAATGCATCCACGATGTAGGCCGCGTTGCCGGTGACAGCTTCAAGGTCAGAACGATCGAGCATCACGATAGCGAGGTTAGAGTCAGACATGATTTTGTTGGCGTAACGGCGCGCCTCGGCGCCAATCTCGCCAGTGGTCACAATTACGATGACAGTGCTTTTGATGAAGTGCGTAAGCCCGACTTCCTTAGCAACGTCATCGAGCGCAACGCGGGCCGTGTTCTTGCATTGAACCTGCCAGCGGGAATAAACGAGGCGGCTTGAGTGAAAGATCAAATCGACTTCCGCGCCGCCAGTTGCGCTCGCGCGAAGGCGCGTGGCGACATATTCCATGCCAAGCGTTCGCATGAGCTTGAACGCGAGTGCTTCGAGCGCCAGACCCGCCGTGTATTTGTGCTTTGATTTTACTTCTTTCAGGATTGTTGCGAGCGGCTTAACGAGAAGGTCGAGCAACTTCGGGTCCAACTGCCCCTTTAGCTGGTCGAGAAGTGGACCGAGAATTTCTGCCTGCACCTTTGCGGTAGGCGTGACTTGAAATGGCTTTGCTCCGCGTCCCGAAGTCGTTTTGCTCGCACTGATGTAGCCAGCCGCCACTAGCGGATTAAGCACGCTCTTTGGCAGGGACTTGTCGGGAAAGCGCACACCAAACGTTGCTGCCGCCAATCGAGCTATCTCATTCGCCGGTTGCGGCTTCGTGATCCCCGTATTCGCCAGTGCCAACAAAAATGATCGCTGTTGTTGGGTGAAGCGGGCGAGGGCGGGAAATTCGCCCGGATCGACGCCAAGAATTTCGCGAACGCGGATCGGATTTACCTGCCAGCGATTGCCAACGATCACCCCGGCTTTGTGCAGCCAGAGCCTCATCATACTCGGATGCTTGCCACCTGCCGGGAATTTGACCCCGCGTTCTTCAAGGGCCATCCGCAAAGTATCGAGGGTAATTTCCTCGCCTGCCGCCACCATGTCTTGCAGACATTGAACGAACGTCATCCCCCTCAAATTCAATAGGATGTGGCGTGCCAATTCCTCGTAAAGCGCAACCTCGTTTCCTCTCAGGCCGTAGAGCTTCGCGCCGAAGGGCGTCCAGTTCGCGTCACGGTCAATCAAGCCATACGCGATCATTCCGAGCTTGCAGTTATTCGCGAGCTTGCCGCGATTGTAGGTGCGGTCCTTTTTCTTTTTCGGAGCAGCGGCGTGGCCTGAAAACCACTTGGTCAAGATCGCCGCTTCGAGGGCGCGGGGGTCGCCTTGGTTCGCGTTCGCAATTTCGAGCAGTTCCGCCAAGTCGATTTGGCTTGGGGAAAATTCGCTGCCGAACGGTAGATCGCTGGTGGTTTTGGCCATTACGCGCCGGATCATGGGCTAGGGGAGTGATTCTGGCCACTTTACTTGCGCCCGCGTCCTGCGCAGCTAAAGACTATAGCCTGTGAATTAGAAGCTCTAAGGGTCGGCAATGCCAGAACAATACCGCCGTCCGCGTTGGCACGAAGCGAACCAGCGTATCGAGCGGGACCGCCGCGCCCGCGAACGCGAACAGGACGCCTTGCTCATCGTCCGCAACTTCAACGCTCGCCTATCGGCCAAGCCGAGCGCGGGCTTTTGGCCGACGATCGGAACCGCGTTAGCCGCCAAAGCTCATTGGCTGCATATCGTGTGCGACAGTTGCGCAACTGTGGCTGACTTAGACCTTTCAATGAAGCCGCGCGATCCTGAGGCGTCGGTCCGCGTGGCATTGCGGGACGTGAAGTGTATCCGTTGCAATGGTCACGGCAGACCGCGCATAATTGGCCTGTCACGGCATCCGTCAATTTAGGGAGCAGAGAACGATGGCCGACGACAAGAAAAATAGAGGCAACCCCGATCGCAACCTAATCGCCTTTAAGGAGAAATACGAAGTCGATTACGCGACAAGGCAGTTACAGAAGCAGACCGAGGCGACACGTCAAGAAGCCAGAGAGGCGCTCTTTGACGCCGCAAGAAAAATTAGCCCTAGCGAGGGACGCGAGAAGATCATGCGCGCGGCCCGCAAAACACTTCTCGGCGGTGCATAGATCGGACGCGCATGGGCTGGCGAACGCAAGAGGCATATGAGAGCGAAGCGCATGAGCGGTGGCGCTCACTGGCTTGGCGTGAACGCTATGGCTGGCAGTTCGTTTGCGCGATGTTGGTGCTGGCAATCATCGCCGCGTTGTTGCTTTTGATGGCCTGGCCCGGTGCGATGGATGCGGTGCGCGCTTGGACACCCCGTCTTTAATGATTGATGAAGCGCAACGCGCTGCCCTACGCCGCGAAGCGGAGGAAAGAGCGGCACTGTTCCAAGCTATCGGCGAATTCATTTTTGAATTTTCACAACTCGAATTCACGATCCGCCATGCGCTCGGTGCTGCGCTAGACCTGCGGGATGACACCCTATTCGACGCGGTAACATCGCCATATGACTTCGCCGCGCTTTGCCGAGTGACCGACACAGTTCTCAAGGAAGCATTTAAAGGCGACGAACATGCGGCGTCACACGTGGAAATAGACAAAATTTTCAGGGCTTGCCTCGCTATCAACGATGATCGGGTGCGGATTGTTCACGGCACTTGGACTATAGAAGGCGGTGCCCGCCACGTTCAAAGAAGCACGCTCAAAGCCAAAGACTATTTTGATAAGCCGGATGACATTGTTGCAAAGGCACACGAGGCTGCCGACCTGAAAAATGGCGTTGTGAAAATCCTGATCGGCAGACCGGATGAATGGCCACAGGTGGCGGTATGAGTGGCGGCTCTTTCCCTACGTCAGCCGATACCGTTAAGAAGATTGCGGCTTCTGGTTTCACAGACGCAATAGAGATGCTCGCGATCATCGAGGTGCTTGAGGCCGGGAACGTTGGCGCGACCCCGGCGCTCAATGCGGCGGGCGCGGGAAGAGCGGCGGGGCATATACAGCGCGCACTTTTTACCCGCTTGCACTTTCTCGTTGCGCGCGCTTACTCCAAATCGCGCGATGGGGACCTTCACGCGAGGCGAGCCTTCGACTTGTTGAAGTCACATGCGGTCGCCAAAGAAATGCAAAATCCCGGCGACTTGGCGGAAGCGAGACAGTTTTGGGTGAAGTGCTGTGGGGATCATCGCCTTCAACGCTTCCTGCACTTCCGTGACAAGTTTCTAGCTCATTTGGGCGAGCCTGAACCGGGACAGGATATTCCGACATACGGCGAAGTTTTCGCCATTGCCCGCCAAACAGCGACTGCGCTCGAAAAGCTGGCACACGTTACTGGCGTGGTAGGTCTATCGCTTGAATCCCAGATACCGGCGCACAAAGAAAGCGCCGAAAAGTTTTGGGAGCCGTGGGTTAAAGGGGAAAAGAAATAATCAACGCTCGGCGACCAGTTTTTAATTTCAGCCGCGCGGCGGAATGGGTGCGTAACTTATATACATAGATCGCGAGCGCCGGGGTGGCCCCCACCCACCGGGGGTCTTTTGAAAAAGTGCGAGCAACGTTGCGGGTATGGTCGCGCGTCCGCACGTTCACCATCGCGACGGGTCGGCATTGAACCATAAAGCAGGTGAGCGCATTTAGAGCGTGACAGTTTCGAGCGTGTCGGCTCGATCACTTGCTCGGCAGCGATGCCGGGCTTTCTTTTTGCTTCACCATGCTTGCAGGATCACGTTGGCGACTGTTCGCAATCCTCTAAGTTTGTGGACAGTGACAGTGAGCAAGGAGGCAATACGCATGAGCAAAGCAAAGCAGCGCATTGTGCGCCCGCGCTCAGATTTGCGAACAGTCATGCCGACACGCAAACCGAACAGCGCATATCGATCGCGCGAACACCTTCTAGACCGAGAGGTAGAGGCGCTGATGAAAGCGGCCAAGCGCAATCGCCATGGCCAACGTGACGCGACAATCATCCTGCTTATGTGGCGTCATGCCTTGCGCGTCTCAGAGCTTTGCGGCCTGCAATGGTCTGACGTGAGCTTTGAGGACGCCACGTTGAACGTGCGCCGATCAAAGGGCGGCGAACACACGACACATCCGATCCTTGGCGATGAAATGCGGGCGCTCCGCGCATTGAAGCGCGAGGCTGCAACGCAGTGGCTGTTCTGTTCGGAACGTGGCGGGCCTTTCGATCGCGCTGGCATTGCGCGCATGATCGAGCGGGCCGGGGAGGCCGCAGGGCTGCCGTTCAAGGTCCATCCCCACATGCTGCGTCACGCAACGGGCTACGCGCTGGTCAATCGCGGCGTGGATACGCGGACCCTGCAAGCCTACATGGGGCACCGCTCGATCACGTCCACCACACGCTATGCCGCGCTCGCGCCGGGGCGCTTCAAGAGCCTGTGGCGCTGATCGGCGAAGGTTTTTCCGGCGCACGAGTGAGCGCCGGGCAGTGAATTAGCCAACGCGGCGCGAGGCCGCAGGGGCCATATCATTGGATGTGATTCCGAGGCCAATAGGCTTCGCACTAAGCTTCTGGCGCGTCCCCAAGACGCGCTTGTGAAGCGCGGGGGGTGTTAGGGGGAAACACTCTCACCCATGGGTCTCAACGGGTTTCAACCGGTCTCAACTGCGGGTCTCAACCCGGTTTCAACCGATCATTCAACCGGCCAATAAAATCAGGCACATCTTGCAGGTGAGACTAAGGAAACGCCTGCGCCGCAGCCGTTTCTTGAGTTCTCGCTGAAACGCACTCGGCGACAGCGCAACATTGTTGCGCGCGCCGAGATATGACGCCCGATCGCAGCTACACGCTCGTCAGTCTCGATCCTGACAGCCGGGGCGCGTCGTTCTTGGCCCAAGCTCTGAGCAAAGCGCATTGGTCGGCGAACGAATATTGCCTCGGCGAGCCTCGAAACGAAATAAATTGACTTTCGTGCGGAGGGGTGATATTATTTTGGGATCGTCAAAAGCCGCCCTTGTTGAGGGATCGGCCTTTTAAGCGACCACTAGGGACCGCCCGGAGACGGGACACCAAAGCCCTTCGGTCATGAGCCTCGCGGCTCTGAACCCAAGGTGCAGCCATGCGTCCCGACTTCATTCCCGTTTGCAAACTGCACAAGGTCCTCGCGGTCAATCCAAGCACCGCGTGGCGACGTGCGAGCGCCGGGGCCTACGGGCCGATCACGCGCGATGACAGCGGACGGCAGCAAGTCGAAGCCGCGACCGTTGAGCGTGTCGAAGGCATCGCGATCACCGACAACACTCTCAAGACTGTAGCAGCGCCGCGCACCTACACCGTGCAAGGGCCGCGCCTACGGACAGTGCCAATCAAAATCCCCACTAACGCGGCGTCACTCACACCGGATGATGTGAAGGCACTCATCGAAGCGCACTTGCTCGTTCGCGATGCGCAGTGGCGGCGCTTCCTCGCGCGCGTCGATGACGCCACGGCGGAAATTCTGGAAAGCCAAGCAATCTTCGCAGGAGATCGAACATGAAAATCGTGGACACCATCAAGGCGTTCGCCGCCAATGAAGGCGAGGACGCAGTCACAGCGGCAGTGAAGGCGGTGCAAGATGCCCGCGCACTTCACGGCAAGCTGTATCAGCAAGGCGAGCAACTTCATCGCCAGCGTGGCGAGCTTGAAGTGAAGCTTGGCACCGTGGCGCTCGATGATCGCGCGGCCTTCGATGCTCTCGACAAAGAGCATCAAAAGACGTTGGCCGACATCCGGCACAACACGGCTGCGCAGGAAGCGGCGTCGGCTCGATTGGAGGACGCGCAACGGAAGTTGAACGCGCTCACAACCGACAACTTTCTGCACAAGCTGGAAAAGAAAGCGCGGCAGACCGAACGGCAGGCCAGCGAGCTTGAGGAAGCCGAGCGGACCTACATCGCGAAAATCAATCTGCTCATCAAAGGGCGCGATGAGCTTGCGACCATGCTGCAAGAGCGGGGCGCTGGCGCTCCGCAGGGGTTGGCGCTCGGTGGCCGAGACATCCTTGAACTAGTCGCCCTCGATTTGTTTCGGCTCAACCCCGTTGGTCCTTTGGCAGGCGGACAATATCGGACGCCCGGTGCGGTGGACGGCGCTTTACTGGACGCAGCCAAGATCGCTCCGCTGTCAGCCACCATCAAGCAGTGCAACGCGGCTCTTATGCAGGAGTTGCGCGCCACACCGGTCCAGACAGCCAGTGTCGTGGCGGAAGCCGAGCCTGAGCCGCAACCCGCCGAGCCGCTCAACGTGCCGAGCGCGCCGCGTTTAAACGCGCCAACACCAGCCCTCTCTGCGGAGCAAATCATGCCCGCGATCAAAACTGTTCACCTCACACTCGAAAATGGAGAACGAAAATGAACGTGCACGATGGAAAGGCTTTTACCGGGCTGTCCGGTAACAGCGATGCCTTTGCGCTTCGCGGCGGACGGCATCAATTCGTAGTCGCTGCCAACTTCGATGGCGGCGGTGGTGTAGGCGTCGAGACGTTGGCCGCAGACGGTGCAACGTGGGTTGCCTGCGCTGATCCGCTTGAAGTCAACGGTGTGCAAATCCTCGACCTTGCGCCCGGCCAGTATCGCGTAGCGGTGAACACCGCCACTGCGGTCAACGCCTCTCTCGTTTCCGTGCCAGCGTGAGGGGAGGCCACCATGACAAACATTCTCAATCCGGGCCAAGTCACGGTCATAGGTGGCACCGCAAGTCAGTATCAAAGCGCGATTGCGCGCGAGCTTGTATTCGCTGATGTCGTTTCCGAGCGTCATCCCGTCGCGATCTTCCTTGTGGATGATCCGAATGACCCTGCGGTGCTGCGAAATTTCCATGTGTGGCGAGTAGCGCGCCGCAAGCCGAACACCGGCAACGGGCGAGTTCACGCCACCGACGCGCTGCACAGCGCGCAGGACCTTGATGCCCTTGTCGCCAAGATCGACAAGCTGTGGGGCTATGTGCCTAGCCCCCTAATAGTGCGCGATACTTCCTCTGCGCTGTTCAAGCTTGATCGGTGGACGGCGTGGGCACCGGAGATCGCGCGTAGCTACCGCGCCAAATGCGTCACGGTGGTGAACACGGGCGTTCATCCGCTCATTGCAATGCCGCTCACCGAAATTCCCGGCGATGCTCACTGGCAAGTCACCGATGACCAACTTCGGGTGACGGCAAAGAACCTCGCGACACAGGAGAGCGTCCAATTCATTGGCCGCGCGGTGGATGGCGGGATGGTTTTCGACGCCAAGGAAGCGGAGTTGGCCCATGTCTGATGATGCAGCCAAGAACCCCGCGCCTGAGGCCAAGGCCGATGCGCAGCCACCGTTCCCCGTTCCCCCCGCGCCGGAGGGCTATCACTTCGATTACTCGCCCGCGCGGCTCACAACGGACAGCACATCGCTTGCGCAGTTTTCAAGTGAATTGAGGGGTGCGCTTCACGCTGCTCAAGTGCCAGCGATCTTTGCTCAGTCGGTGCTTGATGCACTTGATGCGTCGGCTGCGCTCTATCCCGCGACCATGACCGATGTGGAGAGGGTTGCCGTCTTTCAAGAGGAAGGCTGGAAGCTTCGACGCGCCTTTGGTGAGGACGGGGCGAAGGAGATTGGGGAGCTAGCGTCCGCCGCGTGGCAACGCCTTCCTGAGGCTTGGCGCACGAAGGTTGATGCGCAGTTCGGCTTTCACACGGCTCAAGGGCAGGCTGCACTCGCTGCGATTGAGCGCGAATACCGGCACCGCACGAGGGTAAAGTCATGACCACGGGCGGAACGAAAGAACAGTATCTGACCACGCGCGAGATCGTGGAAAGCATCAAGAAAGATGCTTGGCCCGCCGAGCTTCACGAATTGGCGGACGAACGCGAGCGCGCCTTTGTCGCCGCCTATGTCGCGAACGGCGGCAACGGCAGCGCGGCGGTCGCAGATGCTGGTTACGAGTGCACCACGGCAGCGAGCCGGGCCAGCAAGGCTTACGAGCTTCTTGGCCGCGATCGTGTCCGCGATGCCGTCATTGCGCTGAGTAAGCGCATGACGCGCTCGCTCGCGCCGAAAGCTGTGCGCGCTATCCAAGAGACGTTAGAGGGCGGGGCGCTGGTCGCGCCGCGCGATCGGTTGCGCGCGGCGGACATGGTTTTGAGCCGCACCGATCAAGTCGCCAACAAAGTGGACATTGAACACACCGTCAAATTCGATCCGGTGAAGATCACCATTGAACTGATCGCGGAGCAAAAGCGGCAAGGCTTGTCGCGCGATGAGATCAAGCGGTTTGTCGGGCTGACCGAATGGGAATTGCAGCATTACGAGCAGCTAGCGGCCAAGGACGCGCCGATTGATGCCGAGTTCAAAGAACTGCCCGCGCCCGATGAGGACCCGGACAAGGACCTGTTGGGAGAGTGACATGGACGCACGGAAAGCAAAGGCGATCCTTGAAGCCAAGCGGCAGCGCGAGCGCACCGGGAAGCTTATGCGCGTGACATTCCCGCCGAAGATTTGGAGCTTCATCAATTCGACGGCGCAAGCCGCATACCTTCGCGGTCCGAACAGCGGCGGCAAGTCGTTCGCGATGGCTTACTTCTTGGCCTGCACCCTCATTGGCCGCTACCCGCCCGATTATGTCGGCTGGAAACCGATCCTGCGCACCAATGACGCCTATGCCTGTGTCGTGTGGTGTCTGTCTAAGTCGGGGCAGGTGTTGCGCGATGCCATGCAAACTCACCTGCTAGGCGATGTGGCAGGCGGGCGCACGGGCGAAGGTCTGATCCCGAAAGAGAACATCGTTTCGGTGCAGATGGCGCGCGGCGTTGCCGGTGCTGTGGACTTCGCGGTTATCAAACGCGATGACGGTCAACTGTCGGTGGTTCGCTTCAAGTCATACGAGCAGGGCCGCGAAATGCTCCAAGGCGAGCGCGTTCATGTCGTGGCCACCGACGAAATGTTTGATGATGAAGGCGTGTTGTCGGAATTGCTGGCGCGCGGTGCTGGCGTCAACGGCATCTTCCGCCTGAGCGCAACGGAGCGGTTGCAACAGTCCGCAGTGGCATCTTGGTTCTATGCCGATCCGGTCAACCGCCCGATCTTTGGTTTCGGCATGGATGACGTGGACCGTATCTCGCCTGAGGAAAAGGCAAGGATCAAGGCGAGCTACCCACCGAACGAATTGGCGTCACGTTATTACGGTCAGCCTTTCCGTGGCGGCGGCATGATCTTCCAAACGCCAATCGAGGACATATTGGAGGACATGGACCCCGGCAAATTCCCGGCCTACTACAAATACTATATCGCGATGGACTTCTCGCACTTCGGCGCGAGCGAGACATCATCGCAATTCGCGGCGCTCTTTGTCGCGCTCGATCCCTACACGAAGGTCAAGCGCATTTTCCAAGAGATCAAGATGCGCGGCTCACCGCAGGATCACTACGCGGCGATCTTGGCCGGGCGCGGTCAAGGCATCCCGATCGCATGGCCGCACGATGGCCAGCAAGGGCAGGCGGACGGCGGCAACATTGCGGGCCTTTACAAGAAGCTCGGTCTGCGGATGCACTCGCAGCACGCTACTTTCGGGCCGGGCAGTGACGGAGGCTACAATCGGGAAAGCGGCATCGAGCTAATCAATCACGAATTGGCGTCCGGGCTTTGGAAAGTCAGCCGAGCTTGCCGCAAATTCCAAGCGGAATTTTCTGGCTACGAGCGGGACGAAAAAGGCCAGCCGATCCAAAAGAATGATGACTTGATGAGCGCATGGCGCGTGGCGGCGATGATGCCGCGCATTGCCAAGCCGCTGGATGAGTTTGCGGAATGGGGCCAAGCGCAGCCGCGCTTTCGGCCTGACGGCAGCGATCGCCACTTTGCGATCGGCACTTTCGACAACCCCTTGGACTGGTAGCGTGTCATGACAAACAAATCGGAATTGCACCGTGCGGCGCTCGAATACGCCGCCAAGGGATGGGCGCTAATTCCAGTCGCACTTGGTCAAAAGATCGCGCTGGAAAAGAACTGGAACGCTGCGGCCAACAAGCTGCAAACGGCAGAGCAGGTGGACGCCTACTTTGCGGAGCATGGCGACGTAAACCTAGCCATCTGTCCTGAGGACCTTGGCTTGGCGGTGATCGATGCCGACACCTACAAGCCGGATTGCGACGTGGCGCGGTGGCAAATCCCCGACACCTTTGAAGTCGAGACCCCCAAGCAAGGGACCCATTACTATCTGGTCGGCTCTGTGCCGCCCACGGTCGGCAAGGAAGGCAAGCATCTTGGTCCCGGCATCGATACGCGCGGGCGCGGCTCTTACGTCCTAGTGCCGCCTTCGATCGTAGACGGCAAATGCTACCGCATTAAAGCAAACAGAGGCTTTGCCGCGCTACCGGCTGAGATTGAAGCGGCAGTGTTGCCGCGCGCGGACGCAGTGCAATCGGATGTGCATGAGCTTGATTTGCCGGGCAACGTGACCACGGCCAAACAGCGGGTGGCGGACAAGATCAAGCGCAATGAAGTCGCCGTGTCGGGGCGTGGCGGAAACAATGCGACGTATCAACTCGCCTGTGAGCTTGTGCGTGATCTTGGCCTTTCGTCCTCAAAGACTTTCGAGGTCATGCAGCCGTGGAATGAAGCCTGTGTGCCGCCATGGGCACCGGATGACCTTGCGACAATTATCCACAACGCTGGCAACTACGGGCAGAACGAGGCCGGGGCGTATGCCTCCAAGCCCGCCGCTGAGACCTTTGCCAACGCCAATCTGCCGCGTGTCGCAAGTCCTGACACCGCGCCGAAGGGGGTGCGGCTTCGAGCGATCTCCTTTGACAAGCTGGCAGAGCGCAAAGCCAAGGATGTGGCAGAATTGGTGCCCGGCCTGATTGAGCGAGGCATTGCCACGATGCTGGCCGGGCCGGGCGGCGTTCATAAGTCGCGAGTGGCACAGCATTTTGGTCTGTGCATCCAAGCTGGCCAGCGCGTCTTTGGCCGCGCCGTTGAGCGGTGCGCTTTCATCTATCTCGACTATGAGAACGGTGCAGATGAGGTCACGCGGCGCACCCAAAAGATGCGTGAGCGTTTGAAGCTGCCGAGCCTCGACAACGCGCACTATCAAGATTTCAAGACGCAAGGCGAAGCGATCGGCGCGGTGCCAGCTTACGAAGCTGCGCCTGCACTGGCGACGGTGCGGGACGATGCGATTGAGGTTGAGCCGCTCTATTACGAAGTTTTCGAGTATCTGCGCTCGATCCCCGGCCACAAGTTTGTGGTCCTAGACAGCACCTACAACGTGCTGCGGTTTGTGGGGCAATCCAAGGTCAATGAGACTGCGGTGAAAGCCGCACTCAATTTGCTCGATCATCTTTGCGGCGCGACCAATTCGACCATTCTCTATCTTTGGCATCCTTCGCAGGCAGGTATGGAACGCGGCGATGCTAGCGGCTGGTCGGTGGCATGGCACAACACCCCGCGCGCTCGCCTCAGCTTGAGCAAAGATGACAAGGCCAAGGACACCTTTGATTTGAAGGTTGAGAAACGGAACAACGGGCGGCAGGGCGAAGTGATTACTCTGCATTGGTGCGACGGCATCTTGCAGCCCCGTTCGGAATTGGAGGCAGGCGAGCAGGGCGCGTTGTTCTTTGAAGCCTGTGTCACCACTGCCGTTCAAGCGGCGGCGAATGAGGACCCGATCACCAAGCAGAAACGCCTCTATGACTGGCAGCTTGATGACATCGAGCGCCAAGCCGGTTTCCGGCCCTCGCAAAACGAGATTAAGGAGCAGCTTGCCTTGGCCGTGTCGCGCGCTCGCCTTCGCTACCTCAAGGGCTATGGCAAGCAACGCGCGGGCTTCTATCCGCGTGAGACCGATCCGGCTTGGATGCGAGACTTTGGTGAGGACACGGCGCGCCTTGCCACCACGGCAACGTCCCCGTGACGGCGATCACGAAAGATTGTTGCCGTCACAAACTTTAGCACCAGTTACGCACGGGTCAGGACAAACCCGCTAAATACTGGCGCGCCCTACGGGAATCGAACCCGTGTTTCCGCCGTGAAAGGGCGGCGTCCTGGACCGCTAGACGAAGGGCGCGGGCGAAGCCGCGAATGAGGCGGGAGGTATAGAGGCCTCGCCTAAAAGCGCAAGTCGCGCGTCCGGCCTACCATTTCCCGGTATTCGGCATTGATTTCCAAGGTTCCTGCGGCGGCAGGGGCGAGCCTTTTTGCAAAATTTCAATCGAATGTTTGTCCGGCGAGCGGACGAAGGCCATGTTGCCGTCGCGGGGCGGCCGGTTGATGGTGACGCCGGCCTTCATCAGCCGCTCGCATGTTTCATAAATATTGTCGACTTCATAGGCGAGGTGGCCGAAATAGCGGGCCTCGCCATAGTCTTCGGTATCCCAGTTATAGGTCAGCTCGATCTCGAGACCCGGCCGTCCGATCTTTTTGCTTTCCTCGACCAGTTTTTCGTCGTCCGGGCCGATCAGGAATACCAGCGTGTACCGGTTCTTCTCATCGACGCGCCGGCGGCTCTCTTTCAAGCCGAGCTTGTTGACATAGAAATCGAGTGCGTCGTCGAGATTGCGGACACGCAGCATGGTGTGCAGATATCGCATTGAACTGTCTCCTGATCGGTCGGAACGATACTAGATGATTGCGCACGATCTCGATACCGCGACCGGGCGTCTGCGTGAACTCCTCGAGAATGCAGAGGCGGTTGTGCCGTTTACAGGCGCGGGCATCTCCACCGAATGCGGGATTCCCGATTTTCGTTCCCCCGGTGGCATCTGGACCAAAAATCAGCCGATCTATTTCGACGAGTTTCTGGCCAGTCAGGAGGCGCGGGACGAGTCCTGGCGGCGCCGGTTCGCGATGGAGGAATATTTCTCCAAGGCCCAGCCGGGGCGTGGGCACCGCGCCATCGCATCACTCTACAAGTTGGGCAAGGTGCGAGGGGTGATCACCCAGAACATCGACAATTTGCATCAGGCGTCTGGCATTGCAGCAAAGGACATCGTCGAGCTGCATGGCAATACGACCTATGCGACCTGCATCGACTGCTCACGGCGCTACGAGTTGCAATGGGTGAAGGACAAGTTCGCCGCTGGGGCCAACTGCGCGCCGAGTTGTGCCTGTGGCGGCTTCGTCAAGACCGCCACCATCTCCTTTGGCCAGGCCATGCCGGAAGAGCCGATGCGCCGAGCCGAGGAATTGAGCAAGGACTGCGATCTGTTTCTGGCGATCGGCTCGTCTCTGGTGGTGTGGCCGGCGGCCGGCTTTCCCCTGACCGCGAAGCAGAGCGGAGCGACATTGGTCATCATCAATCGGGAGCCGACCGATCACGACGCGATGGCCGATCTGGTGGTCCGGGGCGACATCGGCGATGCGCTCGCACCCTTTATCCTTCAGTGATTCGTTGGTGCTACCGCTGTGCATGATTTGTGCGCAAGCCTATTTTGCCCTTTGCGGCAGTAGGGCCGGTGTTATCTTGTTTTTGACAGATTCGTCGAAGCGCCCTTGAAGAGGCGCCAAACAAATGGCGGCGTGCGGCGTCATGGCGTCGGACGGGATCGAGGCGAAAATGCCAGGGGGCTCTCTCGGACCCAACACGGCCAGTGATCTGGCCGATGAGACGGCTGCCAATCTCATCGAGATATCGGGCGTCATTAAGTGGTTCGATGTCTCCAAGGGTTTCGGGTTCATCGTTCCCGATAACGGCATGGCGGACGTGCTGCTGCACGTGACCTGCCTGCGCCGCGACGGCTTCCAGACTGCCTATGAAGGCGCAAGGGTCGTCTGCGAGGTTCTGGAACGCCCGAAAGGGCTTCAGGCCTTCCGCGTTCTCTCGATGGATGAATCGACGGCGATCCATCCGGCTCAGATGGCCCCGCCGCGCACCCACGTTACGGTGACGCCGACCAGTGGGCTCGAGCGCGCGCAAGTGAAATGGTTCAACCGGCTTCGTGGATTCGGCTTCCTGACGCGCGGTGAGGGGACCGAAGACATCTTCGTCCACATGGAAACGCTCCGCCGCTACGGCATCGCTGAATTGCGGCCGGGTCAAACCGTCCTCGTGCGGTTTGGGCCTGGACCGAAGGGCATGATGGCGGCCGAGGTTCGTCCGGACGGCGGGCCGCTCGGTCCTTCCTCGCACTAAACTTCCTCATTGCTCGCTTCAGGGTTGGCCGCTAAGCCATCGCGCATGCGTGTCCTCGCCAGCCTTTTCATCTGCATCGCGGTGCTCCTCGCCGGTGCTCGCAGCCATGCCGCCGACAGGTCCGTGCTGGAGATCGCTAGCAAGACCGGAGTTCATAGTTTTTCCGTCGAGGTGGTCGATAACGACGCCGACCGGGCCAAGGGGCTAATGTTCCGCAAGTCGTTGCCGGAGGGCACCGGCATGCTGTTCGATTTCAAGATCGAGCAGGATGTCGCGTTCTGGATGAAGAACACGTACCTCTCGCTTGACATGATCTTTATTCGGGCCGACGGCCGAATCCTTCGGATCGCCGAGAACGCCGAACCGATGTCCACCAAGCAAATTCCGTCGGGCGGCCCGGTTTTGGCCGTTCTGGAAGTGATCGCGGGAACCGCGCGCAAACTGGGCATTGCGCCCGGTGATCGGGTGGCGCACCCCATTTTCTCACGGCATTGAGTTGGCTTGCTGGCCGATGATCGAGCGTGTATCGCGTCAGCCGTCGGGGCGTAGCGCAGCCCGGTAGCGCATCTGCTTTGGGAGCAGAGGGTCGCAGGTTCGAATCCTGCCGCCCCGACCACTTATCGAAATCGACTGATTAGCTTTGCGCGTCGATGAACGCGCTGATCTGGGCAATGGTCGGCGCATCCGCGAGCAGCGGCGCGTGTCCCTGATTGGGAACTTCGACCACCCGCAAAGATGGATGCCCGTCGCGCATTGCTTCGACCGTTTGCGCCGACAACAGGTCCGATAGCAGACCGCGGATCACCATCACCGGAACATTGGCGAGTGCCTCGAACTGCGGCCATAAATTCGGGAGTGGTGTGTCCGGCGTGACGGCGTCGAGCGTCCGCGCCAGTTCGACGTCGTAGGTCGGCACCAGGAGGCCGTCTTGGTCTCGTTTGAAGGCGCGATGGGCGCTGGCCAGCCAGTCGGTCTCCGTCAGTCTCGGAAATTGCGCGCCGAACAGCCGGTGCAACAGCGCGGCGGCGTCGCCGAAATCTTTTGGCTGCGGCAGGTGGCCGACATAGCTTTTGATGCGCAACAAGCCTTCCAGCTCGATCACCGGGCCGATGTCGTTGAGGATTGCCGCGGCGACTATGCTTGGGTGCAAGGCCGCCGCCAGCATCGTCAGAATGCCGCCGCGGGACGTGCCGACAAACACCGCACGCCCGACGCCAAGAGCCGTAAGGACCGTTACGACGTCCGCCAGCTCGATGAGCGGCGTGTAATTGCCCGGATTGCAGTCGTAATCGGACAAACCGCGCCCGCGGTAGTCAATTGCAATCACCCTCCGTCCGCTTTCGGCGAGCGCCGCGGCCAGCACGTCGAAATCGTTGACGGTGCGGGTGAGGCCCGGCAGGCAGACGACCGGTAACGCCGAAGTGCGAGCGGGGCCGATGCAGCGCGCGTGTAGCTGCAGGCCGTCGGACGCCGAGGTGAAAATGCTTGTGAAGTTATTTGACGAAGCCGGTGCGGACGCCGCCACCGTCGCCGCCTATTGCTCGCTGGCGGTCTGATGGGTTCCGGCTTCGAGGTCGCGCCGGATGTCGGCGTCGATCATCAGCTTGCTGCTGCCGCCGAAACGCACGCGATAGACCTGAAGATTTTCCATAATGCGCTGGACGTAATTGCGCGTCTCGGAAATCGGAATCCGTTCGATCCAATCGACCGGATCCACCTTGGGATCGCGCGGATCGCCCATCGCCGCAATCCATTGCCGGACGCGGCCACGGCCGGCGTTGTAGCCGGCAAAGGTGAGAATGTAGGAGCCGCGATATCCGCTGATGAGGTTGGACAACTCAGCCGCGCCCATTTGCACATTATAAACCGGATCGGTCAGCAGGCGCCCCTTGTCGTAAGTCGCCTTGAACTTGCGCGATGTATCGAGCGCGGCGGCCGGGGTGACCTGCATCAGTCCCATCGCATGGGCCGGCGAAACGACCTTCTGGTTGAAGTGGCTTTCCTGCCGGGCGATCGAATAGGTGACGGCGTTCTCGATTGGCGGCGCAATCGACTTGTAGTCGGGCAGGCCGACTGTGGGAAACGCGTAATAGTCGAGTGGTAGGCCACGGTTGTGGGCCGCTTTTGCGAGCAACAGCATGGACCGGCCGTCATCGTGTTTCCGTGCGACCTCGCACAGCATTGCCATGCCGGCGACGTCGGTGCCGCTTTCGCCGAGTTCGGCGTAAATCGGTGCGATGAGATCGCGCTCATTCAGCCCGTAAAGGATTTCGACCGCGCGGACGATCTCAAGGTTGAGCATCGTCGGGATCTGGTCGGTCGGGATATGCGGTTTGTCGAGCAGGCCAACGTCGGCAAGACCAAGTCGCCCGCGCGCCAGTTGGCCGTAATAGGTCGCACTGTATTGCGCCGCGGTCTCGTAATACGCCTTGGCCTCGGCGGTGTGTCCCATTGCTTGCGCCGCGCGACCCTGCCAGTAACCCGCGCGCGACAGCGCATGGGGGCTCGACGTGCCAGCCGGAATTTTTGCGAAATGCAGCGCGGCGGTCGCCGGATCGTGCAGATAGCGCAGCGCGATCCAGCCCGCGGTGAAATGTTGGTCGACACGATAATTCGACTTCGGGGGTGAGGGGGCGTCCCGCGCGACGCGGTAGGCGGTCTTGTAGTCGCCGTCGTCGAGGAGTTTGCGCACCAGCAGCCGGCGCTCGATCCACCACTGATCGAGGTCGACCAGCGCGTCCGGATCGTTCGGCGCCTGCAGCATCAGCTTGGCCGCATCTTCCGGTTTGTCGGACTTACGCAGCCAGACGGCGCGGGCGAAAATGTAACCGGGCTTGCTGCGATCGGCCGCGGGGATGCCGTCGAGCAGCGCCTTGGCGTTTTTCTCCCGCTTGATGACGGCGACGCGCGCGCGAGCAATCGCGCGGTCGGCCAGTCCGACATGCTCGGCCGCGCGCAACGCGGCTTCTGTGTCGTCGGCGTAAAGCCGCGCCTCCATCCGCACTTTCCAATCCTCCGGCGTGATCAGCGAGCCGATCTGATCGAGCGCGATGCGTTCCACAGCGGCGGAGAAATCGTCCTCACGCCAGGCCTTGCGCGCGAACACTTCGGCACGTGCGCGGTCGCCGCCGGCGAGCAGCACGCGGGCGTAGACCAAGCGGCCCTTCGCGGTGCTCGGTTCGTGTTCCTTGAAGAAATTGCGGATGGTGTTGTCGTCGACGCGGTCATCCCACAACGCGTTCTCGGCGCGGCGGCGGAACAACGGCACATGCGGCCATGCGGGATTCTGCACAATGAACGCCGAGAAGCGGGCGAAGCTCGGATTGGTGTTGTAGCTCCGCAGATAGACCCACTCGGCAAGCTTGCGCGCGACGGGATCGCTGATCGAGCCCATCGCGGAGTTGATCTCGGCGTCTTTGCCTTTCGACGCAAACTCGATGATCCGCTTTACCGTGGCAATGTCGGTTGAAGACGTCGTTGAACTCGACGCGACCGCGAATGGCCCCGAAGTCGGTCGCGCCATCGGGCGGAAGAGGGCACGGGCATGCAGCAGGTTGCCGCGCATCGCTGTACCGGCCTGCGCGTAAGCAGACGTTGCAGCCTCGCCGCTGCCGGGACGCTTGCGCGGAAGCGGCACGCTCGCCGCCGTCCGTTTTGGCTGTGGCTTCGTTAGTGCCTTTGTTTCTTTTTTCGCCTTCGCTTTGGCGGGATCGAGCGCGGGTCTCAGCGCCGGGTTTTTCTGCGACTCCGGTTTTGGTGCCGGCGCGGCAACGCCCGCGCTTGCGAGCGGCAAGGCGGCGAGCACGACGACACAAAAGAGGGCGCGTAAACCGTTCCGTCCAGCCACGTCGGTTCGACCTTTAATCCCTGATTTTGTGCCAGATTCGAGCACCCCGTCACATCCTGTTCCGGCCACAAGGTTGATATGCCGCAGGCCGCCCCGCAATCATTTCTTTCGTTGATAACGGCAACATCACGACGAATGGCCCAAATCTGTGCCGGAACCCGATTTAGGGTTTATAGTGGGCTTCGCGTCAGCGCCGCGTTAACAGACGGCGCATTGTTTTTAAGGAGCGTGTCATGGCTGCAAAGTCGAGCTTTCGGGGTTCGTTCACCGCGCTGGTGACGCCGTTCAAGAACGGCTCGCTCGACGAAAAAGCCTATCGCGGCATCGTCAACTGGCAGATCCAGGAGGGAACCAATGGCCTGGTTCCCGTCGGAACCACCGGCGAGAGCCCGACGCTCAGCCATGACGAGCACAAGAAGGCGGTCGAGTGGTGCATCGAGGAATCGAAGGGCCGCGTGCCGGTGATTGCCGGTGCGGGTTCCAACTCGACCAAGGAAGCGATCGAGTTATCGCAGCATGCCGAGAAGGCGGGTGCCGATGCGGTGCTTGTTGTCACGCCGTATTATAACAAGCCGACGCAGGAGGGCATGTATCAGCACTTCAAGGCGATCAACGACGCGATTGGAATTCCGATCATCATTTACAACATTCCGGCGCGCTCGGTGATCGACATGTCGGTCGATACGATGAAGCGGCTGTTCGAACTCAAGAACATCTCCGGCGTGAAGGATGCGACTGCGAATGTGCTCCGCGTGTCGCAGCAACGCGCCGCGATGGGCCCGGACTTTAACCAGCTCTCGGGTGAAGATGGCACGTGCCTCGGCTTCATGGCGCACGGCGGTCACGGCTGCATCTCCGTGACGGCAAACGTCGCGCCGCGCCTTTGCTCGGAGTTTCAGGCAGCGTGCCTGAAGGGCGACTACAACGCGGCGCTGAAGATTCAGGACAAGCTGCTGCCGTTGCACCAGAACCTGTTCGTCGAAACGAATCCGTCCCCGGCGAAGTATGCGTTGTCGCTGCTCGGCAAGTGCGACGATCGAGTCCGGTTGCCGATGGTGCCGCTGTCGGACAAGTCGAAGGCGGTGGTGCGCGAAGCGATGGTTCACGCCGGGTTGATCAACTAACATCAGGGCGATGTCATGCTTGACGAGTTCAAAAAATTTGCATTGCGCGGCAACGTGGTCGATCTCGCCGTCGGCGTGATTATCGGCGCGGCATTCGGCGCCATCGTCACCTCGCTGGTCGGCGACATCATCATGCCTGTGATCGGCGCGATCACCGGCGGCCTCGATTTCTCGAATTACTTCGTCGGGCTTTCGTCCAAGGTGACGGCGGATACGCTGGTCGAGGCGAAAAAGCAGGGGGCCGTGCTCGCTTACGGCTCGTTCCTGACGGTGACGCTCAATTTCATCATCATCGCCTTTGTGCTGTTCCTTGCGATCCGCTCACTCGGCAAGATGATGAAGAAAGAAGCTGAGAAGGCGCCGCCTGTGTCGAAGCAAGAACAGTTGCTCGCGGAGATCCGCGACCTGTTGAAGGCGCGCTAAGGAATCGATGGCAAAAGCGCCAGAGCGGCGATTCAAGATCGTCGCCGAAAACCGCAAGGCCCGTTTCAATTACGAGATCGGCGAGGTGTTCGAAGCCGGCATCGCCTTGAGCGGCACCGAAGTGAAATCGCTGCGCGGCGGCAAGGCGACGATCGCGGAATCGTATGCCGATGCCCGCGGCGGCGAGATATGGCTGATCAACGCCAACATCCCGGAATACCTGCAAGCAAACCGCAACAACCATTTGCCAAAGCGTGCGCGTAAGTTGTTGTTGCACCGGCGACAGATCAACAAGCTGGCAGGAGCGGTCGAGCGCGAGGGCATGACGCTCGTGCCGCTCAAGCTCTATTTCAACGACAAAGGGCGGGCGAAGATCGAGATCGCGCTGGCGCGTGGCAAGAAGCTGCACGACAAGCGCGATACCGAGAAGAAACGGTCGTGGCAGCGCGAGAAGGGGCGATTGCTGCGCCAGAAAGGGTAGGACATGCCGCCGACCAAGCTCGATCATTGCGTTATTCACGTCAGCGACTGGGCGCGCTCGAACAAGTTTTACAGCGAAGTGATGGGTGCCGAGCTGGTGCCGAGGCCGACGGGTGGATCGGCGTATCGCTTCGGTGACAAGCAGCTCAACGTGCACGGGCCGGGCGTGAAGCCCGCCGAGGTTGCCCGGCTGCCGGTGCAGCCCGGCAACAGCGATCTGTGTTTCGAGTGGATGGGGCCGATTTCGGATGCAGTTGCCCATCTCAAGGCGCACGGCGTCGCGATTGAGGCTGGACCGATGCGGCGGTTCGGCGCCAAAGGGGCGGGAAGCAGCGTCTATTTCCGCGACCCGGACGGCTCGCTGATGGAATTCATGTCATACAAGGACGCGTCGCGATGACCGATATCGCCACGAATCCGAACGCGCTGCCGCCGAACATTCCAGCGCCGCAGGACGACGGCGGGGCGCGGCATCTGACTGGCATGACGCTGCCAGACGTCGCCTTGGCGGCAACCAGCGGCCCGGCGATCAACCTGTCAAAAGTAAGGGGACGCAGCGTCGTCTACATCTATCCGCGCACCGGCGTGCCGGGTGTGCCCAATCCCGACGGCTGGGACATGATCCCTGGTGCACGTGGTTGCACGCCGCAATCGTGCTCGTTCCGCGATCATGCCGGCGAGCTCAAGGCGCTGGGTATCCAGCAGCTGTTCGGCCTCTCGACACAGGACACTGCGTACCAGCGCGAGGCGGCGGAGCGGTTGCACCTGCCGTTTCCGATTTTGTCAGACGAGAATCTGCAACTGACCAAGGCGATGACGCTGCCGACCTTCATTGCCGACGGCATGACGCTGCTCAAGCGGATGGCGTGGGTGATCGACGACGGCAAGATCACCAAGGTGTTCTACCCGGTGTTTCCGCCGGACCGGAACGCGGCGGAAGTCATCGCCTGGCTGCGGTCTTCGCGTTAGCATCGTCGAGAAACGCGCGGACAGTCGCAAACACCGCCTTGAACATTTTCGGCGTGAGCACACCTGTATTGGTGTTGTAGCGCGAGCAGTGATAGCTCGCGAAGATCGTAACCGGCCCCACCGATGCGGCGCTGCCGTGCGTGAAGGGCGCGTCGGCACGCTTGCCATTGAGGGCCTTCACCGTCGTCTCATGCGAAATGCGGCCCAGTGTGACGATCGCGCGGAGATTCGGCATTTCCGCAATCGTCTCCTTTAGAAAATCGCGGCAGTTGTTGATCTCGACGGGGAGTGGCTTGTTCTCCGGCGGTACGCAGCGCACGCCATTGCTAATGCGGCAGTCGACCAAAGTCAGGCCATCGTCTGGCTGTTCGTCATACTTTCCGCACGAGAAACCGAATTCGTCGAGCGTCTCGTAGAGCAGGTCGCCAGCCCAATCGCCGGTGAACGGCCGGCCCGTGCGATTGGCGCCTTGCAGGCCGGGCGCAAGACCGACGATCAACACACGCGCATTAATCGGTCCGAAGGAGGGGACCGGCGCGTTATGCCAGTCTGGCTTTTCCGCGCGCCATCGTTCGCGGAACGCAACAAGGCGTGGACAGCGTGGACAGTCAGGACCGGGCTTGCCTGCGTTTTTCGTTATTTTGTTTCTGGTGCCCAAGGTTATCCCCTTGGGCTTTCTTACTACTGGTCGTCGTAATCGTCATCTGCGGCGCCGACGGGTTCGGGCCGCTGCGCCGGTGAGCGCTGCAGGAATTGCGGCGTGTGTTGCGGGTCGTGGCGATCGTCACGCGGCGGGCGGGCCGGTCGCTCGGACGGATCGCGGCCGATCTTGTTTTGCAGCGTGACGATGTCGATGAAGCTGTCGGCCTGGCGGCGCAGTTCATCGGCAACCATTGGCGGTTGGGTTGAGACTGTCGAAACGACCGTCACGCGTACGCCGCGGCGTTGCACCGCTTCCACCAACGAGCGGAAGTCGCCATCGCCGGAAAACAGGACCATGTGGTCGATATGGCCAGCCAGTTCCATGGCATCGACCGCAAGCTCGATGTCCATGTTGCCCTTGACCTTGCGGCGGCCGGTTTGATCGACGAATTCCTTGGTTGCCTTGGTGACAACCGAATAGCCGTTGTAGTCGAGCCAATCGATCAAGGGCCGGATCGAGGAGTATTCCTGATCCTCGATCACCGCCGTGTAATAGAACGCGCGCAAGAGGTTGCCGCGCGACTGGAATTCACGCAGCAGCCGCTTGTAGTCGATATCGAAACCGAGGGACTTGGTCGTTGCGTAGAGATTGGCGCCGTCAATAAACAATGCGGTTTTTTCGCTTTGTTGGGTCATGACCTTCCCGTTGGACCTGGACCGTTAATACGCTGGACTAATAAAATGTGCTTTTCAAAACGATCGGCTGCGGTCTGGCCGGTTCCTCGAAAATCGTTCGGGGAGGGCCGTTTGCGCCTTCAAGAGGTTGGCTAACAGCGCGTTTGGGCCAATCCATGGCAGACCGGCGAGAAATGCCTTGAAGTTTCACCCGGCGGCGGCTAGCTATCCGGAAATTCTCCGTAAATTGTTCCAGCTTTAGGAGTGCCAGCGAATGGCCCGCGTCACTGTCGAAGATTGCATCGACAAAGTTGAAAACCGCTTCGATCTCGTGCTGCTCGCTGCGCACCGCGCGCGCATGATCTCGTCCGGCACGCAGATCACGGTTGATCGCGACAACGACAAGAATCCGGTCGTAGCTCTCCGGGAGATCGCCGAAACGACCGTATCGCCCGGTGACCTCAAGGAAGAACTCATCCATAACCTGCAGAAATACGTCGAAGTCGACGAGCCGGAGCCCGAGGTGCCGCTGATCGGCGCCGCCGCCGGCGACAAGGTCGATTCGGACGATACCGAGGTCACCACCACCGAGCGGATGACCGAAGAGGAACTGCTCAAGGGCCTCGAAGGCCTCGCGCCCCCGGAAGAACAACCGGAAGAAGACGCAGAATAAGGCACGATGTAGCTGCTGAAAGGCCAGTGCGGCCCGGCGTTCGCCGGGCCGTTTGCTTTTTGGCAATAAAACCGCGCGGGTCTTTTCGCAGCCGCGAAATGGCATGATATCGTGCTGAAATGGCTCGTTCGGGTAGTGAACTGAAGAAACCAGAGAAGCAGCGGCGCCCTCGGGCGCCAATGCCGAGGATCGATCACGTTCCGCCGGCGCCGGGTCCGAAGGAGCCGGTCGCGGGGAAACCCGCCATGATGCGCCAATACGACCTGGTCGAGCGGGTGCGCCGATATAATCCGAACAGCAACGAGGCATTACTCAACCGCGCTTACGTCTATGCGATGAAAGCGCATGGTGAGCAGCGCCGCGCTTCCGGCGACCCGTACTTTTCACATCCGCTCGAAGTCGCGGCGATCCTGACCGACCTCAAGCTCGATGACGCGACGATCGCAGCCGCGCTGTTGCATGACACGATCGAAGACACGCCGACCACTCGTGCCGAAATCGACGAGATGTTCGGGCCCGAAATCGGCGTGCTGGTTGACGGGCTGACCAAGCTGAAGAAGCTCGACCTCGTCACCAAGGAAGCAAAGCAGGCGGAAAACCTTCGCAAGCTTTTGCTGGCGATTGCAGATGACGTCCGCGTGCTGCTCGTCAAGCTGGCAGACCGCCTGCACAACATGCGGACCATCAGTTTCATGCCGGTGGAAGCGCGCCGCCGCGTGGCAGAGGAAACGCTGGAAATCTATGCGCCATTAGCCGGTCGCATGGGCATGCACGAGATGCGGGAAGAACTCGAGGATCTCTCGTTCCGCGAACTCAATCCCGACGACTATGCGATGGTTTCCATCAGGCTCAACGCGCTGGCCGAACGCCACAAAGACCTGATCACCGAAATCGAGAAGCAACTCACCCGGAAGCTTGCCGACCGCGGCATCTCGGCACGAGTCTCGGGGCGGCGCAAGCGGGCCTATTCGGTCTGGCGCAAGATGGAACGCAAGTCGGTCGGTTTCGAGCAACTCTCCGACATCTTCGGTTTCCGCGTGATCTGCAAGACGGTCGAAGACTGCTATCAGGCGCTCGGTATTGTGCATACGACCTGGCCGGTCGTGCCTGGCCGCTTCAAGGACTACATCTCGACACCGAAGCAGAATGACTATCGATCGATCCATTCCACGCTGATCGGGCCGGGTAACCAGCGCGTTGAGCTGCAAATCCGCACGACCGAGATGCACGAGATCGCCGAATACGGCATCGCCGCGCATGCGCTCTATAAGGATGAAGCGCCGACCGAGATGCTCTCACGCGAGTCGAGCGCCTACGCCTGGTTGCGCCGTACCATCGAACTGCTCGCCGAAGGATCCAATCCGGAAGAGTTTCTTGAGCACACCAAGCTGGAATTGTTCCACGATCAGGTGTTCTGCTTTACGCCGCAAGGCAGGCTCATTTCACTGCCACGCAAGGCAACGCCGATCGATTTCGCCTATGCGGTGCATACCGACGTTGGCAACACCGCGATCGGCTGCAAGATCAACGGCCAGATTTCACCGCTGACCTCCGAGTTGGTGAACGGTGATGAAGTCGAGATTCTGACGTCGAAGGCGCAGAGCGCGCCGCCGTCCGCCTGGGAATCGCTGGTCGTCACCGGTAAGGCGCGAGCAGCGATCCGACGTTCGACGCGTTCCGCGATCCGGACCCAATACACCGGGTTGGGGCGTCGCATCGTCGAACGTTTGTTCCAGCGCGCGAAAATTGCCTATTCGGACGAGAAACTCGCCGGTGCGCTGCCGCGGCTGGCGCGTGCGTCGATTGAAGACGTGATGTCGGCGGTCGGCCGCAGCGAGTTGAAGGCATCCGACGTCGCCCGTGCCATGTACCCCGATTACAAGGAAGAGCGCGCGGCGGCGATGAAGGTCAAGCGCAAGCCGGAAAGCGGCTGGTTTGGGCTCAATCGTTTCCGTTCGGTCAAATTCAAGGTGCCCGATCTGCAAGGTCCGGCGATTCCAATCCGCGGCATCAACAGTGAATTGCCGGTACGCTTTGCGCCGAACGGCGGAGCGGTGCCGGGTGACCGCATTGTCGGCATCCTTACGCCGGGCGAAGCAATTACCATTTACCCGATCCAGTCGCCGTCACTGGCGGCGTTCGAAGACGAGCCGGAGCGTTGGCTCGACGTTCGGTGGGACGAAGACGGCACTCTGCAACGATATCCTGCGCGCCTTGCGGTGCAGTCACGCAATGAGCCGGGCTCACTGGCGGCGATTACCCAAGTGATCGCCGAGCATGACGGCAACATTGACAACATTCGGATGACGCGACGCGCCCCGGATTTTACGGATGTTGATATCGATCTTGAAGTTTACGACCTTAAGCATTTGAACGCGATCATCTCGCAACTTCGCGCAAAATCGATCGTCGCCAAGGCGGAACGGGTCAACGGATAGTGACGTGACCAAAAAACTCCGTCTCGGCGTCAACATCGATCATGTCGCCACGATCCGCAATGCAAGGGGTGGGCGGCATCCCGATCCCGTACGCGCTGCAAAGCTTGCGATCGCCGCAGGCGCGGACGGAATCACGGCGCATCTGCGAGAGGATCGCCGTCACATTCGTGACGAAGACATTGTCCGGCTGAAGGCCGAGATCAATAAGCCGCTCAATCTAGAAATGGCAGCGACCGACGAGATGCTCGGCATCGCGCTCAAGACCAAACCCCATGCCTCCTGCATCGTACCGGAGAAACGCACTGAACGGACGACTGAGGGCGGCCTTGATGCCGCCGGACAGCACAATCATCTGGCTCCGTTCGTCGAGAAGCTCAATGCGGCGGGCATCCGCGTGTCGCTCTTCATCGCGGCCGAGCGGCGGCAATTCGAAGCTGCCGCGAAGCTGCGGGCTCCGGTGGTCGAAATCCATGTCGGTGCCTGGTGCGATGCGCTGGTTGATGGCCGGATGGATGTCGCAAATGCCGAATGGAAACGGATCGAGCAGGGTGCGAAGATTGCCCACGATCTCGGCCTTGAGGTTCACGCCGGCCACGGCCTCGACTACGCAAGCGCGGAGACGATTTCGGCGTTGCCTCAGGTCGTTGAACTCAACATCGGCCACTTCCTCATTGGTGAGGCGGTGTTTGATAACCTTGCTGAGACGGTGAAGAAGATGCGCGCTGCGATGGATCGCGGCCGTGCGAAAGTACCCGGTGGCGCATGATCATCGGACTCGGCTCCGACATCGTCGATGTGCGCCGTATCAAAGAGGTGCTTGATCGTCATGGCGAGCGGTTCCTCGATCGCTGTTTCACGCCAGTCGAACGCGCCAAGGCTGATCGCCGCGCGCGTCGTGTCGAGACCTATGCCAAGCGATTTGCCGCCAAGGAGGCGTGTGCGAAGGCGCTCGGCACCGGGCTGGCGCATGGCGTGTTCTGGCGCGACATGGGTGTCGTGAATTTGCCTGGCGGCCGGCCGACCATGAAGCTGACCGGTGGCGCGCTGAAACGGTTGGAGTCCATCACGCCGAATGGCTGCGAAGCGCGCATCGATGTGACGATCACCGACGAGGGGCCGACCGCGCAGGCCATGGTCATCATATCGGCCATGCCAAAATCGGGATAGGAACTGTAATCCAGCCAGTCACTTACCCGTCATTGGCATTCGTTGCGCCCCATCATGCTAATCGTTACAAGGTCGCCGGGCGGGCGCAGTTTACGGACAAGAGGCCGATGAGCGTGTCATCCGGAGAAAAACGGAAAGAAGGCGGCGTTGCCGAAACCACTCGCGTTATCGTTCACGCGCTGATCATCGCCCTCGTTATCCGTACGTTCCTGTTTCAACCGTTCAATATCCCATCCGGCTCGATGAAGGCGACGCTGCTGGTCGGCGACTATCTGTTCGTCTCAAAATATTCATACGGCTACAGTCACTTTTCGCTGCCGTTCTCGCCGCCCTTGTTCAGCGGCAGAATCATGGGCTCGTTGCCGCAGCGTGGCGACGTGGTGGTCTTCCGGCTGCCGCGCGACACGTCGACCGACTACATCAAGCGCGTGATCGGGCTGCCGGGTGACAAGATTCAGGTTGTCGATGGCGTTGTTCAGATCAACGGGGTGGCGGTGAAGCGCGAAGCCGCGCCGGATTTCATCGAAACCGAGGAGGGCGTCACCGAACAGCCGGTCAAGCGCTGG
Source organism: Pseudolabrys sp. (assembly GCA_035546455.1). Classification (GTDB taxonomy): domain Bacteria; phylum Pseudomonadota; class Alphaproteobacteria; order Rhizobiales; family Xanthobacteraceae; genus Pseudolabrys. Next base: position 81,955 of record DASZXA010000043.1, read on the forward strand.
AAGGAAACATTGCCGAACGGGGTCAGCTACTACACGCTCGATCTTGTGCAGAACGGTTTTGCCGATAACACGCAGGTCTATACGGTTCCGGCCGGTCAATATTTCATGATGGGCGACAATCGCGACAACTCAACCGACAGTCGTTTCTCGCAGGTAGGCACTGTGCCATTCGAGAACTTGGTGGGTCGCGCGCAACTTATTTTCTTCTCCGTCTACGAAGGCGAACGCGCTTGGGAAATCTGGCGCTGGCCGTTCTCGGTGCGGTGGAGCAGGCTGTTTACAATCGTGCGATGAGCCGGAAACCCAAGGATCGCAGCGTTCTTGAGGGAAAGATCGGCCACAAGTTCGCCGAGCAGGCGTTGCTCGACCGTGCTCTGACCCATATTTCGGCGCTCTCCGGCGGTGGTCCGCAGAGCAGGTCGGGCAGCTACCAGCGGCTCGAGTTCCTTGGCGACCATGTGCTCGGCCTGGTCGTTTCCGACATGCTCTATCAGGCTTACCCGCGGGCGAATGAGGGTGAACTGTCGCAACGCCTGGCCGATCTGGTGCGCAAGGAAACCTGCGCGGAGGTTGGGCGCGAGATCGATCTCGGCGCGGAGCTCAAGCTTGGCAGCTCGGAATCCCATGCCGGCGGCCGCAGCCGCATCACCATTCTCGGCGATGCTTGCGAGGCGCTGATCGGCGCCGTCTTCCTCGATGGCGGATACGGCGCGGCGCAGAAGATGATCGAGCGTTTCTGGAAAGATCGCATGGACCGGCCACTGCGGTCTTTGCGCGATGCAAAGACAATGCTGCAGGAGTGGGCGCAGGCGCGCGGGCTGCCGACGCCCTCCTATAGCGAATTGTCGCGCACCGGCCCCCAGCACAATCCCAAATTCAAGATCGCGGTGACGCTGCCGAACCGGCCGGCGGCCGAAGGGGTCGGCAGTTCGAAGCGGGCCGCCGAGCAGGCCGCCGCGGCGGCAATGCTGGCGCGCGAGGGCGTGACGATGGACGCGCCGGATGCCTGACGTAACCGAAGACACCCGCTGCGGATTTGTCGCGCTGGTCGGCGCGCCCAACGCAGGCAAGTCGACGCTGCTCAATGCGATGGTCGGCTCGAAAGTATCGATCGTCTCTCGCAAGGTGCAGACCACGCGCGCCCTGATCCGCGGCATTGCGATCGAGGGCTCATCGCAGCTTATTTTCGTGGATACGCCCGGCATCTTCGCGCCGAAGCGGCGGCTCGACCGCGCAATGGTGACCACCGCATGGAGCGGCGCGCACGATGCCGATCTCGTCGCCGTGCTGATCGATGCGCGTGACGGTCTCGACGACGAGACGGACGCCATCCTCGAAGGGCTAAAGGATGTCCGGCCGCAGAAGGTGCTGATCCTCAACAAGATCGACGTCGTGGAAAAATCGGCGCTTCTGAAGCTTGCGCAGACCGCGAATGAAAAAGCGAAATTCGAAGCGACTTTCATGATCTCGGCGCTGAACGGTGACGGTGTCGCCGATCTGAAAACATGGCTGGCCGAACGAATGCCGCTGGGGCCGTATCACTATCCGCCCGACCAGATGTCGGATGCGCCGCTGCGGCAGCTCGCGGCGGAGATCACGCGCGAAAAAATCTTCGAGCGATTGCATCAGGAATTGCCGTACCACTCGACGGTCGAAACCGAGCAATGGAAGGAATTGCGCAAAGGCGACGTGCGGATCGAGCAGACGATCTATGTCGAGCGCGAGAGCCAGCGAAAGATCGTGCTCGGCAAAGGCGGGCAGACCATCAAGGCGATCGGCGAGGCGGCCCGCAAGGAGATCGCCGAGATTGCCGAGGCCAAGGTGCACCTCTTCCTGTTCGTGAAGGTTCGCGAGGGGTGGGGCGAGGATCCGGAGCGTTACCGGGCCATGGGGCTGGATTTTCCCAAAGAATGAATAGGCAATAAAGCGGGCTTGCGCCGTGATTTTTGCCGATTCCCGGAGTAAGCAGGCGGTTCAATGCAGTGGACCGATGAAGGCATTGTGCTGGGCGTCAAGCGGCACGGCGAAGCGAATGCAATCGCCGAGTTGTTCACGCGCGGGCATGGCCGCCATCTTGGCTTGGTGAGGGGCGGGTTCGGCACGCGGCTCAAGCCGGTGCTACAGCCCGGAAACACCGTCAGTGCGACGTGGCGGGCGCGGCTGGACGAGCATCTGGGTGCGTATACGGTCGAGCCGGTGCTTGTCCGCACAGGTACGATGTTTGCCGCCCGTCATTCGCTGTTTGCCGTGACGCATCTGGCGGCCCTGATGCGGCTGCTGCCTGAACGCGATCCGCACGAGGCGATCTACGGCGAGTTCGAGGCAATCCTCGGTCATATCGAGGACGCCAACACAATTGCCGCGCATATCGCGCGATTTGAATTGCAGATGTTGTCCGAACTTGGCTTCGGGCTCGACCTGTCGTCCTGCGCGGCAACCGGCGTCACCGACGAGCTGATTTACGTCTCGCCGAAATCCGGCCGTGCGGTATCGCGCGAGGGCGGGGACCCCTGGGCGGACAAGTTGCTCCGGCTACCGGTATTCCTGAACGATCCGGATGTCGTTCCGTCGCCGGACGACGTGGCCGACGGCTTTGCGCTGACCGGCCACTTCCTCGAACGGTATGTCTTGCATGCGCGCGGCCAGCCGATGCCCGACGCCCGCACGCATTTTCTCGCCGCCATCAGCCGTCTGTCGAGCGGGGCCTAAGCCCGGTTCTTCGCTTGTCCCTGAAAACTGCAGGGATTAGCTAGGTTCATGGGCAAAACACTGATTCCCCCCGAGCCGTCGGACGTCGAAGAAGTCGGCCTGCGCGAAGCGCTGGAAGAGCGCTATCTCGCTTACGCGCTGTCGACCATTATGAACCGCGCACTGCCGGATGCGCGCGACGGCCTCAAGCCGGTGCACCGGCGCATTCTCTACGGCATGCGGCTGCTGCGGCTCGACCCGGGCACGACCTTCAAGAAGTCGGCCAAAGTGGTCGGCGACGTGATGGGCAATTTCCATCCGCACGGCGACCAGGCGATCTACGACGCGATGGTGCGCCTCGCGCAGGATTTCGCGCAGCGCTATCCGCTGATCGACGGGCAGGGCAATTTCGGCAACATCGACGGCGATAACGCCGCCGCGATGCGTTACACCGAAAGTCGGCTGACCGAGGTCGCGCGGCTTCTGCTCGACGGGATCGACGAGGATTCTGTCGATTTCCGGCCAAGCTATGACGGCTCCAACCAGGAGCCGGTCGTGCTGCCGGCGGCGTTCCCGAACCTGCTGGCGAACGGCTCACAGGGCATCGCGGTCGGCATGGCGACCTCGATCCCGCCGCACAACGCGGCGGAGCTATGCGATGCGGCGCTTCACCTGATCGACAATCCGACCGCGAAGAGCCGTGCGCTGCTGAAATTCGTCAAAGGCCCGGATTTCCCGACCGGCGGCATCATCGTCGATTCACGCGCGGTCATCGCGGAAGCCTATTCGACCGGGCGCGGATCGTTCCGTGTGCGCGCGACCTGGGAAAAAGAGGATACCGGGCGCGGCACCTATCAGGTCGTTATCACCGAAATTCCGTGGCTGGTGCAGAAATCCCGGCTGATCGAGAAGATCGCCGAGCTCATCAACGACAAGAAGCTGCCGCTGGTCGCCGATGTGCGCGACGAGTCGACCGAGGATGTGCGGCTGGTGATCGAGCCGCGCTCCCGCACGGTCGACGCCGAGCTGATGATGGAGTCGCTGTTCAAGCTGACCGAGCTTGAGAGCCGCATCGGCCTCAACATGAACGTGCTGGTGAAAGGCAAGATTCCGAAAGTGCTCGGCCTTGCCGAAGTGCTGCGCGAATGGCTCGATCATCGCCGCGAAGTGCTGATCCGGCGCGCTAAATTCCGCCTCAGCGAAATCGAGCATCGGCTCGAAGTGCTTGGCGGCTTGCTGATTGCCTATCTCAACCTCGACAAGGTCATCAAGATTATCCGCAAGGAGGACGAGCCCAAGCCCGTCCTGATGAAGACCTTCAAGCTCTCCGATGTTCAGGCCGACGCCATCCTCAACATGCGGCTGCGCAACTTGCGCAAGCTCGAGGAGATGGAGATCAAGGCCGAAGACAAGGCGCTGAAGGCGGAACGGGCGGAAGTGAAATCGCTGCTCGGCTCGACGCCGAAGCAATGGAAAGCTGTCGGCGCGCAGATCAAGGAAATCCGCGAGACGTTCGGTCCCAACACCAAGATCGGCCATCGCCGCACCACCTTTGGCGAGGCGCCCGAGCACGACGAGGCCGCGATCGAAGAAGCGATGGTGATCCGCGAGCCGGTCACCGTTGTCGTCTCGGAGAAGGGCTGGATCCGTGCGCTACGCGGGCATCAGACCGACCTGTCCGGAGTCACGTTCAAGAGCGGCGACAGCCTGCACTTTGCGTTCCCGACCGAGAGCACTGCCAAGGTGCTACTGTTCGCCAGCAACGGGCGGTTCTACACGATTGACGCCTCGAAGCTGCCGGGCGGCCGCGGCTTCGGCGAGCCGGTGCGGCTCTATGCCGACATGGAGCAAGATGCAGTCGTGGTCGCCGCGATGGCGCTTACCGGCGGCCGCAAGTTCCTGGTCGCCAGCAAGACCGGTAACGGGTTCATCGTGCCGGAAGAGGAGTGCGTTGGCACCACGCGCAAGGGCAAGACCGTGCTTAATCTCAAGAACGACGAGGCGCGGGCGCTCACTGTCGTGAGCGGCGAGCTGGTCGCGAGCGTCGGTGAAAATCGTAAAATGCTGATCTTCCCGATCGCCGACGTGCCCGAGATGAATCGTGGCCGCGGCGTGCGCTTGCAGCGCTACAAGGAGAAGGGGCTGTCCGACGTCACGACCTTCAAGGCGGACGATGGACTGACTTGGACAGACAGCGCCGGGCGCGCCTTCACGCTGGCGATGAAAGAGTTGCGCGATTGGCGCGGCAAGCGGGCGGATGCCGGCCGCATCGCGCCAAAAGGTTTCCCGAAGAACAACAAGTTCGCTTCGCTAGTGGTGGCGAAGAATGGGAAAGCGGAAGACAAGGCCGAGGATTAAGTCGCGACAAACAATAGCGAGCACTTGGCGTCGGCCAGCAAGCCGGCGGCGGTATCGCCAAAGAACAAACCTTCGCCCGGCCGCCGGCCAACGCCGAGTACGATCAGGTTGTGCTTGCGCCGCTCGGTTTCCTTGAGGATGGCGTCGTTCGCGGCGCTGTCCGCCAGCATCGCGGTGTGGACTTGCAGATTATAGCTGCTGGCAAGCTCCACGACTTCCTTGAGGATAGCCTCCTGATGCGCGCGAGGCGCGTTGTTGCGCGGCTTTTTTCCGCTTGCGTCGCGGGGGGCAACGTAAAGCACAGTGAGCGGTGAATTCGTTGCGCGCGCCATCACGATCGCAACTTCGGCGCCGCGCTTGGCTTGTTCGGTGCCGTTGACCGGCACGAGGATACTTGGCTGCTCGTTGGGTGTGCGATCGAGTTCGCCCCGCGTTGTCGTCACGACAAGCGGGCCATCAAAGCCCTGGGTGATCTCAGTAACATCCGCGTGGAATTCGCCTTTGCCGGCTTCCTTCGCCGTATTCTCGAGGCCAATCAGCAGCAGGTCGTAACCTTTCTTGGCTTCGGCCGCGACGGCGGCCGCGCTCGGCAATTCGTGCACAATCGTCGTGACCTCCAGCGGAGCGTCGGACTTCTCGTGTTCTTTCTGCTGGCTCTGAATTTCTTCGGCGGCGTGCTTGACGGTTTCCACGGCTTCTTCAGCTTTCCGCGCGACCTGTGCTGGCGGATCTTCGACCTTCACCGCTTTGGCTTCGTGTTCGCTCACTTCTTCCGTCTTTTCGGCGGCAGGATCGGCGGCGGCGCTGATCTTTGCCGCTTTTTTGGAATCCGATTTTTTGGAGGCCGCCGCCACCTTGCCGCGCCGTTTCTTCTTCTCGTCAGCGATATCTTCCTTCGCGGCCGTGTTGGCGTCTTCGTTGATGTGAAGGACAGTAATCGGCATGCCGTGCGTGCCGGCTAGCATGCCCGCAAGACGCGATGCGAACCTGCCATTCGTGCTGTCGTCGACGGCGAGCAATAGGCGTTCAAGATTCGGCACGAAGCCTTTCGCTTCCTGGGCCTCACGCTCCAGCCGCTGCTTCTCCTCTTTCCGCATTGGAATGCGTGACAGTGCCCAACGCAAGGTCGGCGGCATCGCGGTGGTGGTAATGACAGCCATCGCGACGATCATCGTGAACAGGTTTTGGTTGAGCGCGCCCATCGACAGGCCGACGGTAGCGATGATGACCTCGGTCGAGCCGCGGGCATTCATGCCGCAGGCGAGCGCAAATCCTTCGCGGCGGGTGAGGCCGCCGAGTTCGGCGCCGAGGAAAGCGCCGCCGAACTTGCCGATGCTGGCGATGACGATGAGACCGGCAGTCAGCAGCGCGATATCGGTATTGCCCAGGATGGTGAGATCGGCGGTGAGGCCGGCCATGCCGAAGAACACCGGAGCGAAGAATGCGGTGATGATGCCGCGCAGTTGCTCGTCGATGTGACTCGTCAGGATCGGCGACTGGCCGACCAGGATGCCGGCGACGAATGCGCCGAGCACGGTGTGGACGCCGATCAGGTTCGTGATCAGCGCCATGACGCCCATGATAACGAGGATCACGGTGATGACCGCAAATTCGCTGACGAAGTTGTCGTTGGCCCAGCGGATCGCGAAGAACACCGCGCGGCGGCCGATCGTGAAGCTCGCGACCATGAAGATGAAGGTGCCGGTGACGCTCCAGGCGAGTGAGACGAAATCGACCGAGCCGTGCAACGCAATCGAGAAGATGATCGAGACGATGATCCAGCCGACGCTGTCATCGATGATCGCGGAAGCGAGGATAACCTGGCCGACGGTGCGACGCATGAAGTTCATCTCGCGCACCACCATCGCGACGATCTTCACCGATGCGATTGACAGCGCGGTACCGAGGAAGAGCGAGGTGACGAGCCGCTGCTGCGGGTCCGGCAGCATCGAGTCCGGCAGCATTTCGCCGAGCGCGACGCCGCAGGCGAACGGCACCACGATTCCCATCAGCGAGGCATAGACCGAGGCGCGGCCGGTCTGGCGGACCAGCTTGAGGTCGGTCTCCATGCCGGTGAGGAGCAGCAGCAGCAGGATGCCGAACTGCGAGATCGCATCGATCATCGCCTTCTGCTCGGGCGTGCGCGGGAAGATCGCGTGCTGGATATCCGGAAAGAGGGCGCCGAACAGCGAGGGACCGAGCACCAAGCCGGCGATCAGTTGCCCCATCACGGCCGGCTGTTTGAGGCGGATCATGGCTTCGCCCAGCAGGCGGCCGACTACCATCAGGACGACGAGCTGGACGACGAACAGCCACTCGGATGGGCCTTTGTGCGCCTCGCCCGGGCCGGTGGCGGCCAAAACGCCCCCGGCGAGGACCAGGGTCGCGAGAAGTGCAAAAATGAGCCGTGAGGCCGCCCGCATGGTCGTCCTTGGATATTGAAGGCGTCCGGCCGCGCCCCGGAAAGAGGCCAGACATCACACAAGTTCAGGAAGCGCCCCCGGGTTTTCGACAACCCGGACCATCTTCTCAAGTTCCTTAAAATGCAATTGCAACGCATTTGCAACTAGGCTAGCCTATCACTGGCGATGCATCGACCGATCGATACGCCGGGCGGCGAGAAGCCGGGTTGGCGCAGTCTCGTGACGGAGGACGGGCGAAAGAGCCTGTCCGAGGTCAACGCCACCATTTCCGTTCCTCTGACCGGCTCGTGGCTGCGGCGCCTGCTGGCGTTCTCCGGTCCCGGCTACATGGTGTCGGTCGGCTACATGGACCCGGGCAACTGGGCGACCGATCTCGCGGGCGGCTCGAAGTTCGGTTACGCGCTGCTCTGCGTCATCATGCTGTCCAACCTAATGGCGATCCTGCTGCAGGCGCTGGCGGCGCGGCTCGGCATCGCGACGGGGAAGGACCTCGCGCAGGCGTGCCGCGATGCATTTCCGCGGCCGGTCGGAATCGCGCTGTGGATCGCTTGCGAACTCGCGATCATCGTCTGCGATCTCGCCGAGGTGATCGGCACGGCGATTGCGCTGAAATTGCTGTTCGGCATTCCGTTGATCGGCGGCGCGCTGATTGCGGCCCTCGACGCCTTTCTGTTGCTGTTCCTGATGAACAAGGGCTTCCGGTTCCTGGAAGCGTTCATCGTCGCGCTGCTGATCGTGATCGCGGGCTGCTTTGCGATTCAGATCGCACTGGCATCGCCGCCTGTCGCCGCGGTGCTCGGCGGCTTTATCCCGTCGTCGCAGGTCATCACCAATCCGGAGATGCTCTACATCGCAATCGGCATCCTCGGCGCGACGGTGATGCCGCATAATCTATATCTGCACTCAGCGATCGTACAGACCCGCAAGATCGAGCCGACCGAAACAGGAAAACGCAACGCCATCCAATTCGCCATTGCCGACAGCACGATCGCGCTGATGCTCGCGTTGTTCATTAACGCCGCGATCCTGATTGTCGCGGCGGCGGTGTTCCACGCGAGCGGAAAAACCGATGTCAACGATATCGAACAAGCCTACGACCTGCTGTCGCCATTGCTGGGCGTTGGGCTGGCATCGACTCTGTTTGCCATTGCGCTGCTGGCCTCGGGCCTGAATTCGACCGTGACGGCGACGCTCGCCGGTCAGATCGTGATGGAAGGGTTTCTCCATATTCGATTGCCGCACTGGGCGCGGCGGCTGCTGACGCGCGCCATCGCGATCGTTCCGGTTGTCGTCGTTACGGCGTTGTACGGGGAAGAGGGCACTGGACGGCTGCTGATCTTCAGTCAGGTCATCCTGTCGATGCAATTGCCGTTCGCTGTCATTCCGCTGGTGATGTTCGTCTCCGACCGCCGGAAGATGGGCGCGTTTGTCATCCCGCGCGCGATCGCCGCGCTGGCATGGGCCGTCGCTGCGATTATCGTCGCGCTCAACGTGAAGCTGCTCAGCGATACATTGCTCGGCTAGGCGGTCACACGCGACCAGCCATTCGGCGTCAGCCGCTCCTGCGGCAGGAAGCGGCCCTTGTAGTCCATCTTCCGCGAATTCGGCACCCAATAGCCGAGATAGACGTAGTCGAGCCCCATTTTCCTGGCGCGCGCGATGTGATCGAGGATCATCAGCGTGCCGAGCGAGCGATTGCTGAAATCGGGATCGAAGAACGAATAGACCATCGAGATGCCGTCGCGCAGCACGTCGGTCAGTGCAACCGCAATGAGCCGCCCGTCGCCACGTCCGGTAATGGCGCTGTCCGGGCCACGCAGCCGGTATTCGATGACCCGCGTATCGACGTGGCTGTCCTCGACCATCATCGCGTAGTCGAGCACCGTCATGTCGGCCATGCCGCCGTCGCGGTGGCGGGTGTCGAGATAGGCGCGAAATACGGAATACTGCTCGGAGCTCGGCGTCGGGCCGCGCATCTCGCCAATCACGTCGCTATTGCGCTCCATGATACGGCGCATGCTGCCGGTCGGCTCGAACTCGCCGGCGATGACGCGCACCGAGGTGCAGGCGCGGCAGGTTTCACAGGCCGGCCGGTAAGCGATCGACTGGCTGCGGCGGAAGCCGCCTTGGGTGAGGATGTTGTTGAGGTCGGCGGCGCGCTCGCCCACCAGATGCGTGAACACCTTGCGCTCCTCCTGCCCCGGCAAGTACGGGCAGGGCGAGGGCGCTGTCAGATAGAACTGGGGGGTGTCGCGTGAATGTTGAGTCACGTCAGTTCAATTCCAGTCAGAGTTCAGCTCGCGACATGATAGGTGCGCAGATTGGCCGCGCGCTCGGCACTGTTGATGATCACGGTGCCGAGCAGGATATCGTGAAGCAGCCGTCGGCGGTGGTTGAAGAAGGCGACCAGCAGAACGAACGGCGTGAAGAACGAGACCGTGAACCAGAATGCGATCGCGTGAACTGCGCCGAGCACGAAGTAGGTTGGCGCGCCATACCAGGTTCGCATCTCGATACCCATCACCCGCATGCCGAATGTGGCGGAGCGCGGACTGCCAAGCGTCAACCCGAAATAGACGATCGCCCAGATGACCGCGGTCGGCCACAGCAGCCAATAGAGCGCAAAGCCCAATCCGAAGGTGATCAAGCCGAATGGGACGATCAAAACCGCCACGAAAGCGACGGGGGCCACGATAACGATGAAGTCAATCACAAAAGCAATGACGCGCCGTGCCAGCACGCCATCGAACAATTCCGGGTGGGTTGCCGGATCATAGGCATGTGGTTTGGCGTCAATCGGCACGGCCCGTTCCTCGCTTGTGCTCGCGTAAGAATAGCCTGATGTGGAGGTTAGTCGATTCCCCTGCAAGATGGGTAGAATGCGGCAATCGGCTGCGGCAGACGGCTCCGGAGTGACGTGTGACAATTAAATTGGCTGACATCGAGGCGGCCCGGAAGGTGCTGGCGGGGCAGGTGCTGCGCACGCCGATGCTGGCGGCGCCACGCCTTTCGGCGCTGACCGGCGCCCAGGTGTTCGTCAAATACGAGAACTTGCAGGTCACCAATTCGTTCAAGGACCGTGGCGCGCTGGTGAAGCTGTCGGCGCTCACGGCGGACGAGCGCAAGCGCGGCATCGTCGCGATGTCGGCCGGCAATCACGCGCAGGCGGTGGCCTATCACGCCGCGCGGCTTGGCATTCCCGCCACCATCGTGATGCCGGTGACGACCCCGGCCGTGAAGGTCGCGGCCACGCGCTCGCACGGCGCCGAGGTGGTGCTCGAAGGCGAAAGCGTCGCCGACGCGCAGGTCGCCTGCGAGAGACTAATGCAGGAGCGTTCGCTGACGCTCGTTCATCCATACGACGATCAGCTTATTATCGCCGGACAGGGCACCATTGCGCTCGAAATGCTCGAGGACGTGCCGGGTCTCGATACGCTCGTAATCCCGATTGGCGGTGGGGGGCTGATTTCCGGTAATGCGATTGCCGCGCGCGGCATCAAGCCGAGCATCGAGATTGTCGGTGCCGAGGCCGCGCTTTATCCGTCGATGTGGAACGCGGTCGCCGGTGAGCATCGTGACATAGGCGGTCCAACACTGGCGGAAGGCATCGCGGTGAAGAATGTCGGCAGGCTGACGTTGCCGATCATCCGCGAACTGGTGTCCGAGATCATCCTGGTCGATGAGGCCCGGCTTGAGCAATCGGTGAATGCTTACCTCACGTTGCAGAAGACGATGGCGGAGGGCGCCGGCGCCGCCGGCCTCGCGGCGCTGCTGACCAAACCGGAGCGGTTTGCCGGCAAGCGTGTCGGCCTGATCCTGTGCGGCGGCAATATCGACCCGCGCATTCTGGCGTCGATCATGGTGCGGGAGCTCGAGCGCGAGAATCAGATCGTGTCGTTCCGCCTCATCATTCCGGATCGCCCCGGCATGCTCGGGCAGATTGCGACGCGGCTCGGTGAGCTCGGCGCCAACATTCTCGAAGTCGAGCACAAACGATTGTTCCTCGACGTGCCGGCGAAGGGAACGAGCCTCGATGTCACGGTGGAAACCCGCGATTCGAAACATGCGGCCGAAATCCTGAGCGCATTCAGCGCCGACGGTTACGTCGTCCAGCCGTTGACCCCAGGCAAAACACTGTAACGGAACGGCGATACGCCTTTGAGCGTTTATGGCTCACCGCTGCCCGCTGGCAGCCCACGAGAAAGGTGCGCCATGACGACAGCCTATTCCCATTCCGAGGTCACGGTGACGGCGAGTCCGAACATCCGTGCCGCCGCCGGTGTCAACGATGCGATGCTTGCGATCGGCCGTGTATTGATGGCGATTATCTTCGTCATGTCCGGCCTCGAGAAGGTGATGGACCTGACCGGAACGGCCGCCGCGATCGGCGGGAAGGGGCTGCCGTATCCCGACGTGCTGGCGATTGTGACGGCCGTCCTCGAACTTGGCGGCGGTCTGTTGATCATCGTTGGCTGGCAGACCAGGTTGGTTGCGCTTGCACTTGCGATCTTCAGTTCCATCGCGGCGTATTTCTTCCACGACTTCTGGCACTACCCGCCGGGAGTCGAGAACACCAACAACATGATTCACTTCATGAAGAACGTGAGCATGATTGGCGGCTTCCTCGTGCTGTGTGCAGTCGGCGGCGGGCGTTATTCGCTCGACGGTCCGTGCATCCGGCCGGAACATCTGAAGTAATTACTTTCGGTTGATAATCCGCCAGATCCGCTCCGGCGTCGCCGGCATCTCGACGTGGCTGACGCCGTAGTCGGACAGCGCATTCACCACGGCATTTACGACAGCGGGCAGGCCGCCGACGCAGCCTGCTTCACCGGCGCCCTTGGTGCCGAGCGGATTGGTTTTGGTCGGCACCGGATTGGCTTCGACCTTCATCGGCGGGAAATTATGGGCGCGCGGCATCGCGTAATCCATGAACGACGCTGTGACGAGCTGGCCGTTGTTGTCGAAATGGATGTCTTCCATCAGGGCCTGACCGGCGCCTTGCACCACACCGCCGTGGATTTGTCCGTGGAGCAGCATCGGGTTGAGCACGGTGCCGACGTCGTCGACCACGTTGTAACGCACGATTTTTGTGACGCCGGTGTCGAGATCGATCTCGACCTCGCAGATGTGGCAGCCGTTCGGATAGTTGTTGACCGGCGTCTTGTGGACCGCGTTGGCGGAGAGGCCGGGCTCCATGTCCGGTGGAATTTTGGCAGGCACCTGCGCATCCGCCGCGATTTCCTTGATCGTCATCGTCTTGTTGGTTTTCGGCGACGAGAACACGCCGTCGGTGAATTTCACGTCGGCGACCTCGACCTTCATCGCATGTGCGGCGATTTTGGCGGCCTTGTCGATCACCCTGTTTGTCGCGAGCAGGGAGGCCGAGCCGCCCATGGTCGCCGAGCGCGAGCCGCCGGTGCCTTCGCCGTAGAATACCTGATCGGTGTCGCCCTGAACGTAACGGATGTCGTCCGGGCGAATGCCGAGACGGTCGGCGACGATCTGCTTGAACACGGTCTCGTGGCCCTGGCCCTGGCTGTTCGAGCCGACAAAGAGTGTCGCCGTGCCGGATTTGTCGAAACGCAATTCGGCGCCTTCGGTGCCGGGCGCGGCGGCGCGCTCGATGGTGTTCGAGAGGCCGATGCCGCGCAGTTTGTTGCTCTTGCGCGACTGCTTGCGGCGCTTTTCGAAACCGGCGAAGTCGGCCAGCTCCATCGCAAGATCCATGTTCTTTTCGAACTCACCGCAATCGTAAGTGAAGGTGAGGCCGGTCTTGAACGGCATCTCTTTCGGGCTGACGTAATTGCGCCGTCGCAGTTCGGCGCCGTCGATGCCAAGTTCTTTCGCAGCGAGCTCGACCATTCGTTCGATGATAAAGGCGGCTTCCGGCCGGCCGTTGCCGCGATAGGGGCGCACCGGATTGGTGTTCGTGAGAACGCCGGATGTGTCGACGTAGATTGCGGGCGTGCGGTAGGTGCCGGCCAGCGTGCCGGCGTTGAGGAAATAGGCCGGCATGTTGGGCTGGATGTAGGCGCCGATGGCGGCCAGCGTGTTGACGCGGAAAGCAAGGAAGTGACCGTCCTTGTCGAGCGCAAGCTCGGCGTCGGTGACGTTGTCACGACCTTGCGGATCGCTGAGGAAGGCTTCGGTGCGCGTGCTGATCCATTTGACCGGCCGGCCGGTCAGCTTCGAGGCGTAGCAGGCGAGCGGCGTCTCGCTGAATACCGGCGTCTTCATGCCGAAGCTGCCGCCGGTGTCGCCGGTGACGATTTGCACGGCGCTCTCGTGCACCTTCATCAGGGCGGCAAGCTCGGCGCGCGAGCCGTGCGCGCGCTGGGTCGGCGTATGGACGATGTAACGCCCCTCCGATGTGTACTGCACAACGGTGCCGCGCGGCTCCATGGTGACGGCGGTGACGCGATTGATGACGAAGCGGCCTTTGACAATATGAGCCGCTTTAGCAAAGCCTGCGTCGCAGGCGGCCTTGTCGCCGATCAATTCGGTGAAGGCGATGTTGTCTGGGCACTCGTCGTAGACGCGCGCCGCGCCGGGTTTGACGGCGTCTTCGATGGTGGTGACTGCGGGCAGTTCTTCGTATTCGGCCTGCACCAGCTCGAGCGCGTCGAGCGCCTGCGCCGCGGTTTCGGCGACGATGAAAGCGACCGGATCGCCGATGAAGCGCACATGCGTTTCGGCGATCACCGGATAGCGTGGCTTGAACATCGGCGAGCCATCGCGGCGCTTCAGTCCGCCATGCGAGGGAAGATCGCCGAACCCGGCGGCCTTCCAGTCGGCGCCGGTGATGACCGCGAGCACGCCGGGCGCGGCTTTCGCAGCCGTAACATCCAGCGACTTGATCTTCGCGTGGCCGTGCGGCGAGCGCAGCACGACGGCATAGGCCATCCCGGGCAGCTTGATGTCGTCGGTGTAGCGGCCGCCGCCCCGAACGAGACGCGGATCCTCGAAACGAGGGACGCCCTGGCCGATTGCAAACTCACCCATGGGAGAACGTGACCTTGATGCGGGAAATTACGCGCGTCTGAGGAACTCGGCGGCACGCGGCGCGAAATAAGTGAGGACGCCGTCGGCGCCGGCACGCTTGAAGGCGGTGAGGCTTTCCATCATGGCGCGCTCGCCGTCGAGCCAGTTGTTCTGCGCGGCGGCCATCAGCATCGCGTATTCGCCGGACACCTGATAGGCGAAGGTCGGCATGCCGAACGTCTCTTTCACGCGGGCGACGATGTCGAGATAGGGCAGGCCGGGCTTCACCATCACCATGTCGGCGCCTTCCTCGATGTCGAGCGCGACTTCGCGCAGCGCCTCGTCGGTATTGGCGGGGTCCATCTGGTAGGTGCGCTTGTCGCCGGTCAGGGTCTTGGCGGAGCCGACCGCGTCGCGGAATGGGCCGTAGAAAGCGGAGGCGTATTTGGCTGCGTAGGCCATGATCGACACGTCGAGGTGGCCGGCGGTATCCAGCGCCGTGCGGATCGCGCCGACGCGGCCGTCCATCATGTCGGACGGCGCGATGATGTCGCAGCCGGCCTGCGCCTGCACCAGCGCCTGCTTGACCAGAACCCCGACGGTTTCATCGTTGAGGATGACGCCGTCGCGCAGCAGGCCGTCATGGCCATGGCTTGTGAACGGATCGAGCGCGACGTCGCAAAGGACGCCGATCTCGGGAAATTCTTTCTTGATGGCGCGAATGGAGCGGCAAACCAGATTATCCGGATTGAGCGCTTCGCTGCCGGTCTCATCGCGCAGCGACGGGTCGGTGTAGGGGAACAGAGCAATGCAGGGGATGGTCAGCTTCGCCGCGCGTTCGGCCTCGCGAACTGCCTGATCGACCGAGAGCCGCTCGACGCCCGGCATCGACGGCACCGGCGCGCGTGCATTATCACCGTCCATCACGAACAGCGGCCAGATGAGATCGTCGGTCGAGAGCCGATGCTCGCGCACCAGCCGGCGCGCCCAGTCGGCGCGGCGGTTGCGCCGCATGCGGGTCGTAAGGTCGAGCCGCTCGGCCCGCGCCGGCGTCTCGACCGGCGTGAGGCGGGATCGGGCTTCAATGGGACGGCCGAACTTGATGGCCATGAGAACCTCGGGAACCTCTCTGGCCGCTTTTTAGCCGGTCTAAAGCGACCCCGCTACCCGCCCTGCGTGCGCTTTTCCATCTCCGCCGCCGCTTTCAGGCTGTCGAAGTCGCGGTAGATCGAGGCCACCGCCAGGACATTGCCGCCCTGCTTATAGCGCACGACACAATCGCGCTTCATCACGTCGCCGTCGATCTCGATGGCGTCCCACTTCTCGGCGTGGCCGACATAGTTGATCGGCACGTCATAGTGTTGGCTCCAGAAGAACGGCACGGCGCGATAGGGCGTGCGCTCGCCCATCATGTTGAGCGCCGCGATCTGGCCCTGGCGTTCCGCCACCACCCAGTGCTCGACCCGGATGTTGGCGCCGGAGGTCGGATCGGGCCAGCGCGCGATGTCGCCGGCAGCGTAAATGTCCGGCGCGCTGGTCTGGAGATACTGGTCGACGCTGACACCCCTGTCGGTTTTCAGGCCGGCTTTTTCGGCCAGCGCGAGGCGAGGGCGCACGCCGACGCCGATCACGACGAGGTCTGCATCGAGCGTGCCGCCGTTCTTCAGCGTGACGCTGTTCTTGCCGACTGCCGTGACGGAATTCTCCAGGTGAAAATTGACACCGTGTTCTTCGTGCAGCGATTTGATGAAGTCGCCAAGCTGCGAACCAAATACGCGCTCGAGCGGGCGTTTCTCCGGCGCGACGACATGGACTTCAAGCTCGCGCGTCCGCAGCGCGGCGGCGGTTTCAAGGCCGATGAAGCTGGCGCCGATCACGACGGCGCGCTTGGCATCTTTCAGGTTGGCAATTATTGCGCGGCAATCGTCCAGCGACCGAAGCAGGTGGACATGCGTCTGATCGGTGCCGGGAATGTCGAGCTTGACCGGTTCGGCGCCGGTGGCGAGCAGCAGCTTGTCGAACTTGATTGTGCTGCCGTCGCCGAGCGTGAGTTGCTTCGCCTTGGCGTCGAGCGCGGTGACATCTGTCTTGAGACATAGATCGATCTTGTTTTCAGCGTACCAATCATCACCGCGCAGCGGCACCCAATCTTCCGGCGCGCTGCCCGCAAGATAATCCTTCGACAAGTTCGGCCGGTCGACCGGCGCAGCGCTGTCGTTGCTCAACATGGTGATCGTTCCGGCGAAGCCACGTTGCCGTAGCATCTCGGCCGCGGCAAAGCCCGCCGCACCGCCACCGACGATCACAAAATGACCGTCGCCCTTCGGCTTGGCTGGCGGTTGCTCTTTCTTGCCGCCGACAACGATCTTGCCGTCGCGCTCGGTGACCGACCAGCAGCTCAACGGTGAGAGCGCCGGCGCGGCCAGTGCCTCGCCTGTTTTCAAACTAAAGCAGGCGTGGTGCCACGGGCAGCGGATGGTGTCGCCGACCACAAGGCCGTCGGCGAGCGGGCCGTGATAGTGCGTGCAGTGCGCGCCGATGGCGTGGACGGCTCCATTCTGCCGAACGAGCAGCACTTCCTCGTCGCCGACCATGCCGGTCATCATCTTGCCATCGGCCAGCTCGCTCGACGCGATCCCCTTGGTCAGGTCCGGCCCCGCCGGCTTGTCGTCGTCTTGTGTCATCTGGCTGCTCCGTCGGCGAATAGGTCTTCTATTAGATGCCAAACCGGCCGTCCGGTTCCAGCCGGATATCCCCCGTGCTATCGAAAACGCATGGATTTCGACCTGACCGAAGACCAGCGCGCCTTTCAGGCGACCGCCCGCAGCTTTGCCCGCGACGAGATGATGCCGCACGCGCGGGAGTGGGACGAGGGCGAGATTTTCCCCGTCGAGGCGCTGCGCAAGGCGGCCGAGCTCGGCTTCGGCGGCATCTATGTGAAGGATGATGTGGGAGGTTCGTCGCTGACCCGGTTCGATTCCGCGCTGATCTTCGAGGAACTGGCGCAAGGCTGCACATCGACCGCGGCCTATATCTCGATCCACAACATGGCGGCATGGATGATCGATGCGTTCGGCGGGCCGGAGCAGCGCCAAAAATTCCTGCCCAAGCTTTGCACCATGGAGCATTTTGCCAGCTACTGCCTAACCGAACCAGGTTCAGGATCGGATGCTGCGGCGCTGACCACCAAGGCGCGGCGCGACGGCGATCATTATGTGCTCGATGGCGCCAAGGCCTTCATCTCCGGCGGCGGCGTGTCCGACACCTATGTCGTGATGGCGCGCACCGGCGAGGGCGGTCCGCGGGGCATTTCCTGCATTGTGGTCGAGAAGGGCACGCCGGGGCTTTCGTTCGGCGCGCAGGAGAAAAAGCTCGGCTGGAAGTCGCAGCCGACCGCGATGGTGATGTTTGAGAATTGCCGCGTGCCGGTTACCAATCGGATCGGCGCCGAAGGCCAGGGTTTCAAGATCGCGATGGCGGGGCTCGATGGCGGCCGGCTCAACATCGGCGCCTGCTCGATCGGAGGTGCGCAATTCTGCCTCGACCGCACCATCGAGTACATGAAGGAGCGCAAGCAGTTCGGCACGCGGCTGGCGGATTTCCAGGCGCTGCAATTCCGGGTCGCCGACTTTGCAACCGAACTCGATGCCGCGCGGCTTCTGCTGCACCGTGCGGCGGTCGCGGTGACGGCGGGTGAAGGCGGCGCAACGCGGCTGGCGGCCCAGGCCAAGCGTCTTGCGACCGATACCGGCTTCGAGGTCGTCAATGGTTGTCTCCAATTGCACGGCGGCTACGGCTATCTGCGCGACCACCCGATCGAGCGCGTGTTGCGCGATCTGCGGGTGCATCAGATCCTCGAAGGCACCAATGAGATCATGCGGCTGATCGTCAGCCGCGCGCTGCTGGGGAATTAAGCCGCGTGGCCGACATCGAATTCGATCGTCGTGGGGCGGCCGGTGTTGTCACCTTGAATCGGCCGCAAGCGCTCAACGCGGTGACGTACGGCATGGTGCACGCATTGCGTGGCGCGCTTGAAACTTGGGTCGACGACCCTGCGGTAACTCGTGTCATTGTCGTTGCCAACGGTGGCCGCGCCTTCTCGGCCGGCGGCGACATTCGTGCGCTGACGGACTTTGGCAAATCCGGCCAAATCGACGAGGCGATGAAGTTCTGGCGTGAAGAATATCCGCTCAACGCCTACATCAAGAGCTATCGCAAACCCTACATCGCCTTGATTGACGGCATTGTGATGGGCGGCGGGGTTGGTGTTGCCATTCATGGCTCGCACCGTGTCGCTGGTGATAGGTTTCAGTTCGCCATGCCCGAGGTCGGCATCGGTTTTTTTCCCGACGTCGGCGCGACCTGGTTTTTTCCACGCATGCCCGGCGAGCTCGGCACCTATTGTGCTCTGACAGGCGATCGCCTCAACGCTGCAGATGCCTGCATGGCAGGCGCTGCGACACATCGCGTGCCGTCGGCGCGGTTTCCCGAGTTGCTCGAAGGGCTGTATGGCAGCGTGTCGGTTGATGCCGTGCTTGCTGCGTTTGCCGAGCCGGCGGGGGAGGGGCCGCTCCTCGCGCGACGCGAGGCAATTGACCGGCTGTTTGCCAGCGATCGTGTCGAGGATATTTTACACGCGCTCGATAACGAACTCGGCGAGCACGCCGACTGGGCGCGCGCCACCGCGGCCAACATCCGGACCAAGTCTCCGCTCAGTTTGAAGCTTGCACTGGCGCAGGTGCGCCGCGGCAAGGCGTGGGACTTCGCAACGTGCATGGATGCCGAATTCCGCATAGTCTCGCGAGTCATCCGGGGGCACGATTTCTACGAGGGCGTTCGCGCCGTGATCGTCGACAAGGACAACAAGCCGCGCTGGCGGCCGCCGACGCTCGCCGAGGTCAGCGACGCCGACGTCGAGCGGCATTTCGCACCGCTTGATGGCGATGGGCTGGTGTTGCCGTGAGCGAGCAGCCTCGCGACGACGATCCGCACACACTCGAGCCGGTCCATACCGACGAGGGTTCGCCGTCGTCGGAAATGTGGACGCTGCGGCTGGTGATGTTTTTGCGGGTGATGGCGGCGGTCTCGATGCTCAAGGGCCTCTACCACTGGTCGCGGGTGGTCGGCATCATGGTTCCGGCGGGTGAAGGCTTCGAGACGCATTCGATCGCCTGGCAGTCAGCGACGGTGTTCTTTGCAGTAATCGATCTGGTCGCGGCGGTCGGCCTCTGGCTTGCCGCCGCATGGGGCGCGGTGATCTGGCTCACCTCGGTGGTGTCGATGATCGCGCTCGATATATTTTTCCCGCAGGTGTTCCAGAGCGGCGTGCTGTTCGATCTGATCGAATTCGCCGCGCTGGTGATCTATCTGTGGTTCGCATTGAAATCGGCGCAAGAACGGCCGGCATAAGGGGAGGATCATCATGGCGCGGATCGGATTCATCGGGCTCGGCAACATGGGCCTGCCGATGGCGATCAATCTCATTAAGGCGGGCCATCAGGTCGAAGGCGTCGACATCAACGCGGCGTCCGTCGCCAAGCTGAAGGAGGCCGGCGGTGCGGGCGGCGATGCGGCCAAGAGCGTCGCGGCGCGCTGCGACGTTGTCGTGACGATGCTCCCGGCCGGACAGCATGTGCGCGACACTTATCTGGGCCCGAACGGCATCATCGAAAATGCCAATGCGGGGACGCTGCTGATCGATTCATCGACGATCGATGTCGAGACCGCGCGCGTCGTCGCCGCGGCTGCCGAGAAGAAGGGGTTGCTGATGATCGATGCACCGGTGTCGGGCGGCGTCGGCGGCGCGGCCGCGGGCACATTGACATTCATGTGCGGCGGCAGCGCGCAGGCTTTCATGCGCGCGCAGTCGATCCTGGAGAAGATGGGCAAGACCATCGTTCATGCCGGCGGGGCAGGGAACGGCCAGGCGGCGAAGATCTGCAACAACATGGTGCTCGGCATTTCGATGATTGCGGTGTCGGAAGCGTTCGTGCTCGCCGAGAAGCTCGGCCTCGATCACCAGAAGCTGTTCGACATCTCGTCGAAGTCGTCGGGACAATGCTGGTCGATGACGACTTATTGCCCGGTGCCGGGTCCGGTGCCGACGTCGCCGGCCAATCGCGACTACGCGCCTGGCTTCACTGCGGCAATGATGCTGAAGGATTTGAAGCTCGCGCAGGATGCGGCGAAAGCCGCCAAGGCGCACACGCAGCTCGGTGCGGAGGCGGCGAAGATTTACGAGAAATATGCCGGCAAGGAGTCAGGCAAGGATTTCTCCGGCGTCATCCGAATGATCCGCGACGCGTCGTAAGAAAAAAGGCCCGGACATCGATCCGGGCCTTTCATTTTATTCCGTCTTAACGCCAGCGGCAGTGACGATAGCCATTCCGGTCGTGCCAGCAGTGGTGATAGTGGTGGCTCACCCGCGGCCCGCCGATTACCGCGCCGGCGGTGCCGCCGACGACTGCGCCGACCGGACCGGCGACGACAGCGCCCGCGGTTCCGCCGATGGCCGCACCGGTTACCGTTCGTTCAGTACTATTGGCGGCCTGAGCTGCATAGGGCAGGGCGGCGAGCGCCGCGACTGTGGCGGCGAGAAAAAGTTTGCGCATCGTATCCTCCACAAATTCAACTTGCAGGAAAACGCGCAAACACGCGCAAAGTTCATCGCGTCAACAAATCGTTCAGACTAACGAGTCGTAACGCGCGTCGTTCGAATTGCGATCTTTGAGAATCGATTCACCTTCGCAAATAAACCTAATCTTTATGGTGTTATTTAAGCCGATTTTAGACTGCCCCTTTTAGGGTGTGCTCATCCGGCGAGAGGAAGACAGGGCCTCGGATCGGGCGAAACAAAACGAACGATAACGACAAGGGGCGTTACACATGAAAGCCGTAGCCAAGGCAGCGGAGCCAGCCGAACGCGAGACGCGTTTCGACCACATCCGCCCGCTTTATCTGGAAGCCTTGACGCTGGTCGAGCGGTTGCATCGCCGCTTGCTCGACGTCATCAAGGACGAATTCGACCGCCGCGGTCGCGCCGATATCAACTCGGTGCAGGCGCTGCTGCTCTACAATATCGGCGACAAGGAGCTGACCGCCGGCGAGCTGCGCACGCGCGGCTACTATCTCGGCTCGAACGTGTCGTACAACCTGAAGAAGCTCGTCGAGATGGGCTTCCTCGACCATCAGCGCTCGCGTGTCGACCGCCGTTCGGTCCGCATCAAGCTGACGCAGAAGGGCCAGGACGTGCGCGATATCGTCGAAGGCCTCTATCAAAAGCATGTGCGGACCGTGGAGCAGGTCGGCGGCATCAATGCCGACGAATTCACCACGCTCAACAAGTCGCTGCATCGCCTCGAGCGATTCTGGACCGATCAGATTCTGTACCGCCTCTAAGGCTTTCGGGTACGGAGCCTCCACATCCCGGGCCTCGGCGAGGCCCGGGCTTTTTATTTGGCCATAAAACCGCCGCCTCGGCCGCCGATCGTCACGTTCGCGCGAGGCTTATTGCTCCTGACCCCGGTTTCGGTGCATCACTGCCCGCGTGAGGGGCGCGTCTCACCGGAACCGCGGAATGCGACCGATCAAATATCTGGCGACAAATTTGGACCGCCGGCGCTTTTTACAGCGCCTGGGCGGAGGCCTCATCGGTGCAAGCGCGGTGACGCGCGCTTTGGCCGCCGAGGATCCTGCGCTCGATTTGCTGATACAGCAGAATCAGCGCGGCGATCTGGGGCAGGGCTTCGACGCCACCTCGCGCACCATCCACATGCCGGAATCGTCGCTGCCGACCCTGTCACCGGCGACGGTGACGACCACCGAACAGGCGATCGGAAAATATGAAGGGATCGTCGCCAGTGGCGGTTGGCCGACCGTCCCGCCGGCGGAGAAGCTGCGGCTCGGCATGCGGCATCCGAGCATTCCGGCGCTGCGCAAACGGCTGACGATCGGTGGCGATCTCGGCGCGTCCGGTGGCGATCAGGATGTATTCGACTCTTATGTGGATGCCGCGGTCCGCCGCTTCCAGGTCCGCCATGGCATCAACGAAGACGGCATTGTGCGCAAGCAGGAGTTCGACGCACTCAATATTCCAGCAAGCGTGCGCCTCGCGCAGCTCAAGACAAATCTGGATCGGCTGAAGAAGGACACCAAGGGGTTGAGCGGGCGCCATGTTGTCTGCAATTTGCCGGCGGCTCAGATCGAGGCGATCGAAGACAATATCGCAGTGAGCCGCCATACCGCAGTAGTGGGCAAACCGGATCGCCCCTCACCCGACATCAACAGCCGCATCATTGAGGTGAATTTCAATCCGTTCTGGACCGTGCCGGTATCGATCGTGCGGCGTGATCTCATTCCGAAGATGCAGGAGGAGCCGGATTACCTCGGCAAGAACCACATCCGCATCTTCGACATGCACAACACTGAACTGCAGCCGTCGCAGATCAACTGGTACTCGAACGAGGCGGTCAACTTTAAGTTCAAACAGGATCCCGGCTCATTCAACTCGCTGGGCTCCATCCGCATCAACTTTCCGAGCAAGGACGGCGTCTACATGCACGACACGCCGCTCAAGAATCTGTTCGGCGAGGATATGCGATTCCACTCATCCGGCTGCGTGCGGGTACAGAACGTGCGCGAGCTGGTCGATTGGTTGCTGCGCGACACACCGGGCTGGTCACGGCCGGAGATCGACGCGGTCATTGCAAGCGGCGACCGCAAGGATGCGCGCCTGAAGAAGCCGGTGCCGTTGCGCTGGGTTTATGTCACTGCCTGGGCGACGCCGGACGGCATCGTGCAGTTCCGCGAAGACATCTACAATCGAGACGGCCTCGGCCAGTACGCGACGACCTTCAAGGGCTGACGACCTACATCTTGCGGTTACCCACCGGTCGACCGCCAAT
>DASZXA010000044.1:0-2927 GCA_035546455.1 Pseudolabrys sp.
GCCGGGACGGTCGGTGAGTGGTGTCCAGTCGGTGTAGAAGCCCTTCACCGGGCCGAGATACGGCATCTGGATTTCCAGCAGCCGATCGTAGTCCATCTCGTCGGCCTCGACGATGCCGGCCGTCGGATTTTCCAGCGCCCAGACCATGCCGGCGAGAACTGCCGACGTCACCTGCAGCCCGGTGGCGTTCTGGTTCGGCGCTATGTCGCGGGTCTCGTCGATGGAGAGCTGCGAGCCGTACCAATAGGCGTTCCAGGCATGGCCGTAGAGGAGGACGCCGAGCTCGTCGATGCCGTCGACGATCTCGTCTTCCTCGAGGATGTGGTGCTTTTCCTGCATCTTGTTGGAGCCGAACGCCTCGTGCAGCGACAGCACCGCGTCGTCGGCGGGGTGGTAGGCGTAGTGGCAGGTCGGCCGGTAGACCGCCTTGCCCGCCGCGTCGCGCACCGTGAAGTAATCGGAAATCGAGATCGACTCGTTGTGGGTGACGAGGAACCCGTACTGCGCGCCGCGGGTCGGGCACCAGGTGCGAACCCGCGTGTTGCCGCCGGGCTGCATCAGGTAGATCGCCGCGCCGGAACCGGTCTCGTGCGTATGCGCGTTCGGCGGCATCCACTTTTCGTGCGTGCCCCAGCCGAGCTCGGACGGCTGCATGCCTTCCGACAGGAAGCCTTCGACCGACCAGGTGTTGACAAAAACGTCCGCCGGTTTCGGCGTCTTGCAGCGCTGGGTGTCGCGCTCGGCGATGTGGATGCCTTTGACGCCGGCGTGCCGCATCAGATCGGCCCATTCGGCGCGCGTCTTCGGCTCCGGCACGTTGAGCTTGAGGTCGGATGCGATGTTGAGCAGCGCCTGCTTGGCGAAGAACGACACCATGCCGGGATTGGCGCCGCAGCAGGACACGGCCGTCATCGAACCGGGCTTGCGGGCGCGCTTCGCGGCGAGCGTCATCTCGCGCAAGGCGTAGTTCGAGCGGGCGGCCGCGTCCTTGGTCGTATCGAAATAGAAGCCGAGCCAAGGCTCGTTGACGGTGTCGATGTAAAGCGCGCCGAGCTCGTTGCAGAGCTCCATGATGTCGACCGAGCCGGTATCGACCGACAGGTTGACGCAAAAGCCCTGGCCGCCGCCTTCGGTGAGCAAGGGCGTCAGCAGCTCGCGATAATTGTCCTTGGTGAGGCCTTGCTGGATGAAGCGGACGCCGTGTTTCTCGCAATGCGCCCGGCGTCCCTCGTCCTTGGGATCGAGGACGGTGACGCGCTTCTTGTCGTATTGGAAATGGCGCTCGATCAGCGGCAGCGTGCCTTTGCCGATCGAACCGAAGCCGACCATCACGATGGGGCCGCTGATCTTCGCGTGGATCGGCCACTGCGCCATCATCAATCTCCTCAGCCAATACCGGGTTTAGCGTTGCCCAAGCGGCAACGGAATAGCGGCCGCGCAGAATCGCGCGCGGCCGCGGCGGGTTGTGGATAGGTTATGCGGCGCGCGGAATGAGCTGCGCGCCCGACTTGAGACGGCCGAGCGACGGCAGCACGCGCACGCGCTCGCCGGCAGCGGCGATGACACCATGCGTGCCGGTGAGTGCGTCCGGCTTCAGCTCGACCGCCAGCAGCCGCGCGCGATCGGCGCCGGACAGCCGCAGCGTCCGTGTCTTGTCCGCGCTGAAGCCAAAACGCCCGTAATAGCTGGCATCTCCGACCAGCAGCACGGCGGCGTGGCCGCGCTTTGCAGCTTCAGTCAGCGCGCGCCGCATCAATGCGGCGCCGATGCCCTGTTTTTGGGCGTCCGGGTGGACGGCGAGCGGGCCGAGCAGCAAGGCCGGGCGGCGGCGGCCGGCCTGAACGTGCCAGAGGCGGACGGTGCCGACGATTCGGCCTTTCTCGACGGCGACGAGGGATAATCCCTCGGCCGGCTTGCGGCCCTGGCGCAGGCGGCAAGACGGCTTGCGGTGGCGCGAGGGGCCATAGGCGACGTCGAGCAGCGCCTCGCGGGCGCGCTCATCGACGGGTCGTTCGGTTCGGATCGTGACGGTCATGCGCGTGTCCTCCCAGCCGCAGGCGCGCGCGTTCGCGCGCGGAAGCTGCGATCGGGTTGAGGAGGGAGGCGGGCTTCAAGCCGCCTCCCGGCGATGTCAGATGTGGTAGGTCTTCAGCGGCTTGAAGCCGTTGAAGGCCACCGACGAGTAGGTCGCCGTGTAGGCGCCGGTACCTTCGATCAGCAGCTTGTCGCCGATCTCCAGGCTTACCGGCAGCGGGTACGGCTGCTTCTCGTACATCACGTCTGCGCTGTCGCAGGTCGGGCCGGCGAGCACGCAGGGCGAGGTTTCCGCGCCGTCGCGCGGGGTCTTGATGGCGTAGCGGATCGACTCGTCCATCGTCTCGGCGAGGCCGCCGAACTTGCCGATGTCGAGATAGACCCAGCGCACGTCGTCTTCCTCGGCCTTCTTCGACACGAGGACGACTTCGGTCTCGATGATGCCGGCATTGCCGACCATGCCGCGGCCCGGCTCGATGATCGTTTCCGGGATACGGTTGCCGAAGTGCTTGCGCAGGGACTTGAAGATCGCGTTGCCGTAGGTGCGAACCGTCGGCACGTTCTTCAGGTACTTGGTCGGGAAGCCGCCGCCGAGGTTGACCATGGCGAGGCTCATGCCGCGCTCGCCGCACTCCTTGAATACCGCGGCCGCCGAGGCGAGTGCGCGGTCCCAGGCGTGCTGGTTGCGCTGCTGGGAGCCGACATGGAAGGAGACGCCGTGCGGCTCGAGGCCGAGCTTGAGGGCGTGCTCCAGCACGTCGACCGCCATGGCCGGCTCGCAGCCGAACTTGCGCGACAGCGGCCATTCGGCGCCGACGCAGTCGAACAGGATGCGGCAGAACACCTTCGAGCCGGGCGCCGCGCGGGCGACCTTCTCGGCCTCGGCCTTGCAG
>DASZXA010000045.1:0-36075 GCA_035546455.1 Pseudolabrys sp.
CGCATCGCGCCACGGCCCGCGCTCGATGGCGATGACATCGAGCCCCTGATCGGTGAGCTCGTTGGCGACGATGCAGCCGGTCCAGCCCAATCCGATGATGACGACATCTTTTTTAGGAAGCTTTCGGGCCATGACCTTACCTCTTCGGCGTCCAATCGATGCGGCCGGCGAGGCTGACGGGCGGCAACGGATAGGGCTTGTTGTGTTGGTCGATCCAGTCGAGATAGTTGTAGCGGGCACCCGGGAACCCGATCATTTTCCACGACACCATGTCGCGATTGCCGCCGTAGATCGGGTCGGCGAAGAAGCCCTCCTGCGTGTCCTTGAGGAGCTGGGCAAAGAATTTCTGGCCGTCGGCGCCGTCGAGCTTCACGTCGCCTTTTTCGAGTCCTGTGAGCAGCTTGTCCTTATCGGCGTCGGAGAGTTCGGCGAACGCCTTGCCCGACATGTTGGCGCGGCAATAGGCATCGAGCGCGCCGAGACCCTTGCGATATTGCGCGGCAAGGCTGTCCTTCGATTGCGAGCCCTGCTGTTTGTTGCCGTTCATGAAAGGCGGACGGTTGTAATGACCTTCGCCATGGCCATACGGCCCCGCCATTTGCCGATCGAGATAGATCGCGCAGCCGGCGTCCTTGCCGCCGGGCGTGTCGGGATCGGGCGGGATAAGGCGATCGACCAGCGCCTCGGCGGCGCGGGCTTCGTCGGCGGTGAAGAATTGCCAGGGGCCGGGGCGAACCGGCGGCGGCGGATCACCGGCGTTGGGGAGCCAGGGCAGCCGCCCGGAAATGACACCGGCTCGCGCGGCAACCCCGCTGGCGAGAAGCCACGCGGCAGAGGCGAGGAGATCGCGACGACGCAACATCAAATGAAAGGTCGAAAATGGAGAGCGCCCTCATTGCGGCAACGAGCGAGGGAACCATTGGTTCCTCCAATTCCAATCTTTTTGCGTGGCCGCGAAATTCCATGTTTTCGCAATGGGTTGACTAAACCGCCGCCAAGCCGCTAACGCATCGCGTCAAGGCGGAACTTTGAGGCGGGACATGCCGAAGAAGATCGTGTTTCAGGGCGAACTCGGCGCGAACTCACACCTCGCGTGCCGCGAGGCGTATCCGGATTATGAGCCGACGCCGTGCCACACCTTCGAGGATTGCTTCACCGCAATCTCGAACGGCGACGCCGATCTCGGCATGATTCCGATCGAGAATTCGGTGGCCGGCCGCGTCGCCGACATCCATCACCTGATGCCGACCTCGGGGCTGCACATCATCGGCGAGTGGTTCCTGCCGATCCGAAACCAGTTGATGGCGCCGAAGGGCGCATCGCTCAAGACGATCAAGACGGTGGAGAGCCACGTGATGGCGCTCGGCCAGTGCCGCAACGCGATCCGCGAATTGAAGCTGAAGGCGATTGTCAACGCCGACACCGCCGGCTCGGCGCGTGAAGTCGCCGAGAGTAAGGACATCACGCGCGCCGCGATTGCGACGCGGCTGGCGGCGGAAATCTACGGCCTCGACATCCTCAAGGAGAATGTCGAGGACGCCTCGCATTCGACGACGCGCTTCATTGTGCTGTCGCGCGAGAAGAAGTGGACCAAGGCCGGCAACGGCAAGGTGGTCACCACCTTCGTGTTCCAGGTGCGCAACCTGCCGGCCGCGCTCTACAAGGCGCTCGGCGGCTTCGCCACCAACGGCGTCAACATGACCAAGCTCGAGAGCTACATGGTCGGCGGAAATTTCTTCGCCACGCAGTTCTACGCCGACGTCGAGGGCCACCCGGACGACCGCGCGCTGGTGTTCGCGCTGGAAGAACTGCGGTTCTTCTCCAAGGACCTCACGATCCTCGGCGTCTATCCGGCGCATCCCTACCGGGACACGTTCAAGGACGAATAGCTACGCGGCTTTGCGTTTGGCGGCGCGGCGCTTTGTTGTGTGCTTGGCGGTGCGCTTCGCCGACAGCTTGGTTGCCGACTTGCGGGCGCGGCGCGGCGGCTTCGATTTGAGCGGGGACGGCAGAGCCGGCATGTAGTCGCCGATCTCCTTCATCGACGGCATCATGTCGGCGAGCTTGCCCGGCAATTCCGACAGGTCGGTGCGGCCGAGCTTCTTCTGCGTCGCCTGCCCGGCCCAGACGCCGAGGTTGAACGCGATCATCGCGCTGGTGCGCGGATTGTCGCGGACGAAATCGGACAGGATGTTGATCCAGGTTTTGTGGCGGGCCATCGCGCTCCCCTCATGTGATGAGGGTCAACGTGGCGCGGCGGCGAATGTTCCAGCGTCAGCGCTTGCGCACAGCGAGGATCGCGTCCGCCGCCGCGAGGCCGGTCTGGTGCGCGCCCTGCGCCGTGGTGAAGAAGTCCGGCGAGCAGGCCTCGCCGGCAAAGAAGATGCGGTCGTCCACCGGCGCGGCCAGCCTGGCGCGATCGTCGACATGGCCCGGCGGCGCGTAAGAATATGAGCCGCATGCGAACGGATCGGCACCCCACAGGTGCATGCCGAGCGGCTTGAGGCGCTCGGCGAAATCGTTGCCCAGCAACGCCGTCAACTGGCCGACCGCAAAATCGTAGAAGGCGCGCGCGCCGCCTTTCTCCAGCGCCCAGGCATTGCGGCCGCCGAAATAACCTTCGATCACCGGGCGGCCGAACGGCCGCATGTGATAGGTGGCGGTTTCGGTCCGGTCGGCCGCACCGTAGATACGGCTGTCGGCGGCGAATTCCTCGGCGCGGTCGAGCGCAATGAACACCTTGTCGGCGAGGCCGAGCGGCAGGCCGCGCGCCGCCTCGGTTTTATCCGGCAAGGCCGGCACGAACAGATTTTCGTTCCTGGCAATGATGGTGGTCGGCAGCGCGACAACGATCTGCGCTGCGCCGACGGCGCCTTTCGATGTTTCAACTCGCAACCGCGCGCCGGACCGGTCGATCCGCGTCACTTCGCAGTTAAGGACGACCGGCACGCCCTGCGCATGGGCGGCGATCGCCGCGCCATAGCCTTCGATGACGCGCCAGTTCTGCTCGGTGTCGCGATAGCGCTCGAAGTCGCCGGCCGCGACCAGTTCGGGCTCGGCGCCGGCGATATAGGTCGAGAGCGAGCCGATCAGCGGATTCCAGGGATTGCCGGGCTCAAGTAATTCGGATGATGGCCGGTTCGGGTTGTCGTGCGCGGCGGCATCGACCCGCTCAAAGAACGCATTCGACGTGGCGCGAAATTCGCGCTGCTCCTCCAGCGAGAACTTCGGTTGCGGCGACGGCCGCATCCACGGCGGCGGCGTCTTGTCGACGGTCTTGCCCTGCTTCTCGGCAATCTCGGTCCACGGATTGACGTTGGCCGAATGAAGCCAGCCGGCGCCGAGGTCGAGCGGATAGCCGCTGCGGCTGTCCGTGAAGGCGCGGCCACCGAGCCGGTCGCGCGCCTCCAGCAGCAGGCAATCGACCCCGGCGTCGTGCAGACGCCGCGCCGCGGCGATGCCGGCCGCACCGCCGCCGATCACCACAACATCGACTTCACTCTTCATGCCGACCCTCTGCTGGGTTTTGCGCCGCTTGGCAATTGCATCGGCCGCATGTCACAGTCGCGTCATCATGGCTGCATCTGCAAAAATTGCACTCGTCACCGGCGCCGCGCGCGGCATCGGCCGCGCCGCCGCCGAACGCTTTCTTGCCGAAGGCTGGCAGGTCGCCCTGCTCGACATCGACGGCGACAACCTGAAGAAAACGATGGCCGCGATTGGCAAGCCGGACGCGACGCTGGCGATCACCTGCGACGTGTCCGACCCGGCGCAGGTCGAAAAAGCGTTCGAGGCGGTGACCAGCCGGTTCGGCCGGCTGGACGCCCTGGTCAATAACGCCGGGATCGCCATTTTCGGTCCCATCGCGCAGACCAGCTTTGCCGACTGGCAACGCGTGCTGGCGGTGAACCTCAACGGGCCGTTCCTGATGACGCAGCGCGCCACGCCGCTGATGCGCGACAGCGGCGGCGGGGCGATCGTCAACATCACGTCGATCTCGGGCCTGCGTGCCTCGACGCTACGGGTCGCCTACGGCACCAGCAAGGCCGGGCTGGCGCACCTGACCAAGCAGCAGGCCGCCGAACTCGCCGCGCTCGGCATCCGCGTCAACGCGGTGGCGCCGGGGCCGGTCGACACCGCGATGGCGAAGGCGGTGCATACGCCGGAAATCCGCGCCGACTATCACGACCACATGCCGCTCAACCGCTACGGGCGTGAAGAAGAGCTCGCCAACGCGATCTTCTTCCTTTGCAGCGAGCAGGCGAGCTACATCACCGGGCAGATTTTGTGCGTCGATGGCGGCTTCGACTCGACGGGGATCGGGCTGCCGACCCTGCGCGGCGAACGGCGAAACGCCTAGCCGGCGTAAGCCCTGTCGATTGCAGCGGTGTCGAATTTCTTCATCGGCATGAACGCCTTGAAGACGCGGTCGACTCTCGTGCGGTCCTTGTCGAGCAGCATTTCCGGCAACTTGGAATAGACCACCTGCCATGACAGGCCGAACCGGTCCTTGAGCCAGCCGCACTGGCTTTCCTGGCCGCCGCCTTCACGCAGCTTGTCCCAGTAGTAGTCGATCTCCTTCTGGTCCTCGCAGAACACCTGGAAGGAAACCGCTTCGGTAAATTTGAACATCGGACCGCCGTTCAGCGCGAGAAATTTCTGGCCATCGAGCTCGAATTCGACCGTCAGCACCTTGCTGGCGTCGTGGCCGTGAACATCCTTACCCTCGTCGCTGTAATACGACGTGCGGCCGATCTTCGAATTTTTGAACACCGACGTATAGAACTTCGCCGCCTCGGCGGCCTGGTTGTCGTACCAAAGGCACGGCATAATCTTCTGCTTGGCAATGGCCATCACTCACTCCCTGATCTTCAGACCTGAACCCGAACCTTGAAGCCGCCGTAGATCATCCGCTTGGCATCGAACGGCATCGACTTCGGGTTCATCATCTTGGCGAGCCGCTTGTCCTGCATCACCGCCTTGTTGACGCGATCGCGATGCGCGCGGGACTCGTAGAGAATCCACGAGAACACCACCGTCTCGCTTTTCTTCATTTTCACGCTGCGCGGAAACGACGTCCGCTTGCCCCACGGCGCGTCGTCGGCGAGGGCTTCGACGAAAGCGACGGCGCCGTGATCCATCCAGACTTTGGACGCCTTGCGCGCCATGGCGAGGTAAGCCGGCAGCTTGCGCTTCGGCACAGGGATGACAAATCCATCGACGTAACTCATCGCATACTCCCTACGGTTGCAGGTTACGGTTACAGGTTACGATTGCGTGGCGAGATAGGATTCGAGCTGCTCGAAGGTTCCGCTCCAGCCCTGCGTCATGCTCGCGCGGCCGACATCGAACGTCATGATTTCTTCCGGCGACGCTTCGTACGGCGCCCACTCGATCGTGATTTTGGTCTTGCCCTCGCCGGCGTCCTCGAACGTGAAGGTCGAGATCATGTGGAGCGGCCAGGTCGGCGCCATCGGGTGGCGCGTAGTGCCGCCGGCTTCATCGGAAAAACCCGACAGCGTGACCAGCTTCCGTTGCGGCACGATCTCGCGGAACGTCCACTTGCCCCACATCTGCGCGCCACCGGGGCCGGCCAGCCGGTAGTGATGAGTGCCGCCGACGCGCAGATCGACATTCGACACGTCGGGCGTGAAGCCCTTGGGACCGAACCAATGCTTGAGGCGGTCGGCCTCGGTGAAGGCGGCCCAGACCAGCTTGCGCGGGGCATTGAGCGTGCGGGTGATGACGAAAGGTTCGGTGGAGGCGGTGGCGGCACTCATCGGACTATTCCTTGTTTACGGGACCGGAATTCACGCGCGCCGCCAGGGCAGCAGTGCGCGCAGTTGCGGATCGCGGAGCCAGAGGCCGCCCCACGTCATCGCGCCCATCACGAGCGCCGTGACAATGTGCGGCAGGAGAGGCTCAGGCCGCGGCAGGTGGGTGGCGATGGTGCCGCCGAGAAAGCCGGTCAGCAGCACCGCGCCGAGCACCGAGGTGCGCGGCCAGGCGTAGAGCAGCGTGCAGGCCAGCGTGACGATGCCGAGCGGACGCGCGTAGCTCTCAGGCAGGCCGAACTCGATCATGCCCTGGGTGACGAAGTCGAAGGCGATCAACTGGATCGCGCCATCGAACAGCATGAAGGCGACGATGACGCCCGTTAGAATCCAGCCGATCCAGCGGACCGTTTTGCTCTCGAACGACACGGCCAAACCTCACATCGGCTTCGGCGCGATGACGATCCAATGCACGCCGAACTTGTCCTTCAACATCGCGAACTTCTTGGCGAAGAAGGTTTCCGCGCCCGGCATGGTGACCGTGCCGCCCTGCCCCAGCGCGGCAATCTTGGCGTCGACCTCGGGGACGTCCTTGCAGGTCAGCGACAGCGAGAAGCCGTCAAACGCGACTTTTTCGCCGTTCAACATGCCGTCCGTCGCCATCAACAAGGTATCGCCGATGTTGAACGATGAATGCATCACCTTGTTCTGGTCGGCCGGCTTGCAGTCCTCGCTCTGCTCAGGCGAATCCTTGAAGCGCATCAGCATGCCGACCTTGGCGTCGACCGCCTTCTTGTAGAACTCGATCGCTTCTTCGCAACGGCCGTTGAAGTTGAGGTAGGTCTGAACCTGCATGGAATACTCCTACTTGGTTTGGGCTAGGCTTTGAGTTGTGAGACGTAATCGGCGAGACGCGACATGGTCTGCACCAGACCCTCGGCGGCGCCATGGTCGCGGATGACACGCGCGCGCTCTTCGGCGGTGGCGAACTCGCCGCGCCATGTCAGCCTGGTCTTGCCCCCGACATCGTCGAACGTCAGCGTCTGGTGGAATTTGAGATGCTCTTCATCTTCGCCGCCACCGTGAATCCAGGTCAGGCGCTCGTTCGGCACGATCTCGCCGAAGGTGATGCGGTTCTGGTAATCGCGGCCGTCAGGCCCGTGCATGACGAAGTGCCAGACACCGCCGGGGCGGAAGTCGAAGCTGTGCGTCGTGGTGGTGAAGCCGTTCGGGCCCCACCATTGCGACAGATGCCTGGGATCGGTGAACGCAGAGAAGACGAGCGAGCGCGGCGCGTCGAAGATGCGCAGGCCGGCAATGACCTTCGGATCGCTGAGATCGAGGTTACTTGTTGCGGCCATCTTTCTTCTCCTTTTTATTTTCTTTGCGCGACTTCCTCGACGGCTTTTCGGCAGGCTCGGCTTGCAGCGTTCGCAGGTAATCGTCGAGGCGGTCGAGCCGTTCCTCCCAGAACTTGCGATAGCGCTCGAGCCACTCGTCGACGCCCTTGAGCGCCTGCGGCTCGATCTTGCAGGGCCGCCACTGCGCCTCACGGCCGCGGGTGATCAGGCCCGCTTTCTCAAGCACCTTGAGGTGCTTCGAGATCGCGGGACCGCTGATATCGAACGGTTTTGACAATTCCGCGACCGACGCCTCGCCGAGCGACAGCCGCGCCAGGATCCCCCGGCGGGTCGGGTCGGATAAAGCGGCAAAGGTCTCGCTCAAACGGTCCATTTCTCAGGCATTTCTTTAATTAGCTAATCAGTTAAATAACCTATAGGTTAAATATAAGGCGAGTGTCAAGCGGCGATTTTCACTGCACTGATTGGGTTATTTCGCTTCGTAGCGCGCGACGAACTGTGGCGAGATTTTCCGCAGCCGCTCGAGATCGACCCGGCCGGAGCGCTGGATGTAGCTCATCGCGAAATCGCGCGGCGCCAGTTCCATGTGCGCGGCGAAGTCCTCGTACCAGGCGGCACTGGCATTGGCGCCCTGCACGATCTTCTCGACCACCGGGCGTCGCGCCGCCTCGTAAGCCGGCAATGCTGCGGTGACGTCATCACCGCTGTCATGCAGCGCGCGCTCGAGCGCGATGGCATCTTCCATCGCCAGCCGTGTGCCGGAGCCGATAGAAAAATGCGCCGTGTGAGCGGCGTCGCCGAGGATGACGTGCTTGCCGTGATGCCAGCGCGCATTGTGAAGCTGGGGGAAGCGACGCCAGACCGAGTTATTGGAGATCAGCCGCGCGCCGCGCAGCGCATCGGCGAACACCTTCTCGCACAGCGCGCGGGCATCGCCATCGTCCATCCGCTCGAACCCGGCGCGCGCGAACGTCGCCTCGTCGACCTCGACGATGAAGGTGCTGCGGCCTGGCGCATAGCGGTAATGATGCGCGTTGAAATCGCCGATCGGCGTGTGGCGGAACGTCTGCGTGAGCGTGTCGAACACCTTGCTGGTGCCGAACCAGACGAAGCGGTTGTTGAGCTGGTGGATGGTCGGCTTGAACTCGTCGGCGAATGTCTTGCGGACCAGCGAGTTGAGGCCATCGGCACCGACGATCAGGTCGGCCTCAGGCAACTCATCGAGTGAACGGACGGCGCGGTCGAATTGCAGCGTGACACCGGCCGCCCTCGCCCGCTCCTGCAAAAGCTGGAGCAACTTGAGACGGCCGATGGCGGCGAAGCCAATGCCGTCGATGACAATGCGCTCGTTCTTGATCGCGAGCGTGATGTCGTTCCACGATTCCATCTGCGGCGTGATGGCGTCATAGGTTTCCGGATCGTCAGCGCGCAGGAATTCCAGCGCGCGGTCGGAGAACACCACGCCGAAGCCGAAGGTGGCGTTGGCGGGGTTTTGCTCGATGACAGTGACGCTGGCGTCCGGACGGCGCCGCTTCAGCAGATACGACAGATAAAGCCCGGCCGGCCCGGCGCCGAGGATGGCAATGCGCATTTGATATTTGTAACTGTCATCACCGGGCTTGTCCCGGTGATCCCGCTTAGGGAAGGACTGTGCTCACTTAAGCGAGATGGCCGGGACAAGCCCGGCCATGACAACAATTTAAATCGTCTGATTATACGCGCCGACTTCCGGATGAGTATGGATCACGCCGTCGACCGTCTTGAACATCTCGCGCATGCGGGCTTCCGACACCGGGCTTTCGACCACCACCACCAGCTCGGGCTTGTTCGAGGAGGCGCGCACCAGCCCCCAAGTGCCATCCTCCACGGTGACGCGCACGCCGTTGACGGTGACGAGATCGCGGATCGCCTGACCGTCGAGTTTCTCGCCCTTGGCCTTGGCGTTTTGGAAGTGCTCGATGATCTGGTCGACGATGCCGTACTTCTTCTCGTCGTCGCAATGCGGCGACATGGTCGGCGAGCCCCAGGTCTTCGGCAGCGCCTTGCGCAGATCGGCCATCGACTTGCCGGGGTTGCGGTCGAGCATGTCGCAGACCGCGAGCCCGAAAATCATGCCGTCGTCATAACCGCGGCCGATCGGCTTGTTGAAGAAGAAGTGGCCGGACTTCTCGAAGCCCGCCAGCGCGCCGAGTTCGTTAACGCGGCGCTTGATGTAGGAATGGCCGGTCTTCCAGTAGTCGGTCTTGACGCCGTTCGCCTTCAGCACCGGATCGGTCATGAACAGGCCGGTCGACTTCACGTCGACCACGAAGGTGGCGTTCTTGTGCAGCGCCGACAGGTCGCGCGCCAGCATGACGCCGACCTTGTCGGCGAAAATCTCTTCGCCCTCGTTGTCGACCACGCCGCAGCGGTCGCCGTCGCCGTCGAAGCCGAGGCCGACATCGGCCTTGTTCATCAGCACCGCATCGCGGATCGCGTGCAGCATCTTCATGTCTTCGGTGTTCGGATTGTAATTCGGGAAGGTGTGGTCGAGGTCGCAATCGAGCGGCACCACCTCGCAACCCATCGCCTGCAGGATACGCGGGGCGAACGCGCCGGCGGTGCCGTTGCCGCACGCGGCGACGACCTTGAGCTTGCGCTTGATCTTCGGGCGGTTGGTGACGTCGGCGATGTAGCGGTCCGGGAAATTCTCGACGAATTGATAGGAGCCGCCGCCAACGGCCTTGAATTGCGCCTCCATCACGATCTCTTTCAGGCGGCCGATCTCCTTCGGGCCGAAGGTGAGCGGGCGGTTGGCGCCCATCTTCACGCCAGTCCAGCCATTGTCGTTGTGCGAGGCGGTCACCATCGCGACGCACGGCACGTCGAGCTCGAACTGGGCGAAATACGCCATCGGCGTGATCGCCAAGCCAATGTCGTGCACCTTGCAGCCGGAAGCGAGCAGGCCGTTGATCAGCGCCATTTTCACCGAGGCGGAATAGCCGCGGAAATCGTGGCCGGTGACGATCTCGGGCTTCACGCCCATTTCGCGGATCAAAGTGCCGAGCCCAAGACCGAGCGCCTCGACGCCCATCAGGTTGAGCTCTTTTTCCAGCAGCCAGCGCGCGTCGTACTCGCGGAAGCCGGTCGGCTTCACCAGCGGGGCGGATTCGTATTCGTAGGTGTTCGGCTTGAGCGCGGTGCGCGGCTTCGGAAACATCAAGACCTCTCAAATTAAAATGTCAGATAGCCTAACGCGCGAGGGCGGCAAAGGCTCAGTTGTTCAACTCAGGTGCCGCGCGGTTTGGCGCGGCGGGTGGCGGGCGCGGTGGTCGGGTCTTCCGGCCACGGATGTCTCGGGTAGCGTCCTTTCATGTCAGTCCGCACGTCGGCATAGCTGCCGCGCCAGAAGCCCGGCAGGTCGCGCGTCACCTGCACCGGCCGGTGCGCCGGCGACAGCAATTCGACCACCAGCGGCAGCTTGCCGTTGGCGATGGACGGATGTGTGGCGAGGCCGAACAACTCCTGCACGCGGATGGCGATTTTGGGGCCTTCCGGCGCGTCGTAGTCGATCGGCACGTTGGAGCCGGTCGGCGCGGTGAAGTGGGTCGGCGCCTCGTCGTCGAGCCGCCTGCGCAGCGACCACGGCAGCAGCGCGTCGAGCGCGGCAGCGAGATCGTCAGCGCCGATCTGCGAGAGCGCCGTCTGCGAGGTGAGGAACGGCGCGAGCCATTGCGCGGCGGTTTGTGACAGCGCGGCGTCGGAGAGATCGGGCCACTCGTCGCCTTCCGCCGCGCGGAGGAATTTCACCCGGTCGCGCAGTTGCAGCTGGCTCTTGCTCCACGGCAGCCGCGCGATGCCGAGCAAGGCGATGCCTTCGGCGAGCTGCGTCGCGGTTTCGACGCCGGGCGTGACTGGCAAGGTCTGTTCGGCCAGCGTCAGCGCGCCGAGCTTGCGGGTGCGCCGCCCGCGCAACGACGCCGAGGCGCGGTCGAAGGCGATCTCCTCGCGGGCGACGATCTCGTCTGCGAACATCGCGTCGATCTCCTCAGCCGTGATCGGCGCGGCCAGCACGATCCGGCTCGCCGCCGCGGCGCCGGTCATTTCGGCGACGGCGAGGAACGGCTCGCGCGCCAGCGACGAGGCCGGATCGAGATTGCCGGCGCGACCGTTGGCCAGCAGGAACGACGCGCCCTCGCCGCCCCGGCGTTTGGCGATGCGATCGGGATAGGCAAAAGCCAGCAAAGCGCCTGCGGACATATCACTGGATTCCGGGTTCGCCGCTTCGCGGTGCCCCGGAATGACAAGATCGGCCCACCGCCGCGCCATCGCGCGCGCGTCGTCGGCGCGACGCGACCTGTCGCGGCGCAGATTGTCGAGCCGGTGTTCGAGATTGGGATCGTCGCCACCAAGTCCCCGTTCGGTGATGAGCACGGCGATGTCGGCGGCCTTCTGCGCCGCGCCATGTTCGGCGGCATCGACCACCATGCGCGCCAGCCGCACCGGCAGCGGGAGCCTTCTAAGCTGGCGGCCTTCGTCGGTAATGCGGCCTTGCGTATCGACGGCATGAAGTTCGGCCAGCAACGCCCGTGCTTCGGCCAGCGCGGCGCGTGGCGGCGGATCAAGGAACGCGAGCTTGCCCGGATCGGCCGCGCCCCATTCGGCGAGATCGAGCAGGAACGATGACAGGTCGGCGGAGAGGATTTCCGGCTGCGTGTAGGGCTCGAGCGAGCCGGTCTGCGGCTCGTCCCACAGCCGGTAGCAGACGCCCGGCTCGGTGCGGCCGGCACGGCCGCGGCGCTGATCGGCGGCGGCGCGCGAGACGCGCACAGTCTCGAGCCGGGTCAGACCGACATCGGGCTCATAGCGCGGCACGCGGGCGAGGCCGGAATCGATCACGACGCGGACACCCTCGATGGTCAGCGAGGTCTCGGCGATCGAGGTCGCCAGCACAACCTTGCGGCAGCCCTGTTTGGGCGGAGCGATCGCGCGGTCCTGCACCGACGCGTCGAGCGCGCCATAGAGTGCGACGACATCGACCGCAGGATCGGTCACCCGTTCGCGCAGCAATGTCTCGGTGCGGCGGATTTCTCCCGCGCCGGGCAGGAACACCAGCAGCGAGCCGGTTTCCGCGCGCAGCGCCCGCAACGCGGCATCCGACACTTGCTGCTGGATCGGCGCACGGGCGTCACGCCCGAGATAGCGCGTCTCAACCGGAAAGCTGCGGCCCTGACTCTCGACCACCGGTGCATTGCCGAGCAGTTTTGCCACTCGCGCGCCGTCGAGCGTCGCGGACATCACCAGAATGCGCAGGTCTTCACGCAAACCCTGCTGGGCGTCGCGCGCCAAAGCGAGGCCGAGATCGGCATCGAGCGAACGCTCGTGAAATTCATCGAACAGCACGGCGGCAACGCCATCGAGCGACGGGTCGTCGATCAGCATGCGGGTAAAAATGCCTTCGGTGACCACCTCGATGCGGGTCTTCGCACTCACCTGCGAGCCGAACCGCACGCGCAGACCGACGGTGTCGCCGACCTTCTCGCCCAACGTCGCCGCCATGCGCGCCGCCGCGGCCCGCGCGGCGAGACGCCGCGGCTCCAGCGCCAGAATCTTGCCGTCCTTCGCCCACGGCTCGTCGAGCAAAACGAGCGGCACGCGCGTCGTCTTGCCGGCGCCGGGCGGCGCGACAAGCACGGCGCAGTTATTCGCCGCCAGCGCTTCGCACAGCGCGGGCAGAGCTTCATCGATCGGAAGGTAGGTGTCGAACTTGCGCATCATCTCTCTCGTCGCCGCGTCAAGCGGCCCAGCAACACGAATAGCCAACTCTGGTGTGTCGTCTGGCCTGCCCCGCGTTACGCGGGGCAGGACAAGCTGAGATGTGTCATATCGTTTTCGTTCCCCGCCCGACGCTCTCGTACCTGAAGCCGTGACGGGCCATTTCGTCGGGGCGATAGACGTTGCGCAAATCGACCAGCACCGGCTCCGCCATGTCCTTCTTCAAGCGGGCGAAGTCGAGCGCGCGGAACTGCTCCCATTCGGTGACGATAACGAGCGCCGACGCGCCCTTGGCGCACTCATATTCGTTGTCGCAGAACGTCACGCCGGCGAGCACGTCCCTGGCCTGCTGCATGCCGGCCGGATCATAGGCGCGCACGCTGGCCCCCATGTCCTGCAGCGCAGTGATGAGCGGGATGGACGGCGACTCGCGCATGTCGTCGGTGTTCGGCTTGAAGGTGAGACCAAGCACCGCAACGGTCTTGCCGCGCAATTCACCGGCGAGCGCCGACACCTTGCGCGCCATCGCGCGCTTGCGCTGGTCGTTCGACAACACAACCGCTTCGACAATGCGCAGCGGCGAGGCGTTGTCCTGCCCGGTCTTGAGCAGCGCCAGCGTGTCCTTGGGGAAGCACGAGCCGCCATAACCGGGGCCGGCGTGGAGGAATTTCGCGCCGATGCGGTTGTCGAGACCGATGCCGCGCGCGATCTCCTGCACGTCAGCGCCCACTTTCTCGGCAAGATCGGCGACTTCGTTGATGAAGGCAATCTTGGTGGCGAGGAAGGCATTGGCCGCGTACTTGATCAATTCGGCGGTGCGGCGGTCGGTAAACATCACCGGATTGCGGTTGATAAAGAGCGGCCGGTAAAGCTCGGTCATGACCTTGCGGGCGCGCTCATCCTCGGTGCCGACCACGACACGGTCCGGCAGCTTGAAGTCGCGGATCGCAGCGCCCTCACGCAGAAATTCAGGATTAGAGACGACGGCGAATTCCGCCTTCGGCACGGTCTCGCGAATGATGCGTTCGACCTCGTCGCCGGTGCCGACCGGAACGGTCGACTTGGTGATGATGACCTTGAAGCCGGTCAGCGCACTCGCAATCTCGCGCGCCGCCTCGTGGACGTATGTGAGATCGGCATGGCCGTCACCGCGGCGCGACGGAGTGCCGACCGCGATGAAGACGGCTTCGGCGTGGCGAACCGCGGCGGACAGATCGGTGGTGAACGAAAGGCGCTTTGCCTTCGCGTTGCGCTCGACCAGCTCATCGAGCCCGGGCTCATGAATCGGAATCTCGCCGCGTTCCAGCGCCGCGACCTTGCCGGCATCCTTGTCGACGCAAGTGACGACGTGGCCGAAATCGGCAAAGCAAGCCCCGGAGACGAGGCCGACATAACCCGTGCCGATCATTGCAACGCGCATCGAGATCTCACTGCGTAGTTAATCCGATTAGTCCAATAATGGCGCGGCTTCTTAGCATCCCTTGAGCCGCCAAAGCCAGATAGGGCCGAGTTTCTGCGATCGAATAAAGATTCTCGCAACCACGCACGCGCGATAAAGCGCCACGCCGCGACCATTAGAAATTAACCAAGCGGCAAACAGGCAGGCAGCGTGACGCATAACGAACGGGTCGACTGGGTCGACTACGCCAAAGGCTTTTGCATCGTCTTCGTGGTGATGATGCATTCGACGCTCGGCGTCGGCGCTGCCGCCGGCGAGACCGGCTGGCTGCATCCAGTCGTCGCGTTCGCGTTGCCGTTCCGCATGCCGGACTTCTTCATGATCTCCGGCCTGTTCCTGTCGCTGGTGATCGATCGCGATTGGCGCACCTATCTCGACCGCAAGGTCGTCCACTTTGCATATTTCTATGTGCTGTGGATGACGATTCAGTTTGGCGTCAAAGCGCCCGGAATGTTGCAAGACCAAGGCGTTGTGGAAATCGCGCGACTCTATCTGCTGTCGCTGATCGATCCGTTCGGCACTTTGTGGTTCATCTACCTGCTGCCGATCTTCTTCGTTGTCATCAAACTAACAAGGCGCGTTCCTGTGTGGCTGATGTGGCCGCTCGCGGCCGCGCTGGAGATCTGGCATCCGGCGACCGGCTGGATGGTGCCGGACGAGTTCGCCGCGCGCTTCGTCTACATCTACACCGGCTATGTGCTGGCGCCGCACATCTTCAAGGTGGCGAAGCGCGTGCAGGACAATCCGTGGAACGGTGTGGTGATGCTGGCGCTGTGGGCGCCGGTCAACGGCACGTTCGTTGCGATGGGCTGGGAGAAGCTGCCGTTCATTTCGCTGGCGCTCGGGCTGCTTGGCGCGGCGGCCGTCATCCGCGCCGGCGCGCTCCTGTCGCGAACCGAGTTCGCCAAGCCGCTGCGCTACTGCGGGCGCAACTCGATCGTCATCTATCTTGCCTTCTTCCTGCCGATGGCGGCGAGCCGCGTACTTTTGCTCAATACCGGGATTGTCACCGATATCGGCACGATTTGCGCCATCGTCACGGCCTGCGGCGTGCTCGGTTCACTGCTGATGTACTGGGCCGCCGATGCGACCGGTGCCCGGTTCCTGTTCGAACGTCCGGCCCGCTTCTGGCTGACGCCGAAGCCTGCGCCGAAACCGCAGTTCGTGCTGCAACCGGCCGAATAACGTCCACAGGCCGCGGCTGACGCATTGATTCAGCCGTACCGGCGGCCCACATTCGGGCCATGCCGACATCCACCAAGCCGAAAAAGACAGCGGCCAAAGCTGCTCCCGCGAAACCCGCGCCCGCCCTCGCCGCCGGACTGAAGAAAAGCGACCACGTCTTCCTGGTCGACGGCTCCGGCTACATCTTCCGCGCCTATCACGCGATCCGGTTCCAGCCGACCACGCCGGACGGCGTCCACGTCAACGCGGTGTACGGCTTCTGCGCGATGCTGTGGAAGCTGCTCGACGAGATGAAGCCGGACGAGCGGCCGACCCATCTCGCCATCGTCTTCGACAAGTCGGAGAAGACGTTCCGCACCGAGATGTACAAGGAGTACAAGGCACACCGGCCGCCGCCGCCGGACGACCTTATTCCGCAATTTCCGCTGATCCGCGAGGCGGTGCGCGCCTTCGACATTCCCTGCCTCGAACAGGGTGGCTACGAAGCCGACGACCTGATCGCAACTTATG
Organism: Pseudolabrys sp.; assembly: GCA_035546455.1. Classification (GTDB taxonomy): domain Bacteria; phylum Pseudomonadota; class Alphaproteobacteria; order Rhizobiales; family Xanthobacteraceae; genus Pseudolabrys. Next base: position 16,044 of record DASZXA010000045.1, read on the forward strand.
CGCGGCTCGCCTGCGAGGCCGGCGCGACCACCACCATCGTGTCGTCCGACAAGGACCTCATGCAGCTCGTGAACGACTGCGTGACGATGTACGACACGATGAAGGACAAGCGCATCAGCACTCCCGAAGTGATGGAGAAATTCGGCGTCGGCCCCGACAAGGTGATCGAGGTGCAGTCACTGATCGGCGATTCCAGCGACAACGTGCCGGGCGTGCCCGGCATCGGGCCGAAGACCGCCGCCGAGCTGATCGGCACTTACGGCGACCTCGAAACGCTGCTGTCGCGGGTGAACGAAATCAAGCAGGACAAGCGGCGGCAGGCGCTGATCGACAATGCCGACGCGGCGCGGATGTCCAAGAAGCTGGTCACGCTCGACCAGAATGTGCCGCTCGACGTGCCGATCGGCGAGCTTCGCGTCCACGAGCCGGATTACAAGAACCTGATCCCGTTCCTGAAGCGGATGGGCTTCAAGACGCTGGCGCAGCGCGTCACCGACAAGGCGGGCGCTGAAGTGGCGGCCAAGATCGAGGCCACGCCCGCGCCCGAGAAAAAGAAGGCGCCGGCCCCGTCCGGCTTTACCGGCGATCTGTTCCCGGCCGAGCCAAAGGTTTACGCCAAGTCCGACGGCAACGTGATCCTGACGCCGATGGCGCTGGCGGCGAAGCGCGCCGAAGAACTACGCAACGCCGCGATCGACTCGTCAAAATACGAGATCGTCGGCTCGCTCGACCGGCTCAAGCACTGGATCAATCGCGCTTACGACACCGGCATTTTGGCGCTGAAGGCCGAGGTCAACAGCATCGATCCGATGCGTGCGGCCTTGTGTGGCCTCGCGCTCGCCGTCGGCGTCAATGAGGCCTGCTACGTGCCGCTCGGTCATAGGCAGGCTGAGGGCGACGACGCCGACGATTCCAGCCTGTTCGCCGCCAAGCTGAGCGACGGCCAGATCGCAGAGGCCGATGCGCTCAAGGCGCTCAAGCCCGTGCTCGACGACATGAGCGTCATCAAGATCGGCCACGACATCAAGCCGGACTGGCTGGTGCTGGCGCAGCGCGGTATCGCGATCGGCGCCTATGACGACACGATGCTGATGTCCTACGTGCTCGATGCCGGCAGAGGCGCACACGACATGGGCGCGGTGGCGGAGCGCTGGCTCGGCCGCCCGGCCGCGCGATTCAAGGACGTGAAGAACAAGGACAAGGCGTGGTTCACGCCGGTCGCCACGCCGATCGAACGCGCCGCGCCTTACGTCACCGAAGACGCCGATGTGACGCTGCGTCTTTATCATGCGCTGAAGCCGCGGATGGCGGCCGAGCACGTCATGACGGTCTACGAGACGCTGGAGCGGCCGATGCCGCGCGTGCTGGCGCGCATGGAGCAGCGCGGCATCTCGATCGACCAGCCGGTGCTGGCCAAGCTCTCGAACGACTTCGGCAAGAAACAAGTGCAGACCGAGCAGGAGATCAACAAGATCGCCGGCACCCAGGTCAATCCGGGCTCGCCGAAGCAGCTCGGCGACATTTTATTTGGGCAGATGGGGCTACCCGGCGGCGCCAAGACAAAGACTGGGCAATGGTCGACCGGCGCACGCGCGCTGGAGGAGCTCGCCGAACAGGGCCATGAGCTGCCGCAGAAGATCCTCGACTGGCGGCAGGTCTCGAAGCTGCGCTCGACCTACACCGAGGCGCTGCCGAATTACGTCAATCCGGACACTCATCGCGTCCACACCAGCTACGCGCTGGCCGCCACCTCGACCGGGCGGCTGTCGTCGTCCGAGCCGAACCTGCAGAACATCCCGATCCGCACCGAGGATGGCCGCAAGATCCGCCGCGCCTTCGTTGCCGCGCCGGGCCACAAACTCGTATCGGCGGACTATTCGCAGATCGAGTTGCGGCTGCTCTCCGAAGTCGCCGAGGTGCCGACCCTGCGCAAGGCGTTCCAGGATGGCGTCGACATTCACGCGATGACGGCGTCCGAGATGTTCGGAGTGCCGGTGAAGGGCATGCCGCCCGACATCCGCCGCCGCGCCAAGGCCATCAATTTCGGCATCATCTACGGCATCTCGGCGTTCGGGCTGGCCAACCAGCTTTCGATCCCGCGCGAGGAAGCCTCCGCCTACATCAAGAAGTATTTCGAACGCTTCCCCGGCATCCGCGACTACATGGACAAGACGCGCGAGGAATGCCGTCGTGATGGCTACGTGACGACTTTGTTCGGCCGGAAGTGCCACTACCCGGACATCAAGAGCTCGAATCCGTCATTGCGCGCCTTCAACGAGCGCGCCGCCATCAACGCGCGATTGCAGGGCTCGGCAGCAGACATCATCCGCCGCGCCATGATCAAGATCGAGAACGAGCTGACGGCAAAGAAGCTCGGCGCCAAGATGCTGCTCCAGGTGCATGACGAGCTGATCTTCGAGGTACCGGACAAGGAAGTCGACAAGACCATCCCGCTGGTCACCAAAGTGATGGCGGATGCCCCGCACCCGGCGGTGAATTTGCACGTGCCGCTCCAGGTCGACGCGCGCGCCGCGGCAAACTGGGATGAGGCGCACTAGGCGCCCGATCCCACGTCAGACCGAACAGGACCGGCATCAATGAGCAACCTATCCGCGTTTCCCATCACCAAGCGCTGGCCCGCGAAGCATCCGGACCGGTTGCAGCTTTACTCGCTGCCGACGCCGAACGGCGTGAAAATTTCGATCGCACTCGAGGAGATCGGGCTGCCTTACGAGGCGCACAGGGTCGACTTCGACAAGAACGAGCAGAAATCGCCGGAATTCCTCTCGCTCAATCCGAACGGCAAGATTCCGGCGATCATCGATCCGAACGGACCCGGCGGGAAACCGCTCGGCCTGTTCGAATCCGGCGCGATCCTTGGCTACCTCGCCAGCAAGACAGGCAAGCTCATTCCGTCCGATCCCGCCCGCGCGATCGAGACGATCCAATGGCTGCATTTCCAGATGGGCGGTGTCGGGCCGATGTTCGGGCAGGTCGGCTTCTTCAACAAATTTGCAGGCAAGGACTACGCGGACAAGCGGCCGCTGCAACGCTATGTTAACGAGTCGAAACGGCTGCTCGGCGTGATGGACGGGCGCCTGGCCGGCCGGCAATGGTTCATGGACGACGATTACACCATCGCCGACATCTCGATGCTCGGCTGGATCCGCAACCTGATCGGCTTCTACGAAGCGCGCGACCTCGTCTCGTTCGATGAGTTCAAGAACGTCGCCGCGTGGTTCGAACGCGGGCTCGCCCGCCCCGCCGTGCAGCGCGGACTCGGCATTCCAGCGCGGCCTTCGTCCTGATCGAGTCGCGGCCTTTGCCACCCTGTTTTTCGCGCCGCGTCCCAGCTAAACTGGAACGCATGAATCATGTCGTATTGCTGGCTGGGACGCTGATCTGGGTCGGCGTCAATTTTTTTGTCTGGTCCTGGAAGCAGGAGCCGGCCATGCTGTTCTGGCAGTCGATGGTGCTCGGCGGCGTGATGTTCCCGGCCCTGTTCTGGTCGTCAAAGGCGCCGCTAAATAACAACAGCGGTTGACTTACATCTGTCCTTGCCGGATTTTCGATACCAGAGGGTATTTCCGGCCGGGGCGGCCGAGTGCCCGGGGTAACTGGGGGACTCAGGCCATGACCGCACACGCGGCTTCCACTGTCTATTTCGGTATGAATGCGATGTGGGTTTCGACCTGCGTCCTCGCGATCACTTACGCCGTCATCATGACTGAAAAGGTCAACCGCGCGATCGTCGCGCTGGTCGGCGCCAGCGTCATGGTGATCGTCGGGGTGCTCGACCAGGAAGAGGCGATCCACGGCATCGACTGGAACACGATCGGCCTGCTCACCGGCATGATGATCCTGGTGTCGATCTCGCGCCGCTCGGGCATGTTCGAATACCTGGCCGTGTGGTCGGCGCAGGCGGCAAAGGCCAACCCGGCCGGTATTCTGTTCCTGTTGCAGATTACGACCGCCGTTCTGTCGGCGTTCCTCGACAACGTGACGACGGTGCTGCTGGTCGTGCCAGTGACGCTGGCGATCTGCCAGAAACTGAAAGTGCCGGCCTATCCGTTCCTGTTCGCGGAAATCTTTGCTTCGAATATCGGTGGCACCGCGACCCTGATCGGCGATCCGCCGAATATTCTGATCGGCTCGCAGGTCGGCCTATCGTTCAACGAATTCGTCGTCCACCTGACGCCCGTGATCCTCGTCGTGATGGCCGTGCAGGCTGTCATTATCCACTTCTTGTGGGGCAAGGACCTCAAGGCCGCAAAGGCCAATCAGGCGGCGGTGATGCGCATGCATCCGGGCGCCTCGATCCAGGACTGGACGCTGCTCAGCCAGTCGCTGATGGTGCTTGGCATGGTGATGGTCGCGTTTGTCCTGGCCCGCCCATTGCACTTGGAACCCGCGACCATTGCGATGTGCGGAGCGGCGATCCTGATGCTGCTCGACAACATCAAGCACGATAACGAAAAGGCCGCGCACAACATCCACTCGACATTCGGCGATGTCGAATGGATCACGATCTTCTTCTTCATCGGCCTCTTCATCGTGGTGCACGCCGTCGACCACAGCGGCGTCCTCAAGCTGCTGGCCGACAAGCTGGTTGCAGCCACCGGCGGCAGCATGGCGGCCAGCGGTTACGCGATCCTGTGGGCGTCCGCCGTGCTGTCGTCGATCGTCGACAACATCCCGTTCGTCGCCACCATGATCCCATTGATCAAGAACATGGCGCCGTCGTTCAACGGCGCCAACATCGAGCCGCTGTGGTGGTGCCTGTCGCTCGGCGCCTGCCTCGGCGGCAACGGCACCCTGATCGGCGCATCGGCCAACCTGACCGTGGCCGGCATCGGCGAACGCAACAAAGTGCCGTTCAGCTTCGTCACCTACACGCTCTACGCCTACCCGATGATGCTGGTGTCGGTCGCGATCTGCCACATTTACGTCTGGCTGCGTTACTTCTAGGGCTTCAGGCCTAGAAACTTTCGTCTTCGGCGCGCGTTTGTTCCCCGCATGCCGAAGACGAGAACGATAGCCGCGGGCATCGTCCTGGCCGCAATGATCGGCGGCACGGCTGCGCCCGCGCAGGCCGGATTCTTCGACCGGCTGTTCGGCAGCATCACCCGCCACATTCGCCCGCCGGCCGAACTCCGCGAACTGCCGCAACTCAGCCCGATCCCCGGCGACCGGATCGCGCCGCAAGGCGGGGAAAATTGGCGGACCAGCGGCAATGGCGAGCCGCGCAGTGCATTTTGCGTGCGCACCTGCGACGGACATTATTTCCCGGTGCAGGCCAACGCCGAATACACCGCCGCACAGATGTGCAACTCATTCTGCCCCGCCAGCGAAACCAAGATCTACACCGGCAGCGGCATCGACCACGCCGTCGGCCTCGATGGACGGCCCTACACCGAACTGCCAAACGCCTACGCCTATCGCAAAAAGGTGGTCGCGAACTGCACCTGCAACGGCAAGGATATTTTCGGCGTGGCGCGGCTTGCTGCCAAATCCGACCCGACGCTGCGGCGTGGCGACGTGATTGCCACCGGCAAGGGCATGATGGCGGTCACCGGCAAGACCGGCGACGGCGCGCAATTTACCTCGGCTAACAGCTATCGCGGCTTCTCCGATCGTTACCAGCAGCAGATGGGCAGCATGGAAGTCACGCCCGGCCGCAAATCTCCCCCTGAAACGGAAGGCCGGGGGCCGTCCGATCGTTAACGCAGAGTTCCCCTTAACGCTTTCCGGGGATGTCGCTTGAAGGCCTCGCGGGCGAACGGCAGATTCACCGCACAAACAGGCGGGATGGCCATGCAGGCACATAAGATGAAACTGGCTGCAATCGCGATTGCGGCTCTTCTTGCAACACCGGCATTCGCTGCGCCGACCTGCGAGAACACTCAAAAATTCGATCAGTGGCTTGCAACATTCAAGAAAGACGCCATCGCGCAAGGCATTTCGCCGCAGGTAATCGCCGCCGCATCCTCGAGCTTGACGCTCGACGAGTCGGTGCTCAAGCGCGACCGCGGCCAGCATGTGTTCTCGCTGTCCTTCATCAAGTTCTCCGACCGGCTGATCTCGCAGAACCGGATGCAGAACGGCGCGAAGCACCTGAAGGAGCACGCCGCGCTGTTCGCCCGTATCGAGCGCGACTACGGCGTCCCGCCGCAAGTGCTCACCGCGTTCTGGGGTCTCGAAAGCGACTTCAGCGCCAACTTCGGCAAGTTCAACATTCTCCGCTCGCTCACCACGCTCGCCTATGATTGCCGCCGCGCCGATTTCTTCCGCGGACAGCTGATCGATGCGCTCCGTCTCGTGCAGCGCGGCGACCAGCGCGTCGAGGACATGCAGGGCGACTGGGCCGGCGAGTTCGGCGGCATGCAGGTGACGGCCTCCGACTATCTCAAGAACGGCGTCGACTATGACGGCGACGGCCGCCGCGACATCATCCGCAGCACGCCGGACATGCTGGCGACCGCGGCAAACTTCCTGAAGAATCTCGGCTGGGAGCGCGGCCAGCCCTGGCTCCAGGAGGTGCGCGTGCCGGCTGAGATGAAATGGGAAGAGGCCGATCTCAACATCCAGCATCCGCGTTCGCAGTGGGTCGCCTGGGGCGTGAAGGCGGCGAACGGCAAGCTGCCGTCCGACAACATGCAGGCTTCGCTGCTGCTGCCGATGGGCCGCTTCGGGCCGGCTTTCCTCGCCTACCCGAACTTCAAGGCGTTTCTCGGCTGGAACTCGGCGATGGTCTATTCGACCACGGTCGCCTACTTCGCCACGCGCCTTGCCGGCGCGCCGCCGGTCTATCGCGGCAGCCCGGACATCGTGACGCTCGACGCCGACCAGATGAGCGAATTGCAGCGCCTGCTGACGCGGCATGGCTACGATGTCGGAGAGATCGACGGCAAGTTCGGCACCCTCACACGCACCGCGGTCAAGCAAGTGCAACTCAAGGTCGGCCTGCCCGCCGATTCCTATCCGACGGTCGAGCTGATCGAGCGCCTGCGCGGTCAGACCAACGGCGCTTCGCTACACTGACAAGAAATTTCATTCGCATCGAAGCCGGCGCGCGCAAGCTCGCCGGCTTTTTTGTCGCACCCGATGAACAGCGCTTCATCTTGCATCACAAACGCACGAGCAGCACAGCCATCCCCGAACGAATGACTATTTCCGCAGTTATGCATCTACCTGATGTGTGCGGGGCGACCTTCGTATTTGTGGGACGATGTCATGCTCAAACAACTGTTTGCCGCGGCGGCCGTGATCGCAGCCGCTGCGCTGATTCAACCGGCTGACGCGATCGCGCAGCCAAACCAACCCAAGGCAGCGGCGGCAAAGGCTGCTCCACGTGCGGCGGCGCCACGCGCGGCTGCGCCTCGTGCAGCACCCCGAGCCGCGGCACGTGCAGCGCCTCGTGCAGCAGCACGTGCGGCTCCACGGGCAGCGGCCCCCCGAGCGGCACGCGCACCCAACTTCGCCAGATCGCGCGCGATCGCGCACCAGCGGGCGGCCGGTTCGCGAACGCAAGTTCGCGCGCGGGCGCAAGCCGCCGAATCCCGGCGTTCTACTGCGCGGCAGGCGCGCCAAGAACGCCGCAACGCGGCCCGGGAAGCGCGCCAGAATCGCAGCGCAGCGACGGCCAATCAGACGAGGGCGAACGCGCGGGACGCCCGCCAGCAACGGCGCGATGCCGCGCAGAGCCGGCAAGAACGCCGCAACGCCCGGCAGGACAGGCGCGACCAGCGGCGTGAGGCGATCCAAAATCGCCAGGACCGCCGCAATGCCGCGCAGGATCGCAATCAGCGGCTCAATGCGCAGCAGCAACTGAATGCGCAACAACTCCGTCAGCAACGCCAAAACGCGCGGCAGCAGCGCCGTGAAGCCCGGCAGAACCGGCGGGCGCTGGTCACCGCGCAGCAGGCGCGGCAGGGCCGCTTCGCCGCGAACTTTGCCCGGCAGCAGGCCCGCGCCAACCGCGTCGCCTTCCGTTCCAACCGCTGGGCGTGGCGGCATCATCGCTGGGCCGGATTTGTCCCGTGGTACGGGCCGCTGTTCTGGCCTTATGCCTATGCCGACATCTTCGGTTACACGTTCTGGCCCGACGGTTATGAGCCCGGCTACTGGGCCTATGCCTATGACGACTTCTTCGACGGCGTGTTCTGGGGCTACGAAGGCGCGCCAACGGATTATGTCTATGCGCCCGATGAAGCGCCGTCACGTTCGGCGCGCAGATCGGCTCCGGCCCGATACGCGACCGCGCAGCAGCTCTGCAAACAGCCGGGCTCCGGCATCACCGCGTGGCCGTTTGCCGACATCGCCAAGAAGGTCAACCTGAACGCCGAGCAGAAAGATCTGCTCGACCAGATGAAGGACGCCTCGAAGGATGCCGCGAAGCAATTCGCGGATTCCTGCCCGCCGGAGAGCAACTTCTCCACCACACCGCCCGGCCGGCTCGATGCCATGACGGCGCGGCTCGACTCGACCTTGCAGGCGGTCGAAACGGTGCGGCCCGCGCTGGAGCGCTTCTACGCGTCGCTGAGCGACGAGCAGAAGGGGCGCTTTAACGAGATCGGCCCGGACGGGGCGAAGATCGCGGCTGCGGCCAAGAAGAGCGAGACGCAGGGCTCGGCCAGCGACCAGGCGGCGAGCTGCGGCGAGCCGAAGCCCGGCCTGTCCAATCTGCCGATCGAGCGGATCGAGGATACGGTGAAGCCGGACGACGCTCAGGAAGCCAAGCTGAAGGATCTTGAAACCGCGACCAACAATGCGGTCGGCATCCTTCAGGCCGCATGCCCCGACGACGTCCCGATGACGCCGCCGGGCCGACTCGATGCGATGGAGAAGCGGCTGAAGGCGATGGTGGAAGCGGCCAATACGGTCAAGCCGTCACTCGACAGCTTCTACAGCGCGCTCGACGACGAGCAGAAGGCCCGCTTCAACAAGCTGGGCCGCGAGATCGCCTCGTCTAACGACTAAAGCGACACGAAACAAAAAGGGCGGCTTTCGCGGCCGCCCTTTTCTTTTTATCCGGGTTTCTTATTCCGCCGCGATGCGCACTTCCGGCGCGGCCGCCTTGACGTCGGCGCTGACGTGGCTCTCGAACTTCGAGAAATTCTTCTGGAACATCGACACCAGATCGCGCGCGGTCTTGTCGAACTCGGCCTTATCTTCCCAGGTCTTGATCGGGTCGAGCAGATGCGGCTCGACGCCCGGGACCGAGGTCGGCACCGAGAAGCCGAAATAACGGTCGGTGCGGAAATCGGCGTTCTTCAGCGAGCCGTCGAGCGCGGCAGACAGCAGCGTGCGGGTCGCCTTGATCGGCATGCGGCGGCCGACGCCGTATTTGCCGCCGGTCCAGCCGGAGTTGACCAGCCAGCAGTCGACCTTGTGCTTGTTGATGTAGTCGCGCAGCAGGTCGGCATAAGTCGACGGATGGCGCGGCAGGAATGGCGCGCCGAAGCAGGTCGAAAATTCCGGCTGCACGCCGACCAAGCCCTTCTCGGTGCCGGCGACCTTCGCGGTGTAGCCGGAGAGAAAGTGATACATCGCCTGATCGGGCGTGAGCTTGGCGATCGGCGGCATCACACCGTAGGCGTCGGCGGTGAGGAAGATGATATTCTTCGGGTGGGCGGCGCGGCCCGAACGCGAGGCGTTCGGAATGAACTCGAGTGGATAGGCCGAACGGGTGTTCTCGGTCTTCGAGCCATCGTTGTAGTCCGGCACGCGGGTGACCGGATCGAACGCGACGTTTTCCAGCACCGTGCCGAACCGGTTGGTGGCGTCCCAGATCATCGGCTCATTCTCGTGGCTGAGCTTGATGGTCTTGGCGTAACAGCCGCCCTCGAAATTGAAGATGCCGTCCGGACCCCAGCCGTGCTCATCGTCGCCGATCAGCGTACGCTCCGGATCGGCCGACAGCGTAGTCTTGCCGGTGCCGGACAGGCCGAAGAACAGTGCGCTCTCCTTGCCGTCGTTGGAGACGTTGGCCGAGCAGTGCATCGGCACGACATTCTTGGCCGGCAGGTAGAAGTTGAGCGTGGTGAACACCGACTTCTTCATCTCGCCGGCATAAGAAGACCCGCAGATCAGCACGATCTTGCGGGTGAAATCGATGGCGACCATCGTGTCGGAGCCTTCGCGGCCACCGTGACGTTTGGCATCCGGTTTGAACGACGGCAGGTCGACAACCGTCATCTCCGGCGCGAAGCTCGCGAGTTCCGCGAGCTCCGGACGGATCAGGAGCTGGCGGATGAACAATGAGTGCCAGGCGTACTCGGTGAAGACGCGGACCTTGATGCGATAGGTCGGGTCGGCGCCACCGTAGAGGTCCTGCGCGAACAGTTTCTTTCCTTCGACGTGCTTGATGAAGTCGGCGAGAAGTGCGTCGAAGCTTTCCTTCGACATCTTCTTGTTGCCATCCCACCAGACTGAATCGCGGGTGAGATCGTCGAGGACGGTGTGCTTGTCTTTCGGGCTGCGGCCGGTGTGATGACCGGTTTCGGCGCAGAGCGCACCGCCGGCGACGATGTCCGCTTCGCCATTGGAGATCGCGTATTCATACAGAGCGGGTGCACCCAGATTCCACCGCACTTCGGCGAGATTCCGGAAACCGAATTTATCGGCTCCGTACGCGCCGTTCCGCACACCCTTCTCTTCCACGCCAGCCTCCTAAAACTCATCAGCCGCCGAACAGCCAAAGCCGCCCGTGCGCCGTCGATATAAGACGTAAGTATAAACCCGTGTTCCGAGCGCCGCGACCATAGTCACGAACATCCGTAAAGCCAAGGCGCAAGTGGCCTCGCATTGCGGTGCATCATGGTCGCTATTCAGCGCGGTTAATGTGTGGCCCGCGCTTGTTCGGCAAGCTGTTTCAGCGCCGCCCGCAAAGGCCCGGGACCGGTCACCCGCTGTGGAAACCGCAACCGCAGGCCGGTGCGGCCAAACCGCAAGTCGAGACCGTCGGGATCGCAACCGGTACAGCGCCAGTTGCCATCCTTCCCGCTCAACAGCTTGGTGGCATAAAGCCGCAGCGCATCCTTGTGATCTTCATTCATGTGCGCGACGGCGCCGGCTTCCGCCTCGGCCAGCGCTTCCGCGCCCGTCATATCAGTCAGCACATCTTCCGGTTTCAGATCGACGATTCGGCCGAACCCGGCGACGAGATGGATGCGTGAAATATCCATCCGGTAGAAGCCGAAGTCCTTGAAGCCCGCGAACTGCTCCGCTTCCGGATGACGTGAGAGATATCGGCGGCGCGCAGCGGGATCGTCCGTTTGCGTCATCTTCCCCATCAACATGATGCGCGCGCCTTCGAGCGGGTCGCCCTCCTTGCGCTCATCGATCATCAACGATGCGCGCGGGTCGGCCTGCAAATTCTTGGTGTGGATCGCCAGCGTGGAAATCAGCAGCAGCGGTGCGCCGTCTGCGGCAGTCGCGACATTGACCAATGAACAATAAGGATCGCCGGCGCCGGGCATCAATGTCGCCAATGCGCCGGTTAATCCCTCGCGCAACAGTATCTTGGTGGCGATTTTCGGATCGAAGCCGTTATTCGGCGTCATTGCTGGACTTTCGCGTTAAGGAATTACGGATCGGGAACGAACCAGGGCCCTTCAGCCTTGAAATCGCATTAGAATCGCATAGTTCACCTGGCGAGGCCACATTTCGGCCCACGTTGCGCGGCTTCACAGTCCGCGGGACTTTCGTCACGAACCTTTTTTAGCAAGGGGCTTCATGCCGACCATCGCTCTCGTCGACGACGACCGCAACATCCTCACCAGCGTTTCGCTGGCGCTCGAAGCGGAAGGCTATCGGATCATGACCTACACCGATGGCGCATCCGCCATCGAAGGCTTCAAGACGTCGCCGCCCGATCTTGCCATCCTCGACATCAAGATGCCGCGCATGGACGGCATGGAGACGTTGCGACGCATGCGGCAGAAGTCCGACACGCCGGTGATCTTCCTCACATCTAAAGATGAAGAGATCGACGAGCTATTCGGCCTCAAGATGGGCGCCGACGATTTCATTCGCAAACCGTTTTCGCAGCGCCTGCTGGTCGAGCGCGTGAAGGCGGTGCTCCGCCGCACCACCGCGAAGGACGGCTCGGCGCCGAAGGAGATCGAGAGCAAGAGCACGCTTGAGCGCGGCCAGCTTCGCATGGATCCGGAGCGCCATACCTGCACCTGGAAGGGCGAGCCGGTCACGCTCACCGTGACGGAATTCCTGATCCTCCAGGCGCTGGCGCAGCGGCCCGGCGTGGTGAAGAGCCGCAACGCGCTGATGGATGCCGCCTACGACGATCAGGTCTATGTCGACGACCGCACCATCGACAGCCACATCAAGCGGCTGCGCAAGAAGTTCAAGATGGCCGACGACGACTTCGAGATGATCGAGACGCTGTACGGCGTCGGCTATCGCTTCAAGGAAGCCTGACGCGCGTATTTTCGCGCTTATCGAGCCCTCCTGCATCGTCGTGCGGTTTCAGGTAGAATGACACCGCAGCCAAAGTGGTGGCGCGACTCAACCCGACCGGGGCTTGCCGTTGCTCGATCGAACGTCGGAATTGCTTGCGAAGCTCAACGAAAGCGAGCGGCAGGATAGCGATGAACCTGTCGCGCGCCCGCGCGGCATTCTTGAGCGTCTGCGCGGCGCCTGGCGTTTCCTGATCGACCAAGGCTCGTCGAGCCTCACCCGCCGCATCGTCATCCTCAACCTCGCCGGCCTGATCGCGCTGCTGACCGGCGTGCTCTACCTTTCGCAATTCCGTGCCGGCCTGATCGACGCGCGCGTGCAGAGTCTGCTCGTGCAGGGCGAGATCATCGCCGGCGCGATCGCGGGCTCGGCGACCGTCGAGAACGAGTCGATCACCATCGATCCAGAACGTCTGCTCGAATTGCAAGCCGGCGAGAGTTACGGCCCGAGCGACGAGGCGCTGTCGGGAATTGAGTTTCCGATCAATCCCGAGCGTGTCGCGCCGGTCCTGCGCCGCCTGATCTCGCCGACCAAGACGCGGGCGCGCATCTATGACCGCGATGGCATTCTCATCATCGACAGCCGCAATCTCTATGGCCGCGGCGACGTGCTGCGGTTCGACTTGCCGGCGCCCGGCGCCGAGAAGCCCGGCCTTGTCGAGCGTGGCTATATCGCAGTGCGCCGCTGGTTCGGTCGTGGCGACCTGCCGATCTACAAGGAGCTTGGGCCGGAAAACGGCCGCGGCTATTCGGAAGTCGCGGAAGCCTTAAATGGGCAACATTCAAGCCGTGTGCGCATCAACGACCGCGGCGAGGTGATCGTATCCGTCGCGGTTCCGGTGCAGCGCTTCCGCGCTGTGCGCGGCGTGCTGATGCTCTCGACGCAAGGCGGCGACATCGACGACATGGTGGAAGCCGAGCGCCTTGCCATCGTGAAGGTGTTTCTGGTTGCCGCCGGCGTGATGTTCCTGCTGTCGCTGCTGCTGGCCGGCACGATCGCAGGGCCGGTGCGGCGGCTGGCCGATGCCGCCGAGCGCGTGCGGCGGCGCATCCGCACCCGCGTCGAGATTCCGAATTTCACGCGGCGGCGCGACGAGATCGGCCACCTGTCCGGCGCGCTCCGTGACATGACCGACTCGCTCTACGCCCGCATCGAGGCGATTGAGAGCTTTGCGGCCGATGTTGCGCACGAACTGAAAAATCCGCTGACGTCGCTGCGCTCCGCCGTCGAAACACTGCCGCGCGTGAAATCGGAAGAGAGCCGGCAGCGTTTGCTCGCCGTGATCGTCCATGACGTGAAACGGCTTGACCGCCTGATCTCCGATATCTCGGACGCCAGCCGGCTCGACGCCGAGCTGCAGCGGCACGAAGCCGCGCAGGTCAATATTGCAAAGATCGCCGAGGCGCTGGTCGCCGTCGCCAACGAAGTGCGGCATGACAACGTCAGCGTCGCGATGACGCTGGAAGGCGGCGGGCCGGATCGTTTCCTCGTCAATGGCTACGATTCGCGGCTTGGACAGGTGATCAGCAACCTGCTCGACAATGCGCGCTCGTTCTCGCCGCCGGGTGGCAACGTGCGCCTGACGGTCCGGCGCCTGCGCAAGGACATCGAGATCGTCGTTGACGACGACGGGCCTGGCGTGAACGCCGACGCGATGGAAAAAATCTTCGAGCGCTTCTACACCGACCGTCCCGAGCAAGGCTTCGGCCAGAATTCAGGTCTCGGCCTGTCTATCTCCAAGCAGATCGTCGAAGCGCATGGCGGCAGCATCCGCGTGCAGAACCGCACCGCCGAAGGCGATGAGGCGCGCATCCTCGGCGCCCGCTTCGTCGTTCGCCTCCCTGCCGCTTGACCTCGTCGCCAACCATTCACGCCACCGCCGTTCTAGTCGGCGCCACGGCGCTCCTCATCCGCGGCGAACCGGGCAGCGGCAAATCGCGGCTGGCGCTTCGTCTGATCCATACATTGCCGTTCGCGCGATTGGTCGGGGATGACCGCGTGCATCTCGAAGCGAGCCACGGCCGCCTGCTCGTTCGCCCGGCCGGCAGTCTCTCGGGAATGATCGAAATACGCGGTATCGGCATCCGTAAGCTGCCGTATGAGGCCGTAGCGACCGTCGGCCGGGTGCTCGATCTGGTCATTGCGGCCGATCGTCTCCCCGAACCGGACGGACAGAAAGCAATCATTTCTGGCATTACTCTGCCCCGGATCGCCTTGCCCGCCGGCGGCGACCCGCTCCCGGCGGTGCTGGCCGCCCTGGTCGGCAATTGACCGCAGCCGGCGGCTGGGCTACCTCCGCCACCCGCCCCAACCGCCTGGTTGGGGAAAAGTAACCATAATCGGCCTAGATAGGCCCATGTCGCAGCAGGCCGAGCCCGCTTTTGACCCCTCTCACCGCAGCGCAGCATCGTCACTATATGACGGGAAAGCCCCTTGCGCCCGAACTTTGGATGGCCAAGATGGGCGTCCTTTCGTGCGGCGCACCCAGGCTGTTGAGCCCGGCGCCCGCGAGGAGTTTGTAATGATCGGCCTCGTACTGGTTACCCACGGGCGGCTCGCCGTCGAGTTTCGCTCCGCCCTGGAGCATGTTGTCGGCCCGCAAAAGCAGATCGAGGCGATCACCATCGGCCCCGACGACGATGTGGATCAGTCGCGCAACCAGATCATCGACGCCGTAAAGCGCGTCGACAGCGGCCAGGGCGTCGCCATCCTGACCGACATGTTCGGCGGCACGCCGTCCAACCTCGCCATTTCGGTGATGAGCCACCCTAAGGTGGAAGTGCTGGCCGGCATCAATCTGCCGATGCTGATCAAGCTGGCCAAAGTGCGGGAAACCTGCCCGCTCGAGCAGGCCGTCGCCGCCGCGCAGGATGCCGGCCGCAAGTACTGCACCATCGCCAGCCGCGTGCTGACCGGAAAATGACGGGCTCCGGCGAGGACGCCATCACGCGCGTCGTCGAGATCGTCAACAAGAAGGGCCTGCACGCCCGCGCTTCCGCCAAGTTCGTGCAGATGGCCGAAAAATACCAAGCCTCCATCACGGTCACGCGCGGTAACGAAACCGTCGGCGCGACCTCGATCATGGGCCTGATGATGCTGGCGGCCGGAACCGGCACCCTGATCACGATCAAGGCCAGCGGACCCGATGCGATCGACGCCATGTCGAACCTCTGCGATCTGGTGACCAGCGGGTTCGGCGAAGAGGATTAGGCCGGGAAGATCCTCCCCAGCCATATAAAGAAATCCTTATATAGCCTTGCCCCCTCGGACCGCCCCTGCTACAGGCAGCGGCATTCCCCTACCCTTTGTCGTGCCAGTGAAGGACCGCCCATGAACGCCGCTGCCAAGCCCAAGCCCGCCACCGAATACATCGTCAAGGACATCGGGCTCGCCGAGTTCGGGCGCAAGGAAATCTCGATCGCCGAAACCGAAATGCCGGGCCTGATGGCGACCCGCGAGGAGTACGGCAAGTCGCAGCCGCTCAAGGGCGCCCGCATCGCCGGCTCGTTGCACATGACGATCCAGACGGCCGTGCTGATCGAGACGCTCAAGCATCTCGGCGCCGACGTTCGCTGGGTGTCGTGCAACATCTATTCGACACAGGACCACGCTGCCGCGGCGATCGCCGCCGCCGGCACGCCGGTGTTCGCGATCAAGGGCGAGAGCCTGAAGGATTACTGGGAGTACACCCGCAAGCTGTTCGAATGGCATGGCGGCGGCGTGCCGAACATGATCCTCGATGACGGCGGCGACGCGACGCTGTTCGTTCACCTCGGCGTGCGCGCCGAAGGCGGCGACACCGCATTCCTCGACAAGCACACGTCGGAGGAAGAAGAAATCCTGTTCGCGCTGATCAAGGATACGCTGAAGACCAAGCCGAAGGACTGGTTCGGCGAAGTCGCGAAGTCGATCAAGGGCGTCTCGGAAGAGACCACCACCGGCGTGCATCGCCTCTATGTGATGCACCGTGAAGGCAAGCTGCTGTTCCCGGCGATCAACGTGAACGACAGCGTCACCAAGTCGAAGTTCGACAATCTCTACGGCTGCCGGGAGTCGCTGGTCGACGGCATCCGCCGCGGCACCGACGTGATGATGGCCGGCAAGGTCGCGATGGTCGCGGGCTTCGGCGACGTCGGCAAAGGCTCGGCGGCCTCACTGCGCCAGGCCGGCTGCCGCGTGATGGTGTCGGAGATCGACCCGATCTGCGCGCTGCAGGCGGCGATGGAAGGCTACGAAGTGACCACGATGGAGGACGCCGTGAAGCGCGCCGACATCTTCGTCACCGCGACCGGCAACAAGGACATCATCACCGCCGACCACATGCGCGGCATGAAGGACCGCGCCATCGTCTGCAACATCGGTCACTTCGACAACGAGATCGACGTCGCCGGCCTGAAGAACATGAAGTGGGTCAACATCAAGCCGCAGGTTGACGAAATCGAATTCCCGGACGGCCACCGCATCATCCTGCTGTCCGAAGGCCGGCTGGTGAACCTCGGTAACGCCATGGGCCACCCGAGCTTCGTGATGTCGTCGTCCTTCACCAACCAGACGCTGGCGCAGATCGAGCTGTGGACCAACCAAGGCAAGTACGAGAAGAAGGTCTACACGCTGCCTAAGAAGCTCGACGAGAAGGTCGCGCGGCTGCACCTCGAAAAGATCGGCGTGAAGCTGACCAAGCTGCGGCCCGACCAGGCGGCCTATATCGACGTTCCGGTGGAAGGCCCGTTCAAGGCCGATCACTACCGCTATTGATTTGGCGTTTCTTGCGGAGCGGCGCTTGGCGTAATCAGCCGGGCGCCGCTTTCGCCTGTGATGTAGCGCCACACCCAGCGCAGCGCGACCGACAGGCGGTTCTCGAAGCCGACCAGTAGATAAATGTGGACCAGGGCCCAGAGCACCCAGGCCACCCTGCCCTTCAAGCGCCAGCTTCCGAAATCGAACACCGCCGCGTTGCGGCCGATCACCGCCGTGTTGCCGCGATTGTGGAAGCGGAACGGTTTCACATCCTTGCCGCGGAAACGCGCCGCAAGCGCACGGCCGAGATAGTCGCCCTGTTGCGCCGCGACCTGCGCCAGCGCCGGCAACGGCTTGCCATCCTTGCCGAGCGCGACCGAACTGTCGCCGAGCACGTAGACGCCCGGCAAATCCGGCACCGAGAGATCGGCGGCGACGGCAACGCGGCCCAGCCGGTCGAGCGGCACGCCGAGCATCTTCACGCCAGGCGCAGCCTCGATGCCGGCGCCCCACACGACGGTCGCGGCTTCGATCATCTTGCCGCCGACCATCGCGCCCTGCGCGGTGATGTTCTCGACCGGCTTGCCGAGCAGCACCTCGACGCCAAGCTTGCGCAGCTCGCGCTCGGCATAATCCGCCAACGATTGCGGAAAGCTGGCGAGCAGCCGCGGCGACGCCTCTACCAGCAAAATGCGCGCCTGACGCGGGTCGATGCGGCGGAAATCCCGCGCCAGCGAATGACGCGCGAGTTCAGCGACTGCACCGGCCATCTCGACTCCGGTCGGTCCGCCACCGACTACGATCATCGTCATCAGGCGATCGCGTTCAGCGGCATCCTTCGTCGCGTCCGCCCGCTCGAACGCGGTCAGCAATTTGGTGCGGATGAAGCGCGCGTCTTCCAGCGAGCGCGGGCCTTTGGCGTTGGCAGCCCATTCCGAATGGCCGAAATACGAATAGCGCGAGCCGGTCGCCACCACGAGCCGGTCATAGGTGAAAACCTGACCGGCGCTTGTCCGCACGGTGCGTGCTTGCGTGTCGATGCCGGTCACATCGCCCAGCACGACATTGATGTTACGATAGCGGCCGAGGATGCGGCGGATCGGCCGGGCAATATCGGCCGGCGACAATGCCGCAGTCGCGACCTGATAGAGCAGCGGAACAAAGAGGTGATAATTGGCGCGGTCGATCACCGTGACGCGCACCGGGACATTGCCCAGCGCCTTGGCACAGGCCAACCCGGCAAACCCGGCTCCGACAATGACAACATGTGATTCTTCAGTCATGGCGGCACTTTAACGCGAACTCGCCGCTTGATGCACTGCAGCGCGGGTGTTATCTGCGCGCCCATGACGACGGTCCCAATCAAAAATATCCGTAACTTCTCCATCGTCGCGCATATCGATCACGGCAAGTCGACACTTGCAGACCGGCTCATCCAGATGACCGGCGGGCTCGAAGCGCGCGAGATGAAGGAGCAGGTGCTCGACAACATGGAGATCGAGCGCGAGCGCGGCATCACCATCAAGGCGCAGACCGTCCGCCTCTCCTACAAGGCGAAGGACGGCAACACCTACATCCTCAACCTGATCGACACGCCCGGCCACGTCGACTTCGCCTATGAGGTGAACCGCTCGCTGGCCGCGGTCGAAGGTTCGCTGCTGGTGGTCGATGCCTCGCAAGGCGTCGAGGCGCAAACGCTCGCCAACGTCTATCAGGCGATCGACAACAATCACGAGATCGTCCCGGTCCTCAACAAGGTCGACCTGCCGGCCGCCGAGCCCGCCAAGGTGAAGCAGCAGATCGAGGACGTGATCGGGCTCGACGCCTCGAACGCGCTGGAGATTTCCGCCAAGACCGGCATCGGCATCGATGCGGTGCTGGAAGCGATCGTCACGCGGCTGCCGCCGCCGAAAGGCGACCGCGACGCGCCGCTCAAGGCGCTGCTGGTCGATAGCTGGTACGATGTCTATCTCGGCGTTGTCGTGCTCGTGCGCATCGTCGACGGCGTGCTCAAGAAGGGCCAGCGCATCCGCATGATGGGCACCAAGGCCGCCTATGACGTGGATCGCACCGGCGTCTATACTCCGAAGCTGGAGCAAGTCGAAGAGCTCGGCCCCGGCGAGATCGGCATGCTCACCGCGTCGATCAAGGAAGTCGCCGACACGCGCGTCGGCGATACGATTACGGATGACCGCAAACCGGTCGACACGCCGCTCGCCGGTTTCCGTCCCGCGATCCCGGTGGTGTTCTGCGGCCTGTTTCCGGTCGATGCGGACTCGTTCGAGGATTTGCGCGCGGCGATGGGGAAGCTGCGCCTCAACGACGCCAGCTTCACCTTCGAGATGGAGACCAGCGCCGCGCTCGGCTTCGGCTTCCGCTGCGGCTTCCTCGGCCTCCTCCACCTCGAGATCATCCAGGAACGCCTCAGCCGCGAATACGACCTCGACCTCATCACCACCGCCCCCTCGGTGGTCTACCGCCTCAAGCTCACCGACGGCTCGACGATGGAGCTGCACAACCCGGCCGACATGCCGGATCCGACGATCATCGAGTCGATCGAGGAGCCGTGGATCCGCGCCACCATCCTCGTGCCCGACACCTATCTCGGCGCGATCCTCAGCCTGTGCACCGAGCGGCGCGGTGAGCAGATCGACCTGACCTACGTCGGCAACCGCGCCATGGTGGTCTACGACCTGCCGCTCAACGAGGTGGTCTTCGATTTTTACGACCGGCTGAAATCGGTTTCGAAGGGCTATGCATCCTTCGACTACCACCTTACCGACTACCGGCCCGGCGACCTGGTCAAGATGCAGATCCT
>DASZXA010000046.1:0-14544 GCA_035546455.1 Pseudolabrys sp.
GGGAATAATGCGGAAGGGCTTGAAATTTGCCTCGAAGAACGCCCGCGCCTTGTCGCGGTCGAGCCGCCCTGCCGCCACCGCGTGCTGGCAGGCGCGATAAAGCCCTCCATACATCGGGCGCGCAGCGCGTTGCGCCGGCGATGCGGCCAGGATGGCCTTGCAGCTTTTGAGGAATGCGCCGAACGCGGCGGCGTGGTCCTCGCTCTGCCAGCCGTTGAGCGCCGCGAATGTCAGCGGCTCGATCTGCGCGCCCGGGATTCTGAGAGTGGTGTCAGCCGCCGCCGCAGGCATCGCGCCGGCGGTCAGCGAGAGCGCAACGCTGAATACAATGCGAGCGACCTCAAGCCGCATCCGCTCATTGCCCGCCTTCGGTCGCGACCAGCTTCCAGTTGGGATCGCGCGACGACACATCGCGCGCAAAGGTCCACACGTCGGTGACGTCGGTCACCTTGTCGGGATTGCCGTCGACCACGACGCCCTGCGCATCGCGGGTCACCGATACGAGCTGCGACACGAAACGTACCGTCACCTGCGCGGTGCGGCCGCGCGTCTCGGCGCCGGTGATGTCGGCCGAGTCGATCGAGACGAAGCGCGTCTCGAGTTTGTTGCCCTTCTTCTCGCGATCGGCGATCGCGCCGTCGAAACCGTCATAGACGTCGCGCGACAACAAATCTTTCAGCGCGCGCCGGTCGCCTTCGGCGAACGCAGTGACGATCATTTCATACGCAGAGCGCGCGCCCACGACGAAATGCTTCGCATCGAATTTCGGATCGGCCGCCACGATGGCGTCGAGCCCCGCCGCGACCGGCGAGCCGGTGGCGGCAACGTCCTTCCAGCGATCGGTTGGCGGCGCGGCCGGCACATCCGCCGATTTCTCGGTCGGCTTTTGCGTCTCCGCGGCCCGGTTCGGCAGGCTGATGACCTTCTCGGTGGCGGGGCGCATCTTGTCGCGGGCCGAATAGGGATCGTAAGGCGGCCGTTCGCGGCCGGTGCGCTGGCCGAGCACGCTGCGCAACCGCAGAAAAATGAACACTGCGAGAGCAAGGAAGATGATGGTGTAGATATCAAACACGTCGTGCATGCTCTCGAAACCGTCAACCGGCGAATTGGGTGCGCGGGTAGGCAGGCCGTTCTGCCCTTACTATGTAAGGCGCTGGCGCGGCCAATCCATAGGTTCCGGCCGTTCGCCGGTGCAAAATTGCACCACTGCGCGGAAACATAGACGATTGGACTTGAGCCGCCAACATCGCTTCAGACGGTAAACCATGAATGTGGCCATATGGTTGCTGACCGCAGTGCTGGCTCTCCCGCTGGCCGAAATCGTGCTGTTTGTCCTGGTCGCGATCTGGATCGGCCTCGTCTGGGCATTGCTCGCCGTTTTGGCGACTTCGCTGGCCGGTGCGCTGATGCTGCGTTTCAGCGGCGGCGCGCATATCGAGCGCATGAAGGTGGTTCTGGGGCCCCAGCGGGTCACCGCCCTGCAATCCGACAGCGCCGGAACCATGTACTTGCTGGCCGCGATTCTGCTGCTGATTCCGGGGTTTTTGACCGACGCCATCGGCGTGCTGTTGCTGATTGCGCCACTGCGGCGGGCGCTTGGCGCTCTGTTGCTGCGAACCTTTGCCACGGCCCCGGCTTCGCGCCGTGACGGGGTTGTCGATCTCGATCGCGATGAGTGGCGCCAGGTCCCGGACGCGCAGATTCGCGACGAGCGCGAGCGCCGTTAAGACTCCACAACTTGTTAGCGCTGGGTGCCTATGTTAGCCAACCGCCCGAAACTGCAGCAGCGGCAAAGAGTCACGAGGAGTTTTCATGTCGACGACCAATGGTGGCCAGAACGGCGGCGCAACGCCGCAGGCCCCGAATCCGGCCG
Organism: Pseudolabrys sp.; assembly: GCA_035546455.1. Classification (GTDB taxonomy): domain Bacteria; phylum Pseudomonadota; class Alphaproteobacteria; order Rhizobiales; family Xanthobacteraceae; genus Pseudolabrys. Next base: position 1,874 of record DASZXA010000046.1, read on the forward strand.
CAGCGAACGCGCCGCAGCTCACCGTGCTGGCGCAATACATCAAGGACTTCTCGTTTGAGAATCCGCTCGCGCCGCGCCGGCCGCAGGGCAATCCGCAACAGCAGCCGCAGATCAACGTTCAGGTCGGCGTCAACGTCAACGCGCTGAGCAACACCGACGCCGAAATCGTGCTCAAGATCGACGGCAAGGCCGAGCTTCCCGGCAACGCCGTGTTGTTTGCCTTCGAGCTGCAATATGCTGGGGTGTTCCGCATCCAGAACGTGCCGCCGGAAGGCGTGCAGCCGCTGATGCTGATCGAATGCCCGCGGCTCCTCTTCCCGTATGCCCGCCAGATCATCGCCACCACCGTGCAGAACGGCGGCTTCCCGCCCCTGATGCTCGATCCGGTGGATTTCGCCGGGCTCTACCGGCAGAACCTCGCGCGTGCCCAGACGGCGAACAATCCGCCGGCTCAGGCCTGACGCATCAACAGATTAAAGCGGAAGATACTGCCGCCACAGCGGCGTGTCGCCGAGCGTCGCGACGAAATCGCGATGCGCGGCAACGTCGGCTTCCGTGATCCGCACCGGCAACGCAATCGGACGCTGCGCCGCCGCGAAGCGCTTGCCGATCCGGCCGTTGAGATTGTCGAGCAGGATAAGCGAAGCCTGCCGTGCGCCGATTAGCTCGAGATAAACCTCGGCCAGGATTTCCGCGTCGAGCAGTGCGCCGTGCTTGGTGCGGCGCGAGTTGTCGATGCCGTAGCGCGCGCACAGCGCATCGAGGCTGTACGGGCCGGCCGAATGTTTGCGCCGCGCCAGCGCGATCGTGTCAATCACGCGGTCGCGCGTCAGCACTTCCTTTTTGGCGCGCTCAAGCTCGGCGCACAGGAAACCGAAGTCGAACGACGCATTGTGCGCGATCAAAACCGAGTCGCCGAGGAACGCGAGAAAGTCGTCCGCCACCGCGCTGAACAGCGGCTTGTCGCTCAAGAATTCTAGCGACAATCCGTGCACGTTGAACGCTTCCTGCGGCATGTCGCGTTCGGGATTGAGATAGCAGTGAAAGGTGTTGCCGGTCGGAATCCGGTTCAGCAGCTCCACGCAGCCGATCTCGACGACCCGATGCCCCTGGAAAGGGTCAAGGCCGGTGGTTTCGGTATCGAGAACGATTTCGCGCATCTTGCTTTCTTATTGCTTTCTTGGCGGCGACTCAGCGGGCCGTTTCGGCAGTGTAGCAACCGCACGCAGAATTTCACGCACCTGTGCGCGGGCATGTTCCAGGCCTTGCCCGCTATCCACCACGAAATCGGCCCTCTCGCGCTTCACCGCGTCCGGCACCTGGCGTGCGATGATCGCCTCGAACCGCTCGTCGCTCATGCCGCGCTCCTTCATGCGGGTGCGCTGCACATCCGCCGGCGCCGAAACCACCACGACCGCGTCGCAGCGCGCGTCACCCGCCGTTTCGTAAAGCAGCGGAATATCGAGCACGACGACCTTCGTGCCGCGTTTCTCGGCCTCTGCCAGGAACTTCTGCTCGGCCGCGCGAACCAGCGGATGTACCAAAGCTTCGAGTTTCTTGAAGTCGCCGGGATGCGCGATCAGGTGCTTCGACAGCCGGTCCCGGTCGACCTTGCCGTTCACCGTGGTGCCCGGAAACGCGGCCTCGATCGCCGGCACCGCCTCGCCCTCATAGAGCCGGTGCACCACCGCATCGGAATCATGCACCGGCACGCCCTCCTCGGCGAAGAACTTCGCCGTGGTCGACTTGCCCATGCCGATCGAACCGGTGAGGCCAATTACGAACATTGGATGAACATCGCTCTAATCCCGCATCAGGCCGTCTTGCCGCAAAAATTGCAGCAGCGGCAGCAGCGGTAGGCCGAGAATGGTGAAGTAGTCGCCGGAAATCTTCTCGAACAGGTGAATGCCGGCGCTCTCGATCTGGTAGCCGCCGACGCTGGCAAGCGCGCTGTCGCCGACCGCATCCAGATAGCTCTCGAGGAATCGCTCGGAAAAATTCCGCATCGTCAGATGCGCGGAGTCGGAATACTCAAACAACACCGTACCGTCTCGCACCACAGTCAGCGCCGAGTGCAACCGGTGCGTCTTGCCGCGCAGGGCCAGAAGCTGCTCGCGCGCCGCATCGCGATTGGCCGGTTTGGAAAATCGCCGCTCGCCGAGAGTCAGTGTTTGATCGGCGCCGAGCACGACCCGTGCCGGCATCTGCGCCGCAACGGTGTGCGCCTTGGCGCCAGCGAGAACGCGCGCGACTTCCGCTGCCTCATGCACATTCGAGCGCGCTTCAATCGCGCGCTCGTCGATCGGCGCCGGACGGCTTTCGATCGGCACGCCGGCCGAAGCCAAAATCTTGCGCCGGACTTCGCTTTTCGATGCAAGCAGCAGCGGCTTGCTGGCCATCCAGAGCGGCATGATTTACCCGGGCCGCCGCCGCTTTTCGATCAGCAGCTTCATTACCGCCGCCGCGGTTTCCTCGATGGAGCGCCGCGTCACGTCGATCGACGGCCACTGGTTCTTGCTGCACAGCCGCCGCGAATAGGCGACCTCTTCGGCCACCGCCGATTTGTCGATGTATTGGGCATCGTCGCGATGCGCCTTGAGGCCGAGCAGCCGGTTTTCGCGGATCTGCACGATGCGCTCCGGGCTGGCGTAAAGCCCGACCACCAGCGGCTTGTCGAGCTTCTCCACCTCCGGCGCCAGCGGCACACCCGGCACCAGCGGCACGTTGCCGGTCTTCACGCCGCGATTGGCCAGATAGATCGAAGTCGGCGTCTTCGAGGTGCGCGACACGCCGACCAAAACCACGTCCGCGTCGTTCAAACCTTCGACGTGCTGCCCGTCATCGTGCATCATCGTGTAGTTGAGCGCCTCGATGCGCTGAAAATACTCGGCGTTGAGGACGTGCTGCGCGCCGGCGCGATGAGTCGTTTCGGTGTGGAGGTAGGTCTGGAACAGCCGCAGCACCGGGCCGAGAATCGACATGCACGGCAGGCCAAGCTCGCGGCATTTCGCTTCGAGGATTTCGATCAGCGCATCGTCGAGCAGCGTGTAGAGCACGACGCCAGGCGATTCCGTGATCTCGTTGATGGCGAGGTCGAGCTGCCGCTGGCTGCGCACCATCGGATAGAGATGCTCGACCGGCGACACGTTGGCGTACTGCGCCGCCGCGGCGCGCGCCACCATGATCAGCGTTTCGCCGGTCGCGTCCGAAACCAGATGCAGGTGGAAATAGTTGGTGTCGGCCATCTTGAAAAGTCGCGGGCAGCCTGTGAGTTGCCGGTGAATTCATCGGGAGAAAGGCACGGCTCCGGGGTCTGCGCAAGGCAACTGCAGCGAACGCCGGTTTTCCATCCACATTGCGGCCCTCGGGAGAAACGAAACGGGACCGCTTATCCCGCAATGTTACAATGTGAGAATCCGTTGGGGATGATCTGTAACTGGCCGCTCACTTCGTCAATAATTTAAGGCCTTTTCCGGCCACCTTTCATGGTTCGCCGATAACGCGGGATTCTGAATTGCCGACGTGCTTCCGGTGGACAGTGTGTGGGCTAAGAGTCATGAGTCAAAATCACGGCGTAACAACTACTACAAACCAGATTCTAAGATTCTTTAGAGAAGCGATCTGAAACGGCGGTGGGTGTGGGTAAGAAGCTTTTCGAGGTGCTGAACGGCAAGCGGCAGGACATCCCGCCGGTCTGGATGATGCGCCAGGCCGGGCGCTATCTGCCGGAATATCGCGAGCTGCGGGCCAGGGCCGGAAGTTTTCTCGATCTGTGTTTCACGCCCGAACTTGCGGCCGAGGTGACGCTGCAGCCGGTCCGGCGGTTCGGTTTCGATGCTGCGATTTTGTTCTCCGATATTCTGGTGATTCCGTACGCACTCGGCCGCAAGGTCTGGTTCGTCGAGGGCGAAGGACCGCGCCTCGAACCGTTGAGCGATGCAAAATCGCTGGCTGGGGTCAGTGGGGAAATCGAGGAGAGCAAGCTGGCGCCGGTTTACGAGACGGTGCGCCGCGTGAAACAAGATTTGCCGGAGGATGTGACGTTCATCGGCTTTTGCGGGGCGCCGTGGACCGTCGCAACCTACATGGTGGCGGGAAAAGGTACGCCGGATCAGGCTCCGGCGAAGGGTTTGGCGAAGCGTGAGCCGGAGGTGTTTGCGGGCCTGATCGACAGGCTGGTCGATGCGTCGGCGAGTTACCTGGCGGCGCAGCTCAAGGCCGGCGTCGACGTGGTGCAGATTTTCGATACCTGGGCGGGTGGATTGCCGCCGGATGATTTCGAGCGGTGGAGCGTGCAACCGACCAAGGCGATCGTGAGGAAGTTGCGCGAGAAAGTGCCGGGCGCGAAGGTGATCGGCTTTCCGCGCGGCGCTGGTGAAAAAATCCCGCGCTATGTCGCGGAGGCGGGTGTGGACGCAGTGAGCCTGGAATCCGACATCGATCGCCAGTTCGCCCGTCGCGAGATCCAGTCGAAAGTTCCGGTACAGGGCAATCTCAACCCGGAAATCCTGCGCGCCGGCGGTGAATTGCTTGATCGCGAGGTTGATACTGTTCTGGAGGCCTTTGCCGCCGCACCCTTCATCTTCAACCTCGGCCACGGTATTTTGCCGGATACGCCGATCGAAAACGTCGAGCGGATGCTGAAAAAGGTTCGCGCATGATCCCGAAAAGTGGGGACCGGTTTTCGGATAAGATCATGCGCAGAAGGAAAGTCTGATGCTCACCGAGTGGCTCAGGGCGCACTACGATTGGATCAAGGCCTTCCACATCATCGCGGTGATCGCCTGGATGGCGGGCATGCTCTATCTGCCGCGGCTGTTCGTTTATCACTGCGCCGCGCCGGCGGGCTCGCCGCAGTCCGAGACCTTCAAGGTGATGGAGCGCCGCCTGCTCAAGGGCATCATCAACCCGGCGATGGGTGCGGTCTGGGTGCTCGGCCTCACTCTGGTCTGGCTCGGGGGTTGGCATACCGCGCACTGGTTTCAGGTGAAGTTTGTGCTGGTCGTTATCCTGTCCGCCCTGCACGGACGGTTCGTGGCTCACTGGCGGGCTTTCGCCGAGGACCGGAACCGGCATTCCGCCAAATATTTCCGTATTATCAATGAGGTAGTGACGCTGTTCATGGTCGTCATCGTCATCCTCGCGGCGGTGAAGCCGTTCTGATCCACACGATTAAGCATCCGGCCAACCGGTCGCTTGCCTAACTTCCGGCGCTTCCATATATATTTTGCGTCCCTCCGAACGCAGGCAGATGCAACGGCGTTCCGGTACCGCGTAACGGGCCGGCCGCAGCATCGGGTCCGGGGCTTCTTCCAAAAACCTCCATACCTCAATCAGACCTGCGACTTCCCTCCTCTCGACCCGTCCGGCGATGCCGCGTTTTCAGGCCGCCGGCCACTCTCTCTAAGGATCAAGACTCCCCATGCGGGAAATGAAACTCCAAGACCTCAAGGTCAAGACTCCGGCCGAACTCGTCGCCTTCGCTGAAGAGCACCAGGTCGAGAACGCCTCGACCATGCGCAAACAGGAATTGATGTTTGCGATCCTCAAGCAGTTGGCGAACCAGGAAATCGACATCATCGGTGAAGGCGTCGTCGAAGTGTTGCCGGACGGCTTCGGCTTCCTGCGCTCACCGGAATCCAACTACCTGTCCGGCCCCGACGATATTTACGTCTCGCCCTCGCAGATCCGCCGCTTCGGCCTGCGCACCGGCGACACCGTCGAAGGCCACATCCGCTCGCCGAAGGAAGGCGAACGCTACTTCGCGCTGCTCAAGGTCAACACCCTCAATTTCGAAGACCCGGAGAAGGCCAAGCACAAGGTCAACTTCGACAACCTGACGCCGCTTTATCCCGAAGAGCGGCTGAAGATGGAATTCGAGGATCCGACCAAGAAGGATCTCTCCGCGCGCGTCATCGACATCGTCGCGCCGATCGGCAAGGGTCAGCGCGCGCTGATCGTGTCGCCGCCGCGCACCGGCAAAACCGTGCTGCTGCAAAACATCGCGCATTCGATCACCGGCAATCATCCCGAAGTCTTCCTGATCGTTCTCCTGATCGACGAGCGTCCGGAAGAAGTCACCGACATGCAGCGCTCGGTGAAGGGTGAGGTCATCTCCTCTACCTTCGACGAACCGGCGTCGCGTCACGTTGCCGTTGCGGAAATGGTGATCGAAAAGGCCAAGCGTCTGGTCGAACATGGTCGCGACGTCGTGATCCTGCTCGACTCGATCACGCGCCTCGGCCGCGCCTACAACACGGTCGTGCCGTCATCCGGCAAGGTGCTGACCGGTGGTGTCGACGCCAACGCGTTGCAGCGGCCGAAGCGCTTCTTCGGCGCCGCGCGCAACATCGAGGAAGGCGGCTCGCTCACCATCATCGCCACCGCGCTGATCGACACCGGCTCGCGCATGGACGAGGTGATCTTCGAAGAGTTCAAGGGTACCGGTAACTCCGAGCTCATTCTCGATCGCAAGGTCGCCGACAAGCGCACCTTCCCGGCGATCGACATCACGCGCTCGGGCACCCGTAAGGAAGAGCTGCTCACCGATCCGGCGGTGCTCAAGAAGATGTACGTCCTGCGCCGCATCCTCAATCCGATGGGCACGATGGACGCGATCGACTTCCTGCTCGACAAGTTGCGCAATACCAAGAGCAACAGCGAGTTCTTTGACAGCATGAATACGTAAAACTCGACGCGTCTGTTCGAGTGCGGACGGCCGGGCTTTTGCCCGGCCGTTTTGTTTGGGGGGTCCGCCGGAACTATGGTTCCCGGAACCATTTCCGATCTTGCGCTGTTGCCGGGCGACTGTTCCGTTGAACCCAAGGGTCGGTATCGATTTGAGCTTCGCGCGACCGGCTTGCCATTCCAGTGCCGCAGGCGTCGCTCGCGGCTTTCATTATCCATCCAACATCGCGAAATTTTTTAGCGCCAGTCGGAGGCGGCGGGCATTCGTGTTCACTCAAACCAAGAGGCCAGAGATGAAGAGTCTGATTTTCACAGTCTTTGGAATGCTCGTTGTCGTTTTCAATCTTCCGGCCGACGCCCGGCCACTCGATCGTCGTCATCATGCCGCGCGAGTCCAAACGGACGCCGGGTGTAATTTCACCAACGAAGGGCGTGTCGTCTGCGGCGGGACCGCGGCCACCAACACGCCGATCGTCGCCACGACGCGAACCGGCGTGGTGATGACTGTCGATGAAGGGACGGTCATCGGCTCACGCCCGAGCGATTGCCCGCATGCTTACTGCGGCTGCGGCTTGCGAAAATATCTCGGCCTGTCGGACAAGCGGCTCAATCTGGCGCGCAACTGGGCCAGGCTTTTTCCGCGCGCTCCCGGCCCCGCCGCCGGCGTAGCGGCCGTGCGCGCCGGTCATGTGATGCTGCTCGAATCGTCGGCGGGCGACGGGCAGTGGCTGGTCCGCGACTACAATTCCGGCGGCGGCCTGTCGCGCCTGCATGTGCGCGACGTGCGCGGCTACATCTTCGTCAATCCGCACGGCGCGCCGGCCGCTTGAGTTTCGCAAAAAAGAACGACCGCCCGTGACAAACGGGCGGTCGTTTCTGTTTGAAGATCGCAACGGTCAGTAGTAACGCGGACCCCAGTTGCCGGTCGCGTAACGATTGGCGATCTCGCGCTCGATGCTGTCAGTCAGCTTGCCGCGCCGCGCCATGAATTTTGCGACTTCCTGTTCCGCATCCCGTTGCTGGCTGTCGAGCATGCGATCGAGCATCCGTAGGAAGAGACGGCGGCGGGAGGGGCGTTCCGGGGTGGTGGCCGGCACCAGAGCTGCCGTCTGGACTGGGACCGCGCCGTGGAAATCTGAAGGACGTGCGACGTAAGCCATTTTGGCCTCCATTGCCTGGCCTGCGCGTGATTGAGCAAGCCTCATCGATGCCACGGAAGATCGTCCTGAAAAGCCTATTTGACAAAGGATAAGGTCTCAGCCGATAGTTGAGATAAATTCATCTATAAGGCTGCAAAACCCGATGGCTGTGCGGGGACCGAGGCCGATGCCGCAACTTTCTGCGCTGCGCGCCTTCGAGGCGGCGGCCCGGCATTTGAGCCTGACCAATGCCGCGCGGGAGCTGCACGTCACGCCGGGCGCGCTCAGCCACCAGATCCGCGGGCTTGAGGAATTCCTCGGCGTCCAGCTCTTTGAACGGAAGGTGCGCGCCATCGCGCTGACCGCCGCCGGCAAGCAGCTTTATCCCGGATTGCAGACCGGTTTCGGCCATATCCGGGATGCGGTCGAAAGCCTCGGTGCGGGCGGTCAGCCGAACGTGCTGGTCGTGAGCACGTCGCCCGGCCTCACCTCGAAATGGCTGGCGCCGCGTCTCTATCGGTTTGCCGCCGCGCACCCGGACGTCGACGTGCGCATCTCGTCGTCGATGGCGAACGCGAATTTCGCCACCGATGGCATCGATCTCGCCGTCCGCAACATGCCGCTCAATCCGCCATCCGAGCCGTCACTCGAGTTTCAGAAGATGACGGATCTCACCTACATTCCCGTCTGCACGCCGCGCGTGCTGGAGAAGCATGGGCCGGTCAACGACGCGCAATCGCTTGCACGTGTCCCGCTGATCCACGACGAGTCGTTGACGGCGCGCGGCGCGGCCCCGAGCTGGAGTGAATGGTTCAGGGCGGCCGGCATCGACAACGTCGATCTCAAGCGTGGACTTCATTTCACCAGCGCCGATCATGCGCTCGACGCCGCCGAGGAAGACGCCGGCGTTCTGCTCACCCACGACATCATGGCTTATGACGGCCTGCGCACCGGCCGCCTCGTCATTCCGGTGAAGCTGTCGATCGCCGCCGGACGCACCTTTCAGGTGGTGCGGCTGCGCGGCCGCAGGCCGACGCCGGCAATGAATGCGTTTGCCAAGTGGATCAAGGATGAAGTCGCCGCGCTCGACTGGCGGCCGTTCAAGACGAAGGTGATGCGGACGTTTTAGTGCGCGCCGCCGCGCACCAGCTTGTAAATCTCCCAGAAGAAAATCAGGCAGCCGGTGATCGCTGCGAACACCAGGATGAATTTGATCGACCAGTGCTGTTCGAGTGCCTTTGCCTTGTGCTCCAGCCGGTCAGATACGCCGCTGGTGCGAATCGGCTTCTCGCCCAGGAAATCGGCAATTGCTTTTGCCATCGCTTGATGTGCGGGTTCGTTCGGCGCCAGCATGTGATTGCGGGTATCGAGCGGGACAAACTTCGCATTCTTGATTCCTGCAGCCATTTCCTGCCCGAGCGGGAATGGCACGCGGAGATCGCCGGTCGGATGCAGCACCAATGTCGGTGCGGTGATTTTCGGCAACAGGGCCGCCACGTCGAACGCGGCGTTGGCGCGCAGAAAACGCTCCGCCATGTCCGGCGTCGCCGCCAGACGCTGCGTTTCGTTCAGCGAATGATGCAGCTCCCTGTCGGCGTCCGGCATGAATTGCGAGGTGAAGAACTGCCGGTGGGATTCTTCGCCGCTGCCCCAGCCATTGCGGATCAGCGCGCAGCCCAGTTCGATCCTCTCCTTCTGTTTCTCGACATCGTCGCGATGAAACTGGCCGCGGGCATAGCCGCCATAGAGAATGAGATGACTGACTTTATCGGGATGGTGCGCGGCGTAAGCAATGGCCTGTCCGCAGCCTTGTGAGAGGCCGAGCAGGATGAATCGGTCGAATTTGGCGGCCTCAATGACGGTTTCAAGGTCTTGCACGAAAAGGTCGAACGACACTTCGACATCGCGTTGCGAGAGGCCGATGCCGCGGGCGTCGTAGCGGAGCAGTTCATGCTGCTTGGCGAGGCCGACAATGTCCGGCCGGAAGATCGGGCTCGTCAGGTCATGTTCAAGGTGTGAAAACCAGTGCGACGTGCGAACCAGCCGCGAGCCCTTGCCGATCACCGAGTATGCGAGCCGCACGTTATCGGGCGTCGTGCAGTATTGAATTTGCTGATCCACAGCGCAGTTCCCCACCGTATCCCCGGCTCTACTGTGTCATGGCGGCGACGGCATTCGCAACATTTTCGGGTGCGCTCACCGGCAACGAGCAGCGTTCGCCGACGCAGACGAATGCCGCCGCGCCGCTCACCGCTTTCAGCTTCTCCTGCGCTGGATGCGATGGCGGCAAATCGCCGGCCGATTTGGCGCGCACGACGACGCGGCGGATGAACGGCACTTCCAGCGCCGCCTCAACCAACGCCGGCGCGTCGCCGGTGACGACGATCTCCGCGCCGCCCAGCCGCAAATCGAGCGCGTTCAGCAGCGTGACCTGGCCGAACAGGCTGTTGCCCGCCGCCGACAGGATACGCTCGATCATGGTGTCGGCCTTCGTGCGCCATGTATCGTCACCGGTGACGGCGGCGAGCCGGATCAGGTTGTGCGCGGCAATCGCATTGTGGTTCGGCGTCGCGTCGTCGTTGGTCGAGTGCGGCCGCAGGATCAGCCCATCGGCATCGTCGGCGGTGAGGTAATAGCCGCCGGTCTCGGTGTCGGCATAATGCGCGTCGAGGGCCGCCTGCCACGTCAGCGCCTGATCGAGATAGCCGCGCTCGCCGGTCGTTTCATGCAACGCCAGCGCGGCCTTCATCATGTTGGTGAAATCGGAGCCGAGGCCCGGATAAAGCAGCTTGCCGTCGCGCCAGGAATGACCGAGCCGGTCATTCCGCATCATCTCGCGCGCGATGAAATCGAACGCGCGCTTGGCCATTTCAATCCACTGCGGCTCGCCGAATATGACGCCGGCATTGACCAGCGCGGCGATCATCAACCCGTTCCAGTCGGCCAGCACCTTGTCGTCGAGGCCGGGCCGCACCCGCCCTTCGCGCGCGCTGAGCAGAATCTCGCGCAGTTGCGCCAGCCGCTGCGTCTCTTGTTCACTCGTCTCCGGCGCATCCAGCCGGTTGAGAATGTTGTGGCCCTCGAAATTCCCCTCGTCCGTCACGTCATAATGCCGCGCGAAAAACTCACCGGCGTCGGGTCCAAGCAGCTCGATGATCTCGTTCTTGCCCCAGACGTAGAACTTGCCTTCCTCGCCTTCCGAGTCCGCATCGAGCGACGCGGAAAACGCGCCGTCCGGCGTCGTCATCTCGCGCTTGAGCCAGCCGACTGTTTCGCGCGCCCGCTCGCGAAACAGCGCCGCGTGCTTGCCCCCTCGCGCGTAACCCAAAGCCAGCAGTTCCAGCAGCACCGCGTTGTCGTAGAGCATCTTCTCGAAATGCGGCACCAGCCAGCGCTCGTCGACCGAGTAGCGCGAGAAGCCGCCACCGAGATGATCGTAGATGCCGCCCTGGCACATGCGTTCGAGCGTGTGCTCGACCGTCTCGAAAAACCGCGCATCACCGGTCCGCAAACCTGCTCGCCACAGCATCTCCAATATTGGCGCCTGCGGAAATTTCGGCGCGCCGCGCAGCCCGCCGTTTACGCTGTCGAAATTGTTGCCGAGTTGCTGCGCGATCCCGGTCAGCTCCTGCGTGCCGATCGTCACCTTGCCGGCCGGCCGGGCCTTGTCGGCCAGCCGCGCCAGCAGTGCCGCGCGGTTCGCTTCGATCTTCTGCGGCTCCTCGCGGAACAGCCGCGCCACTTCGCGCAGCACATCGGTGAAGGCCGGCCGGCCGAATTTCGACTCGTTCGGAAAATACGTGCCACCCCACACCGGCTCGGCCTTCGGCGTCAGGAACATCGTCAGCGGCCAGCCGCCCTGCTGGCCGAGATGATGCAGCGCCTGCATGTAGATCTGGTCGATGTCCGGCCGCTCCTCGCGGTCGACTTTGATGTTGACGAACAGCTCGTTCATCACCGCCGCGGTCGCGGCGTCCTCGAACGACTCGTGCGCCATCACGTGGCACCAGTGGCAGGCGGCGTAGCCGACCGACAGCAGGATCGGCTTGCCGTGATCGCGCGCATGCGCCAGCGCCTCCGGGCCCCATTGCCACCAGTCGACCGGGTTATGGGCGTGCTGGAGGAGATAGGGCGACGTCGCGTTAACGAGCCGATTGGTGTGCGCGCTCGAAGAAGAAGATGACATCAGGGGATAACGACTGATCGCCCGGCTTGTTGCAAGCCCGGCCGCGCCCGTCCCGCAGCATCAGTGCTGGATCACCACCACCTTGGTGCCGATCGGCACGCGGTTGTAGAGGTCGATCACGTCGTCATTGACCAGCCGGAAGCAGCCGGACGACACCGCGTTGCCGATCGTCTCCGGCGCGTTGGTGCCGTGGATGCGATAGACGGTGGCGCCGAGGTTCATCGCCCGCGCGCCGAGCGGGTTGCCTTTGCCGCCCGCCATCCAGCGCGGCAGGTAAGGCTGCCGCTCGATCATCTCCGGCGGCGGCACCCAGTCCGGCCATTCGCGTTTCAGCGTGATCTTCTGCGTGCCGCCCCAGGTGAAGCCGTCGCGGCCGACCCGGACTCCGTAGCGAATCGCGCGGGTCGAGCTCTGCACCAGATAGAGATACCGCTCCGGCGTGATGACGACGATGGTGCCCGGCGCATAGTCGCTGCGGAAATAGACCGGCTGCCGCCGCCACTGATAGTCGAGTGCGTCCTCGCTCGAGCCGCCGTCGTCGCCGGGATCGCGATCCTGGATGGTGGGCTCGGGGATTCCGTCGTTTTGCGCCCGCGCCATCATCGGCGCTGTCAACAGGGCAGCGATCAGCACAAAGGTCCAACGCGACATGCATTTCC
>DASZXA010000047.1:0-24846 GCA_035546455.1 Pseudolabrys sp.
AGCTTCACGCTCGGCGGCACCGGCGGCGGCATCGCCTACAACAAGGCGGAGTTCATCGAGATCGTCGAAGGCGGCATCGACGCATCCCCCACCAACGAAGTGCTGATCGAGGAGTCGGTGCTGGGGTGGAAGGAATTCGAGATGGAGGTCGTCCGCGACAGACGCGACAACTGCATCATCATCTGCTCGATCGAGAACGTCGACCCGATGGGCGTGCATACCGGCGACTCGATCACCATCGCGCCGGCGCTGACCTTGACCGACAAGGAATACCAGATCATGCGCGACGCCTCGATCGCGGTGCTGCGCGAGATCGGGGTGGAGACCGGCGGCTCGAACGTGCAGTTCGCCATCAATCCGGCCGACGGCCGCCTCGTCGTGATCGAGATGAACCCGCGGGTGTCGCGCTCCTCGGCGCTGGCGTCGAAAGCGACCGGCTTTCCGATCGCCAAGGTCGCGGCCAAGCTCGCGGTCGGCTACACGCTCGACGAGATCGCCAACGACATCACCGGCGGCGCAACGCCGGCCTCGTTCGAGCCGACCATCGACTACGTCGTCACCAAGATTCCCCGCTTCGCCTTCGAGAAATTCCCGGGCGCCTCGCCGGTGCTGACCACCTCGATGAAGTCGGTCGGCGAGGCCATGGCCATCGGCCGCACCTTCCAGGAAAGCTTGCAGAAGGCGCTGCGCTCGCTGGAAACCGGCCTGACCGGGCTCGAGGAGATCGCCATCGAAGGTTACGACCCGGCCAAGGGCATCGACGACACCGACAACAAGGCGGCGATCCGCGCCGCGCTCGGCACGCCGACGCCGGACCGGCTGCTCAAGATCGCGCAGGCGATGCGGCTCGGCGCCAGCGACGAAGCGATCCACAATGCCTGCCGGGTCGACCCCTGGTTCCTTGCCGAAATCCGCGGGCTGGTCGAGCAGGAGGCGGAAATCCGGGCCAAGGGCCTGCCCAACACGGGCGGCGCGTTCCGCCGGCTCAAGGCGCAAGGCTTCTCGGACCGGCGGCTGGCCAAGCTGACCGGCACGACGACCGAGGCGGTCACCGACAAGCGCCGCGCGCTCGGCGTGCACCCGGTCTTCAAGCGCATCGACACCTGCGCCGCCGAATTCGCTGCGCCCACCGCCTACATGTATTCGACCTACGCCGCGCCCTTTGCCGGCAACACCGCCGACGAGGCGCGGCCGTCGGACAAGAAGAAGGTCATCATCCTCGGCGGCGGGCCGAACCGCATCGGCCAGGGCATCGAGTTCGACTACTGCTGCTGCCATGCCTGCTTCGCGCTCAAGGAAGCCGGCTACGAGACCATCATGGTCAACTGCAATCCGGAGACGGTGTCGACCGACTACGACACCTCGGACCGGCTTTATTTCGAGCCGCTGACGCCGGAGGACGTGCTCGAGATCGTCGACACCGAACGTTCGAACGGCACCCTGCACGGCGTCATCGTGCAGTTCGGCGGGCAGACCCCGCTCAAGCTCGCGGAGCCGCTGGCGAAGGCCCAGGTGCCGATCCTCGGCACCTCGCCCGACGCCATCGACCTCGCCGAGGACCGCGACCGTTTCAAGAAACTGCTCGACAAGCTCAAGCTGCGCCAGCCCAAGAGCGGCATCGCCACCTCGCCGGGCGCCGCGCGCGCGATCGCCGACCAGATCGGCTACCCGATCGTCATCCGCCCGTCCTACGTGCTCGGTGGTCGCGCCATGGAGATCGTGCACGACCCGGCGCAGCTCGATCGTTACGTGGCGCGGCTGGCGAGCGACCTCGACCGGCCGAGCGAGCTCCTCGTGTCCAAGAAAAGTCCCCTGCTGATCGACCGCTATCTTTCTGACGCCACCGAAGTGGACGTCGACTGCCTCTGCGACGGCAAGGACACCTTCATCGCCGGCATCATGGAGCACATCGAGGAGGCCGGCATCCACTCCGGCGACAGCGCCTGCGCGCTGCCGCCGCACTCCCTCAGCGACGCCACGCTGGCCGAACTCGAGCGGCAGACCAAGGCGCTGGCGCTGGCGCTCAATGTCGGCGGGCTGATGAACGTGCAGTACGCCATCAAGGACGGCGAGATCTACGTGCTGGAGGTCAACCCGCGCGCTTCGCGCACGGTGCCGTTCGTCGCCAAGGTGATCGGCCTGCCGGTCGCCAAGATTGCCGCGCGGGTGATGGCCGGCGAAAGCCTCGCCAGCTTCCGGCTGGCGGCTTCCTCCTACAAGCACCGGGCGGTGAAGGAAGCGGTGTTTCCTTTCGCCCGTTTCCCCGGCGTCGACACCGTGCTCGGGCCGGAGATGAAATCGACCGGCGAGGTCATGGGGATCGACTCCTCCTTTGAGATCGCCTTCGCCAAGAGCCAGATCGGCGGCGGCACCAGCCTGCCGCGGTCCGGCACCGTGTTCGTCTCGGTGCGCGACGAGGACAAGCCGCGCATCCTGCCCTCGATCAAGCTGCTCGCCTCGCTCGGCTTCAAGACCATCGCCACGTCGGGAACCCAGCGCTATCTGGCCGAACCGGGCGTGCCGGCCGCGCAAATCAACCAGGTGCTGGAAGGCCGCCCGCACATCGTCGACGCCATCAAAAACGGCGGCGTTCAGCTTGTCTTCAACACCACCGAGGGCGCCGCCGCATTGCAGGATAGCCGCTCGCTGCGGCATGCCGCCCTCTTGCATAAAGTGCCGTACTACACCACTCTTTCAGGAGCCGTCGCGGCGGCGCAAGGCATAAATGCCTATCTGGCGGGCGATCTCGAAGTCCGTGCGCTGCAAAGCTACTTCAGCGGCCGGGCCTGAGGGGACGCACCCGTCACGGTCCGCGCCAGGGCCGGTTAAAGGGTCCGGGCGGCGGCGACGTAAGGCCGGGAATACAGCGGTGGCGGCGTAAACAGACGGGCCGCGGCTGTAGCGTTTTTGTCCCGGTCGTCGGCAGCTTGGCTCTGGCATGCGGAGACCCGCGGCCGGAGTCGTATTGCGAGTCGACAGGTGACGAACTGACGAAGGAAGGGCTTGGCGGGACACCGATTTTGCTTCCGGCGCCCGCCAGGAGGAGATGAGACGATGGACAAGATTCCGATGACGGCCGCAGGCTATGCCGCGCTCGAAACCGAGCTCAAGCACTGCCAGCAGGTGGAACGGCCCCGCATCATCCAGCAGATCACCGATGCGCGCACGCACGGCGACCTGTCGGAGAACGCCGAGTATCACGCCGCCAAGGAGCAGCAGTCGCTCAACGAGGGCCGCATCGCGGAGCTCGAGGATAAGCTGGCGCGCGCCGATGTAATCGACGTCTCGAAGCTTTCCGGCGACACCATCAAATTCGGCGCCACCGTGACATTGGTCGACGAAGACACCGACGAGAAGAAGGTGTGGCAGATCGTCGGCGAGCCGGAAGCGAACGCCAAGGCCGGCAAGATTTCGATCACCTCGCCGCTGGCGCGTGCGCTGATCGGCAAGGCCAAGGGCGCGACCGTCGAGGTCAACACGCCCGGCGGCGCCAAGGGCTACGAGGTCAAGAAAGTCGAGTGGAAGTAAGCCAACGACTGAACGAAATTGAAAGGCCGGGCAAACGCCCGGCCTTTTTCATGTCCGCGATGCGCGCCGAAGATAGATCGTAATAAGAAATCCCAGCGCCGCCGCGACCGCGCCGATCAGGAAGACGCTGTCGTAGCCGGCGCGGTCGGCCAGCAACCCCGCCAGCGGGCCGGTCAGGCCGTAGGCCAGGTCCTGAAAGGCCGAAAAGCCGCTCAAGGCGGTGCCGCGCAAATGCGGCTCGACGAGGCGGACAACTTCCCGGCCCATGGATGGAAAGACCATCGAGCAGCCGAGCCCCGTCAGGAATGCACCGGCCAGTGCGACGGCCGGGGTCGGCGCGCTCCAGATCAAGGCCTGACCAACCGCTTCGACCGCAAGCGAGCCGATCGCCACCGGCAGACCGCCGACCTTGTCCGGCAAATGGCCGAACAAAATGCGGACCAGAACAAAGCCGCCGCCAAAAGCGGTGAGACCAAGTCCGGCGTAAGCCCAGTGGCGGTCCAGAAAATAGAGAACGAAGAACGCGCCGATCGCGGCAAAACCGATGCCCTGAAGCCCGACGATCGAGCCATGCCACCAGATTCTGCCGAGCACGCTCCAGAATGACGGCCGCGCGACATCGGGATGCGGCGCAGTGCCGGCCATGCGCCAGATCGCCAACAATCCGAGGCACGGGAGAATGGCGCTGACAGCCATCACACCGGCAAAGCCGAACCAGTTGAATATCGCCAGGCCGACCGGACCGCCGACGGCGAGCGCGCCGTAGATCGCGGCGCCGATCAGGGCCAGCACACGAGACGAGCGCGCCAGGCCAACCAGATCGAATCCCCACGCAACTACACCGATTCCGACCAGGCTTTCACCGAGCCCGAGAAGCAAACGACCTGCGAGCAGAACAAGGAACGCGATCAAGGGCGTCGCCAAAATCAGGCCGGCGAGAAGCGAGATCATCGCGCCGACGACATAGAACGCGAGCCCGCGCGCGAGCGCCGTTTTCGCGCCCCGGCGATCGGACAAAGTGCCCGCGTAGCCACGTGTAACGATCGTCGAGAAAAAGGCGGCGCCGACGCCGAGACCCGCCCATACGTTGCTGAATCCGAGTTGTCCGGTCACGAAGACCGGCACGATCGGAAGCGGCATCGCCACGCAGAGATAGCAAACAAAGAAAACAGCCGTCAGCAGCAGAAGGCGCCGCTGCGCCGGGTCATTTATCGATTGGAAAGCCATCGTGTTCTCCTGGCTGTCCTCAATCGACGGGGCGTTAAAAAAACGCACTCCGATCGACGAGGATCGTTGAGTGCGTTGGTTGACGTTAGACGCCTACGGCCAGAACGGCGGAATGCAATTAGGCGATGCAGGGAAGCGTGTCAACGCGCGGGCTACTCGTCATCCATCGGCACCATCGCCGCGTCCTTCGAGTTGCGCAGCGTCAGCGATGTCTTGACGTTGCGCACCGCCGGCGCGGCGGTGAGCTTCTCGACGAAGGCCTGGAAGGTTTTCAGATCCGGCGCGACGCATTTCAAAACGAAATCGATTTCGCCGGACAGCATCCAGCACTCGCGCACCAGCGGCTGCGCGCGGACGAATTTCTCGAACGCCTGAAGATCGGCGTCCGCCTGGCTCGACAGGTGCACGAAGGCGAACACGACGACCTCGTAGCCGAGCATCTTCTCGTCGAGCAGCGCGCGGAAGCCCTTGATGTAGCCGGCCTCCTCCAGCACGCGGACCCGGCGCAGGCACGGCGGCGCCGAGATGCCGACGCGGCGCGCCAGCTCGACATTGGTCATGCGGCCGTCGGCCTGAAGTTCCTTCAGGATCTTGCGGTCGATGGCATCGAGACGGGCTGCTGGCACGGACAGACTCCCAAAATGGCCGTCCTCCATACCGCGAAATAAAGTTACGCGAAAGATTATTGCGCCACTGCGGCTAATACCCTGCCTGTGGCTTAGGGGGTTGCGTAACTTGCATAGCTCGCCGAAGGCTATACATAAGGCGCCGAGAGAAAAGAGCCGCACCGCACTTCAGGGGAACGGCCGGCATAGCCCAGGGGGGCACGGTTGCCATGTCGAATAAAACTTCGGCGAAAACGACGCACGCCAAAGTCGTCATTATTGGCTCGGGTCCGGCGGGATACACCGCCGCGATTTACGCTGCCCGGGCGATGCTTGAGCCCGTTCTGATCCAGGGCATCCAGCCCGGCGGCCAGCTCACCATTACGACGGATGTCGAGAACTATCCCGGCTTCGCCGACGTCATCCAGGGCCCCTGGCTGATGGAGCAGATGCAGAAGCAGGCCGAGCATGTCGGCACCAAGATCGTCTACGACCACGTCAGCAAGGTCGACCTCAAGCAGCGTCCATTCCGGCTGGAATGCGACAGCGGCGACGTGTTCGTCGCGGACGCCCTCATTATCGCGACGGGCGCACAGGCGCGCTGGCTCGACCTGCCCTCCGAGCAGAAATTCAAAGGCTATGGCGTGTCCGCCTGCGCCACCTGCGACGGCTTCTTCTACAAGAACAAGGAAGTGGTGGTGATCGGCGGCGGCAATACCGCGGTCGAGGAAGCACTGTTCCTCACCAATTTCGCCAGCAAGGTCACGGTCGTGCATCGCCGCGACAGCTTCCGCGCCGAAAAAATCCTGCAAGAGCGGCTCTTCAAGCACCCGAAGATCGACGTGATCTGGGACACGACGCTCGACGACGTGATGGGCGCCGAGAACCCGCTGAAGGTCAATAAAATCCGGCTGAAGAACCTCAAGACCGGGGCGACGACCGAAAAGGCGGTGGACGGCGTGTTCATCGCGATCGGCCACCAGCCCTCGTCGGAAATCTTCGCCGGCCAGCTCGAGATGAGGCCATCCGGCTACATCGTCACCAATGGCGCCACGATGACCTCGGTGCCCGGCGTGTTCGCCGCCGGCGACGTCACCGATGAAATCTATCGCCAGGCGGTCACCGCTGCCGGACAAGGGTGCATGGCGGCCCTCGAAGCCCAGCGTTTCCTGCACGCCCATGAGGAGCGCCGCGACGCGGCGGAATGATCATGGCGAACGGGGCGACAATGGACTGGGACAAGCTGAAGGTGTTCCACGCCGCAGCGGAAGCGGGCTCGTTCACGCATGCCGGTGAGCGGCTGGGCCTTTCGCAATCCGCGGTATCGCGGCAGGTATCCGCGCTTGAATCCGAGCTGTCGGTGTCGCTGTTTCACCGCCACGCGCGCGGCCTGATCCTCACCGAACAGGGCGAGCTGCTTTATCGCACCGCGCACGACGTATTCATGAAGCTCGAGGCGGCGCGCACCAAGCTGACCGACAGCCGCGAGCGCCCGAACGGCGAGCTCAAGGTCTCGACCACGCAAGGCATCGGCGTGCACTGGCTCACGCCGCGGCTCGGCGAATTCCTCGACCTCTATCCTGACATCCAGGTGATGCTGCTGACCTCCGACGAAGAGCTCGACCTCGCGATGCGCGAGGCCGACGTCGCTATCCGGTTGCGCCAGCCGACCCAGCCCGACCTCATTCAGCGCAAGCTGTTCTCGGTGCGCTTCCACGCCTGGGCGTCACCCGATTATCTCAAGCGCTTCGGCACGCCGAAGAGCCTCGAAGATCTCGACAGCCACCGCATCATTCTGCTCGGCGGCAGCCATGTGCCGGCGCACTGGCAGAACCGGCGCTGGCTGCTTGAAGCCGGCCGTAACGGCAGAGACGAACGCAAGCCGTCCTTCACCAGCAACAACGTGCTCGGCGTGGTGCGAGCATGCCAGCGCGGCCTCGGGATCGCGATGCTGCCCGACTATCTCGTCGAGGAAAACGGCGGCGTCGTGCAACTGTTCGGCGAAGACGATTCAATCGCGCTCGACGCCTATTTCGTTTACCCGGAAGAGCTCAAGTCGGTCGCGCGTGTGCAAGTGTTCCGCGACTTCCTGGTTGCCAACGCGCAGCGCTGGAAATTCTGACAATTTGTCGCGCTACTCTCGCGCATATCTGACATGCGGCGACCCGCATTGCTCGCATGATGAGCGCCGCGCATATTGAGGCCTCGCTGTTGCGCCGGCGTATCCTCCCAGAAATTCCGGTGCTCAGCATGTTCCCCTCTGGAAGACACCGGCCCCACGCCGGTTGACTACACCGGGCCCCCTTGTGGGGCCCGGTTTTTCTTTGCCGTAGTGTGAAAATGCCGCAGCGGAGTGGGCCTGCGCCCCGCTATTGACCGTGCCACGGCGGAGACGGATAGAGTTGCTTTAGAATAGCAACAGCAGGCGGCTGCCACCTCGCGGTATTGTGGCGCGCGCCGCCCGGAGGGACACCATGGCCTATGTCACCGAAGAAAATCTGACCGACGTTGTGCTCAAACGCTGGCAGGACATTCCTGACCCGCGCCTGAAGCAGATCATGCAGTCGCTCATCAAGCATCTGCACGCCTTCGTGCGCGACATCGAGCCGACCGGTGAGGAATGGTTCAAGGCAATCGATTTCCTGACGAAGACGGGAAAGATGTCGAACGAGAAGCGCCAGGAGATGATCCTGTTCTCCGACGTGATGGGCGTGAGCATGCTGGTCGATGCGATCAACAATCGCCTGCCGACCGGTGCGACGCCGACCACGGTCGAAGGCCCGTTCCACATTCCGAACTCGCCCGAGGTCGCCAACGCGGGCAACATGGCGGAGGGCGCGCCCGGCATCCCGACCTTCATCACCGGCACGGTTCGCAGTCTCGACGGCAAGCCGATCGGCGGTGCAGTGCTCGACCTGTGGCAGACCGACGGCGAAGGCCTCTACGAGTCGCAGCGCGATACCAGCGAGCCGTGGATGCGCGGGCTCTATCACAGCCAGCCGGACGGCTCCTACGCCGTGCGGACCGTGGCGCCGATCGGCTACACCATCCCGATGGACGGCACGGTCGGCGGGCTGATGCAAAAAACGAACATCAGCCATTTCCGGCCCGCGCATATCCATTTTGCCGTCAGCGCCCCCGGCTATCACAACGTCGTCACGCACCTGTTTCAGAAAGGCGACCAGTACATCGATAGCGACGTCGTCTACGGGGTGAAGGAACCCTTGATCGTCGAGTTCACGAAAAAGTCAGGTGGCAAGACGCCGACTGGCGAGACCTTGAACGAGCCGTTTTACGAAGTGCGGTATGACTTCGTCCTGAAGAGCAAAGCCAAGGCCCAGGCCGCGTAGGATTTCCGCCTAATCCGCCGCCTAGATTGCCCGAAACCTTGTGCAAAATAGAGACAATCGCCGGAATAACACCGGCGGTTGTTGGGAAATAAATAACTTGGCGGGACTATTGGCGATCTCGCGTGTTATGGACATGGGCGAACTTTCGAGCGTTCGGCCACTGGCGTTCTAGGAGAGAATCCGTGCGGAAATTTGGTGTTTGCAACCTGTTGGCGGGCACCGCGCTCGCACTCGTCCTGATGGTTCCGGCGACGGGCGCCAACGCGCAATCGGCAGAAATCCCGCCCGTCGGCGATGCGCCGATTTTGACGGACGCCGACATCCAGCCGAATTTCGACAAGCCGAAGGCCGCGGAAACGAAGCCGGCGGACGCGAAGCCGGTGATGCAGGCGGCGCCTGCCGCCGCGCCGGCCGAGGTCAAGCCGGTTGCCGATGCGAAGTCCGCCGATACCCTGATCGCCGACCGGTTGCGCGACTCGACCAGCAAGCTCGACCGCCTGTTCTCGCGCAAGAATGAGCGCGCCGCGGCCGAGACGGTTTACAAGGATCGCAATTACGCGCCGCTGTGGCTGACCGACGGTGCCTTGAACGCCAAAGGCCAGGCGGCGATCGATTACCTCGCGCACGTCGACCGCGACGGCCTCGACCCGACCGATTATCCGGTGCCGGATTTCAAGTCGGCCGCCGATCCGGACGCGAAGGCGGACGCCGAGCTGAAGCTGACCGCGGCGGTGATGACCTATGCGCGCCACGCACTGCATGGCCGCATCGCGTGGAGCCGCGTCGCGGGCGACATCTTCTATGACTCGGCCCGGCCGAGCGAAGCCGACGTGCTCAAGAAGATCGCCGACAGCACCGACATGGCGGCGACGCTGAACGGCTTCGAGCCGCAGTTCGCCGAATACCAGAACCTGAAGAAGGCGCTGGCCGACGTTCGCGCCGGCAAGCTCGATCAGAAGAAGCCGGAAGCGGCGAAGCCGGTGGCTCACGTCCGCATCGCGGAAGGCAAGATCCTGCGCCCCGGCATGAAAGACGACCGCGTGATCGCGCTGCGCAAGCGGCTGAGCATCGGCGGCGAAGGCAATCTCTACGATGACGCAGTGCGCGACGCGGTGAAGGCGTTCCAGACCGAGTCGGACCTCGATGCCGACGGCAATCTCGGACCGAACACGACGCGCGCCCTCAACGGCGAGCAGACCGCGAGCGTCCCGGTGAAGGTCGCCGATCCGGCGGACACCATCATCGTCAATCTCGAGCGCTGGCGCTGGGTGCCGCGCGACCTCGGCAATACCCACGTCATCGTCAACGTGCCGGATTACCGGCTGACGCTGTGGAACGACAACAAGGTCTACTGGACCACCAAGATCGTGGTCGGAAAGCCGGGCACGCACGCCACGCCGATGATCAGCGCGGAGATGAAGTTCATCACGGTTAATCCGACCTGGAACGTGCCGCCCTCCATCATCGAGAAGGAATATCTGCCGGCCTTGCAGGAAGACCCCGGCGCGCTGGAGCGCATCGGCCTCAAGATCGAGCAGAATCCGGACGGCACCATCCGCATCTGGCAGCCGCCGGGAGCGGGCAATGCGCTCGGCCGCATCCGCTTCAACTTCCCGAACAAATTCCTCGTCTATCAGCACGACACGCCGGACAAATACCTGTTCGCGAAGGAAAAGCGCGCCTACAGCCACGGCTGCATGCGGGTCGAAAATCCGCTGATGTATGCCGAGAAGATTCTCTCGCTGACGCTTCCGCAGGAGCACTACACGGAAGCGCGCATCGAGAAGATGTTCGGCGGCAGCGAGATCAACATCAACTTCCCGACCGCGAAGCAGATTCCGGTCCACCTCACCTATCAGACCGCGTTCCTCGATCAGGACGGCAAGCTGCAATTCCGCGAAGACGTCTATGGCCGCGATCAGCGCATGATCGCGATCCTCAAGGGCGAGCGCAAAGTGGCTGACATCCCGGTCGAGCGGCCGCCGAACACGTCGGCGAAGCCGGTGCGCGCGGCGCCGGGCATGTATGGCGGCGGCTACGACCGCAGCGGTCCGGGCGACTTCTTCGGCTGGATCTTCGGCGGCAACGGCCCGCGCTACCAGTACGGCCCGCCGCGGCGCACCGACAACGGCCGCTACACCTATCGCTAAACGATCTGAAATCTAAGACGAAGGGCGGCGCAATCGCGTCGCCCTTTTTCTTTGGGCAGGCGCGCCAAAGAGATCACGGACTTTCATTTGCGGATGGATGGTACAGGCGGGTGGACTCGAACCACCGACCTCCGGTTCCACAGACCGGCGCTCTAACCAACTGAGCTACGCCTGCACGTTGCGGGGCGGAAACTAGGAGGCGCGCCCGCCTTTGGCAAGGCGCAATGCAAAAGGCCCGGATCGGCGATCCGGGCCTTCGCTACGCCACAACTTGTCGAAAATTAAGCGGCCTTCTTCACCGCGGCCGAAAAGCCTTCCTTGATCGGCTCGAAGGTTTCGGTGCCGGCCTTCTGGGCGACCGCGTTGAGCTCCTTCGCCTGCGCGGCGAGGGTCTCGAACTGCTGGCGCGCATAGCCAGTCGAGAGCTCGACCACTTCCGCATACGACTTCGCGCTCATCAGCGAGCCGAGCAGATCGAACGCCGAATTGGTGTTGGCGCGGGCATTGGCGATCAGCTTGAGGCCGTACTCCGACGCGCCCTTCGACGCATTGGTGTAGCTGTCTTCGATCGCATCGGTCGTGTCTTCGGCGAGCGTCTTGACCTTCTCGTAGTTCTCCTTCGCCTGGGCGAGGCCCTTTTCGGCGAATTCGCGGAACACCGCGGGGACTTCGAAGGTCGGAATGTCGAACTTCGGGGCTTCGAATTTCGGGGTCTCTTTGGCCTTGGTCTTCTGGGTGGTGGCTTCGGTCATGGCGTTCATCCTGTCTGGGCGTCTCGGGTTCAAAATTCGGCTCAATTCCAAACTTTGCCGGCCTTGGCTGTCGGCGAGCTGTTGAGCCCTAATATAGCAGACATTTTGTGCATTGCAACATAAATAATGCATCGCACAAAAACTTCGTGAAACTGTCGCCGAGCCGCCAAATTAACTCTACGGGCTTTTCCCCGTTAAGAATCAGCGGCTTGGCGTGGACGCCCCCATTTGGCCGCCGTATTAAGGCTTCATTAGCCGTAATCCGGGCGAAACCATGAGCGGCGGCTTTGACAGCATCGGCTTTGGCGACCCCCGTCTCATGGCGCATGCCCTGAGCGCGGCGCCCGCTTGGGCCTGGAGCGGCGACGGCTCCCGCATCCTGTGGGCCAACCCGCCGGGCGCGGACGTCTTCAAGGCGGCGACCCCGGACGCACTGGCAGCCCTGCGCTTCGACAGCGGCAATCCGAATGCAGCGCAGGTCGCGCGGCTCGCCGAGACCTTGCCGGAAGGCGTGTGGCGTCTCGAGCGCTTGCGCGGCTTCGGCGCCGCGGTCGGCGGACTGCTGACCTGCCAGTGCATGCGGCTTGAGCTTGCCGGCCAACCGGCGGTGCTGATCGTCGCCGGCGAGCGCGTCGGTCCCGGTCTCTCGTTCGAGGCACGATTGCGCCGTCTGGTGAGCGGCAACGCCAACCCCGCCGCGGCATTCAGCGCCAAGGGCAAATTGCTGGAAGCGTCTGCCGATGCGATCGCATTGCTCGGCGCGCGCACCCAGCTCGACCATATCGGCGCCGCGAGTTTGGTGCAGCAAGCGATCGACAACGGCCACGCCGAAGGCGAGACCTCGATCGGACCTGTCGCACTGGACCGGCTTAATGCCGGCGACAGTTCGGTTCTGCTGATGACGCTGCGCACGAACGGCACGCAGACTCCAGCCGAGAGTAAACCGGCGGTGCCTGCGGTTACCGCGATACCTGAAACGCCGGCGAAGCCCATCGAGGCGGCAAGCGATCGCCCACTCCGCTTCGTCTGGCACATGGATCGCGAACGGCGATTTACCATTCAATCCGAAAACGCGGCGAGCCTGCTCGGTCCGCGCATCGGCGCGCTGCTCGGCAAGCCGTGGGGAGACATTGCGGGTGAACTCGACCCGCAGGGCGTCGTCGCGCCGCTGCTCGACCGGCACGACACCTGGACCGGCATTGTGCTGCGCTGGCCGATCGAAGACGGGACGACCGGCGTCGAACTGTCCGGCCTGCCGTTGTTCGGCGCCAGCCGCGAGATCGAGGGCTATCGCGGCTTCGGCATCTGCCGCGACGTCGCCCGGCTGCGCGAGCTTGCAGCACTGCGCGACAAGCCCACCGAGACTGCGCCTCCGGTGGCGCCAGACGCGCCGGCCGAAGAGCGCGGCGCCACAGTGGTGCCCTTCCCGGCTCCGGAACGGCCGCCCGTGCTTGACGCCAAGGAAGCCAGCAATTTCGACGAGCTGGCCCGCACATTGTCCGACCGGCTCAAGAAGCCCGTGGTGGACGATGACTTCGGAGACGAGCGGCACGAACTCATTTCAACCGACGGCGTCCCGCCGCCACCGACGGCGCTGCCGGAACAACCCCCGGCGCCTGTGACCACGATGGGCAGCGAAAGCGAATTGCCAATCCTCGACCGGCTGCCGGTCGGCATCCTGATCTACCGGCTCAACGATCTCGTCTACGCCAATCGCGCCTTCCTCGACTGGACCGGCTATTCGAGCCTGATGGCGCTGCGCGAGGCCGGCGGGCTCGACAACCTGTTCATCGAAAGTACGCCCGGCCCGGCGCTCAAGAACGGCAATGGCGGCAAGACGCTGACGATCAGCACGCCGACCGGCAAGCAGATGCCGGTGCAGGGGCGGTTGTTCAGCACGCAGTGGAGCGGCGACAGCGCGCTGGTGCTGATGCTCAACACCGCGGCGCCGGCGCAACCAGCCGCGGCCGACGATCTCAAAACCCAGCAGATCCAGACCGAGAACCGCGAGCTGAAGGCGGTGCTCAATACGGCGACCGACGGCATCCTGCTGATCGACCGGGGCCAGCGAATCCTGTCGGCCAACCACGGCGCGGAATCGCTGTTCGGCATGGAGCAGGCCGAGTTCGACGAGATCACGTTCGGCGACCTGTTCGCGCCGGAAAGCAGGAAGGCGGCGCTCGATTATCTCGACCGCATCGGCCGCGGCGGCAGCGACGCACTGATGAACACCGGCCTCGAAGTAACGGCACGCGTGCGGGGCGGCGGCATGATCCCACTGCACATGTCGATCGGCGCGATCGAGGGCGGCGAGAAACTCTGCGCCGTGTTCCGCGACATCACCGCATGGAAGCGCACCGAGGGCGACCTGATCAGCGCACGGCGCACCGCCGAGAGCGCCTCGGCGGCCAAATCGGATTTCCTTGCCAAGATCAGCCACGAAATCCGCACGCCGCTCAACGCCGTCATCGGCTTCTCGGAAGTGATGCTGGAGGAGCGCTTCGGGCCGATCGGCAACGACCGCTATCGCGACTACCTGCGCGACATCCATACTTCCGGCGGTCACCTGATTTCGCTGCTCAACGAGTTGCTCGACCTGTCGAAGATCGAGGCGGGCAAGCTCGAACTCAACTTCGCCAGCGTCAATCTCAACGATCTCACGCAGCAATGCGTCGCCATCATGCAGCAGCAGGCGAACCGCGAGAAGGTCATCATCCGCTCGTCGCTGGCGCAGAACCTGCCGCAGGTGGTCGCCGATGCGCGCTCGGTGCGCCAGATCGTGCTCAACCTGCTGTCGAACGCGATCAAGTTCACCGGCGCCGGCGCGCAAATCATCGTCTCGACGGCGGTGACGGATGCGCAGGAAGTCGTGCTGCGCGTGCGCGACACCGGCGAGGGCATGAGCGACCAGGAACTCAAGGCCGCGCTGGAACCGTTCCGTCAACTGGCCACCGCGTCGCGCTGGGGTTCGAGCGGCACCGGACTGGGGCTGCCGATCACCAAAGCGCTGACCGAGGCCAACCAGGCCACTTTCAAGATCAGCAGCGCGCTGCACGACGGAACCATGGTCGAGATCGCATTTCCGGCGGCGCGGGTGCTGGCGTAACGGCCGGCGATCCCGCTAAACTCCGCCCTGCGACCGTCGTCCCCGTTGGACGGCGCGGAAAGGCGGCGATGGTGCGGCGTTTCGGTTTCCTGCTTGCGATTCTCGCTCTGGCCATCGCGCCGCTTCGGCCGCTGATCGCAGCAGAACGTGTCGACCTTCTTCTGGTGCTGGCGGCGGATGTGTCCCGCAGCGTGGATGCGCGCAAATTCCAGTTGCAGCGCGAGGGCTATGCGGCGGCGCTGGCCGATCCACGCGTGCTCAAGGCCATCACGTCGGGCCCGAGCGGGCGCATCGCAGTTTGCCTGGTTGAATGGTCGGGGATCAGCTCGCAGAAAGTCGTGATCGACTGGACGATGATCGACGGCCCGAAAGCCGCGCAGCAATTCGGCGACCGGCTGCTGGAGACTCCACGCTCGTTCGCCGATCGCACCTCGATCAGCAGCGGCATCTCGTTCGCGCTGGCGCAGTTTCCGCGCGCGCCATTTGAGGCCAAGCGGCGCACCATCGACGTTTCGGGCGACGGCACCAACAACTCCGGCCCGGACCTTCATCAGGCGCGTGACGAGGCGGTCAATGCCGGCGTCACCATCAACGGCCTGGCCATCCTCAGCGAGCATCCGCTGCCGTGGAATCCCGAGCACACCAATCCGCCGGGCGGGCTTGCCCACTATTACCGCGAGAACGTGATGGGCGGCCCCGGCGCCTTCGTCATGGAGGCGAAGGATTTCGACTCGTTCGGTCAGGCGATTATCAACAAGCTGATCGCCGAAGTCGCGGCGGTGCCGGCTGACCAGTTCGCGCGAGCCCAAGCCACACCTGCGGATTAACCGCATCCGGCCACAAGCCTTGAAAGGGTCACAGAGGCCCGCCACCGTGGCACTGGGAAGGTCGATGTCGTAAGTTTCGACACGAAAACGCTTGGAACCCCCTCTTGAAGACGGTGACTGCCCTTAAATGGCTGGGCCTGCCTTTGGCCGCCCTGGCCTTTGTCGCGGCGAGCGGCCTCACGGCAATCTCCATGCTGGTGTCGGCCGATTCCGCACGCGAGCAGGCCAAGGCCGAGATTCGAGAGGCGACCGGGCTTGATCCGATCTTCCGGGGGCCGTCGACCGTCAGCCTGTTCCCGTTCGGCACCATCACCTTCGAGGACGTCTCGCTCGGCGAAGGCCGCCAGACCGCCCTGACCGCGCAGCGGCTGACCGCAAGCCTGCGCTTCTTCCCGCTTCTGATCGGCCACGTCGAAACCGGCGAGATCCGGCTCGAACGGCCGACCATCACGGTCAATCTCGGCGACGATGGCCGCTCCAATTGGACGCAACTGCTGAATTCATTGGGCCACAGCCAACTGTCCGCGGGGCCGACGCCGCCATCGTTCTCGGCGATCCGCATCGACGACGGCAAGGTGATCCTGCGCGATCACGTGCATAACATCGTCGAGCAGTTCGACCGTGTGGCGCTGTCGCTTGCGTGGCCTTCGATCTCGAGCAGCTTCGGCGCGACCGGCCAATTCCAATGGCACGACCAGCCGATCGACGTGAGCGTGACACTGGCGGACTTCACCGCGGCACTGGCCGGCAAGACGAGCGGTCTGAAACTGCGGATGGGCGGCGCACCCGGCAAGATCGCGTTTGACGGATCGATCGGGACGCAGCCGACGCTGAAAGTCGCCGGCACGCTGGTCGCCGACTCTCCCTCTTTGCGCAAAGCGCTGACCTGGGCCGGACAACAGCCGCTCCCGGGCGCCGGCTTCGAACGTTTCGCGCTCAAGGCGGATGCCAGCGTGGTCGGCGGCACGATCGCGCTGTCGGGTGTCAACATCGAGCTCGACAAGAACCGCGCCGAGGGCGTGCTCGCCTTCGCCGTCGACGGCCGGCGCACGTTGCAGGGAACGCTGGCGGCGGACAGCCTCGACCTTCGCCCCTACACGTCGGCGATCCATTTCGTCAGCAACAACCAGCGCGAATGGAACGACGGGCGCGTATCGCTCGACGGCATGTCGAGCTTTGACGTCGACCTGCGGCTGTCAGCGGGCAACGTCGTGCTGGCGGACGCGAAGCTCGGCCGCACCGCCGTTTCGGCCAATCTGCGCGACGGCGATCTCTCGATGACAATCGGCGAATCCCAGGCGTTCGGCGGCACCATCAAGGGCACGATCGTGCTCGCGAATGTCATGAAGGGCATCGACGTCAAATCCGAGCTGCACTTCGCCGACGTCGATCTCGACACCTGCCTCAACCAACTGTTCGACATCAGGCGGCTCGAAGGCAAGGGCAACATCGAGCTGGCCGTGGAAGGTAAAGGCGACAGCATCCTGGCGGTCACGCGCACCCTGAACGGCACCGCGACGCTGTCGGGCTCATCCGGCGCCCTGGTCGGGCTCAACGTGGAACAATTGCTGAAACGGCTCGAACGGCGTCCGTTGTCGGCCGGCTCAGAACTTCACACCGGGCGGACGCCCTACAAGAACGTCGCGATCTCGCTGAAGATCGTGAACGGCAAGGTCGCGGTCGACGATGTGAAGATCGACGGACCCGCGGTGCGCGTCGCGGTGGCGGGCTCGGCGTCGATCCCGGCCCGCAATCTCGACCTGACCGGCACCGCCGTCCTGCTGTCACCGAATACCAACACCGGCTTCGAGCTGCCGTTCGTCGTGCAGGGATCGTGGGACGATCCGGTTGTCCTGCCGGATGCGCAAATCCTGATCCGGCGATCCGGTGCGGCAGCGCCCTTGCTCAATGCGGTGCGCAATCGCCGCTCGCAGGATGCGGTGCGCTCGACCATCGAGAAGCTGACCGGCCAGCCGCTTCCGCCCGCCGCCGAAGAAGCGCCGAAGGCTCAGCAATAGCGGCGGTGCTCAGTTCGCGGCCGGCTCGTCGTCGAGCACCAGCTTGCGCGGCTCCGGCCCGTAATAATCGCCAAGCCGCACGTTGGCGCGCGGCTTTGCGAAGATCGAGATCAACCGGTCTGTCAGCATCTTGGCCGATACCGGCTTGCAGAGAAATTCGTTCACCCCGAGCTTGATGGCTTCGACGATCCGATTGCGGTCGCCATAAGCGGTGAGCATGATGATCGGGATATCGGGCGTCGGAAATACGCCGGGCGAGCGGACGATCCGCACCAGCTCCGGCCCGTTGAGCAAGGGCATTTCCCAGTCGAGCACGATGACGTCGGGCGCCACCGCGCGGATCTGCTCCAGACCCGCGATGCCATCGGCGGCTTCATAGACTTTCTTGACGCCGATATTGGTGAGCAGGCTGCGCACCATCTTGCGCATGAAGGCGTTGTCTTCGACCACCAGCACGCGAAGCTGCTGGATGCGAAATTCGACGTGCCTGGCCTCAATCATTCCGCGACGATCCTGACATCGGGCCCGGATGTCAGCACCATTGCGTGAACAAGGCGTAAAACGCGAAAAGCCTTTCAGGGGTGGGCTTTCGTGAGCGTGCGCCGGACGGCATCCTGCCAGCCGGCCCATTTTCGTGCCCGCTCGCTTTCCGGCATGCGCGGATCGAAGCGGCGCTCGCGTTTCCAGCTTCTGGCAAAGCCATCGAGATCAGGGCACAGGCCAGCGGCACGGCCGGCGAGATAAGCGGCCCCGAGCGCGGTGGTTTCCAGCACCACGGGGCGATCGACCGGGCTGGCGAGAATATCGGCGAGGAATTGCATCGTCAGGTCGCTCGCGGTCATGCCGCCATCGACGCGCAGCGCCGTCGCTGCATGCGCGGATGATGGCCAATCGGCATGCATCGCTTCGATCAGGTCGCGGGTCTGGTAGCCTACCGCCTCGACCGTAGCGCGGGCCAGCTCGGGCGCACCGCTATTGCGGGTAAGACCGAACACGGCGCCGCGCGCCTGCGCGTCCCACCACGGCGCGCCGAGACCGACAAAGGCCGGCACCAGATAAAGCTGCTCGGCCGGATCGGCTTGCGCGGCGAGCGCATCGAGATCGCTCGCCTTCCCGATATGGCGCACCTTGTCGCGCAGCCACTGCACCGCGGCGCCGGCGACGAAGATCGAGCCCTCCAGCGCATAAGTGCGCTTGCCGTCGAGTTGGTAGGCAACGGTGGTCAGCAGCCGCCGCTTCGACGCGACGCGCTCCGAGCCGGTGTTGAGCACCGCGAAACAGCCTGTGCCGTAAGTCGATTTCACCATGCCGGGCGAGAAGCAGCCCTGCCCGACCGTCGCCGCCTGCTGGTCGCCGGCACAACCGAGAATGCGGATCGGGCCGCCGAACAAATTTGGGTCGGTGACGCCGAATTCACCGCAACAGTCGCGCACCTGCGGCAACAGGCTCACCGGCACGCGCAGCAATCTGGCGAGTTCGCCGTCCCATTCGCCGCAGCCAATGTCGAACAGCAAGGTGCGCGCGGCATTGGTGGCATCGGTGACGTGCGCGCGGCCGCCGGTGAGCCGCCAGATCAGGAAGCTGTCGATGGTGCCGAAGGCAAGTCTGCCCGCTTCCGCCACCGCGCGGGCGCCTTCGACGTTGTCGAGCACCCACGCGATCTTGGTGCCGGAGAAATACGGATCGAGCAGCAGGCCGGTTCTCGCCGTGAACGCGGCTTCGTGATTCTCCGACCGGAGCCGGTCACATAACGTAGCCGTGCGGCGATCCTGCCAGACGATGGCGTTGTGGATGGGCTTGCCGGTGGCGCGGTCCCACACCACCGTCGTTTCGCGCTGGTTGGTGATGCCGATGCCGGCGACGCCCGATGCGGTCAGGCCGGCTTTCGCCATGGCCGCGCGGACGGTTTCGACCGTCGCAGTCCAGATCTCTTCCGGGTCGTGCTCGACCCAGCCGGGCTCGGGATAAATCTGCGGCAGCTCGAGCTGCGCACTGGCAAGCGGCGTCAGGCCCGCGTCGAATACGATGGCGCGGGTCGAGGTCGTGCCCTGATCGATTGCGAGAAGAGCGCCCGCCACAACGATCCCAATGCAGCGCCGGACAAGCGGCGCGGGACCGAGACTAGTTCAGCATGAAGATATTGTCGTCAATATTCGCGGGCTTGGGCTTGCGGGGCTCGGGGCCGTAGTAGGCGCCCTTGCGGACCAGCTTGCGCGGATTGTTCAGCACCGCCGTGAGGCGGTCGGCCAACGCCTTGGAAGACACCGGCTTGAGCAGGAATTCGTGGACGCCGCATTCCATCGCCTCGATGACGCGCGAGCGTTCGCTGTGCGCCGTCAGCATGATGATGGGGACATCGGGATACGGGAACGTTTCAGGCGAGCGCACCATGCGCACGAAGCCGCGGCCGTCGAGGCCGGGCATCTGCCAGTCGACGATGACGACGTGCGGCGCCATGGTGCGAATGACATCGAGTCCGGACAGCGCGTTCGACGCCTCGTAGATCGTCCGCACGCCGAGGCTCATCAGCAATGTGCGGACGACCTTGCGCATGTAATGCTCGTCATCCACCACCAAGACCTTGGTGTGGGCGAATTGCCGCGCCTGCAAAACTGGGTCCAGCATCCGGTCACCCGTTGTCGCCTTTTCGGCACTTCGGTTAGATCATGGACGCGTGAGAATGCCGTAAAACGGTATGATAAATTTCGTGGCCGCGCTTTACCGGGCGGTAACCACGCGGCCGCTCAGGCCGCATTTTTGCTGATGAATCCGGCGAGCGCTTCGCTCTCGTCCGGCGTGGCGAGCAGACCGGATTTACCGCGCCGCCACAGCACGTCCTCCGCGGTCTGCGCCCATTCGTGCTCGATCAGGTAATCGACCTCGGCGGCTGTGACCCCACCGGCGAACTGCGGGCCGAGCTGATCGAGATTGGTCGCACCGCCGAGGATGCGTTCGAGCCGCGTGCCATAGGCCGCGACCATGCGATGCGCCTGCGTCTCGTCGAGGAACGGCCAGCGGCCGCGCGCATCCTGAACCTGCCGGTCGAACTGGTTCGGCTCGAAATCGCCGCCCGGCAATGTCGATCGCGCCGTCCAGGCCGAACGCAACTGGAAGAAATGCGCGATGCGCGACATCGCCTCCTCGGCGAGCCGCCGCGCGGTGGTGATCTTGCCGCCATAAATCGTGAGGGCTGGCGCTTCGCGGAAGCGCTCGTCGAGCACCAGCATGTAGTCGCGGGTAACATCTTCCGGCTTCTTCGAGCCGTCGTCGTGCAAAGGCCGCACACCGGCGTAAGCCCACACCACTTCATCCGGCGACACCGGCAGACGGAAGAACCGGTTCACCGCGTTGCAGAGATAGATGATCTCGTCTGCGCTCGGCGCCGGCGAGGCGAGGTCGCCGACAAAAGGCTGATCGGTGGTGCCAATCAGCGTGAAGTCCTTGGCAAATGGAATGGCGAACACCACCCGCCCGTCAGGCGCTTCGAGCGTGTAGGCGCGGTCATGCAGGAAGGTCCGGCGCACGACGATGTGACTGCCCTTGACGAGGCGTATGCCTTCCTTGAGCGGATGCCGCATCGAAATTTCGGCGACCTGCGAGATCCAGGGTCCGGCCGCGTTGACGAGCACGCGTGCGCTGGCGGTCTGCCGGCGGCCGCGATTGCTCAGCACCAGCTCCCAGTTCTCGTGGCGATCGGCTCGGATGCAACGGGTACGGGTGCGGATATCGGCGCCGCGCTCCTTGGCATCCATCGCCATCAGCACGACGAAGCGGGCATCGTCGACCGAGCAATCGGAATACTCGAAGCCGTAGCGGAAGGTGCGCTTGAGCGGCTGCCCGACCGAATGGTGAGTGAGATCGACCGTGCAGGTGCCGGGAAGAATGTCGCGACCGGCCAGCCGGTCGTAGATAAACAGGCCGGTGCGCAGCTTGGCGGCATCGAGAAAGCCGCCGATCGGCGGCAGCATGAAACGCAGCGGGCGCACGATATGCGGCGCCATCCGCAGCAGCACCTCGCGCTCGGACAGCGCCTCGCGTACCAGGCGGAATGCCGCATGCTGGAGATAACGGAGCCCGCCGTGGATCAGCTTGCTGGAGGCCGACGACGTGCCGGCGGCGAGGTCGTTCTGCTCGACCAGCAGGACGCGCAGGCCTCGTCCGGCGGCGTCCCGGGCAATCGCGGTCCCATTGACGCCGCCGCCGATGATGGCGAGATCGAAATCAGCCATGTGGTTCGATTCGTCCGATGGCAGTGACAATGGGCGCGGGCGCGCCCTATCTCAAGGCAGCGATAACCCTAGATCGCACGAGAATCCTTGCCGGGTTGCTAATCCGCCACGCCTTCGCCATACCGGGGCGGCACAAGACGGCTTATTGGCCGCCGAAACGGCTCTATCTCTTTAATCCGCATGCCCTCCCCCCGCTTGCTTGTCATCGAAGGTAACTCGCCACAGACGATGGCCGAGCACCTTGCCGCGGGCGGCATGCCGGCCAGCGAAAACTACGCAAACCTGTTGCGGGAATTATTGCCCGGCGCCCATGTCGATGCCTGCTATCCGGCGGACTTGTCGGCCAAGCTGCCGGAAGGGCAATCGCTCGAAGGCTATGATGGCGTCACCATCACCGGCTCATCGCTGCACATCTACAACAACGGCGCCGAAGTGCAGCGGCAGATCGATCTGGTGCGGGCGATCTTCGAGACCGGCACGCCGGTGTTCGGCTCTTGCTGGGGCCTCCAGGTCATCACGACTGCAGCCGGCGGCGCGGTGCGCAAAAACCCCGCGGGCCGCGAGATCGGCTTCGGCCGCAGCATTCGTCTCTCCGAGGCCGGCCGCAAGCATCCGATGTATGCCGGCAAGGCCGACGTCTTCAACGCACCGACCGTCCACCTCGACGAGGTCGTGACGATGGCGCCGGGCTCCATTCTGCTGTCGAGCAATGCGATCTCGCAGGTGCAGGCGATCGAACTCAAAGCTGGCCAATCGACCGCCTGGGGCGTGCAGTATCATCCGGAATATCCGCTGTCCGAAGTCGCGGCGATCGTGCGGCGGATCGGGACGCGGCTGATCGAGGAAGGCTTTTTTCTCGACACCGCCGACATCAGGCAATTTTCCGAAGACCTCGATGCGCTGGATAAAAATCCTGACGATAAAAGGCTGGCGTGGCGGCACGGCATCAACAAGAATGTGCTCGACAAGAAGCTGCGCACCGGCGAGATTGCCAACTGGATCGAGTTCCAGGTCCTGCCGATGCGCGTGAAGCGCGGACGAGGATGAGCGATTTTTCAAACCGCACCGTGGTGGTCACCGGCGGCACCGGCGCGCTCGGGTCCGCCGTTGTCGATGTATTGCTCAAGGCCGGCGCGCGTTGCGTCGTTCCCTATCGTGACGAGCACGACGCCGGAAATTTTGCGCACCGCGACCACAAGCAGGTCTCGCTCGTCGCGGTGAAGGATTTGTCCGACGAAGGCGACGTGGCCAAACTCTATAACGGCATTGCGCCGCTGTGGGCCTCGATCCACATCGCCGGCGGCTATCTGTGGGCGCCGATCGGCGACACTGACAAGGCCGCGCTGCTGAAGCAGCTCAACATGAACGTCGTGTCGGCCTTCCTGTGCTGCCGCGCCGCCATCAAGGCGATGGGTGGAAACGGCGGCCGGATCGTCAATGTCGCGGCACGCCAGGCGCTGGAATGGCGGCTCGGCGCCAGCCAGTCGGCCTACGGCGCCAGCAAGGCGGCGGTCGCGGCGATGACGGCGGCACTGGCGGAGGAAGTCGCGAAAGACGGCATCCTCGTCAATGCGGTCGCGCCCTCGATCATGGACACGGCGGTTAACCGCAAGGACATGCCGAAAGCCGATTTCGACAAATGGCCGAAGGTCGAGGAGGTCGCGCAGACCATCCTGTTCCTCGCCTCACCCGATAATCGAGTGACGCGCGGCGCGATCGTGCCGGTTTACGGCAAATCGAGCTAACCGGCGACCGGCACCAGCTCGAGCGACGGGCGCTGAAGCCGCTGCACCGCCGATGACGCGACGACTTCATGGGCTTCCGCGTAGGCCTCGTGGTTCTTCTCGATGTGATCGAGATCGTAGAGGTAATTCACCATCACGCCGTGCGCCTGCTTGAGCGCGCGTTCCGAGGTATCGCCGAGCCAGTTGATGCGCTGCAGCCTGGCACCGTTGCCGAGGTGGAAACGCGCCACCGCGTCGAGCGGCAGGCCGCGGCGGTTCTTCGCCTTCAGGAAATAGTGCGCGGCAGCGCGCAGCAGCGGATCCTTGAGCCGGTCGAACACAACCGGATCGGTCCACCACAGATTCTGGTCGAGCAGCGCAAATATCGCGCGGTCTTCCGCACTGATCGCGCGCGATTGCTCGCTGGCCAGCTCGCCCTTGAGCCATGCGGCGAAATTGGTGACCGGCGACAGCGTGACGAAAGTCGACAGCTTTGGCAGCTCGCGGCACAGGTCCTCGACCACCTGCTTGATCAGGAAATTGCCGAACGACACGCCGGCGAGCCCGCGCTGACAATTGGAGATCGAATAGAACACCGCAGTCCGTGCATCGGTGGGCGACAGGAACTCCTGCCGGCCGCTCGCCAGGATCGGCGCAATCGCGCCCGGGATGTCCTTTTCGAGCGCGACCTCGACGAAGATCAGCGGATCGTCGTTGAGCGCCGGGTGAAAGAACGCGAAGCAACGGCGGTCCGGCGGGTCGATGCGGCGGCGCAGGTCGTCCCAATCGCGTATCTGATGCACCGCCTCGTAGCGGATGATCTTTTCCAGGATCGCCGCCGGCGTCGACCAGTCGATGTGCCGCAGCACCAGGAAGCCGCGGTTGAACCATGACGAGAACAGGTGGACGAAATCGTTGTCGAGCGCGGCAAGCTCAGGGCGGCGATCGAGCACGTCCATGACCTGCTCGCGCATGGCGACCAGCGCCCGGGTGCCGCCCGGCGCCAGATTGAGCCGGCGGAACAATTCCTGACGGCGCGGCTCGGACGCCGCGTGAAGCTCGGCGGCGGTGCCATCGCCCGGCTTGCTTTCCCAAGCCGCGATCGCAGTCTTCATGCGTTCGGTGTCGGAGCCGAACCGGGTCGCCAGCGCCTCGAAAAACGCGATGCGCGGCCCGGTGGTCAGCTTGTCGTATTGCGCAAGGATATCGGCCGCCAGCGCCACGCCGGACGCCTCGCCACGCCCTGAAAGAAGAGGCTCGCAAAGATCGACCAGCGACTCCGACTTCGCCGCCGGAGCGCGCTCCCGTGTCAACAGCGCGCGGCCGCGAT
>DASZXA010000048.1:0-65870 GCA_035546455.1 Pseudolabrys sp.
CGCAGTGCAGGCTGGCCCATTTAACTCTCCTTATGGAGGGATTCGACCCTCCGACATACGGAAGATCGGCCGGCGGAGGCCGGAATCGAGCATGGGAAGAATGTACACTATTTGTTCTCCGTTCGCAATATGTTCTTTTCGAGCTTGAGGTACTGGCCTGTTTCGACCCCCTAGTGGCCTGATTTAAAAACGTGAGTGGCCTATTTTGAAAATGAGGGTATTGCTCAGGAATGAGTTCCAAGGCCGAAGAATACCGGAAACGAGCCGAGGAAGCCGAAGAGTGGGCTAAAGGCACCACCGACTCTGTCATCCGCGAAAAATTTGAAGAGATTGCCCGCCAGTGGCGCGAACTTATCGCCAGCACTGAACGCAAAGGCGGCCTCAGGATGGATGTAGAGCTGCCGTCCGCGAAGCCAGCGGAAGGTACGCGTCACTGACGCGATTTAGTTTCGCCTCTATGTCTTTTTTACAGAGACAACCTCCGCTGAAAGGCGCAGGCTTCCCGGATCACCGGCTGGCAATATTTCTGCCCCGGGCGTCGGTGACTGAGAGTTCTGTAACGCTCCCGCCTGCACTGCAAGGAAGGAGCCGTCATGGCACCAGCCGAAACCACATTCAGTCCGACCGAACCTGCTTACATCACTCCGATCACCTGTCCCAACTGCGGTGGCAAGGCGATTCTGATGAGGCGATCTCCAATCGATGGAGGCGAGGAACGGACGTTTGAGTGCGTGGACTGTAAGAAGCCCTCGATGCTTAGTGTCGCCGGATAAGCTTGAGGCCGCCCTAACCGGCGGCCTCTTTCTTTGGCTTTGCAAGCATCGGCAAATCGTCAAAAGGCAAAATCAACTCGTCAACATTGACCTTAGGATGCTTGGGGTATGCAACGTCCATTTTTTCCCAGAAGTCACTTTTGTCTTTTGATAGCCGCATTATCGCCTTCACACCTTCCAACATTTCCTTCAGGCGCGGCTTGCCATCCTCCGCCGTCAGATACTGCGTCATCTTTTCGGTGGGTCTGCCGGAGGCGTTACGTTTCACGCGAGCGTGCAGAACAGGCTTAACCCCCGGGGCCAACCGATCATAAATATTGTTTGTCCAGTGGCCGAGGACCGCCGGTCGAGCCGTTTTTTCCGGGTCAAACGCCCACTTATTAAGCCGGAATACTTGCCTGTAAAAATCAGTGTCAAACATTTTGACCCAAGTTAGCTTTTCCGGGCTCACGCATTTTTCCAAAATGCGGAAGATCGCGTCCCGCTTCCGAATGTCGTCGAAGCCCGTCGCTCGATCGACAAGATCCTCAATCGCGTAGTTGGTAAGCGCCTTGAGAAGGGATTGGCAGGCCACGCCGATATGCTGCTGCTTTGCGGTCAATTTTCCGGCGACCATTGCGTCCTGATAGACCCAGCACACACCGGGCAGCAATGACGCTTTGTATCCAAAGGCGCGCCCCTGATAGCCAGGCCCTTTCCACGGGATAAATTCGACAGGTGTTGTCGACCCAACTAAGTCACTGGAAATAAAGGGCTCCAGATTCTGAGCGCGCAGAAAAGCTGGCTTTCCGTCGACCGAGGCCCCTTCGCCACCTTTGGCTTTCCCTGCACGACCGATGGCGGTCAAGAACCCCTCTTGCGAGAACACTCGGGTGTTTTCTTTGTCATCAAGAACGGCGCAGGCCAGTTTGACGTTTCCGATCTGTAAAACGCCTTCAGCCACGGCGCGCGGTAGGTCCTTACCAAACCTCGCTAGCGCAGCCCGTCGGGCGATAGCGCTGCGATCTGCTTTGGTCAGGGCCTTAGCGCGCGCGTAACCACCGGCCTGCTTGGCTTCGTCCTTTGGCGCGTCACTCATGAATCCGCTCCATGCTTGCATCCACAGGCTGCAAGAATATGCTTGCGTCATAAAAATGCAAGCATATAATATCGTTCATGGCGCTGGATATGCACAACGAGAAAGGCCCCACCTGCATCACTGCGGGCGGGGCCTTTTTCATTCCGGAAGCGTGGCAGAGCGGCCTATCGCACCGAGCTTACCCCTCGGCGGACCTTTGGGCGTCCAACCCCCTCGCAGGGTCCCGTGAGTTCGAATCTCACCGCTTCCACCAGCGTCTAATCAGTGGGGCCGCTGCGGTTGCAGCCTCAGCGACCCCGATCAATCACCCCGGGGATGAGCCCGAAGCGAAAGACCATCTGAGCAATATACGCCTTGCAGGGCGTACCCGCCAGAGTCGCTTCGGCTCACCCCTTCAAACCGTGAAGGATGAGCTTCATGAACGTACTCCCCCGCGATAAGCAGATTGCCGCCATTGCCGCGCTTTGCGACGGCTTAGGCATCCGCGCTGTCAGCCGCATTACCGGCGTCAACCGTGGCACCGTTGCTGCCCTCGCCCTCAAAGTCGGGCGCGGCGCTGCTGAGCTGCACGACCGCATGATGGTCGGCCTTCGCGTCAACCGCTGCGAGCTGGACGAACTGTGGGCATATGTCGCCAAGAAACAAGCGCGCGTGAACAAGAACGAGTTGGCCGCTGCCGCCGTTGGCGACCAATACACCTTCATCGGTTTGGCTGCTTCGTCGCGCGCGATCATCGCGTACCGCACTGGCAAGCGTGACAGCGGCAACACGCACGAATTTATCGCGGACCTGCGCCAGCGCGTGATTGGTTCGCCGGAAATTTCGACGGACGGATTCCTGCCGTACAAGAACGCAATCCGCGCGGAGTTCGGCAATCGCATCGCGCACGGCACGGTCAACAAGACGTACAGCGTAACGCACCTTGTCACGAAGGAAGCCGCGCGGCGCTACTCACCGGCTCAGGTAGTAGCTGTAGAGTACGATGTAGTAAGCGGCGTCCCCGCGCAGATTTCGACCAGCTACGTTGAGCGCAGCAATCTTTCAATCCGTATGGGTTCAAAGCGTTTCGCGCGACTGAGCAACGGCTTTAGCAAAAAGCTTGAGGCACATTGCGCCGCCGTGTCGCTGTACGTCGCGCACTACAATCTCTGCCGAGTGCATGAGACGTTGCGTTCGACTCCGGCTCAGGCACTTGGCGTTGCTGATCGCGTTTGGACGATTGGCGACTTGCTCGATGCCGCGATTTCAACTCAACCGATCACGCCGGTAACGACCGCGCCGGATCGTCGCAAACGCTTCCGGGTAGTAGAAGGAGGAAAGCCGCCATTGTAGGCGGCTTTCCTTTCATGCCGCTTCGAGGAGTCGGTAATTGGCGGGATCGTTGCCGTCAATTTTGATAGGTTGGGGTGCCGCCTTGGATACACACCAACGGCTCAACTCTTCAAGGCTATCTGCCGTTGCTTTCAAGTCGAGGCGCTCAACAGCGAGCAGTCGGATAAGCACCTCCGCACTCGGATCAATAGGAACTTCTCCACGCTCCCATCGTCCGATGGATTGCGTGTCGTGATGCACGACATTCGCAAGCTCCGCTTGCGTCATACCCATTTCGGTGCGCAGGAAGCGCAACTCTTTTCCGCTAATACCCGCCTTGTGTTGGACGATGGCACTAGCAATCTCACGATGTAGTCCGGTGATATTTGGAATAGTGATGACCTCGTCACCATCGTCGTCCTGACAAGGTACGACGCCATCGATAGTGACGTTATCTAGCCCGCACTCCCTGTAGTGATAGGCTGCCATTTTGACCCCCGTTACTTTTACTTTTTCATCATGGGCTCGTCGGCCCACATGACCGTGACCAGCTTGATTCCCTTTCGTTTCCAATCCGGGATGATTACGGCTCGCACTTCCCGGTTTTTTGAGTTCGGTGTTTTGCATTGCATCTGGTACTTCCAATAAGGCTTCCTCGTCGCCGCCTCCGCCTCCTGGTAAACGAAGCCGTTTTTCAGAAGGTAGATGAGATCGCTAGCGATAAGCTCTCGCTCCTCTAGCTGCTCCAGAGCATGGCTCTTGTATGAGAGGTCGAGCGGCCCACTGGCGATGTGTCGAATCCGTTCGGTAGCCTGTGCAGGCGTCCATGGCTCCTCTATCTCGACCAGCGGGGCTAACATCCCCGTTCACCTATCATGGTGATAGGTGGTGTCAAAACAATGAAGCTGGAAGGATTTAGGTCCTCCAAAAGCGTGACTTTTTAGTCACATGTATGTGAGTGGCCTAGTTTGGAGTTCCGGGTGGCCTATTTCGGCCAGTACCGAGCTTGAGGCATATATATCCCCCAGAAACAAGTAGCCAGACATTCGTCGGTTGTGGCACTTTCGGGCCACAATCTGATGGGGGAATCAGAGTATGGCCGACCAGCCGAAAAAACGGCGGCGCACGAAAAAGCGTTTGCTGATGGGCGAAATTAACATCGTCTCGCAACCGCACAGTCTCGATACGTACATCGAGGCCGTTGAAACTTTATGCAAAGAGAAGGTTCAGGCCCCGTATCACGGGCAGCGATACCTAGAGATTGGCAATTGCCGCTCTCTTGAAGACGAAAGACTCCCCAATGCAATCACTGGGCGCATCTTTGTCTTCTCAAAGTTCAACTTTGACGATCCATGGCTCAACACCGTCCGGGCCGCAGAGGCCACTGATGAAGACTTGAAGGCTGTCAACATTCCCGGACATCTGGTCCCAGAGTTCCGGCATTTCCGATACATTTTCGATGTTAGAAAACATCGCTTTTATTTCGAAAAGTACAGCGAATTGAAGGGGCATCTAAGCGCGAAGGCGTTTTGCCAAGCCTTAAATAAGCTGTTTCAAAGTTCAGAACTTGCGGGGAAGTTTGACGAAATTAATGCGTTCGTCGTGGCCGACGACGACGCGGTAAATAAAATTCTTGGCCTAAACAAACTGCGCAAGCTGTTTATCCAAATTTATCGACCTAATCCCGATGACGACGATTTTGAGTCTTCAGTATTGGCTGAACTCAACATGCAAAACGTCGGGGTCAAGGAAGAAACCTTCATCAAGGCCCCTGGCGTAAAGAGCATCATTCCCAACGCGCTCACGAAAAAACTGGCGCATTTGGCGGCAAGATACGGTGTGGCGGAAGGTTGGGGCAAAGACCCCACCACTAACCAGCCAGTTCACGTCAATACCGAGACACATCCGAAGGACCATACCGTGGTGTACGGCGATGGCGAAGACAGCCTCGATAAAATGATCGCTTACATCAAAGACAAAAATGACGTTGAAGCGGAAGACGAAGATCGGGGCGATGCATGAAACAATATAAATCGCTGTTCGATATTCTATACGTCTATTGGAAATTGTACGGCGGCACCGCCGCTTTAGTATTTTCGCCGTACTTTCACTTGTCCGTTCTCACCGCGCTAATTTGTTATCCGCTTTGGTGGGACAACGATAAGTGGGCATCTCTTGCGCTCGGTTCAATTCCGAATTTGTTGGGTTTTTCTGTTGGAGCGTTCGCAATTATTTTATCGTTCGGGCAGGTATCCCTCGATCTTCTGAAAAATCAGACCGAGGCAAAATCAAGATATCTCGGTGTGGTAGTCTCATTTGTTCACTTCATCATCGTGCAATCTGCCGCACTAATCGTGGCGATGATTGGGGCAGCATGGGGTGGAAAAATAACCGGAGCAATCGGCTCACTTTTATTTGCCTATGCCGTTATATTGGCGTTAGCGGCGTCCATGAGGCTTTTCCGTCTCGCGCGAATTTACAATCAGATAAAAACCGATGACGCAAAACCCAAAGGCGATAATGCAGCGATTTGATCGCCTTCTTCGAATGATGGCTACCCAACCCGAACCTTCGGGAAAGCCGCCAGCAGACAATCAAACATCAGGTAAGAAGCGTTCCGGAGGTTATGGCGATACTCGAACTCGCGCAGATAAGAAGGAAGATGCTTCTTCGAAACGTGGACGTAAGTCCCGCTGATACCGCGCTTCACGTTCGACCAAAAACCTTCAATCGAGTTCGTGTGAACATCGCCGCGCACGTATTCTTTCTTTGAGTGATCGACCATTTCGTGGTCGAAGCCATAACGCTCCTTGAGCAGCTTGAAGTTAGAAGCCTCGTCCGTGTTGATCTTCGAACCGGGCTTCACGAACTTTACGATGTGCGGAATGAGATGGCTTTTGGTCCGCGCTTGCACGACGCGCGTCACCACATCGCCACCGCGCTCGACCATGCCAAGCACGATTGCTTTGTCGTCTTTACCTGCTTCGTCTTTGCCGCCGATGAATGTCTCATCAGCCTCGACCGTCTTTCCGGGACCGCCAATCGGATAGTCACCGTCCACGTAGCCCATGTAGTTGCGGATAAGGTTGCACATCCGCCAAGCTGTTTTGTA
This sequence comes from Pseudolabrys sp., assembly GCA_035546455.1. GTDB lineage: Bacteria > Pseudomonadota > Alphaproteobacteria > Rhizobiales > Xanthobacteraceae > Pseudolabrys. Next base: position 6,275 of record DASZXA010000048.1, read on the forward strand.
GGTGACGCCGAGTTGACGCTGCACCTCTTTCGCCGCCACGCCATTACGCGAGGCGCAGAAAAGGAACATGACGTAGAACCAATCCGTCAGCGGCGTCCGGGTGCTTTCAAACGGCGTCCCGGCAGTTGGATAGACCTGATAACCGCAATGTTCACAGGTGAACGAGCGGCGGCCCTTGGTCCGGTAGTAGGTCGCCTCTTTCTGGCATTTGAAGCAGGTCAGCCGTTCACCGAAGCGGGTGCGCATCAGGTGATTTAGGCAGGTATCCTCGTCGGGGAACCGCTTCTGAAACTGACGGACACTCGGACCTTTGAGCATTTAGCCCCTCCATACGCCCTAGAGGCGTTCCCCTAGGATGTATGTATTGTGGCACGTTCTGTTCTACTTGTCTAGAGGGGATATATGCGGCTTGAGGGTACTGGCCTGTTTCGACCCCCTGGTGGCCTGATTTGAATCTTGCCCTGGCCTGTTTTGGAATCTTGATTCTTTCGCCCGCAAAAATAATTTTCCAGCGGTGACTTCGCAGCTGAAAGGAGCGGGTCATGAGCGAAACGAGCGAAACCACCAGATTCACGCCACCGGCGCCCACTTACATTACGCCGATCAAATGCCCTCACTGTCAGGGCGAGGCTCGCCTAATTCATCGCTCGCCCGCGATCACCGGCGACGGCAAAGGCGAGATGCGGACATTTACCTGTGACCGCTGCTCCGAACGAACGGAGTTATTCATTCGCGACGAGCTGCCGGTTCCAGGCGAACCGGAGGACGCCGCTTAACGTTATTAGGTCGCATCGTACCTCCCCATGATGACCTACGGAGACGGGGACGACTCCCCGCCAAGGATCGTCCCCTCTGATAAGAGGCCGCCCTATAACCGGGCTCCCCACCTTTGGCAGAGATTGATCGTTGGCAGCGGGAGCCATATGGCGGAAGCACGCCACCCGATCGGGACTGCCGCAAGGCGGGGGACCACGCACCGCATGGACCGGACTTGGCGCGTTAACGTCCGCCACATCCTCGCCGCAAATCCCCGCTCAATACCGCCCATAAACGCCGGGGGCGGTGCGTTAACCGCCAGCCGGCGTTTACTGCGTTTGCAGGGTCCGGTGTCTTAACCAACGGCATCCGGCCTAGCCTTCGAGCCGCGACAGGGGAGGATAAAATGGCGGATTGTCTGGTGCGGCTCGGTCTCGCCTTCACGGTGATCGTCGTCGTCACGGCGGGGCTTTACGCGGCCAATGCGCCGCGCGCGCTCGCGATCGAGCCTGCGGCAATTTCTACGGCGAAGTAACGGCGCGGCTGCGCATCGCTCTGCTATAAATGCGGCGGGGCGGCGATTCCAATCGCCGGTACGTCGCATCATGTCCGCTGCAGGTCCCAACAATGGCGTCGTCTGCCAGCGATGCCGCAAGCCCATCAAGCTCGAGCACGCCGAGCGCGTCGCGGAAGAGTTTTCCGTCGCCTGCCCGCATTGCGGCTTCCGCACGATGTACCAGATCAAGGACATCAAGCCGCTGCAGGAGTGACGCCGGCTGAAAGCCCGCCGCGCCGTCTAGTTGTTGATCTTGATGTGAGCCGCGTCGACCGCGCGCCAGTTCGCAAGCGATGTCGGCGCCAAACTGCTCCGGCGAATTCGCCACCGGGATCGCCTGCTGCAATTCGGGCGCGCGTCCGCTAGAGAGTTTTGCTGAAATAAAACCGCCGGATGCCGCCGCCGATGGTCTTGTTGCTGGCCGCCGCGGCGACCTCCTCGCGCTCCAGCACGTAACCGGCCTGGCGATAAAACGCCAAAGCCTCGCGCTGCAGTTCGGAGGTGCTCAGTTCAAGCGTCGTGAAACCGCGCCGCGCACACTCCTCTTCGGCAAATGTCAGCATCGCCCCGGCAATGCCGCGCCGCCGCAGCTCCGGCGCCACATACATGCGGCGCAATTCCATCGCTTGTGGGGATACGCGCTCCAGCCCGAACATTCCGGCTATGCCGGCGATCTGGCCGGCATCCTCGGCGACGAAGAACGCGCCGCCGTGCTCGGCATAATAGTCCTCGATCCGGCCGATCTCTTCAGTGATTGAGCGCGCGATGTAAGCCTCGAAGGCGGCGCGCTGCTCCGGCGGCGCCAGCAGGCGATTGATCCGCGCGAACAGCTCGCGCACCGGCCCGGCGTCGGCCTCGGTGAAGCGCCTGATCGTCACGTCCACCGCGTCAGCCGAGGTTCAGCTCTTTGAAAAAATCATTCCCCTTGTCGTCCATCACGATGAAGGCCGGGAAATTCTCGACCTCGATGCGCCAGACCGCTTCCATGCCGAGCTCGGGATATTCCAGCACCTCGACCTTCTTGATCGCGTTGAGCGCCAGGTTCGCCGCCGAGCCGCCGATCGAGCCGAGATAGAAGCCGCCGTGCTTTTTGCAGGCGTCACGCACCTGCGCCGACCTGTTGCCCTTGGCGAGCATCACCATCGAGCCGCCGGCTGCCTGAAACTGATCGACGAACGAATCCATCCGCCCCGCGGTGGTCGGCCCGAACGCGCCGGAGGCGTAGCCTGTCGGCGTCTTGGCCGGGCCGGCGTAATAGACCGGATGGTTCTTGATGTAGTCGGGCAGCCCCTTCCCGCTTTCCAGCCGCTCGCGCAATTTCGCGTGCGCCAGATCGCGCGCCACGATCATCGGCCCGGTCAACGAGAGCCGCGTCTTCACCGGATATTTGGTGAGCTGCGCCAGAATCTCTTTCATCGGCTTGGTGAGGTCGATCTTCACCACCTCGCCGCCGAGTTTTTCCTGATCGACGTCCGGCAGATATTTCGCCGGATTGTGCTCCAACTCCTCGAGGAACACGCCGTCGCGCGTGATCTTGCCGAGCGCCTGCCGATCCGCCGAGCACGACACGCCAAGCCCGATCGGCAATGACGCGCCGTGGCGCGGTAGCCGGATCACCCGCACGTCGTGGCAGAAATATTTGCCGCCGAACTGCGCGCCGACGCCGGACGATTGCGTCAGCTTGAGCACTTCCTGCTCCATCTCGAGATCGCGGAAGGCGTGACCGTCCTCGCTGCCCTTGGTCGGCAGGTTGTCGAGATATTTGGTCGAGGCGAGCTTCACCGTCTTCATCGTCAGCTCGGCGCTGGTGCCGCCAATACAAATAGCCAAGTGATAAGGCGGGCACGCCGCGGTGCCGAGCGTCATGATCTTTTCCTTGAGGAACGCGATCATGCGGTCATGCGTCAAAATCGCCGGCGTCGCCTGAAACAGGAACGCCTTGTTGGCCGAGCCGCCGCCTTTGGCGATAAACAGAAACTTGTAGGTGTCCTCACCCTCGGCATAGATCTCGACCTGCGCCGGCATGTTGGAGCGCGTGTTCTTCTCCTCGAACATCGAGATCGGCGCGAGCTGCGAATAGCGCAGGTTCTTGCGCAGATACGAGTCGCGCGCGCCCTGCGCGAGCGCGCCCTCGTCCTCGCCATCGGTCCAGATCAGGCGGCCCTTCTTGCCCATGATGATCGCGGTGCCGGTGTCCTGGCACATCGGCAAGACGCCGCCGGCCGCGATGTTGGCGTTCTTGAGCAGATCGTAGGCGACGAACTTGTCGTTCCCCGTCGCGTCCTTGTCGTCGAGGATGTTGCGCAGGCTTTGCAGATGCGCCGGCCGCAACAGGTGATTGATGTCGTTGAACGCTTCTTCCGCCAGCGCGCGCATCGCCTCGCGCGACACCACCACGACATCCTTGCCCGCCATCGTCTCGACCGTGACGCCGCCATTGGCAAGCGGCTTGCCATCCGCGCCCGTCACCTCGAGCTTTCGGTACGTCGTGGTGTCCTTGCCCAACGGAAACAGCGGCGTGTGCCGGTATTCCGGGAGTGGCGCGGGTGATGATGGCGGGGGGACCGGGACGTTCATGTACTCATCTCGACAGACAGCAGACGATAACAAGCTTTTGGAATATTTGACAAACTTAACCGAGCGACGGAAGATTTTGGAATGGCAGATTTAGATTCACCGAAGGTACAGCAACTTTCGCAAATCGTTGAGGAATCGACGAGATCGACACGTGAAGGCGTCAAATATTTCATCGAGCCGGCACCCAACACACTAAATCGCGCAAAATCCAAGAGACATCATATTATTTTTGGCCGTCGAGGCTCAGGCAAATCAAGTCTACTCGCCAAGGTCTCGACCGATCTGACAACAGTACGAGTGCCAAATGCGTACATCGATTTGGAGAAGTTTAAGGGCCATAGCTATCCCGATGTATTGATAAGTGTGTTGATCGAAGCAATCGGTGAATTTAGAAAATGGCTCGAAACGGCCGCAGTTGAACCGGCATCACGAACTTCATTTTGGCAAAAGCTCGTCGGTACCAAGCCATCAAAGAAAAGCTTGGATAAGGATAAAGCGGCCGATCTAGCAACTAAGCTTCGCGACGCCGAAAAGGCTCTGAAGACAACGCTTCATTCGGCTGATGAAGCAAAAAGGCAGGAAACGAAAAAAGCTGAACATGCCGCCGATGTGGAAGGGAAGCTCGGATCGAGCGTAAAGACGCCGGTCGGAGGTGTAGACGCGTCATTGTCAGCTTCCGAAAAAACTGGACGGAGCCACGAAATCAAGGACGAGTATTCATCTCGCAAGATCGAAGTGCTTCACCGTAACATACTCGTTTACAAAGAACTTTTTACTGAGATCAGCGCTCTTTCAGACGGTTCCTCGTTTTTGTTATTGGACGATCTTTATCATATTAGACCCAATGATCAGGCTCATGTTCTTGACTACTTTCATCGCATAGCCAAAGGCTCTGGCCTTTGGATAAAGGTCGGTACAATTCGCCATCGTTCACGATGGTACGTCTTTGGAACTCCCCCAATTGGAATGAAAATTGGAGATGATGCAGAGTCCATAGACTTAGATGTCACGCTTGAAAAATATGATCTCACTAAGAAATTTCTTTTGCGAATTTTGGATCAGTTTGCGAGACAATCCGGCTTGAAGCTGGAAGATATCCTAACCGACGGCGCGAGAGACCGATTAGTACTCGCTAGCGGTGGTGTTGCGCGTGATTTTTTGTCAATTTTTCGGAGAGCGATTGACATCGCGTTAGAGCGGACGACACGCGGCGAGCTTGCGCGAGGTGAAAAAATCGGCGCGGAGGATGTAAACAAAGCCGCCGGTGAATACGATAGCTCAAAGCGCGAAGATTTCACTCGTGACTCCGGCAGCGATCGTGATGAATTGCTTCAGACGTTTGCTAGCGTCAGTGCATTTTGCCTTGATCACTCCAAAGCTAACTGTTTTCTGATCGACAAAGACCTACGTGATGATGAGGAAGTCGATCACGTGGCCGAACTTGTCGATCTAAAATTTCTTCATCATGTCAAGTCGCGCGTAACCGTTCGCGACCGTCCAAATCGAGTTTATGATGGTTATATGCTCGACCTTAGCCAGTATGCAGGCGAACGAGCGCGAAGGAATTTCGACATTATCGAGTTTTGGGGCGCGGATGGCGATGATTCGTTGCGAAAGACCAAATTGATCTTTGCCGAACGAAATCGTTAAGCCTTAACAGCTTTACAAGCTGCCCCATAATCTCCTGCCGCATCTCCTCCGCCGGGCCTAGCTCGCTGATCGCCACCTTGCGGCCGTCGGTGAGAACGATGGCGACGCTGTCGAATGTCACCGTGCCGGCCACATTCGGCGCGCCCATCGTCTCCATGTGCTGCACATCGACGCGCTCCACCTCGCGCCACGCGATGCGGGTTGCGCCCCCGAAGCGCCCGCGCAGCACGATGCCCTCCTCACGCAATTCCAGCCGCGGCAGGCCGCGCGCCAGCGCGTTCACCGCCATCAGCACGACGACAAGGCCGAGCAGCGCCATCGGCCAGCCGATCCACGCGCGCGGCGCACGAAACAGTCCGAACACCGACACCAGAGTGGCGCTGTCGAACGTCATCCAGATGCCGCAAGCCAGCAGCGCGACGCCGAGCGCCAGCACGATCCAGACGCCGCCCGGCTTCGGCGCGAACACGATTGGCGGTTGATCCTGCATTAGCCCCTGTTCCTCCCCGCGAACCCTGTCTGTCGTCCCCGCCAACGGGTCCGCGCGACGCGCGGCCCGATGACAAGCTCCGGCGGGGGACCCGGTTCTTGGCTCTGGATTCCCGCCTTCGCGGGAATGACATGAATTGTTATCGCCTCACCGCCACAAGCTCCGCACCGCCTCGTGCAGGTCGGGCGAAATGATCAGCCCGACCACGAACGCGATCAGCGTCACGACCACCACCAGCGTTTTCTGCCCCCGGCTCATCCCCGGCCTCCTTAGCCGCCTCTGGCCCGCATCCTGCCAACCCCGGCCGCCCGGGCAAACCGCCAAAACTCCAATCCCCGCCTGGGTTTATGCTGCACTGCATGGCTCGCCGGGGAGCCCTGCGGAAATAGCGCGGATCGCCTCGCCCGCACGGCGTTATAAGCCCGCCGCTTTCTTATTGCGTTGCAACATCGCAGGGCACTCCCACACCGGGACCAAGAGGCACTTCCCATGACCTATTCGATTGCCGCCAGCCGCAACCCGGCTGCGGCCGAACTCGCCGCTCCGCTTCCGAAATTCTGGGCGCTCACGCTCGGCTCGATCGGCGTCGTCTATGGCGACATCGGCACCAGCCCGCTGTACGGCTTCCGCGAGGCGCTGTCCGCCGCGTCGGGCGGCGCGCCGGCCACCGAGCCGATCGTGCTCGGCATCCTGTCGCTGATCGTGTGGGCGCTCCTCATCGTCGTCACCGCGAAATACGTCCTGCTGCTGCTGCGTGCCGACAACAACGGCGAAGGCGGCACGCTCGCGCTGATGGCGCTCGCCTCGCGCGCGGTGAAGCGCGGCGGCCCGGTCATTTTGCTCGGTATCGTCAGCGGCGCGCTGTTCTACGGCGACGCGATGATCACACCGGCGCTCTCGGTGCTCTCCGCCATTGAAGGCCTCAAGGTCGCGACCCCGGCGTTCGACCCCTACATCGTGCCGATCACGGTCGCGATCCTGGTCGGCCTATTCGCCGTGCAGTCGCACGGCACCGCGCGGGTCGCCGCCTTGTTCGGCCCGGTCATGCTCGGCTGGTTCGGCGTGCTGGCGCTCGGCGGCCTCGCGCACATCGCGCAGAATCCCGGCGTGCTCGCCGCGTTCAATCCGGTGCACGCCGTCTCGTTCCTCATCCATCACGGCGTGGTCGGGCTGGTAACGCTCGGCGCCGTCTTCCTCGTCCTCACCGGCGCCGAGGCGCTCTATGCCGATCTCGGCCATTTCGGCCGCAACCCGATCCGCATGGCGTGGCTCGCCATCGTGCTGCCCGCGCTGGTGCTCAACTATCTCGGCCAGGGCGCACTGGTGCTCGCCGACCCCAAGGCGATGGAGAATCCGTTCTTCCTGCTCTATCCGCAATGGGCGCAGTTGCCGATGGTGCTGCTCGCCACCGTCGCCACCGTGATCGCCAGCCAGGCTGTCATCACCGGCGCCTATTCGCTGACCCAGCAGGCGATCCAGCTCGGCCTGCTGCCGCGGCTCGAAATCCGCCACACCTCGGAAGAATTGGCCGGGCAAATCTACATGCCGCGCGTCAATCTCCTGCTGCTCGCCGGCGTGCTGCTCCTCGTCGCGCTGTTCCGCTCGTCGAGCGCGCTGGCCTCCGCCTATGGCATCGCCGTCACCGGCACCATGGTGGTGACGACCCTGATGGCGATCATCGTCATTTCAAAAGTCTGGCGCTGGCCGCTCGGCCTCACGCTGGCGTTGATCGTGCCGTTCCTGCTGATCGACCTCACCTTCCTCGGCGCCAACATGCTGAAAGTGTTCGAGGGCGGCTGGATGCCGCTGGCGCTCGGCGGCGTGGTGATGGCGCTGATGTACACCTGGCGGCGCGGCTCGCGCCTCCTGTTCGAGAAGACGCGGCGCAGCGAAATTCCGCTGGGCGGGCTGGTGAAAAGCCTCGAGCGCAAGCCGCCGCTGCGCGTCCCCGGCACCGCCGTCTTCCTCACCAGCGATCCGGAAAGCGCGCCGACTGCGCTGCTGCACAGCCTCAAGCACTACAAGGTGCTGCACGAGCAGAACGTCATCCTCACCATCGAGATGATGGACGTGCCGCGCGTTCACGCCTCGGATCGCGTCACCATCGAGCCGCTCGGCGAGACGTTCTCGCGGGTGGTGCTGCGCTTCGGCTTCATGGAGCAGCCCAACGTACCGCGCGCGCTCGGCGTCGCGAGGAAGCACGGCTGGCACTTCGACATCATGTCGACGTCGTTCTTCGTGTCGCGGCGGACGCTCAAGCCCGCCGCGCAATCGGCGATGCCGCACTGGCAGGACCGCCTGTTCATCGGCCTCGCCCGCACGGCAAACGACGCCACCAGCTATTTCCAGATTCCGACCGGCCGCGTGGTCGAGGTCGGCACGCAAGTGACGATCTAAGTCACGATTTAAGTCACGATCCAGGTGACGATCTAAGTGACGTTACGGCGTCACACCGGCCGCACCACGCCCGGCTGCCCCATGCCGCATTCGAGCGCGGCGCGGTCCCATTTTCCCAAATCCGCCGCCGCCTCATAGGTGCTGACCAGAAACTCCATCAGCGCCGCGTCGGGGTCGGCCGCGCGGCGCATCTCCTCATAGGGCAAAAGAAACTCCCCCAGGTCCTTGTGCCAGAACGCCGCCGCCGGCTTCACCTTCGCCGCGGCAAAACCCTCCGGCGCCGGATAGGCATACGAATAGAACGCCGCCTCGGTGTAGGGCGACAGCCCGCCACCCGGCCAGAAGCCGGCGCTCGATACCTCGTGCGAATAGGCTTCGCGGGCGACGTCGTCCGGCAGCGTCGGCACGCCGCCGGGATGGCGCGGCGCGCTGCGTCCGGAAAAGCGCGTCACCGCCAGATCAAACGAGCCCCAGAAGAAATGCACCGGGCTCACTTTGCCGAGAAACCCCGAGCGGAATTGCCACATCACGTGGTTCGCCGCGTTCAGCACCCGCCAGAACCGCTGCGCGTAATCGGCGGCGTACGATCTGTGCACGGTATCTAACGCGAACGGCACCGGGTCCGGCACCTCGTTCGGCGTCGCCTTGATCTTCACCGCGATGCCGAGTTCGCCCAGCGCCAGCATCGTCTCGTCGTAGAACTGCGCCACCGTCACCGGCCGCAGCATCACCTGCCGCGAGTGGCCGTCGCTGGTGACGATGATCAGCGCGTGGTCGAGGAAGTCGAATTCCATCGAGAAGGTGCGTGCGCCATCCGGGATCGGCCCGGTGGTCAGCCCGCGCGGCGAGACATAGAGCGTGACGTGCCACGAGTGGTTGAGCCACGGCGTCTTGGCGAGGCAAATCTTGCCGGCGATCTGCGTCCACAGTTGCAGCGTGGCGGCGGTGTCCTTCCATTGAGCATAAGGCAGCGCCGGCCAGCGGTCATCGGTCTGCGTCATGCCGCCAGTGTTTCAGGCCGCTGCCCGCCGCTCAAGATGGCGGCAACGCCGAAAACCGGACGCCTCGCGGCGCCCGGTTCCGGTGGCCTCACTGTCTCGAACGAACTAGATGCGCTTCTTGCGCTTCGCGGTCTTGCGCGCCGACTTGCGAGAAACCCGCTTTGCCGCCTTGCGGCCGGTATTTCTTGCAGCCTTGCGCGCCTTCTTGCGCCGTGCGGGCGCCCCGGCGGCGCGGGCGCCGGTCATCGAGCGCATCATCGAGGACACGGCGGCTTCCGCCGCCGCCATCGCGGCCGCGGTTGCGGCGCGCACCGCGACCTTCTCGATCCGCGCGGCGGTATCGCGCGCCAGGCCGACCACCTTGCGTTGGGCTGTCTTCACAAAACTGCGTCTGCGTTTGGCCATCACCGTCTCCAAAAAGGTTCGGTGATTAAACAAATTAAAGCCGCCGAAGTTCCGTCATAACAGGAGAGCGATCCTTTCCTCATGCAGCGGCTTGAAGCCGGCGCGCGCATAAAACCGCGCGGCTTGCGTGTTCCGCACATGCACGGCACTGTCGATTCGCAGCACGCCTGCCGCCTTCAGCTCCTTGCCGAGCGCCTTGAGCATCGCCGAGCCGACGCCCTGCCCGCGCACACCGTCGGCGATGAACACGTCGTCGAGCTTGCCCACCACCGCGCCCAACGACGTCGAGATCGCGTAACAAATCACGCACATCCCAGCGGCTTCCTTGCCCCGGAAAGCCAGCCAGACGAAGCCCAGCTCCGGCCGCGCGACGAACAGGTCGAGCGCCTGCGCAATCGGCGGCGCGCCGGCGTCGCCATAGGCCCCGCTCGACTCCAGATAGAACTCGTCCTCGGCGAAGAACGCCTTGAGTAGCCGCGCCGCGGCGGGCCGGTCGGCCGCCGTCATCTTCCTGCAATGCACGTCCATCGTCGTCGTCCTGTTAAGCACGCCGTCTTACCCCATTTGTGCGCAATCTGCGCATTGACCGCGCGCGCGCCATCGCTTATCCGCAACGCCTCACCTTTGGTTTGTCGCAGCCCGCAATGCCCACAAGACCGTTCCGTATCGGCCGCTCGATGACCGGGCTCGGCCTGTTCGCCACCCGCGAGATCAAGAAAAAGCAGCGCATCGCCGAATATCGCGGACGCCGCATGACCACCGCGCAAGCCGAGAAGCTCGAGCGCAATCTGCGCAACCTTTATATGTTCGAGCTCAACAGCAAGGTCACGATCGACGGCACGCCGCGCTACAACATCGCGCGCTACTTCAACCACTCGTGCAATCCGAACGCCGAGCCGATCATCTTCCGCGGCCACATCTACATTCGCTCGCTCCGGCGCATCAAGCCGGGCGAAGAGATCACCTACCACTACGGCATGGATTACCTGCGCAACGTCATCGGCATCTCGAACTGCCGGTGTGGCCGCTGCCGCCGCCGCAAGGCCAAGAAGGCCCGCGCGCGGTATGCGCGGAAGAAGCGGGCGGCGAAGCGCGCGGCCGCGAAACGCCATCGCTAAATCTCTCTACTGTCATGGCCGGGCCTGTCCCGGCCATCCCGCTTAGGTGGACACGGTGCGTCCCTAAGCGGGATGCCCGGCACAAGGCCGGGCATGACAAGGATGGTGCTGCGCACGCAGCGCTAATCGTCCAATTCCGGATAGTGCCGGAAAATCCCGCTCTCGTTGAACGCCAGCCGCCGCTCGGAATTCACATACCGCTCGATCCGCGGCCGCGCCGCCACTTTGTCGTGCACCTTCACGACGCGCGGGATCTTCTTCTCCAGCGTCTTCATCGCATTGGGAAACGCGTAACGCATCCCGACGACAAGCTGGAACAGCGACAGGTCGGCATAACTCAGGCTGCGCCCGTTCAGGAACGGTCCGCCGCTCTTCTTCAGCACATCGTCGAAATAGCCGAAGTATTTCGGCGCGCGCTCTTTCAGATGATATTTCGTGTAGCGCTCGGCTTCCGTCTTCTGGTCCTCGTAATAGAGGCTGTTGGCGATCGGATGGTGGGTGTCGTGAATTTCGGCGACGAAATCCGTCACCGTAAGCTGCAACTGGTGCACCCACAGCCGCGCCGCTTCATTCTTCGGCGCCAGGCCGTGCCGCGCGCCGAGATAAAGCAGAACGTTCGCGGTCTGCCCGATCACCTGCTTGCCGGCCTTGAGGAACGGCGGCGCGTAAGGCGGCGTCTTCGCGCTTTTCATCAGCCGCATCATCTTGTCGATGCCGCCCGAGCCACGCGCGACGTCGACGTAGTTCGCCTCGCCCTCTTCCAGCGCGAGACGGACGAATTCGCCGCGGCCCTGGATGCCCGGCCAGTAATAGAGTTCGTAGCGCATGGCTCACCTGCCGCAGTTATCCCCGCGCGGTGAACGATAAACCTGGGAAAGGCGTGCCGGCTAGCCGGCGGGCAACTTAACTGGCTTGAACCAGCCGCATCGGCGCTTCCTCGGCCGTCGCGATGCGGTCGCCGATCGTGCAGTTCCGTCCGGCGTTCTTGGCCTGGTAGAGCCGCCGGTCGGCCACCGCGAACATCGCGTCGTAGTGCGGCACGTCGTGCGCGCGGCTGGCGACGCCGACGCTGACCGTCACGCGCGAGGTGTTGCCGTCGATGTCCGCGGCGATGCGGCGGCGGATGCGCTCGCCGAGCGCCAGCGCCTGCTCCGCCGACAGCCCTTCGGCGATCACCACGAACTCCTCGCCGCCGAACCGGAACAGCATGTCGTTGGTGCGGATCGCCGCGACGATGTTGCGGCAAATCCGTTTCAAGGCCACGTCGCCCGCGGCGTGGCCGAACTTGTCGTTGAATTGCTTGAAGTGGTCGATGTCGATCAGCAGCAGGCTGATTTCGGCATCCTCCGCCGCCGCCTGTTCGACCGCCTGGCGGCCGCGGCTTTCGAGGAAGCCGCGGTCGAGCGCGCCGGTGAGCGCGTCGCGGCCGGTGCGCGCCAGCAGATCCTCGTAACGCTCGCGATAGGTCAGCGTCTCGAATACGTCGGACAGCTTCGGCGCGGCGGTTTTCACCCGGCTCGCCTCGCAATAGCGCAGGTAGAGGCCGACCAGCACGCTGTAGAGCGCGACCGCCGCCATTTTGGCGACCCAGCCGCCGATCAGGACGTTCATCCCCGCGCCGGTGAGAATATGGAGGCCCATGAAGAAGGCGATCTGGTCGAAACTCAGCACCAGCGCACCCGCCATGGCGACGCGCAGATAAACATGGCTGCCGAGCCAGCGGCGTGATTGCTCGTAGACGATGATGATGAGCAGGCAGTCGAAGAACAGCACCGCCGTCCCCCACACCATCAGCGAGCCCATCTCGTCGAGGAAGCCGAAATCGGCCGCGCGCCCCGCCGTCAGCGACAGCAGCTCATGGTGGCGCATCAGCAGCGCCATCGCGAACACCAGCACGTTGCCGAACAGCAGGCCGTAGATCGGCTGGCGCACCACCTGCGCGTCCTCGCGCATGTAGAGGAGGAGCAGCATCATCAGCTTGCCGGTGAACAGCACGGTCGAGCCCGGCGATGTGATGACGCCGAACGGCAGCGACACATAGAAGATGCTGGCGAGATACGTCTCGAGGAAATGCATCACCCCGAGGGCGCAGAAGAACGGGCCGAGCCCGATGCGATGGCGCAGCCGCAACAGCACCGCGAGCGCGGCGAAGTAGATGACGGCATCGCCGGCCAGCAGCATCAGGTTTTTGGTTTCGGACATGCGCCGGTCTGCGGTCAGAAATGAGTCTGCCGTAATGACCCATTAGAACGGCTGCTGGTGGCGAATTCGTTAACGCGAGTTCCCTGCCCCAAATGAAAACCGCGCCGGATCGCTCCGGCGCGGGATTCGATAGCGCGAAAACTCAGTTGGCCGCGAAGCAGTACAGCAGCCCGTCGCCGCCGGTGCTCTTGAGGTCGGCCTGCGAGCAGCCGCCGCCCGGCCCGCGCGAGGGATGCGACGAGTTCCAGGACTTGGCCGGCGCGCTGTCGTCAAGGCCGGTGCGGTCGGAGTGGCCCATCATTACCGAACCCTCGGTGCTGCTCGAGTAGTTCTTGCAGGTCATGTCCTTGTCGGCCGGAAAGGCTTTGCCGTCCGCGGTCGAGCCGGTGAGGATGTCGTGACGGTTGGGCGTGTCGCCGCGGCCGTTGATGACGTCGCCCTTCTCCGAGAGCGCGGTCTGCTTGGTCAGCTTGTTGTTGGCGCTGTGCAGGTCGTCGACGCTGGTCGCGATCACGGTGCCCTTGGCGTTCTGCCATGGTCCCTTGCCGATGCGGTCGCGCGCGTTCACCGCGCCGGCGCCCTGCGTCGACAGGTAAGCGTGCCAGGTCTTGCCGTTGGAGCCCGCCGCTTGCGCGAGCGAGGCGCAGTGCTTGTCGGCGCCATCGAGGCCGCCGAGGTCGGCGCCCTTGCCCGGTCCGACGCTGGTCACGAAGAACGTCATGCTGGCCTGCTGGGCATTGGCCACGCCGGCCATCGACAACAAGGCCAGAGCCGCACTGGTCGCCACAGTGATTTTCATTTTCATGCTCTCCCGAATGCGCGGACATCGCGCGTTACGGTGGGCGTAACCCCTCCGCTGTGGCCTTATTCCGGCCGTGCACGCGGACGTGATGTCGCAGCCGGCAACCGCGGGGGCTAATCGTCCTTTTCCGGCTCGGCGTTGGGATCCCAGCAAAGATTGTCCGCGGCCTTGTCGAGCCTGAAGACCTTGTCGTCGGCGCCGGCCTTGACCGGAACCCCCTCGCCTTCATCGCAATCGTGAAACATCACGATGCCGTCGTCGTTCAGCCGGACGATCAAGGTATCGGCCGGCGGCATCTTGTCGAGCGTGACATATCCGCCGTCGCAATCGACCGCGCACAAGATTGCATCGCCGCCGCTGCAATCGCCGGCCGTGTACAGGCGCCGCTTGTCGCCGCGCCGGTTCACCGTCATCGAGAATGTGTAGTAAACCTTGTCTTCGGGACGCTCGGCTTTTTCGGATGGCGGATCGTAAGCTTCGACGGCGAGCCGGAAGGTCATCGCCGCGATGCGTTGGCGCGGGTGCTGGCGCAAATGCCCGGCGTCGTACCGGCGCGCATAGCATGCCTTGTTGCCCGGCTGCGGTGCGAGGATCGTCGCCAACGCGGCATTGCCCGGCTGGTTTTGCGCCAGAGCGAGATGCGCGCTGGCCGCAAGCGCGCACGTCCCGGCAATCATGCCAATCGATATCGGCCGCATGATTGCTTTTACCATTTCGTCCCGAAATAAAAAAACCCGGCGTCTCCGCCGGGCTTTCGTAGGCTTTTCGCGAAGATCGCGTATCAGGCCGGCTGGAGATTACCGGCGGCCTGCTTGCCGCGCTCCATCACGACTTCGTAGCTGATCTTCTGGCCTTCCATGAGCGAGCGCATGCCGGCGCGCTCAACGGCGCTGATGTGCACGAACACGTCCTTGGAGCCATCGTCCGGCTGAATGAAGCCGAAGCCTTTTTGAGTATTGAAAAACTTCACGGTGCCAACAGGCATCTAGTTTCCTTTCACGCTTTCGTTGACCCGTTCACACGTGCATCGCGTGAACGGCAACAATCCAAGTTTTGGGAGTTCACTTGCAGCGCAGCCCAAAACGGGAAGCGTGTCAGAGAGCCGAAAACCAGGTTGCGGGCGGCCAGATAGACGGATTTCCCAGTTACGTCAACAACATCACGCTCAAACCGCGGCTTTGCGGGGTTTAATGATTGGTAAGCACGACTGCTTATAGTTTCGGCCGGATTAAAGCGTCCCCGAAGCGGCCAAACCATGAGAAATGACAAGCGCAAGGAAGTCCGCCGCCTGATGCAGCACACGGCGTGGATCGCGCAAAAGGATCAGCCGCTGATCGGTTGCGTCCTGTCGGATGTGTCCGAGCATGGTGCGCGCCTCGATGTCGAGAGCATCGAATCGATTCCCGACGAGTTCATGCTGTTCCTGTCGCGCCGTGGCGTGCCGCGGCGCAAGTGCCGCGTCGCCTGGCGATCGAACGAGCAGGCCCAGCTCGGCGTGCGGTTCCAGGATCCGCCGCCCGCGCCGAAAGGCCGGAACAATCCGAAGGTGAAAGCGATGATCGCCGCCCGTCAGGCGTCGTTGCAGCCCGCCATGCCGGAAGCGAGCGAACCCGGCGAGAAGCCTGCCGAGACAGGCGAAGAAGAGACCGCTTAAACCACGCAACTCCGGTTTCACGCGCGCAAAACGCGCGGTTCCTTCGTCAACAAATCGCCCCGACATGACCGCCGCCCCGCCGCAGCCCGCGCGGAACGATCGATTGTGCCGTCCATTGGTGCAACGCATGTCGTCCATGCGAGATGCGGAATAGGAGGACGTTATGATGATGAGGAAAAGTTTGATTGCGCTCGGCGCCGCAGCGGCGGTCGGGCTTGCAGTGACGGCGGCGCCGCAACCGGCGCACGCGGTCTGGTGGGTCGCGCCGGCGATTGTCGCGGGCGTGGTCGGCGGCGTCGCGGTCGGCAGCGCGGCCGCCAACGCAAACAACTACGCCTACTACAACGGGCCCGGCGACGTGTACGTCGAGCCAAGCCCGACGGTGACGTCGTGCCGATGGATTCAAACGGAACGCCACGGCCGTATCGTCCGCGAGCGCATCTGCGGATAATCCTGCTTGAGGTGGACTGCGAAACGCCGCGTTCAAATCGAGCGCGGCGTTTCCATGCTTGGAACTATGTCGCCGGTTCGTCGGTTGATAATGCGAACCATGCGCGCGTCCCTTCAGGGACGAGCCAACGAAAGGGGTGACACATGCTCGGCACCGTTCTTGTTGTTCTTCTTATTCTGATGCTGATCGGCGCATTCCCGCGCTGGGGCTACAGTTCCGGCTGGGGCTACGGCCCATCCGGCCTGGTCGGCGTGCTGCTGATCATCGTGCTCGTGCTGGCGCTGACCGGCAGGGTGTAACGTTCAGCCCGCCATCGTCTGCTTCACCGCCGCCACGAGCTGCTTGAGCGTGAACGGCTTCGGCAGGAAGTCCGGCGTCGGACCTTCCGGCAAGCTCTTGGCGAAGGCGTCTTCGGCATAGCCGGAGACGAATATGAACTTCACGTTCGGATCGCGCCGGCGCAGCTCCTTGAGCAGCGTCGGCCCGTCCATTTCCGGCATCACCACGTCCGACACCACCAGATCGACATTGCCTTCTTGCTTGTCGAGCAGTTCAATCGCCTCCACGCCGTTCGCTGCCTGCAGCACTGTATAGCCGCGCGACGAGAGCCCGCGTGCATTGAGCGCGCGCAAGCCGTCCTCGTCCTCGACCAGCAAAATGGTGCCCTGCCCGGTGAAGTCCGTGGTCGCGGCAGTGGCCGCCGCCTCGCTCGCCGCCGTCATCGCCTGCGCGATCGCAGGCGCGTCGGCGCTCGGCACTTGCCGCAGCGGCGGCTCGATGCCGGGGATATGGCGCGGCAGGAAGATGCGGAACGTGGTCTGCCCCGGCTTCGACTCCACATAGATGAAGCCGCCGGTCTGCTTGATGATGCCATAGACGCTCGACAGCCCGAGCCCGGTACCCTTGCCGACGTCCTTCGTCGTGAAGAACGGCTCAAAAATTTTATCGATAATGCCGTCGGGAATGCCGGTGCCGCTGTCGGTCACTTCGACCAGCACATATTCCGCCGCCGGCATGCCCTGATAGGCGTAGCTTGCGGCATCGGCCCCCGAGACATTGCTGGTCTGGATTCTCAACTTGCCGCCGTTCGGCATCGCGTCGCGCGCATTGACCGCGAGATTGACGATCACCTGCTCGAACTGGGAGAGATCGACCCAGACCGGCCACAGGTCGCGGCTCTGCGGCACTTCCAGCGTCACCTTCTCGCCGACCAGCCGCTTGATCAGCATGCCGATGTCGGACAGCGCCTCGCGCAAATCGAGCACCTGCGGCCGCAGCGTCTGCCGCCGCCCGAACGCCAGCAGTTGCCGCACCAGCGCCGCCGCGCGGTTGGCGTTCTGCTTGATCTGCATGATGTCCTGGAACGACGGATCGGTCGGCTTGTGCGCGTTCAGCAGGAAATCGGTCGCCATCATGATGGCGGACAGCACGTTGTTGAAGTCGTGCGCGATGCCGCCGGCCATCGTGCCGACGGTCTCCATCTTCTGCTGCTGGCTGATGCGCGTGTCGAGCGTGCGCTGCGCGGTGGTGTCGAGCGCATAGACGATCGCTGCTTCCGCGTCGCCCTCTTCCACCGCCGAGACGAAGAAATCCGCCGAACGCTCGTCCGAGCCGACGAGATCGGCCTGCACAGGCGCGATGTCGCTTTGCCGCTCGGCCGCCCGTCGGATTGCCGCCGCCAGCGCGGCGCGGTGCCGTTCGGCGACCACGCTGAGGATCGAGCGATCCGCCTTGATCTGCGCGCCGAAGCTGCGGGCAAAGCGCGGGTTCTCGCGGGCGATCCGCCCGGTCTTGTCGACGGTGGCAATCGCCATCGGCGTATTGTGGAAGAAGCGCATGAAGCGCGCTTCCGCCGCGCGCTGAACGTCGATGCCGTCAGCGCCCGGCGTGCGGTTGAGCACCAGCGTGCGCGACACGCCCGGCTCGCCGTCGGCGCCGTAGGCCACCTTGTGGAACACCCGCACCGGCACCGTCTTGCCGGAGCGCGTCTTGAGGTCGATATCGAGGATGTCGGTCTTCACGCCGCCCGGCAGCGTGGTGCGCGACGTCAGCAGCGCCGAGCCTTCGCCCGCCACGATATCGGAAAGCGTCAGCCCGCCGCCGGAGCCGACCGTGGCTAGGTCGTAGTCGAGCCAGTCGGCAAGCGTCGCGTTGAGATAGACCAGAGTACCGCTGCCGTCGGCCGAGAAGAAGCCCGCCGGGGCGTGATCGAGGTAATCGATCGCGTGCTGGAGATTCTGGAAGACGTTTTCCTGCCGCTCGCGGTCGCGCGTGATGTCGGCGACCGACCACACCGTCATTTTCGTCTTGTTGTCGAGCGGACGCACCCGCAGCCGCAGCCAGCGGCCCGGCTGGCCGCGGTCGGCGATCCGCACTTCTTCCTGCAGCTTCTTGCCGTCGCGGGCCGCATTGAGCAGCCGGTAGATCGACTCCGACACGTCCGGGTCGCCGATGAAGACCCGTTCGACCGGCCGCACATCGTCGCCGGTCGAGCCGGTCATCGCGAGGTATTCGCTGTTGGCGTAGATGACCTTGCCGTTGCTGTCGGTGATGACGATGGCGTCGTGCGCGTTGTCGATCGCGCGCTTGAGGACGGCGTTGCTCTCGCTGCCGCTGAAACGGAGAATGCCGGCCGCGATGGCGAACAGGCAGAACGTGCCCGCGGTCGCCAGCACAGCGAGCAGCCCGAAAATGTAGCGCTCGGAGCGGTCCGGCCCGACGTAGAACAGCCCGGCCGCCGCCGCGATCAGGATCGCCGCCAGCAGCAGCACCCAGATCACGCTGCCGGAACGCGAGGCGCGGCCGGTGCGGTCGAACGCCGCCGGCGCGCCAGTCTCGTCCGATTGTGGAGGGTGCCCTGCCATCTAAGTTGCCGCGGCCATCATACTCAGCGAGCGCTCGATTCGCGCCTCAGTGCCGCAACGTCCCCGCCCCTGCAAGCCCGTTTTACCGCTTTTAGTGGCGCATCGCCGCCGACCGGCGCAGCTTCATCACGAAGCTGATGACTTCGGCCACCGCCTTGTAGTGTTCCGGCGTGATCGGGTCTTCGATCTCGACCGTGGCGTGCAGCGCGCGGGCGAGCGGCGGATTTTCGACGATCGGAACCGAGTGCTCGGTGGCGATCTCGCGGATCTTGAGCGCGACGGCGTCGATGCCCTTGGCGACGCAGATCGGCGCCTCCATGCCCTTCTCGTATTTGAGCGCCACCGCGTAGTGGGTCGGGTTGGTGATGATGACGGTCGCCTTCGGCACGTCGGCCATCATGCGCTTGCGCATGCGCTGCGCCCGCGTCTGCTTCATCTTGCCCTTGATGGTCGGGTCGCCTTCGCTCTCCTTGAACTCGTCCTTGAGTTCCTGGAGCGTCATCTTCTGCCGGTTGTACCATTGCCGGTACTGAAACAGGTAATCGGCGGCCGCGATCACCGCGAGCATCGCGACCGCCGCGCCCATCAGCTTCAGCGCCAGAATTTTCGTCACTGGCAGGATCGCCGCCGGGTCGGTCAGCGCGAGGCCCTCGGCGCGGTCGCGCTCCGGCCACAGCAGCGCGGTCAGCACCGCGCCGATGATGGTGAGCTTGAGCAGCCCTTTGACGAAATTCGCGATCGCCTGCCACGAGAACAGCCGCTTGACGCCCGCCATCGGCGAAATGCGGTTGAGCTTCGGCGCCAGAATATCCGTGGTCCACACCAGCCGGTGCTGCACCAGGTTGCCCGCAAGCGCGGCCAACGCCAGCAGGATGAACGGGATGGCGAGCGTGCCGATAATCTCGAAGCCGATTTTTTCGGAGAGCCACACCAGCGCCGGCCCGTCGACGCGAAGCTGATGCGCGTTGGCGATCAGCCCGCGCAACGTCGTCGTCAGCCCGTTGCCCATCCCGCCGGAGAACGCCACCAGCACCAGCGTGCCGCCGGCGATGATGAACCAGGTGTTGACCTCCTGCGATTTGACGACGTCGCCGCGCTTGAGCGCATCGTCCAGCCTTTTTTGGGTTGGGTCTTCTGTGCGTTGACTGTTGTCTTGATCGTCGGCCATCGCACCCTTCAGCTATGCGGCGCCAGTTGGCCGAGAATGTCTTCCATGTAATTGACGAACACGCCCATCATCGCCGCGATCACCAGCATCAGCAGCAGCAGGCCGAGGATGATCGAGAGCGGCATGCCGATGAAGAACACCTGCATCTGCGGCATCAGGCGCGACAGTACGCCCAGACCGAGATTGAACAGCAGGCCGAACACCAGGAACGGCGCCGAGATCTGAATGCCGATCTTGAACGCGGTGGCGATCGTCGAGGTGACAAGCTGCGCCACGTCGCCGACCGCCGGCATCTCGCCGGGCGCGAACAGGCTGTAGCTCTCGTTGAGCCCGCGGATCACTAAAAGATGGAGGTCAGTGGCGAAGATCAGCGTCACGCCGAGCAGCGCGAGGAAATTGCCGACGATCATGCCTTGCTGGCCCTGCGTCGGATCGACCGCGGTGACGAAGCCCAGGCCGAGCTGCTGTGCCACCACCGAGCCCGCCACCTGAAGCGCCGAGATCGCCAGCCGCGCGGTGATTCCCAGCACCGCACCGATCAGCATTTCCTGAAACAGCATGGTGAGCACGGGCGGCAGTGATTGCAGATCGACGGTATAGGCCGCGCGGTGCAGCGGCAGGATGATCGCGGTGAGCGCCAGCGCGATGGTGAGCCGCACCCGCACCGGCATGCCGCTCTCTCCGATGCCCGGCAGCAGCATCACCATGGTGCCGATCCGCCCGAATGTCAGCAGGAATGCCGCCGCCAGCGCCGGCAGGAATGAGATGTCGATCTGCATCTCGCCTTACATCGGCGTGGCGATGCGCGCCGCGATGCGCAGCATCTCGCCGTGCAGCTTTTCCGCCATGAACGGCAGCGCCACCAGCAGCGCCACGAAGATCGCCAGAATCTTCGGCACGAACGCGATCGTCATTTCCTGAATCTGCGTCAGCGCCTGCAACAGCGAGATCGCCAGGCCAACCGCGAGGCCGACCAGCATCACCGGGCTCGCCACCACGATCAGAGTGAAGATGGCGTCGCGCGCCACATCGAGAACTTCAGCGCCGGTCATTTTACGTCCAATCTCAAATCGGCATCTTCATGATTTCTTCGTAGGCCGCGATCACGCGGTCGCGCACCGCGACCACCGCGTCGATCGCCGTTTCGGTCTCAGCCACCGCCGTGACGACGTCGACCATGTTGCCCTTGCCCTGCACCGCGGCCGTGCTCTGCGCGTCTGATTTCTTGCCCGCCTCGCTGACGGCATCGAGCGCCTGCTTGAGCACGTCGCCGAAATTGTCCGGCACCGCGCCGGTCCCGGCGCCCGCACCCGGCGGCTTGCCGCCCACCCCGGTCGTGAGCTTAGCGATATTGGCGTAGGCGCCGGCGGCGGAAATCGGCGAGACCATGCGTTAATCCCCTCAGGCTTTGAGAATGTCGAGCGTGCGCTGGATCATCCGGCGCGTCGCGGTGACGATGTTGACGTTCGCCTCGTAGGACCGCTGCGCCTCGCGCATGTCGGTCATTTCGACCAGCGAATTGACGTTCGGATATTTCACGTTGCCGTTGGCGTCGGCGGCCGGATGCCCCGGCTCGTATTTCAGCCGGAAGTCGGACTGATCGATCGCCGTGCGCCCCATCTGCACGGTCTGCACGCCGAGCTCGCGATTGAACTCCGACACGAAGGTCGGCAGCTTGCGGCGGTACGGATCGGCGCCCGGCTTGGCCGGCGTCGAATCCGCGTTGGCGATGTTTTCCGAAATCACCCGCATCCGCCCCGCCTGTGCGCGCAGGCCGGACGCCGCGATCGTCATCGTCTTGAGAAAATCCACGGTCCGCCTCCGTCAGCGCTTGCCGAGCGCGGTCTTGATGAGGTTGAGGCTGTGCGTGTAGAGCGTCGTCGCCGCCTGGAAATCCATCTGGTTGGCGGCGACCTTCATCATCTCGTCTTCGAGGCTCACCGCATTGCCGGTCGGGCGAATCTCGTAGCCGCTGTCCGTCTTGTCGCGGAACACCGACGGCGAGGATGTCGTGCCGGCGATGTGGTCGCTCTCGGTGCGCGCCAGCGAAACGCTGGCGACCGGGCGCAAGGTTCGCTCGAAATCCGGCGCCGACAGGTCGCGCGGGCGGAATGACGGCGTGTCGGCATTGGCGACGTTCTCGGCCAGCACCTTCTGGCGGGCCTGGTGCCACTCCATCTTGGTGCGCAACATCGACAGGATCGGAAGGTCGGAAATCGCCATCGTGGTGCCTCTCATGGGTCGTGGAACACGCCCCGCTAGGCAGACTTTGCCGGGCTTATGGTTAATGCCCGGTAAAAAATGGGGGCTATCAAACCGCCACATTCAGAGGTTGTTTACCGCGGAAACCATTTGGAATCCGGCGAAAGGCCGTTTAAGAGCCCCGTTCTGTTAAGAGTCTGTTAGTGTTGCGGGCGGCAAATAGTGCCGGTGGAATTAACCTTTCGCGATTCCCCTGAAAGCACGTTCGGCCGCCATAAAAGACGGGTAATGTCGCTGCCCGCGACCGACTGCTGAAAGAGAAGCGTGATGTTTGAATTCTTGAACCAGAACATGCCGGCCAAGTTCATTCTTGCCTTCGTGGTCGTGCTGGCCCTGATCGCCCTGACCGCGTGGCTGGTGCGCCGCTTCGGCGCCAATCGCCTCGGCGGCAATACGCGCGGCCGCCAGCCGCGCCTCGCCGTGATCGATGCCGCCACCGTCGATGGCCGCCGCAAGCTGGTGCTGATCCGCCGCGACAATGTCGAGCACCTGATGATGATCGGCGGCCCGAACGATCTGGTCGTCGAGCCTAACATCGTGCGCGCCAGCGCCGGCCGTGACATCGGCCGCGATCAATTCCGCCCGGCTCCGCAAGAAGCGCGACCTGAAGCGCGTTCCACCCCGGTCGTCGAGACTAACGGCGGCTCATGGCCGCTGCAGCCATCGGTCGAGCCGCCGGCCCCGGTGCCGCCGCAGGCCTCCACGCCGCGCGTGGTCCGTGATTTCCGCACTCCCGTCACCGACGAACCGTGGGTCGCGTCAGAAGCGCCGCAAATCCGTGAACCCGCGCGTGAGCCGGCGCCCCGCGCCCGCTCCACGGAGATCAGCGGCATGGCCGCCGAATTCAACGCCCGCCTCTCGCCCGATTTCGACACCCCGGCCGCATCGCCGCAGCGCCCCGCTCCGGTTCGCGAGCCCGCCGCGGTGACGCCACCGCCGCCCCCGGCCGCCGCCCCGCCGCTGCCGCCGCAGACCGATCGCAACCTCGCCGAGATGGCGCAGCGCCTCGAGGCTGCCTTGCGGCGTCCGAACACCCGCGACGACAACGCCCCGCCGGCCACCGATCCGCTCGCCGCGCCGATGCCGCCTAAAACTGCGACGCGCATCGAACCGAAACTCGACATCAAGCCCGAGCCTAAACTCGAGCCCAAGGTTGAACCCAAGGTCGAGGCTCAGGCGAAAAATCCGTTCGACAGCCTCGAAGAAGAGATGGCGAGCTTGCTCGGCAGACAGCCCGGAAAGACTTGATGGCATTTCATTCCGGCCGCCGTGTTCGCCTGGTGGCGATCGCGGCCGGGGTACTGGGAGTGTTTGCACTGACGCAGCCTGCGCTCGCGCAGGATATCAGCATCAATCTCGGCCAGAACGGCACCGGCCTGACCGAGCGCGTCCTTCAGCTCATCGCGCTGCTGACGGTGCTGTCGCTGGCGCCGTCGATCCTCATCATGATGACGTCGTTCACCCGCATCGTGGTGGTGCTGTCGCTGCTGCGCACCGCGCTCGGCACCGCGACCGCGCCGCCGAACGCCGTGATCGTCTCGCTTGCGCTCTTCCTCACCGCCTTCGTGATGGGCCCGGCGCTGCAGAATTCCTACGAGGTCGGCATCAAGCCGCTGATCGCCAACCAGATCACCGCCGAGCAGGCGTTCGATCGCGCCTCCGGCCCGCTGCGCGCCTTCATGCAGAAGAACGTGCGCGAGAAGGATCTCAAGCTGTTCGCCGACATGTCGGCGGAGCCGGCGCCGGCCAGCCCCGACCAGCTCTCGCTGCGCATCCTCGTCCCGGCCTTCATGATCTCCGAGTTGAAGCGCGCTTTCGAGATCGGCTTCCTGCTGTTCCTGCCGTTCCTCATCATCGACCTGGTGGTCGCTTCGGTGCTGATGTCGATGGGCATGATGATGCTGCCGCCCGTGGTGGTTTCCTTGCCGTTCAAGCTGATCTTCTTCGTTTTGGTGGACGGCTGGAGCCTGGTGGCCGGCTCGCTGATCCAGAGCTACGGCAGTTGACAGCCTAAAGACGCAGCGCAAGATTCTGCACGCAAGCCGTGAAACCTTAAAGGGGGCTCACGAATGCGAATGCTCAGAATAGTCAGCCTGGCGCTCGTGGTCTGTTTGGCGCCGCCGGCGATGGCGCAAACGCTTCAGGACGCCGCCGCGAAAATCCGGCCGCTGGCCGAGCAAGGCGAGGCAAAGTGGCAATATTTCCTGGGAACCTGCTACGAGTCCGGCATTGGCGGCGTTGAGCGTGATTACGCCGAGGCGCTGAAGTGGCTTCGCAAGGCCGCCGAACAGGGATACGGCGACGCGCTCGCCGACATGGCCTACATGTATGGCGGCGGCTTCGGCGTGCCGAAGAATTATATGTTGGCTGAAATGTATGTGGAGCTGGCAGAGGCGCAGCACGCCAAGACCGACTCTTTGAAAATGACACGCGCGGTCGTTCGCAAGCACGTGACCAAGGACGAAACGGCCGACGCGAAAAAACGCGCCGCCGAATGCGTGCGTGCGAACTTCAAGGGCTGCGAAAAAATCTGACCGGTACCGGGCGAGCTAGCGCACCCGATGCAGCGCGTGCCGACGGTTGCGCGTGAACGGCCGCACGCTCGGCCAGCGTCCTTCTTCGACGGCCTTCGCCCATTCCGGGCTCATCAGGACGTGCGGGCCGTCGATCTCGTAGACCGCGCTGTAGCGCGGCCCGGTCTGCTCCATCTTCTTTTCCTCGCCGCCGAGCATGATGGAGAACGGCACCCCTTCGATGCGCGCGATCGAATGCACGCCCGGCACTTTCAGCAGATTGGGCACGTGCTCGGTGTCGTAAACCTCGTTGAACAGCGCTTCCTTGTCGGGATCGACATCCATGCTGGCGATAAAGAAATATTTGGATTTAATCGGCATTGAACTCTCCTTGGGCCCGCGAAGCGTCGTGCAGCCGTTCGCACCCATGCTGCCGCCGCTCGCGGTTCCGCTCAAGGGGCGGTTGTGGGAATGACCGCCTTTGACTAGGGTTGCCCTGCAATTTGGAATGGGACTGGGAATGTTCGGTAAAGTTGTTGCGGCGGCGGCGGTCACATCGGTTGCTTTTTGCGGAGCGGCAGGTGCCGCGGACTTGCCGGCAAAGGCTCCGGCCTATCTCAACCCAAAACCGGTCTCGTCGTGGGAAGGCCTCTATGTCGGCGTCCACGGCGGCTATGCGTCGGGCAATGCGGATGTTGTCGGCGGCGGCGCCACCGGCTCCGGCTCGCCCAAAGGCGGGTTTGGCGGATTCCAGATCGGTTACAATTATCTCATCACGCCGAATTGGCTGCTGGGCACCGAAGCCGATGCGTCGTTCGGCGACATCAATGACTCGACCACGAATTTTGCGCCGTCGACCTTCAAGGCCAATACGTTCGGCACCGTTCGCGGCCGTCTCGGATATGTTCACGGCCCCTGGCTGATTTACGGCACCGCCGGCACCGCGTGGGCCAATACGGAATGGAGCGCGCCCGGCCCGATCAGCACCGATCGCACGCAGGTCGGCTGGACCGGGGGCGTCGGCGTTGAATATGCATTCGCGCCCAACTGGTCCGCCAAGGTCGAGTATCTCTACGCCGACTTCGGCGACAGCCGCCGCAACGTGGGCCTCGGTGCCACGCCGGTGAACACCGATCTGACCATGAGCATGGTCAGGGCCGGTGTGAACTATCACTTCGGCAATTTCGGCGCGGCCCCGCCGCCATCGGCGGCGCCGGTCTATGCCGCCGCGTCCTGGACGGGAGTCTACATCGGTCTGCACGGCGGATACGGCTGGGGCAATCTCCACACGGCGGCAGCCGGTGCAACAACCGATCTCGATCCAGGCGGCGCGTTCGGCGGTTTCCAGACAGGCTATAACTGGCGGGTTTCGCCGAACTGGGTGATCGGCGCCGAAACAGACTCGTCGTGGGGCTCCATCAAGGACGATTCCGGCGCGGCTAACGTCAAGATCGACAGCATGGGTACGGCGCGCGGCCGCCTCGGCTATGCGATGAACAATGTGCTCCTTTACGGCACCGGCGGTCTGGCCTGGGCGCACGTTAAATCCACCACGACCGGTCCGGTCGTCTCCGATCAGTACATGCTTGGATGGACCGCCGGCGCGGGCGTCGAATATCAGTTCGCGCCGCGCTGGTCCGCCAAGATCGAATACGCGTACATGGACTTCGGCAAGGTCCGGGAAACCGGCGGCACCCCGTTCACCGACAAGCTCGACGTTCATACGATCAAGCTCGGCCTGAACTATCAGGCGTCGTTGCTCGGCCTGTTCGTCAATCGCTGAGTTGCACTCCCGGTTTGAAAGCCCCGGCCGCGCGCCGGGGCTTTTGTTTGTGCACCTGCTTGACAACATTCCTATCTAGGACTATATACCAGTCGTCCGGTCCGTCGAAGGGCGCCCTCATGAGGCGTTCGTGAGAGCGGGATCGGATGCGGCGCCCGCGGCTTCGTCTCGCAAACGAAGGCTCGGGAGGCCCCGGGACCCGCCCGTCAGGCACTACGCCCTGACTGCGAGGAGCTCGCTGGACTGGGACTGGCTGAAGGCCGCTAACGGCGTCCAGGGCCTCGTCCCAGGAAGCGCGGACTTGGGGCGTAGTAGACGGCCGAGAGGTCGCCGAAGAACGCCGCGATGGAGCGCCGGCCGGCGCGCGGCTTTCGCCAAAGCCGCCCGCGCCGCAAGGCGTGGAATGAAGACGTTGCGCCGACCGGCGCTCCGTCCCCTTCGGCTATGGCCGGAGGGAGAAGACAGAAGACGACGCCCCCGCGTCGCTAACAACAGGGGATGCGGAGCTATGCCCAGATTGTCATGCCCGCGCAGGCGGGCATCCAGCAAACACAGGAGACAATGATTGAACCGAGACAGCACGGCGTACTGGATTCCCGCTTTCGCGGGAATGACAGCAGGCGAACTTACTTCGCGCGCTTCCTGCGCTGCTGACCCAAGCCCATCTGCTTCGCCAGCGCCGAGCGCGCCTGCGCGTAGTTCGGCGCCACCATCGGATAGTCCGCCGGCAAATCCCATTTGTCGCGATACTGCTCCGGCGTCATGTTGTACTGCGTGCGCAGATGGCGCTTGAGCGACTTGAACTTCTTGCCGTCCTCGAGACACACCAGATATTCCGGCGTGATCGACTTCTTCACCGGCACCGCGGGCTTGAGCGGCTCGGCATTGAGATCGGCCCCGCCGCTCACCCGCGACAGCGCAGAATGGATCTGGCTGATCAGCCCCGGGACATCCCCTGCCGGCACCGAATGATTGCGGAGATAGGCCGACACGATATTGGCGGTGAGCTCGATGAATTTGGGATCGCTCATCGGGTGCCTCTGACAGACTCGAAGGAATTCTGTTCTTGAACTCTATTGACGCTATTTGTCATCCGCAAGGCGAATACAGCAGTACGGCGCATTATTATTTTGCTCGTCTTGTCGTGCGCGGGATTGCTAAGGTCGCGTCATGAGCGACTTGCCGCACTTCGGACAGGCGCTGCGCCTGAATGCGCGGCTGTTTCCCGACAAGGTCGGCGCCCGCGACCTCGGCCGCCAGATGACGTTCCGGCAGTGGAATGCAAGGGCGTGCCAGCTCGCCAATGCGCTGCTCGGCCTTGGTTTGGCGAAGGGCGATCGCATCGCGGTGCTCGCCTATAACCGCATCGAGTGGCTGGAGATTTACGCCGCGACCGCGAAAGCCGGCATCGTCTGTGTGCCCGTCAACTTCCGCCTGATGGCGCCGGAAATCCGCTACATCGTCGAGAACTGCGATGCCAAGGCATTGATCGTCGAAGACGCCCTGCTCGATCGCATCGAACCGCTGCGCGGCGAATTGCAAATACCCGAAGCGAATTACATCTGCCTCGGTCGCTGTCCCGGCATGCGTGAATACGAAGACGTGCTCGACGCCGGTCGCGACAGCGAACCCGATGTCGCCGTCAACGGCAGCGAGCCTTGGGCGCTGATGTACACCTCGGGCACGACGGGCAAGCCGAAAGGCGCGATCCGCAGCCATCAGGCTGGCGCGATGCTCTCGGTCCACACCGATGTCGAGATGGGCTTCGGCCGCAACGACGCTGCGCTGCTGGTCATGCCGATGTGCCACGCCAACTCGCTCTACTTCATGGGCGCGTTCACTTACGTCGGCGCGCCTTCTTTCGTCTACAACATGCGCAGCATCGATCCCGAGCATCTGCTGCGCACCATCGCCGAAGCCGGCGCGAGCTTCACCTCGCTGGTGCCGACGCATTACATCATGATGCAGGCGCTGCCTGATGCGGTCCGCAACCGCTATAACGTCGACCGCATCCGCACTTTGCTGGTGTCCTCGGCACCCGCGCGCCGCGACACCAAGCAGGCCATCCTGGAGATGTTCAAGAACTCAGGTCTCTACGAGCTTTACGGCTCGACCGAGGCCGGCTGGGTGACGATGCTCCATCCGAACGAGCAGTTCGACAAGCTCGGCTCGGTCGGCCGCGAATGCGCCGGCACCGGGCCGATCCGTCTGCTCGATTCAGACGGCAACGACGTGAAAGACGGCGAGGTCGG
The DNA here is from genome assembly GCA_035546455.1 of Pseudolabrys sp. Taxonomy (GTDB): domain Bacteria; phylum Pseudomonadota; class Alphaproteobacteria; order Rhizobiales; family Xanthobacteraceae; genus Pseudolabrys. The sequence goes on from DASZXA010000048.1 coordinate 35,176, forward strand.
CGAGCTTTACTCCAACACGCCCTACACCTTCGACGGCTATTGGAAGATGCCGGAGAAAACGAAAGAAGCATTCCGCGGCGACTACTGCACCGTCGGCGACATGGCCCGCCGGGAAAGTGACGGCTACTACTATCTGGTCGACCGCAAGAGCAACATGATCATCAGCGGCGGCGAGAACATCTACCCGTCCGAGGTCGAGAACCTGCTCGGCGCGCACGGCAAGGTGAAGGAGGTCGCCGTGGTCGGCCTGCCCGACGCCAAATGGGGCGAGCGCGTCCACGCAGCGATCGTCTTGCATGACGGCCAGTCGGCGACCGACACCGAGATCATCGACTGGTGCCGCGACAAGATCGCCGGCTACAAACGGCCACGTTCGGTGTCTTTCATCCGCGACGATGAAATGCCGCGCACCGCGACCGGAAAAATTCAACACCGCCTTCTGAAAATGAAAATGGGAGCCGTCCAATGAGTCAACGCAACACCATCGCCGCCTGGACGGCCCGCTTTCTGAAAGCCCGCGGCGTCGACCGCATTTTCGGCTTGCAAGGCGGCCACATCCAGCCGCTGTGGGACGAGGTGGCGCAACTCGGCATCCGCATCGTCGACGTCCGCCACGAGGTCGCCGCCGTCCATATGGCGCACGCGCATAACGAGCTGACCGGCCAGCTCGGCGTCGCCATGGTCACCGCGGGTCCGGGCGTCACCAACACTGTCACCGGCGTCGCCAACGCCTCGCTCGCCCGCGCCAGCGTGCTGGTGATCGGCGGCTGTCCGCCTCGCCCGCAGATGAACATGGGTCCGCTGCAGGACATCCCGCACACCGACATCATGAAGCCGATTACCCGCACCTCGCGCACCTTGCGCGTGGCGGAACAGGTGATCCGCGAGCTGGATGAGGCCGTCGCGCGCGCGATGGGTGACATGGGCGAGCCCGGCCCGTCCTACATCGAGATTCCGCCCGACGTCCTCACCAGCACCGTTGCGCCGAACCTCATTCTCGACGAATGGATGGCGCCGAAGCCGCCGCGCCAGATTCCACCGGATGCCAAGGCAATTGCCGCCGCCGTCGATGCGCTGTGGTCGGCCAAGCGCCCGCTCGTCATCACCGGGCGCGGGGCGAAGGGCGCGGCGAAGGAACTGACTCGTCTGCTCGACGCCTCCGGCGCGCTTTATCTCGACACCCAGGAGAGCCGCGGCCTGGTGCCGTCCGATCATCCGTCCTTCATGGGCGCGATGCGCGGCCAGGTGATGACCGACGCCGACCTCGTCGTCGTGATCGGCCGCAAGCTCGACTACCAGACCGCCTACGGCTCGCCCGCCGTCTATCCGCACGCGCGCTTCATCCGCATCGCCGACAATGCCGGCGAACTCCTCGACAATCGCCGCGGTGAACCGGAGTTGCTCGCCTCCCCCGCGCTGGCGCTCGCCGCGATGGTGGAGCACGCCGGCAATCGCGCGCCTTCTGTCGACAAGGCCTGGGCCGATGGCCTTCGCGCCAAGCAGAAGCAGCGCGCCGGTTCCAAGAAGAAAACCGAACCCGCCGTCGGCGACGACGGCAAGATTCACCCCGGCATCATCTTCGACGCCATCGCCGAACAGGCCGACCCGGATTACATCGCGATCGCCGACGGCGGCGACCTGCTCTCCTTCGCCCGCATCGGATTGGCCGCCCGCACCTACATGGATGCCGGCGCCTATGGCTGCCTCGGTGTCGGCGTGCCGTATGGCGTCGCCGCCTCCCTCGCCTTCCCCGGCCGGCAGGTGATCTCCGTCACCGGTGACGGTGCCTTCGGCATCAACGCGATGGAGATCGACACCGCCGTCCGCCACGGCGCCAAGGCGGTGTTCATCGTCTCCAACAACGCCGCGTGGAACATCGAGCGGATGGATCAGGAGATGAACTACGGCGGACGCGTCGTCGGCGTGCTGCTGCGCCACTCCGACTACGCCGGCATGGCGAAGGCCTTTGGTCTTCACGCCGAGCGCATCGAGAAGCCGGAGGATTTCCCCGCCGCGTTGAAACGCGCACTGGCAAACGCACCGGCGCTGATCGACGTCGTCACGTCGCAGACCGTGCTGTCGTCCGACGCCAAGAAAGGCCTTGGCACCGTGCACGACTATCAGGCGCTGGAAACCTGGAACGCCGCCGAGTTGAAGCGGCGCGGCAAATAGCTACGAGTTCTTTTCCAGATGCGCGCGCAATTCGTTGATCGAGGCGAAGCGTAGCGTGCCATCCGGCAGCTCGGCTTCGATCGAGCCGTCGACGTAGAGCGTGTAGCCCATGCCGTCGACCACACCCGACTTGAGCACCGCGGCCGGCACAACGTCATCTTCGCGCGGCTCCTCCGCAACGGGCTCGGCCTCGTCCATCTCCGGCACGCGCGGAATTGACTCCGGCCGCGACAGCTTCGGCTCTTCGACCGGCGGCGTCGGCGGATTGCGGTCCTCTGCCGGCCACATCTTTTCGAAGTAGCTTGGACGGGCGGCCGCCGGCGGCTCGTTTCCAAAGTCCGGCAGGATGCCTTGATCTTTCGCCGGCATCTCGCGGCTCGATGGCGTCGCCGCTTCGCGCGGTGACAGCGGAAGCTGCTCCGCCTCCTCGTCCGCCATCAGCGGGACATCCGGATTGGGCAGCGATGGCGCAGCACCGAATTGTGCGTCGCTATCCTTTTCCTTGGGCTCGACGCGCGCGACGACCGGCATGTTGGCGGGCCGCTCGCGCGGCTCGGTCTTCGGCTTCGGCGGGAACGGCACGCGGCCGGGACCATTGCCGATGCGGACGGCGGGCTCGACTTGGCCGGCGCGAGTCAACGGCCGCGCTCCCAGGAACTCAGCGATCCGCTGCAACTGCGCGACGGCGGCGCCAAGCCCGATCAGCACGCAGCCACCGATCAGCGCGGAGACTCCCGACCCGATCAGGGTGTCGCCGAAACTGAACTCCTTGACCGGGATACCGAGGACGATCGAAACCAGCCCGCCCACAACGCTCGCAATGCCGAGCACATAAAGAACAACTGACATACGCCGCACCAACCTTACTTGAGCCGGCCGCAACAACCGGCTTAACCCTTGACGAGCAAGCGCTTTTGCCTCGCCCATCACTTTAACACATCGATTACCAAACAGGCCCTGAAGCTTGCCTTAACACGACCGAGCGCGGCTAAAGCGCTCATCTGCCTCATTATTTCGGGCGGCAGTTGCCCGGCTTCGCGCCGAAGCCTAATGAGAGGAACCCTTTCAAGCCGCCCCGGTTTCATCATCGGGACACCCAAAAAGACCTGCTTTTCAAGCGAGGAGGATGTGATGACGTTCAAGCTGCCCGAATTGCCTTATGCCTATGACGCGCTGGCGCCCTACATGTCGCGCGAGACGCTCGAATATCATCATGACAAGCATCACAAGGCCTATGTCGACAACGGCAACAAGCTGCTCGAAGGCTCCGGTCTCGAGGGCAAGCCGCTGGAGGACGTCGTCAAGGGCTCGTTCGGCAAGAACGCCGGCCTCTTCAACAACGCCGGTCAGCACTACAACCACATCCATTTCTGGCAGTGGATGAAGCCGAACGGCGGCGGCGACAAGATTCCGGGCGAGCTGGAAAAGAAGATCGTCAGCGATCTCGGCTCGGTCGCCAAGATGAAGGAAGACTTTGCGCAGGCCGGTGCGACGCAGTTCGGCTCCGGCTGGTGCTGGCTCGCGGTGAAGGACGGCAAGATCGTCGTCACCAAGACGGCGAACGGCGAGAACCCGCTGGTGCACGGCGCCAAGCCGATCCTCGGCTGCGACGTGTGGGAGCATTCCTACTACATCGACTATCGCAACCGCCGGCCCGATTACCTCAAGGCGTTCCTCGATCACTTGGTGAACTGGGATCACGTCGCCGAGATGTACGCCGCGGCGAGCAAATAACTGCGCGCGCTATTGCGATCTGACGGGGGCGACGCGGTCGGCCGATGGGCTGATCGCGTCGCTCTGCTTATTCTCGCCCTCGATCTCGTCGTCGCGCTGGCGACCTTCCGGGATTACGGGCTTGGCTGGGACGACTACACTCATTCCCAATATGGCGATCTGCTGCTCTCGCTGTTCGGCTCCGGTTTTTCCGATCAACGCGCCTTCTCGTTCGTCAATCTCTACTATTACGGCGGCGGCTACGATGTTGTGTCGGCGCTGGCGGCGAAGATTTCACCGTTCACGTTGTTCGAGACACGGCGCCTTGTCGGCGCGCTGATCGGCATCATCGGGCTTGCGACAACTTGGCGGCTCGGCCGCAAGCTCGGCGGCCCCGTCGCCGGACTAATTGCACTGGCGCTCCTGGCGACCTGCCCGCTTTACGACGGGCACATGTACATCAATGCGAAGGATGCACCCTTCGCCGTTGCGATGACGATCCTTCTGCTCGCTCTGGTGCACGCATTCGAGGCGTATCCGGAGCCTTCACGGCGCTCTACGGCTTTTGTCGGCGTTGGCGTAGGACTGGCGTTCGGCTCCCGCGTGCTGGCGGCGCTGGCGATCTTCAGCGCCGTCGTGGCGCTCATCACGATCGCGGTCGACGAATTCCAGCACCGCCGGCGCGACGCGCTTGCGCGGCTGATGCGCTTCATCTGGCTGATGCTGCCGGCCTTGCTGATCGGCTATCTGCTGATGGGCCTTTTTTGGCCGTGGTCCGTGTTGTCGCCGCTCAATCCGCTCAAGGCCAGCGATTATTTCTCCGGGTTCTTCGAGAAGCCGTGGCGCGAGCTTTATGAGGGCCGCCTGATCTCGGTTCCCGAGATGCCGGCCACCTATCTGCCGCACATATTCCTGATCAAGCTGCCCGAGATCATGCTGGTGCTCGGCCTGGCCGGCACGGCCTTCACCGTGGCGGCAGGCCTCAGCGGAAAGTTGTCGGCGCGGCGCGGCGGCGCGTTGTTTGCCGTCGTCATGTCGGCGTTTTTTCCAATCCTGCTCGCGATGGTGGCGCGGCCCGCGCTCTATAACGGGGTGCGGCATTTCCTGTTCGTCATTCCACCGTTCGCCGTGCTGGGCGGCTTTGCCGGCGCGGCAATTTTCGAATGGGCGCGAGCGCGCGGGCGCGCCTTCCTTGCAGCCACCATCGCAGTCTTCCTCGCCGGCATCGCGCTGCCGATCACCGAACTGGTGCGGCTGCATCCCTATCAATACTCGTCTTTCAACCTGGCTTCCGGCGGCGTCGCGATGGCGCACGACAAGTACATGGTCGATTACTGGGGCCTCGCCTTCAAGGAAGCGAGCGAAAAGCTGCGTGCCTATCTCGATGCGCGGGGTGAGAAGCCGCCGGCGGGACGACGCTGGATCGTGGAAATCTGCGGGCCGCAGCGCGGCGCCGAAGTCGCGCTCGGCCCGAACTTTGAGACGACGTGGGACCGCAAGACGGTCGACTTCGCGATGATGCTCGGCACCTTCTATTGCCGCGACGACCTCAAGGCGCCTATCCTGGTCGAGGTCAAGCGCGAGGGCGAACTCTACGCTCGCGTCTATGATCTGCGCGGCCGCGGAACGCCGAGCTTGCTGACCGAGCCGCCGCCTTAATTTTCAAGCCTCAGCGCCCGCTCGGCTTGCTCGACGATCCGCTCCATGATCGTTGCGGCGGGCTGGATATCATTCATCAGCCCGATCGCCTCGCCGAGAAACAGCCCGGTATTGTCCGGATCGCCGCTGTCGCGAGCCGTGGCGTAGCGCTTGAATTCGCGCGCCTGCGTGGCAGGCATGGCAAGCTCGGCATCGCGGCCGTGCCACTCCTCGACGAACTTGTTGCGCAGCGCGCGGCCGGTGATTTCGCGCGGCCAATTGTAATTGCGCACGACATCGAGCGCGCGTGTTTTGATCGTCGCGTCGCCATCGGCTCCGATCATCGCGTCCTGATGCTTTGGCGACAGCAGGATTTCGGTGCTGAACAGGAAGCGCGAGCCCATCAGCACGCCTTCGGCGCCGAGCATCAACGCGGCGGCCAGACCGCGGCCATCGGCAATGCCGCCGGCGGCGACCAGCAAGGTCTCCGGTGCGCGCTGTGCCAGATAATCGGCTACCTCGGGCACCAACGTGAGGGTCGAGCGCGATCCGGCGTGACCGCCCGCTTCGCCACCCTGCGCGATGATGACATCGGCACCGGACTCAACCGCTTCGCGCGCCCGCGCCATCGACTGCACCTGACAGATCAGCATCGCGCCGCTGTCCTTGATCGCCTTCGCGAATGGCTCCGGCGAGTCGAACGACAGCATCACCGCGGCCGGCGCATGCGCGAGGACAAGATCCAGCAACTGCGGCTGCTTGCGCAACGACCACGTGATAAATCCGCAGCCGACCCGCGCGTTGCCGGCCGCAGCAAATTCCCGCTCGATCCATTCGGCGTCGCCATAGCCACCGCCGATCAGTCCTAAGCCTCCTGCCGCGGTTACAGCGGCAGCGAGCTTGCCGCCGGCCACAAAGCCCATCGGCGCGGACAGAATCGGATGGGTGATACCGAGGCGCTCAGTCAAACGTGTTTGGATCGGCATGGCGCAACTCTGGAATAAACGATATGGCTGACTATCTCTGCGCTTTGCCGCGCATCTCTTTCCTTAACGCCAGCCAGACCGGGACGCCATGCCTTCATCGATCTATGTTTTTGATGCCTATGGCACGCTGTTCAACGTGCACGCTGCAATCGCCCGCCACCGGGAGGCCTGCGGCGCCGACGCCGACCACATGTCGGAGCTCTGGCGCACCAAGCAGCTTGAGTATAGCTGGACACTGACACTCAGCGGCCAATACGCCGACTTCTGGGAGTTGACCCAGCGCGCGCTCGATTACTCGCTCGCGCGCACGCCGTCGATCGACCGCGGCCTCAGGCAGAAGCTGCTGGATGCCTATTTCAAGCTTGATGCTTTTCCAGATGCGCGTGAGACCTTGCGCAAGTTAAAGCAAGCCGGGCATCGCACCGGCATCCTGTCAAACGGCTCCCCGGCCATGCTCAAGGCGGCCGTGGACGCCGCAAATATCGGTGCGGACCTCGATGCCGTACTGTCGATCGACGTGCTGCGCATGTACAAGCCGCGCCCTGAGGTCTACGCGCTGGTGACCGATCATTTCAAATGCGCGCCGCAGGATGTCACATTCGTTTCGTCGAACCGCTGGGATGTCATGGGCGCGCAGGCATTCGGCTTCCGCACCGCCTGGATCAACCGCAGCAAGATGCCTGAGGAATACGGCCGGGCCGACACAATATTGAGCGATTTATCGTCTCTGCACTGACCCGCATGTCACCGATCATTTCAATCAACGGCCTGTCGAAGACCTACGCGTCCGGCTTTCAGGCGCTCAAGACCATCGACCTGGACATCCGCCAGGGTGAGATTTTCGCGTTGCTCGGCCCAAACGGCGCCGGCAAGACGACACTCATCAGCATCATCTGCGGAATTGTCACGCCGAGCACCGGCACCATCACGGTCGGCGGCCATGACATCATCAGGGATTACCGCGCGGCGCGTGCGATGATCGGCCTGGTGCCTCAGGAGATCATGGCCGCGCCGTTCGACACCGTATGGGCAACGGTGAGCATGTCGCGCGGCCTGTTCGACAAGCCGAAGAACCCGGCCTATCTGGAAAAAATCCTCAAGGACCTGACGTTGTGGGACAAGCGCGACAGCCGCATCGTCACGCTGTCAGGCGGAATGAAGCGGCGCGTGCTGATCGCCAAGGCGCTGTCGCACGAGCCGCAGGTCCTGTTCCTCGACGAGCCGACCGCCGGCGTTGACGTCGAATTGCGCAAGGACATGTGGGACGTTGTCCGCACGCTGCGCGCGTCCGGCGTCACCATCATTCTGACGACGCATTACATCGAAGAAGCCGAAGAGATGGCCGACCGGGTCGGCGTCATCAACAAGGGTGAGATCGTCCTGGTCGAGGAAAAAGCCGATCTGATGCAAAAGCTCGGCAAAAAGGTGCTGACGCTGCATCTTCAGCAAAAGCTCGACACGGTCCCCAACGGAATTGAAACGGCGGGACTGACGCTCGGCGCCAACGGTCACGAGCTGATCTACGAATACGACACCCAGCGCGAGCGGACCGGGATCGGCACGCTGCTGACCGCGCTCAACAGCGCCGGCATCCGGATCCGCGACTTGCAGACAACCCAGACATCGCTGGAAGACATCTTTGTTGGATTGGTGAGCGACCGCAAATGAACTTTCGCGCAATCTGGGCGATCTACACCACCGAAATGATGCGGACCGGGCGCACTTTGGCGCAAAGCATCGTCTCGCCCGTCCTTTCGACCGCGCTGTATTTCGTCGTGTTTGGCGCGGCGATCGGCTCGCGCATTACCGATATCGACGGCGTCAGCTACGTTGCCTTCATCGTGCCCGGCCTCATCATGCTGACGCTGCTGACACAGAGCGTGATGAACGCTTCATTCGGCATCTACTTCCCGCGCTTCATCGGCACGATCTACGAGCTGTTGTCGGCTCCGGTTTCATTCCTTGAAATCGTGATCGGATATGTCGGCGCAGCGGCCTCAAAATCGATCGTTCTCGGGCTCATCATTCTCGCGACCTCGGCGCTATTCGTGCCGCTGCACATCGCGCACCCGTTCTGGATGATCCTGTTCCTCCTCCTGACGTCGATCACGTTCAGCCTGCTCGGCTTCATCATCGGCATCTGGGCCGACGGATTCGAGAAACTCCAAATCATCCCGCTGCTGGTGATAACGCCACTGACGTTTCTTGGCGGGACGTTCTATTCGACCAGCGTGCTGCCGCCGTTGTGGCAGAAAATCGCGCTGGGCAATCCGGTCGTCTATCTGATCAGCGGATTCCGCTGGAGCTTTTACGAAATCTCGGACGTCCACATCGGCGTCAGCGTCGCGATGACGCTCGTCTTTTTATTCACCTGCCTTGCGATCATCTGGTGGATTTTCAAGACCGGCTACAAGCTGAAAAACTGACACGCCGCAGCGCACAAAGCCTTCCACCCTGCGCATCAGGGATGTATCGTTCCGCCCGATCCTGGCCCCGGACCTAAGAACACAAGGGCAAATCGGAGGAACAATGATGCCGACTTATCTGAACAATAGCGCACTGAAATGGTTTCTGCCGGCCGCGCTGGCACTCGCTCTCGCCGGTCCCGCCCGCGCCGAATATCCCGAGCGCGCGATCAAGCTGATCGTGCCGTGGGCGGCCGGCGGCGACACCGACGTGATTTTCCGCCCGCTGGCAAATTTGCTTCAGAAGGAACTCAAGCAGCCGGTCGTGATCGCCAATGTGGGTGGCGCTTCGGGCACGGTGGGTGAGCGCGAAGCCGCAAGCGCGGCGCCGGACGGCTACACCGTGTTCGGCTCGCACGACTTCATTCACTCGGTCTATTTCGGCGGCATGACCGACATCAAGTACAGCGACGCCTTCGTGCCGGTGTGCATGGTCAGCTCGACTCCGTCGGTGATCACCGTCGGATCCAAGACGCCATGGAAGACCTTCAAGGAACTGGTCGAGGATGCGAAGAAGCGGCCCGGTCAGATCACGGTCGGCGCGTCGCTCGGTTCGACCAGCCAATATTCCATCGCCCTCGCCGCGAAGGCGGCCGGCGTCAAATTCAAGTACGTCCCCTATGACGGTACCGCGAAGCGCATGACCGCGCTGCTCGGCGGCAACATCGACATCGGCGATTCAAACCTGACGCAAAAGAGCAAGGTCGAAGCCGGCCTGTTGCGTTTCCTCGCCAGCATGTCGGAAAAGCGCACCAAGGGCCTCGAAGATGTCCCGACGCTGAAGGAGCTCGGTTACAACGTCAGCTATGCCGTCAGCCGCGGCCTGATGGTGCCCAAGGGCACGCCGGCCGCAGTGGTCACCAAGCTCAACGATGCCTGCGCGAAGGCGACCAAGGATCCCGAATACAGCCAGGCGATGGCGCTGCAAGGCACCGACGTCGATTATCGCGATCCGAAGGGATATGGCGAATATCTCGTGCAAGCGGACAAGGACACCAAAGAGGTCGCCAGAGACCTCGGCCTGCTCAAGCGTGAATAATGCTGACACGTGACAGCATATCGGGGCTGATCTGCCTCGCGATCAGCCTCGCAATGCTGGTCATGACGCTTGCATTGCCGCCGGCCGCGATGGTCCCCATCGGGCCGGCGTTCTACCCGCGCATCGTGCTGGCGGTGACGGCACTCCTGAGCGCAATTCTCATCTTCAACGATGTCCGGGCGGCGCGGAGCAAGGCGCAGCCACCCGCCGCAGCGGCATCCGCGGCATCTGCGCCAAATTACCGGCTGGTGCTGGCCACGTTCGTTCTGTTCGGGCTCTACATTGCACTGCTGCCGAAAATCGGCTTCCGGATTTCAACCGGGCTGTTCGTACTGGCGCTGCAAATCACTCTCGAATGGCCGCGAGACTCGAAGCGCTGGCTGCTGGTGGTCGCAGTGGCGATAGCGACGAGTCTCCTCTGCTATTTCATTTTTGAAAATTATTTGTCGGTGCTGCTGCCGCGCGGAACGTGGAGCGGAATGTGAATCACTACGAGCTCCTGTTCCAGCATATGGGCGTGGTGCTGCACTGGCAGTACTTGCTGCCGTTGTTGATCGGCACGATCGCGGGCGTCATCGGCGGCGCGCTGCCCGGCGTCACCATTACGATGACAGTCATCGTCGTGCTGCCGTTCACCTTCGGGCTCGATCCCCTGCAGGGCCTCGCGGCCATGATCGGCGTCTATGTCGGCGGCTCGGCGGGCGGCTCCATTACCGCAAGCTTGATCGGCATTCCGGGCACCCCTTCGGCGGTCGCCACGACCTTCGACGGCTTCCCGATGACCAAGAAGGGCCAGGCCGGCCGCTCCGTCTGGGTCGGCGCATGGTCCGCCTTCATCGGCGGCGCGCTTGGCGGCTTGTTTCTGATCGAGTTGACGGGGCCGTTCGCAGCCGTCGCGCTTTATTTCGGGCCATGGGAGTTCTTTGCGCTATTCGTCTTCGCGCTCTCGATGGTGGCCGGGCTGGTGGGCAAGTCGGTCACCAAAGGCCTGCTGTCGGGCGCGATCGGCCTGCTCGTTACCATTGTCGGCCCCGATCCGATTATGGGCGTTCAACGCTTCACAATGGGCATTCACGAGCTGGAAGGCGGGTTCGATTTTCTCCCGGTGCTGATCGGCGTTTTTGCCTTCGCACAGCTCATGCCGGACGTCGAGACGATCCACCGCGGCGTTGATCAGACGCCAGTCGTCCCGACCAAGGTCAGCCTCGCGGTGTCACACCTTTCGGTTTGGTGGGACATTCTTTGCCGGCCATTTATCCTGCTGTGGGTGACATTCATCGGCATCGTGATCGGCGTCCTGCCAGCGATCGGCGGCAGTGCCGCCAACATCATGGCCTACGATCAGGCCAAGAAGTTTTCCAAGCGGCCGGAGAAGTTCGGCACCGGCATTCCGGAAGGCATCGTTGCGTCTGAAGCCTCGAACAGCGCCAACGTCGCCGGCTCGCTGATGATGATCATGGCGTTCGGCATCCCGGGCGATGCCGTCACCGCCGTGATGATGGGCGCGCTGACCATCCATGGCATTCAGCCCGGCCCGCTGTTCATTTCACAGCATCCGAAGATCGCTTACGGCATCTACGCAGCTTACCTGATCGCACTGCCGCTGATGATCGCGGTGGTCTGGGTCGGCTCGAAGGTCTGGCTGCGCATCATCATGATGCCGAAGTCGATCCTGATCCCGATCGTTCTGGTGCTCTGCGTGATCGGCGCTTACGCGCTCAGCAACAGCATGAACGACGTCTATGTACTCGCGCTGTTCTGCGTGATCGGCTACGCGATGGTGAAAGGGCGTATCCCGCTCGCCCCGCTGATCCTCGGCGTCGTGCTCGGCGACCAGATCGAGGCCAACCTGATCCAGTCCGTTTCGACGGATGCGAATCCGTGGCTGTTCATCACGCGGCCCATCTCGGGCGGCCTGCTGGCGGCGTCGGTCGCGTCGGTGGTGCTCGCGATCTGGCAACACAACCGCATCAACAAGAAAGCGGCTGTGGCGGACGAGGAAGAGGATACCGACTTCTAGCGGTCACTCCGCGAGCGCGGCGAGAATCCGCGCCCAAGAGCGGATGCCCTTGTGGAAGCACTTCAGGTCGAACTTCTCGTTCGGCGAATGAACACGATCGTCGTCGAGCGCGAAGCCGACCAGAAGCGAATCCATATTCAGCACGCTCTTGAAGTCGGCGACGATCGGGATCGAGCCGCCGGCGCCGACCGTCACCGCCTTCTTGCCCCACTCCTCGGCAAGCGCCGCGCGCGCCTTGTTCAGGGCCGGATTGTCGAACGACAGTTGCAGCGGTGGAGCGAGCCCGAAGTTCTGAAACTCGACCTTGCAATCCGCGGGAATGCGCTCCCGAACAAATTTGCGGAACGCAGCCTGAATCTTTTCGGGATCCTGCGAGCCGACCAGCCGGAACGACACCTTGGCGGTCGCCTCACCCGCGATAACGGTCTTGGCACCCTCGCCCGTATAGCCGCCAACGATGCCGTTGAATTCGGCGGTCGGCCGCGTCGTGGTCTGCTCGAGCACCAGCCGGCCCTTTTCGCCGGACGAGTACTTCAGGCCGACCTGGCCGAGAAACTGTTCGGCGGTGAGATTGAGCGCCTTGAGGTCCGCCAGGATATCGGGCGGCAGCTCAGAAACACCGTCGTAGAAGCCGGGGATGGTCACCCGGCCATTGTCGTCATGGATGGTGGCGAGAATCTTCGCCAGCACACGCACCGGATTCTGCGCCGCTCCGCCGAACAAACCCGAATGCAGATCGCGGTCGGCGCAAGTAATCTTGACCTCTTCGTACACAAGACCGCGCAACGACGTCGTCACCGAAGGCGTATCGGCGTTCCACATCGCGGTGTCGCACACCAGTGCGAGATCGAGCTTGAATTCGTCCGCATTGTCGCGAACGAACCCGAACAGATGGTTGGACCCGCACTCTTCTTCGCCCTCGATCATCGTGGTGATTGGCAAGGGAAGCTTCCCGGTCACCGCCTTGAAGGCCCGGCACGCTTCGATGAACGTCATCGCCTGCCCTTTGTCGTCGCAGGCGCCGCGCGCGACGATGATCTTGCGGCCGCCCGGCAGCTCCTCAATCCGGGGCTCGAATGGCGGGGTTTTCCAAAGCTCAAGAGGGTCGACCGGCTGCACGTCATAGTGGCCGTAGAACAGTACTCGAGGGCCTTTCCCGGCCGATGCGCCGTTCGCTTTCCCAACCACGACCGGATGCCCGGCAGTCGGCCGCACCTCGCTCTCAAACCCGATGGTGCGCAGATCGGCGGCGACGTGCTCCGCGGCCTTCTGGCAGTCCTTCTTGAAAGCGGGGTCGGTCGAAATCGACGAAATCCGCAGCAAGTCAAAAAGACGATCGACGCTTTGATCGAGATCCTGATCGATCCGATCGAGAACGGCTTGAAGAGCGCTCATGGGTATCTCCGCAGGATGCTTCCACGCTAGCAACGACGCAACGCAATGAAAAGCAGCGGTGACAAAACTCCATCTTGACAAGAGCGCGGAGCTCGCTGCCGTCGAAGACAGCTTACTCCAACAATTTACAACACAGCGCTTGTCAATCACGGCGCATGATGTTCAAAGTAACCGCAAGCCGCCGTCAGTGCCGGCACAGTCGAGGGGATCATGAGTGAGTTGATCGACCGGTTGGTCGCCAATGTCGGTATCGATGAGCCGACTGCGGAAAAGACCGTCGGCATCATCCTCAATTTTCTGAAAAAGGAAGGACCCGCCGAGCGGGTTCAAAGTTTGATCGATAACCTGCCCGGCGCACCCGCCCTGATGGCGAGCCACAAGGACGGCGGCGGCATGTTCGATATGGGCGGCCTTATGGGAGTCGGCGCCAAATTGATGGGCGCGGGCCTCAGCATGGGGCAAGTGCAGACCGCCGCGAAGGAAATCCTGATATTCGCACGGGAAAAGGCAGGGAACCAGGCGGTTGAAGAGATCGCTGCGCGCATTCCCGGCCTCAGCCAATTCGCCTGACGTTCGTTTGAGTAGTTCGGAGTCGCTTAATGTCTTATCCGCTGACAGATATTGATGGCATCGATCGCGCGGCCGCGACGATCCTCAAGTCGGTCGGCATCCGTTCCAGCAAATCTTTCCTTGAAGCAGCCGCGACGGCGCGCGGCCGTAAGGAACTGGCGGGGAGGACGGGGTTCACCGAAAAACAATTGCTGCAATGGGCTAACCTCGCGCACTTCATGAGCATCCGCGGCGTCAGCCGCGAATATGCCGACCTGTTGCAGAAGTCCGGCGTCGATACCGTCAAGGAACTCAAATACCGCAATCCCGCCAAGCTGGTAGCGGCGATGTCGACGGCCAATAAAGCGCGCAAGCTGGTGCGCGTGCTGCCGTCGGAGAAGCGCGTGGTGCGCTGGATCGACGACGCCAAGAAGCTGCCGCCCAAAATTACCTATTGAACGCGCTCAACTTTTCACACGCTTGACGCCGCGCGGCAGACCGCGCAAGGCAACGTCATGAGCGCAACCGCCCTCACCGCGAACAAATCGCCACAAAGCCTTGCGGCGCTTCTGAAAATCGGGCGCCCGCTGGTGATGGGCGTGCTCAATGTCACGCCGGATTCCTTTTCCGACGGCGGACAGTTCTTCGACCCGGCGCGCGCAATTGCGCATGCAAAACAAATGGTTGGGGAAGGCGCGGACATCATCGATGTCGGCGCGGAATCCACCCGCCCCTACGGGAACCCAAAATCGGTCGCTACATCGGACGAGATATCGCGTTTGACCCCCGTGCTCGGTGCGGTGCTTGGGGTTATTCCAACCGTATCGATCGATACTCTGAAGTCTTCTGTAGCCGCCTGGGCGCTCGACCAGGGCGCGTCGATCATGAACGACGTCTGGGGCCTGCAAGGCGACCCGGAGATGGCGAGCCTCGCCGCCAAGCGCGGCGTCCCGATTATCGTCATGCACAACCGCGACAAGGCCGACCCGGCCATCGACATCATCGCCGACGTGATGGCGTTCTTCGCCCGCTCGCTGGAGATCGCCGCCCAGGCCGGCATCGCGCGCGAGCAGATCGTACTCGACCCAGGCATCGGCTTCGGCAAGACGCCGGAACAGAGCATCGCCTGCATCGGCCATTTCGCGGCCTTCAAGAAGTTCGGCCTCCCGCTGCTGCTCGGCGCTTCCCGCAAACGGTTCATCGCCAGCGTCAGCCCGTCGGAACCGGGCCAGCGGATCGGCGGCTCGCTTGCCGCGCACCTTTTTGGAGTCGACAATGGGGCGGCCATCGTCCGCGTTCACGACGTCCACGAAACGGTGCAGGCGTTGCGGGTGAACGCCGCGATCAAGGGGGCGAAATGACCGACCGTATTTCCATCAAAGGGCTCTCGCTGCACGCCTATCACGGCGTGGTGCCTTACGAGGGCCGGGTCGGGCAGACCTTTACGATCGACCTGACGCTCGACATCGACCTGTCAGCGGCGGCTCGCAGCGACAAGGTGGCCGATACGGTTTCGTACGATCAGGTGGTCGCCACTGCGAGCCATGTCTTCACGTCGCAAAAGTTCAAGCTGATCGAGGCGGCTTCCGGTGCGGTGGCCGATGCCATCCTCGCCAAATTCTCCCGCGTGAAGGCGATCGAGGTCACCATCCACAAGCCGCACGCGCCGATCGCCGCCACCTTCAGTGACGTGGCCGTCACGCTGTCTCGCAAGAGATAATGGCGAAGGCCTTTCTCGGGCTGGGCGGCAATGTCGGCGACAGCCGCGCCACGCTGGATCGCGCCATTGCGATGCTCGTCGACGGCCGCAGCATCAAACTGCTGGCCCGCTCGTCCGACTACCAGACGCCGCCATGGGGCGTCGAGAACCAGGCGCCGTTCGTGAACCTGTGCCTCGCGGTCGAGACAACGCTCACGCCCCGCCAGTTGCTCCAGCGCATCCATGAGATCGAACGCGCGTTGGGCCGGGACCGCGCGGCCGAGACGCATTGGGGCCCGCGCACCTGCGACATCGACATCCTCGCCTACGACGATGTGAGGCTGAACGAGCCCAATTTGACGCTGCCGCATCCCCGAATGTTCGAGCGCGGCTTCGTGCTGATCCCGCTGGCGGAAATCGCGCCGGACGCCATGATTGGCGGGCGGCGGGTGCAGGACGCGCTGAAAGCCGCCGATACCGAAGGCATTGTGCGGTTGCCGCCGCGCTAACAGACGTGCCATCACTCTGAAATGACTGACGATGTTCTCCCTCTCGCCGCCGAATTTCCGGCCGCCACGCAAGAGCGCTGGCGCAAGCTGACCGAAGCCGCCCTCAAGGGCGCCGATTTCGACAAGAAACTGGTCAGCCGGACGTATGACGGCCTGCGGGTGGAACCGCTTTATCCGCGCGCCGCCAAGGCCAGGCCGGTAGCAGGACGAAAGGCCGGCGAGCCGTGGACGGTGATGCAGCGGATCGACCATCCCGATCCGGCGGCCGCCAACGCGCAAATTCTCGACGACCTCGAAAACGGCGCGACCGGCCTCACACTTGTCTTTGGTGGCTCGCTCAATGCCAACGGCTTCGGCCTGCCCGCAACGCCCGACGCGATTGCGCGCGCGCTCAAGGATGTCGAACTCGACGCCATCACCTTCGACTTCAACTTGAGTGCGGCGACGCGCGAAGCGGTCCAGCATTTCGCAGCGCTAGTGAAGGCTCGGAAGAGCGACCCGGCGAAGGTTGACATGCGCGCCAGCCTCAACCCGATCGGCGGCCTTGCCTCCAGCGGGGTCATGCCGATGCCATGGAAGGAACTGTCGGTCTATCTCGCCAAGTCGATCCGTGGCTTTGCCGACGAAGGCTACCGCGGGCCACTCGCCGTTGCCGATGGCCGCATCATTCACAATGCTGGCGGCTCGGAGGCGCAGGAGCTTGCGTTTGCGCTCGCGGCGGCCGTCGATGTGCTGCGCGCGCTGGAGGCCAGCGGCCTCGCGCTCGATGCGGCGCGCAAGCTCATCTACTTCCGTCTTGCCGCCGACGCCGACGAATTTCTCACTATCGCCAAATTCCGCGCGATGCGGAAATTATGGGCGCGGGTCGAAGCCGCCTGCGGGCTCACGCCGCAACCCACCATCGTCCACGCCGAAACGGCGTGGCGCATGATGACGCAGCGCGATCCTTACGTGAACATGCTGCGCGCGACGGTGGCGGTCACCGCCGCCGGTGTCGCCGGGGCCGATGCGATCTCGGTGCTGCCTCATACTGCCGCGCTCGGCCTGCCCGACCCGTTCGCGCGCCGGGTGGCGCGCAACATCCAGCTTCTGCTGCTCGAAGAGTCCAATCTCGACAAGACGGCCGACCCCGCGGCGGGCTCCGGCGCGATCGAAAAACTGACGGACGAGATGTGCGCGGCTGCGTGGGCGCAATTCCAGCGCATCGATGCGGCGGGCGGCGCATGGGCGGCGCTGGAAAAGGGCCTGATCCAGAGCGAAGTCGGAAAGGTCCGCGCCGCGCGTGAGGCGGCGGCGGCAAAGCGCAAGGATGCCATCACCGGCACCAGCGACTATCCGAATTTGCACGAGCAGGTTTCGTCGGTGCTTGCTGCCGCGCCTGCGCTGAAGGCTGCCGGCGCGGCACCGACCGTCGAGCCGCTGCCGAACATCCGCCTCGCCGAACCGTTCGAAGCTCTGCGCGACAGGTCGGACGCATTGGCGAAAAGCGGCGCGCGGCCGAAGGTGTTTCTTGCGACGCTCGGCAAGGCGTCGGATTTTACCGCGCGCGCAACCTTCGCCAAGAATTTCTACGAGGCCGGCGGCATCGAAGCGATCGGCAACGACGGCTATGCATCGATCGACGAGATGGTCGCCGCTTACAAAAAATCCGGCGCCAAGCTCGCCTGCTTGTGTTCCTCGGACAAGCGCTATGAGGCGGAAGCGGCTGACGCCGCGAAGGCGCTCAAAAGCGCGGGTGCGCGCGTGCATCTCGCGGGCCGCCCCGGCAGCCACGAAACTTCGTGGCAACAGGCCGGCGTTGAAACTTTCATTTATGTGGGCTGCGACGCCCTGGCGATCTTGCGCGCCGCACATGATATTGTCGCCAAATGAGCCAGATTCCGAATTTCGCCAGCATTGAGTTCGCCGACACGGCGGCGGCGCCCACCACCGGCGGCGAGAAGCCATGGCTGACGCCGGAAGGCATCACGGTGAAGCCGCACTATTCGGACGCCGACCTCAAGGAGGTCGATTTCCTCGACACCTGGCCGGGCAGCGCACCGTTTCTGCGCGGCCCCTACCCGGCGATGTATGCCGCCCAAGCCTGGACGATCCGGCAATATGCCGGCTTCTCGACGGCGGAAGATTCCAACGCCTTCTACCGGCGCAATCTGGCGGCCGGGCAGAAGGGTCTGTCGATCGCCTTCGATCTCGCGACGCACCGCGGCTACGACAGCGACCATCCGCGCGTGTCCGGCGATGTCGGCATGGCCGGCGTCGCGATCGACTCGATCTACGACATGCGCACGCTGTTCTCCGGCATCCCGCTCGACCAGATGAGCGTGTCGATGACGATGAACGGCGCGGTGCTGCCGGTGCTGGCGCTCTACGTCGTCGCCGCCGAGGAACAGGGCGTGCCGCAGGAGAAGCTCTCCGGCACGATCCAGAACGACATCCTCAAAGAATTTATGGTGCGCAACACCTATATCTACCCGCCCGAGGCGTCGCTGCGCATCATCTCGGACATCTTCGCGCACACCTCGGCGCACATGCCGAAGTTCAATTCGATTTCGGTCAGCGGCTATCACATGCAGGAAGCCGGGGCGACGCTCGACCTCGAGCTCGCCTATACGCTGGCCGACGGCCTCGAATATGTCCGCGCCGGCATCAAGGCCGGGCTGACGGTCGACCAGTTCGCGCCGCGCATCTCGTTCTTCTGGTGCGCGGGCATGAACTACTTCATGGAGATCGCCAAGCAACGCGCCGCCCGCATGCTGTGGGCGAAGATGATCAAGCAATTCAAGCCGGAGAGCGACAAGTCGCTGATGCTGCGCGCGCATACGCAGACCTCCGGCTGGTCGCTGACCTCGCAGGACGTCTATAACAACGTCGCCCGCACCATGATCGAGGCGATGGCGGCGACGCAGGGCCAGACGCAATCGCTGCACACCAATTCGCTCGACGAGGCGCTGGCGCTTCCGACCGATTTCTCCGCCCGCATCGCGCGCAATACGCAAATCGTGCTGCACCAGGAAGCCGGCGCGACGCGGATCGTCGATCCGTGGGGCGGCTCGTATTTCATCGAGAAGCTGACCTACGATCTCGCCAAGAAGGCTTGGGCGCATATCGAGGAAGTCGAGGCGCTCGGCGGCATGGCGAAGGCGATCGAGGCCGGCATTCCGAAGCTACGGATCGAGGAAGCCGCCGCCAAGACGCAGGCGCGGATCGACAGCGGCCATCAGTCGGTGATCGGCGTCAACAAATACGCGCCAAAGGACGAAGCACCGATCGACGTGCTCAAGATCGACAATTCGGCGGTGCGCGCCAGCCAGATCGCCAAGCTGAAGACGCTGAAGGCCGAGCGCGACCCGGCGGCGCTGAAAGAAGCGCTCGACGCCCTCACCCGCGCCGCAGATCGCGGCAACGGCAATCTGCTGGCACTGGCGATCGACGCCGCGCGCGCCAAGGCAACGGTCGGCGAGATTTCCGCGGCGCTGGAGAAAGTGTTCGGCCGCCACGTCGCGTCCGTCAAAGCGATCACCGGGGTTTACAAGCGGGAGGTCGGCATGACCGGCGCCGTCGAGCGGGTCCGTGCAGCCATCGAGGAATTCGAAACGGCGGAAGGCCGCCGGCCGCGACTGCTGGTCGCCAAGATCGGCCAGGACGGCCACGACCGTGGCCAGAAGGTGATCGCTTCGGCGTTCGCCGATCTCGGCTTCGACGTCGATATCGGGCCGCTGTTCGCGACGCCGACTGAGGCGGCGCGGCAAGCGGTGGAGAATGACGTCCACATTCTCGGCGTGTCGTCGCTCGCGGCCGCGCATCTCACTTTGGTGCCGGAGCTCAAGAACGAACTGGCCAAGCAAGGCCGCGACGACATCATGATCGTGGTCGGCGGCGTGGTGCCGCCACAGGATTACGACGCGCTCAAGAAAGCCGGCGCCGAAGCGATCTTCCCGCCCGGCACAGTGATCGCCGACGCTGCGGAAAATCTCCTCAAGACGCTCAATACGCGGCTTGGGCACCGGCACTAGCCGGCACGCGCCCCCAGCGCTGCGACATCATCGCGCAGCGCATGCCTGATGCCCACACGGCGCGTTGCCACGCCGCGAGCGCGTCTCTAACATCAGGTCATCATACAACGACGCCGGTCAGGATTCCCGGCGCGCACTTGGGAGGCGACCAATGACCAGACTCACACGACGCCACATCCTTGCCTCGAGCGCGGCGGCTGCCGCAGGGCTCGGACTCGGCCTTAAACCCTCGTTCGGACAGGCGAAATACCCGTCCCGCCCGATCCAGATGATCTGCCCGTGGGGCGCGGGCGGCGGCACTGACGCGACTGCGCGCATCGTCGCGGCGCTGATGGAAAAGGAATTCGGCCAGCCGGTGAACGTCGTCAACCGCACCGGCGGCTCGGGCGTCGTCGGCCACTCGGCAATCGCGACCGCGGCGCCGGACGGCTACACGCTCGGCATCATCACCGTCGAGATCGCGATGATGCACTGGCAGGGCCTCACCCAGCTCGACCCGCGCAGCTACACGCCGCTGGCGCTGATGAACGAAGACCCGCCGGGCATCCAGGTGAAGGCCGACAGCGAATACAAGACCGTCAAGGACCTCGCCGAGGCGATCAAGAAGGCGCCTCCCGGCAAGTTCAAATGCTCGGGCACCGGCCAGGGCGGCATCTGGCATCTCGCGCTGGTCGGCTGGATGAAGGCGATGGGCCTCCCCGCCAATCAGGTGGCATGGGTGCCGTCGAACGGCGCTGCACCGGCGATGCAGGACCTCGCGGCCGGCGGCATCGACATGACGACGTGCTCGATCCCGGAAGCGCGCGCGATGATCGAGGCCGGCAAGGCCCGCAGCCTCGCGCTGATGGCGCCGGAACGCTCGCCGGCCTTCAAGGACATCCCGACGCTGAAGGAAGCGATGGGCATCGACTACACGACCGGCGCCTGGCGCGGCTTTGCGGCGCCGAAAGGCCTGCCGGCCGATATCGCCGGCAAGCTGACTGCCTCGCTCGAGAAAATCTACAAGTCGAAGGAGTACAACGACTTCATGAGCGCGCGCGGCTTCGCCGTGAAATGGGCCGATGCGAAGGGCTATGCGGCGTTCATGGACAAGAGCGACGCCCAGATGGGCGACGCGATGAAGGCTGCCGGCCTGTCCAAGGCCTGACCGTTCCTGCCATTGCCGGCGGGCGCCCTGCCCGCCGGCGTTTCCTTTCCGGGAAAATCCAATGCGCGCCAACGACGCAATCTGCGGCATCATCCTCATTCTCTTTGCGGCGACCATGATTGCGCTGACCGCGCATTTCCCCGACTTTCCGGGACAGAAATACGGCCCCGCCCTGTTTCCAAGAGTGCTGAGCACCGGCATCATCATTTGCGCCGTGCTGCTGATCTGGAAGCACTACAGGACGGCGTCGCCCGGCGGACGCTGGGTCACTTTCGCGCCGTGGACACGTGAGCCGTGGCGGCTTGGCGCGTTCTTTCTCATGCTGGCGCTGCTGTTTCTCTACATCTTCATCTCGGAGACGGTCGGATTCATCCCGATCGCCCTGCTCTTTCTGCTGGCGCTTTTTTTATGGCTGAACGTCCGGCCGGTGACGGCGGTGATTACGGCCGTTGTCGCCACCATCGTCATCCACGAATTCTTCTCCAGCCTGCTGCGTGTGCCGTTGCCGCGCGGCTGGCTCGACTCGATCCTCTGAGGCCGCCATGGACGCCATCATCACCGCGCTCGGCCTGATCTTTCAAATCAAGGTGCTATGGGTCATCTGCGCTTCGGCCGCCTTCGGCATGTTCGTCGGCGCGATGCCGGGCCTGACCGCCACGATGGCGACGGCCTTGCTGGTCCCCGTCACGTTCTTCATGGACCCGGTGCCCGCGCTCGGCGCCATCGTCACCGCGACCGCGATGGCGATCTTCGCCGGCGATATTCCGGCCGCGATGCTGCGGATTCCCGGCACTCCGGCGTCGGCCGCCTATACCGATGAAAGTTATGCGATGTCGAAGAAGGGCCTGTTGGACCTCAACCTCGGCGTCAACCTCGTATTCTCGGTGCTCGGCGGCCTGGTCGGCGTCGCGCTGCTGATTGTGTTCGCGCCTGTCCTCGCGGAAGCGGCGATCCAATTTTCGTCGTTCGAGTATTTTTGGCTGGCGCTGCTCGGCCTGACCTGCGCGATCTTCATGACCGCCGAAGACCCGCTCAAAGGCATCACATCGCTCCTGTTCGGCCTTGCGATCAACACCGTGGGCATCGATCCTGCCGCCGGCTATCCGCGCTTCACCTTCGGCAGCGTCGAGTTGCTGCAAGGCATCAGCTTCATCCCGGCGATGATCGGCATGTTCGCGTTATCGGAACTGTTGCGCGGCGTGGTCGCCGTCGATCAGCAAGGCGCCGTGCTCGCGCAGAAGATCGGCAATATCTTCGTCGGCGTCTGGGACGTCTTCAAGAAATACTGGAAGAACTTCATCCGGGGCTCGGCGATCGGCGTGGTGATCGGCGCCCTGCCCGGCGCTGGCGCCGATATTGCGGCATGGATTTCGTTCGCGATTTCCAAGCGGTTTTCCAAGGAGCCGGAAAAATTCGGCACCGGCCACATCGAAGGCATCGTCGATGCTACCTCGGCCAACAACTCCGCGCTCGGCGGCGCGTGGATCCCGGCGCTGGTGTTCGGCATCCCGGGCGATTCGATCACCGCCATCGTGATCGGCGTGCTCTACATGAAGGGCATGAACCCGGGGCCGACGGTATTCCTGCAAAACCCGCAGTTCATCTACGCGGTGTTCATCATCTTCGTGCTCGCCAACCTGCTGATGCTGCCGTTCGGCTGGATCGCGATCAAAAGTGGCAAGCAGATCCTGCGCGTCCCCCGGAATATCCTGATCCCGGTCATCCTGATCTTCTGCGTGGTCGGGTCTTATTCGATGACGAATTCGGTGTTCGGCATCTGGATCATGCTGTTCATGGGCGTGATTGGCTGGCTGATGGAGGAACATGGCTTCCCGATCGCGCCGGCGATCCTCGGTCTCGTGCTCGGCGAAATGCTCGAGCAAAACTTCATGACCTCGATGATCAAGGCGGATGGCGACCCGCTATTCTTCTTTGAGCGGCCGATCGCGGCCGTTCTGGGCATCATGACCGTTCTGATCTGGGGCACCATGATCTGGCGCGGCATTCGTGGACAAAAGGCCACGATGGCACCGACCGAGGCCTGAAAAACGGGTGCTGATGACGGCCCGCTTGCGGTGGTCTAGTGAAGCATCATGGCTTCACGCTCCGAGTCGGCCGATATCAGCAAGATCGCCCGCGGCATCCGGGCCGGCGACCGCGCCGTGCTGGCGCGCGCCATCACACTGATCGAAAGCAAGCGCGCCGACCACCGCCAGTCTGCGCATCTGCTGGTGCAGGAGCTGTTGCCGGATACCGGCAAGGCGATCCGGCTCGGCATCACCGGCGCGCCGGGCACCGGCAAGTCGACTACGATCGATGTGCTCGGCACTCATCTCACCGCCAAAGGTCACAAGGTGGCGGTGCTGGCGGTCGATCCGTCCTCGACGCGGACCGGCGGTTCGATCCTCGGCGACAAGACACGGATGGCGAAACTCGGCTTGGATGCTCATGCTTTCATCCGCCCCTCGCCGTCTTCCGGGACGCTCGGCGGCGTCGCCGCCAAGACGCGCGAGACGATGCTGCTGTGCGAGGCTGCCGGTTTCGACGTGGTGATCGTCGAGACGGTTGGTGTCGGCCAGTCGGAGACGACAGTCGCCGAAATGACGGATTTCTTCCTGGCGCTGATGATCGCCGGCGCCGGCGACGAGTTGCAGGGCATCAAGAAGGGCGTGATCGAACTCGCCGACATGATCGCGGTGAACAAGGCCGATGGCGACAATGTGCAACGCGCCAAATCCGCCGCCGCTGAATACCGCGCGGCGCTCAATATTCTGGTGCCGCGCTCACCCAACTGGTCGCCGCCGGTGCTGCCCTATTCCGCGCTGACAGGACAGGGCATCGACGAATTGTGGGCGAAGGTCGTCGCCTATCGCGACAAGATGACGAAGACCGGCGAACTCGCCGGGCGGCGGCGCGAGCAGCAGGTCAAATGGATGTGGTCGATGCTTGAGGAGCGGCTGACGGCGCGGCTGCGCGGCGATCCCGCCGTGCGCGCCAAGCTGCGCACCGCCGAAACCGCGGTTGCCGCCGGCAAGCTGGCGCCGACTTTGGCGGTCGAGCAGATCGCCGCGCTGATCGAGCGATGAATGCGCACCATCCTGGTCACCGGGTTTGGACCGTTCCCGGGCGCGCCATATAACCCCACCGCCGCACTCGTTCAGCGGCTCGCACGGCTGCGCCGGCCAAATCTGCGTCTGATCGGCTACGTCTTTCCGACCGAGTACGCCGCCGTCGATCGCGACCTGCCCAGGCTGGTTGAACAGCACCGGCCGGACGCATTGCTGATGTTCGGCTTGCATGGCCGTGCGCGGACGCTGCGGATCGAAACGCTGGCGCGCAACGCGATCGGCCAGCATCGCGACGCGGGTGGCGCCTACGCACCGGCGCGCGCAATCGCGCCCGGCGCTTCCCACATGAAGATGGCGACACCGGCAGCACGCCTCGCACGGGCCGCGCGGCGGACGAATGTGCCGGCCGTGATCTCGCGCGATGCCGGCAGCTATCTCTGCAATTACCTGTGCTGGCAGACGACGAGCATGGCACGGCCGCGCCTCGCGGCGTTCGTCCACGTCCCGCCGGTTGTCCGGAAGCCGCTGCGGAAAGGCGCAAGCGGTCTGCGCAGTGTGACCCTCGAGCGGGCCGCAACGGCGATACTGACCGAGCTGTCGCGCTGCCTTGGATCGGCCCGAAAGCATGCCTAAGTGAGCCGCATGCCTCCCCGCTCGCGGACTGCCATGATCCTCACCATCGTCTCGCTTTTTCTGTTGCCCGTTGCCGCCCGCGCCGCTCTGTTTGCGCTCGGCGATGCGCCGCGCTCCTATCGCGACGCTGATTGGTCGTCGACAGGCATGCTCCCACCCGCCGCACAGGAGAAAGGTGCACGTGTTCTGGTGATGACCGGCACCGCCGGCGCATGGAAAGGCGTGTTTGCGGTGCATTCGTGGATTGTGCTGAAGCCCGCGAATGCCGACGCCTGGACGCGCTACGATGTCGTCGGGTGGGGCAGCCCGCTGCGGCGAAACAACTGGCCGATCGACGGTCGCTGGTACGGCAATGCACCGGTCGCCATTCTCGATCTGCGCGGCGACGACGCCGAGCGGGCGATCCCCAAGATCGAAGCCGCCGTCAGCGCCTATCGTTATCGCAACGCGGGCGATTACAAGGTGTGGCCCGGCCCCAACAGCAACAGCTTTGTCGCCGCGGTGTTGCGCGCCGTGCCGGAGCTTGGCGTCCAGCTTCCATCCAATGCCGTCGGCCGCGATTTCCGCGGCGGCTTCTACGCGGGCTGGACCGATAGCGGCACCGGACTTGAACTCAACTTGTGGGGCTATGCCGGCATCAAAGCCGGCTGGGTTGAGGGCATCGAATTCAATCTGCTCGGCCTCGTTGCCGGACTCGATATTCGTCATCCGGCAATCAAATTGCCGGGCTTTGGTCGTCTCGGCCTCCCCGCGACACCGCCGACGGCCGCCTGAGCCGCTCGTTTCGCTTGAACCGCGGAAAGCCCGGCGTATATGACAGTTTTATGACATAATCGAGTCGCGCGCTGCACCGGCGCATCTGGAGAACGGTTTGGCCGGCACAGAAATCCTACTGACCTTCCTGGGCGCCGTCGGCCTTCTCTTGTGGGGCGTGCGGATGGTGCAGACAGGCATT
Organism: Pseudolabrys sp.; assembly: GCA_035546455.1. GTDB lineage: Bacteria > Pseudomonadota > Alphaproteobacteria > Rhizobiales > Xanthobacteraceae > Pseudolabrys. The sequence goes on from DASZXA010000048.1 coordinate 61,177, forward strand.
ACCCGCGCTTTCGGCACCACGCTTCGCCGCGTTCTCTCGCTTTACGTCCGCTCCCCTGTCAGCGCGTTCTTCGCCGGCATCGGGCTGACCGGCGTGCTGCAAAGCTCAACCGCGACCGCACTGCTGCTGGCCTCGTTCACCGCGCGCGGCCTGATCGCGCTGTCGATCGCGCTGATCATGATGCTCGGCGCCAATGTCGGCACGACCCTGGTCGCGCAGGTGCTGTCATTCGACATCACCTGGCTGTGGACCGGCGTGGTGCCGCTCGGCGTATTCCTGTTCATGGCATCGGAAGCCGACCGGCCGCGCGGCATTGCCCGCATCCTGATCGGTCTCGGCCTGATGCTGCTGTCGCTCCAGCATCTTGGTATTGCCGCCGAGCCGCTGCGTGACAGCGCCACCTTCAAAGTCTTCCTGTCCGGTCTGGCCGGCGATCCGATCCTTGCCTTCCTCGCCAGCACGCTGCTGACCTGGGTGATGCACTCCAGCCTCTCGATGGTGCTGATGGTGATGGCCTTCGCCGGCGGCGGCGCCATTCCGGAGCCGCTGGCGCTTGCGATGGTGCTGGGCGCCAATGTCGGGGGCGCAATCGCGCCCCTGACCGGGCTTGCCGACTCGACCCCGGCCGGCCGCCGCGTCGCGATCGGCAACCTGATCATGCGCGCGGTCGCAGCCCTGCCTTTCATCTTCCTGGTAAGGCAAAGCGCCTATATGCTGTCGCTGGTCGAAAGCGACCCAGCCCGCACGGTGGTGAATTTCCATACGGCATTCAACGCGATCGCGGCGCTGGTGCTGCTGCCGTTTGTGCCGCTGTTCTGCAAGCTTACGTTCAAGCTGATGCCTGACCGCATCGAGCGCGAGGATGCCGCGCGGCCCAAATATCTCGACCCTAATGTGCTCGACACGCCCTCCGAAGCGCTCGGCTGTGCGATGCGCGAAACGCTCAATATGGGCGACAAGGTCGCCGACATGCTGCGCGAGGCGCTCGATGCGCTGGAGAAATCCGACTACCGGCTGGTGAAGAATGTCGAGGCGGAAGATGACGCAGTCGACAGCCTGCACGAGGCGATCAAGCTTTACCTGGTGAAGGCCTCGAAGGCCGAGATGAGCGAGGCCGAAAGCCGCCGCTATGTCGAGATCCTGAGCTTCACCGCCAATCTCGAGCATGTCGGCGACATCATCGACAAAAACCTGATGGAGCTCGCCGCCAAGAAGATCAAGCACGGCTACGCCTTCTCGGCCGAAGGCATCGATGACATCCGCAAGTTCCATGCGCTGGTGATGGAAAACATGCGGCTGGCCTTCAACGTCTTCACCACGCGCGACCTCGCGCTGGCGCGCCGCCTGTTCTCCGACAAGACGACGATGCGGAACGCCGAAAGCGCGGCCGCCGAGGCGCATTATGCGCGGTTGCGCGACGGCCGCGCGGAATCGATCGAGACCAGCGCGATCCACCTCGACGTGATCCGCGACCTCAAGCGCATCAGCGGCCATCTGGTCTCGGTGGCCTACCCGATCCTTGAAGCGGCCGGTGAATTGCGCACCACCCGGCTGGTCGGCAAACCCAGCGAGCAGCCGGTGGCCAAGCCCGCAACTCCGTGATTACTGCAAGCGGATCGCAATAAGGCCGGCGACGATCAGCGCCGCTGCCACGATCCGAACGGCGCGAAACGGCTCACCCAGCACGACGACCGCAATGAGCGCGGCAAACAGGACGCTGGTTTCCCGCAGCGAAGCGATGATCGCAATCGGCGCCAGCGTCATCGCCCACAGGGCCACGCCATAAGACACGACTTGCAGGGCGCCGCCCGCCAGGCCACGGGGCCAAAACTGCAAGGCATCGGACAACAGCGTCCGTCCGTTACGGTAGAGCGCATAGGGCAGCAGGCAGACGCAAATGCCGACGAAGCCCCACAACACATACGACACCGAATGGCCGGACAGACGCGCGCCGACGCCGTCGACGATGGTGTAGGCGCAGATCGTCACCGCGGTGAACAGCGCAAAGCCGACGGCGCGCCTGTCGAGCCTGGCGAAATCGCGGCCGCCGCGCAGCGACAGCAGCAGCACGCCGAGCGCCAGCGCGACGATGCCGGCCCACGCCAGGACATTGAGATGCTCGCCGACGATCAGCGTGCCGGCCGAGGCCGTCATCAACGGCGCGGCGCCGCGCGCGATCGGATAGACCTGCCCGAGATCGCCGGTGCGGTAAGCCTCGGCCAGGCTGCCGAAATAGAGCAGATGGATGAACGACGAGGCGACTAGATAGGGCCACGATGGCGCGGCCGGCAGCGGCACGAACGGAATAGCCGCGATGGCGAAGACGGTCGCGCCGCACAGGATCAGAGTCGTGGTCGACAGCGGGTCGAGCGCGACCTTGATCAGCGCGTTCCAACTGGCATGACAGAGCGCGGCGAACAGAACGATGACAAAGACGAAAGTTGTCATTTATGCCGAAGCGGCGGCCGGCGCCCACAGCTTCGGGCCGACGCGCAGATATTGCTGCGGCCGCGCCACGTCGGCGCCCAGCACCTTGGCGGCGTGCCAGCCCCAATGCGGATCGTCGAGGAAAGCCCGCGCCATCGCGACCTGATCGGCCTGTCCCTTGGCGACGATGTCTTCGGCCTGCTTCGGCGAGAAGATGAGGCCGACCGCACGGCTGGCGATGCCGGCCTCCTTCTTTACGCGCTCGGCCAGCGCGACGTTATAGCCGTCGGTGGTCGGATTGCGGGTGTCGAGCGTGATGCCGCCCGACGACACGCAGATGAAATCGAGACCGGCCCCCTTCAGCGCCCTGGCGATCGTAACGGCGTCGTCCGGTGTCAGGCCGCCATCGCTATCGCGCCAGTCGCTGCCGGTGATGCGGGCGCCGAGCGGAACGTCCTTCGGAACGATGGCGCGCACCGCGCGCGCGATCTCCAGCGGAAACTTGAGCCGATTGTCCAGCGAGCCGCCGAAGCCATCGGTTCGCCAGTTCGAGATCGGCGACATGAAACTGTGCATCAGATAGCCGTGCGCCATGTGCAGCTCGATGGCATCGAAGCCGATGCGCAGCGCGCGCCTGACCGCGCTGAGGAACGCATCGCGCACCGTCGCCAGGTCGGCCTCGGTCATCTCGGCGGGCGTGTGCCAGTCGGCGCCGGCGGGAACAGCGCTCGGCCCGATGGTCGGCCACGGATCCTGTCCGGTCTTGAGGGCCTGGCCGCCCTGCCACGGCAATTGTGCGGAAGCCTTGCGGCCGGCGTGCGCGATCTGGATGCCGAATTTCGCGGTGCCGCGGCGGCGGCACTGCGCGATCACTCGCCCAAGCGCGAGCTCGTTGTCGTCCGAATAGAGCCCGAGGCAGCCATGCGTGATGCGGCCGCGCCGCTCGACAGCGGTCGCCTCGACGACCACCAGTGCGGCGCCTGAATTCGCCAGCATGCCGAGATGCATCATGTGCCAATCGGTAGCCGAGCCGTCGTCCGCCGAGTATTGGCACATGGGAGATACCACCAGGCGGTTCGGCAGTTCGAGACCAGCAAGCTTGATCGGCGAAAACAGAGAGCTCATTGGGAAACTCTTGAATGTTTGGGAAACGGCGCTTCGCGCCCGAGGAGCGGCAATGATGGCACCAAGTTGCCCCGCGGCAAAGTCTGTCGCCGCTAATCAGCTATGCAGCGGTTTTCGCATTGTCGGAAGATGGTGCTTCAACGCGCAAGAGAGCGTTCCACCGCCGCGTCTGCGCCACTACATCGCGCAGCCGTTCGGCCAATTCCTGCTCGGTGAAATAATGGCGCCAGCGGCCGCTCTGGAGCAATTCGAGGTAATACGCATGACGGCGCAGCGCGAGCGCGCGAAGACCGTGTGCGCCGACCTCGAACGGGTCGCTCGGATTTTGCCCCGGCATGCGCGTGCCCTCCCCGAGGCACTGGCCGCCCAAAAGGGGCGGCCCAAACGCGGGCACCGACTACGCAACCTGTGGATAACTCGAGTCCGTCTTAGCTGATTCGCTAATGACGTCAATGCGATACATTCGATCGCCGGTTCAGAGCTTTGTGCGGAGATAATGGGCGATTTCGCCGATGATGCCGCGCCGGAACAACAGCACGCAGACGACGAAAATCACGCCCTGAATGACCAGCACCCATTCGCCCAGCGACGCCAGCTTGTACTGCATGCTCAGGATAACGAACGAGCCGAGCACCGGACCGAAGATGGTGCCGAGCCCGCCGACCAGCGACATCAAGACGACCTCGCCCGACATCGGCCAGTAGACGTCGGTCAGCGAGGCAATCTGCACAACCAGCGCCTTGGTCGCTCCGGCCAGCCCGGCGAGGCCCGCCGACAGGATAAAGGCGATCAGCTTGTAGCGATCGGTCTTGTAGCCGAGTGAGATGGCCCGCGGCTCATTCTCGCGGATCGCTTTGAGCACCTCGCCGAATGGCGAGTGAATGATGCGGTAGATAAACAGAAATCCGACCAGGAAAATGAACAATACGAGGAAATACATCGTCGTCGCATTGTTAAGATCGAAAATACCGAACAGGTGACCGCGCGGCACCGACTGGATGCCGTCCTCGCCGCCGGTGAACGGCACGCGCACGGCGACGAAATACATCATCTGCGCCAACGCCAGCGTGATCATCGCGAAATAGATACCCTGACGCCGGATCGCTAGTGCACCGGCAACCACACCAAGGAGCGCGCCGGTC
>DASZXA010000049.1:0-20422 GCA_035546455.1 Pseudolabrys sp.
CAGCCGGCCTTCGAGCGCGTGATGCTGTTCTACAAGCCCTCGCTCGAGCGGCTCGGCATCACGGTGACGGTGCGCACCATCGACCCGTCGCAATACGAGAACCGGCTGCGGCAATGGGACTTCGACATCGTCATCAATTCGTGGGGCGAGTCGCTGTCGCCCGGCAACGAGCAGCGCGGCTTCTGGGGCTCGCGCGCCGCCGACCAGCCCGGCTCGCGCAACCTGATCGGCATCAAGAACGAGGCGATCGACAAGCTGATCGAGCGCGTCATCTTCACCAAGGATCGCGACGATCTGGTCGCCGCCACCAAGGCGCTCGACCGCGTGCTGCTGTTGCACCATTACGTCGTGCCGCAGTGGACCTACGGCAAGACGCGCACCGCGCGCTGGGACCGGTTCGGCCGCCCCGAGACGATGCCGAAATACGGGCTCTCGGCGTTCCCGACCGTCTGGTGGTGGGACGAAGCGCGCGCCGCCAAGGTGAAGCAGCGCACGTGATTACCCGCCGCCGCGCCCTTGTGCTCTCCGCGGGCGCGCTCGCTGCGATGCGCTTTGCGCCAGCGTCCGCGCAGCAAGGCGAACGCCACGGCATGTCGGCGTTCGGCGATCTCGATCTGCCGGCGGACTTCAAGCGATTTTCCTACGTCAATCCGGATGCGCCGAAGGGCGGCTTGTTCTCCGAGATGGCGACCAGCCGCACCTACAACGGCTCGTTCTACACCTTCAATTCTCTCAACAGTTACATCCTGAAAGGCGAGGGCGTGCTCGGCATGGACCTCACCTTCGCATCGCTGATGGTGCAGCATGGCGACGAGCCTGATGCGATGTACGGCCTCGCGGCGCAATCGGTCAGCATTTCCGATGACGGGCTGACCTATCGTTTCATCTTGCGGCCCGAAGCAAAATTCCACGATGGCACGCCGCTCACGGCGCACGATGTCGCCTTCTCTTTCGACACGCTGAAGGAAAAAGGCCACCCGATCATCTCTCAGTTGTTGCGCGATTTCGCCGGCGCCGAGGCGGCGGACGACCGCACGGTGACGGTGCGTTTCGCGCCGAAGCGCGCCCGCGATGTGCCGCTGTTCGTCGCCGGCCTGCCGATCTTCTCGCGCGCCTATTATGGCAAGCAGCCGTTCGACCAGTCGACGCTCGAAGCGCCGCTCGGCAGCGGCCCCTACAAGGTCGGCAAGCTGGAAGCCGGCCGCTTCATCGAGTTCGAGCGGGTGAAGGACTGGTGGGGTGCCAGGCTGCCGGTGTCGGTCGGTCAGAACAATTTCGACATAGTGCGCTATGAATATTACCGCGATCGCGAGGTCGGCTTTCAGGGTTTCACCGCGAAGAACTACCTGTTCCGCGAGGAATTCACCTCGCGGGTCTGGGCGACACAATATGATTTCCCGGCCATCAGGGATGGCCGCGTCAAGCGCGACACAATCCCTGACGAGACGCCGTCCGGCGCGCAGGGCTGGTTCATGAACACGCGCCGCGCGCAGTTCAAGGACGCGCGCGTGCGCGAGGCGATGATCGACGCTTTCGATTTCGAATGGACCAATCGCACATTGATGTACGGTGCCTATAAGCGCACCGAGTCGGTGTTCCAGAATTCGCCGATGATGGCGGAAGGCAAGCCCAGCGCCGATGAGCTCAAGCTGCTCGAGCCGTTTCGCGGCAAGGTGCCGGACGAAGTGTTCGGCGAACCGTTCGAGCCGCCGGTGACCGACGGCTCGGGGCAGGACCGCAAATGGCTGCGCAAGGCGGCGCAACTGCTCAACGAGGCCGGCTGCAAGGTGAAGGACGGCAAGCGCATGCGCGCCGACGGCCAGCCCTTCACCATCGAATTCCTGATGGAAGATGCCGGCATCATGCCTCACCACCAGACCTACATTAAAAACCTCAATCTGCTTGGCATCGACGCGTCGCCACGCCTGGTCGATCCGGTGCAATATCGCGCGCGTGTCGACGAGTTCGATTTCGATGTGGTGGTGCAGCGTTTCGGCTTCTCGTCGACACCGGGCGACTCGCTCCGCACCTATTTCTCGTCGCAGGCGGCGAAAACCAAGGGGACGCAGAACGTCGCCGGCATTTCCGATCCGGCGGTCGATGCGCTGGTCGACATCATCATCGCCGCCAAGACGCGCGAGGAACTCACCACAGCGTGCCATGCGCTCGACCGTGTGATCCGCGCCGGCCGCTACTGGGTGCCGCACTGGTATCTCGATGCCCACCGCATCGCCTATTGGGATGTGTTCGGCCGCCCGCAGCGGCAGCCGAAATACTTCCGCGGCATTCCGCTGACGTGGTGGTATGACAAGGACAAGGCGGCGAAGCTGTGAGTTCCGTCAAGGTGACGGCATAGAGAGAACGCGCTAACAGATCGCATGGCCGCCTATATCATCCGCCGCATCCTGCTGATGATCCCGACGTTGTTCGGCGTCATGCTGGTGGCGTTCGTCGTGGTGCAATTCGCGCCCGGCGGGCCGGTCGAGCGGGTGATCGCACAACTGTCCGGCTCCGACACCGGCGCGACGTCGCGCATTTCCGGCGGCGGCGGCGATTTCGGCGCGCGCGGCGCGGCGCAGGGCGCCTCGCAGGTGGACGCCGGCAACTCGAAATATCGCGGGGCGCAGGGGCTCGATCCCGAATTCATCAAGAAGCTCGAGAAGCAGTTCGGCTTCGACAAGCCGGCCTATGAGCGATTCTGGATCATGATCTCGAATTTCGCGCGGTTCGATTTCGGCCAGAGTTATTTCCGCGACGTCAGCGTGATGCACCTCATCAAGGAGAAGCTGCCGGTGTCGATGTCGCTCGGCATCTGGATGACGCTGCTGACTTATCTCATTTCGATTCCGCTCGGCATCCGCAAGGCGGTACAGGACGGCTCGTCGTTCGACACCTGGACCTCGACGGTCATCATCATCGGCTATGCGATCCCCGGCTTCCTGTTCGCGATCCTGCTGATCGTGCTGTTCGCCGGCGGCTCGTTCTGGGATATTTTCCCGCTGCGCGGGCTGACCTCCGACAACTGGGCGCAACTCAGTTGGTACGCGAAGATCGGCGATTACTTCTGGCACCTGACGCTGCCGATCGTGTCGATGGCGCTGGCGGCGTTCGCCACCATGACGCTGCTGACGAAGAACTCGTTCCTCGACGAAATCCGCAAGCAATATGTGCTGACCGCGCGCGCCAAGGGCTGCACGCAGCGGCAGGTGCTTTACGGTCATGTGTTCCGCAACGCGATGCTGATCGTGGTCGCCGGTTTCCCCGGCGCTTTCGTCCACGCCTTCTTCACCGGCTCGCTGCTGATCGAGACGATCTTCTCGCTGGATGGCTTGGGTCTGCTCGGTTTCGAGAGCGTGCTCAACCGCGATTATCCGGTGGTGTTCGCCACGCTCTACATCTTCTCGCTGATCGGGCTGGTGGTGAACCTGATCTCAGATCTCACTTATACGTGGATCGATCCGCGCATCGATTTCGAGACGCGGGAGGTCTGAGTGGACGTTCGCGCCGGCGTTCCCTCGGAAGATGTCACCGCGGTCGGTCCGATGGGCATGGCCGCGCCGCCAGAGCGGCGCTGGATCGAGATTTCGCCGCTGAACAAAAGGCGCTGGCAGAACTTCAAGGCCAACAAGCGCGGCTACATTTCACTCTGGGTTTTCGCGATCCTGTTCGTGGTGTCGCTGTTCGCCGAGTTCATCGCCAACGACAAGCCGTTCCTCGTCAAATATGACGGGCATTTCTACTTCCCGGCGGTCGTGACCTATCCGGAGACGACGTTCGGAGGCGACTTCGAAACCGCGACCGACTACCGCGATCCGTTCGTGCAGGAGAAAATCGCGGAGAAGGGCGGCTATATGATGTGGCCGCCGATCAAGTATTCCTACGACACGCACAATCTCGATCTGCCGACGCCGGCGCCGTCGAAGCCGACCTGGCTGCTCACCGAGAAAGAGTGCGCGCCGGTGGTGCAGCGCAAGCATCTCACCGGCTGCCGCGACCTCGAATACAACTGGCTCGGCACCGACGATCAGGGCCGCGACGTGGTGGCGCGGCTGATCTACGGCTTCCGCATCTCCGTGCTGTTCGGCCTGATCTTGACGATCATCTCGTCGGTGATCGGCGTCGCTGCCGGTGCGGTGCAGGGCTATTTCGGCGGCTGGACCGACCTATTGTTCCAGCGCTTCATCGAAATCTGGACGTCGATCCCGTCGCTTTATCTGCTGCTCATCATTTCTTCCATTCTGGTGCCGGGCTTCTTCGTGCTGCTCGGCATATTGCTCTTGTTCTCGTGGGTGTCGCTGGTCGGCTTGGTGCGCGCGGAGTTCCTGCGCGGCCGCAACTTCGAATATGTGCAGGCGGCGCGCGCGCTCGGCGTCTCGAACATCGTCATCATGTTCCGCCACCTGCTGCCGAACGCGATGGTGGCGACCATGACGTTCCTGCCGTTCATCCTGTCGTCGTCGGTGATGACGCTGACCGCGCTCGACTTCCTGGGCTTCGGCCTGCCGCCCGGCTCGCCCTCGCTCGGCGAGTTGCTGTCGCAAGGCAAGGCCAACGTGCAGGCGCCGTGGCTCGGCCTCGCCGGCTTTTTCTCCATCGCCATCATGCTGTCGCTGCTGATCTTCGTCGGCGAAGCGGTGCGCGACGCCTTCGATCCGCGAAAGACATTCAGATGAGCCCACGCGAAACCCTGCTGGAGGTGAAAGACCTTTCGGTCGCGTTCGGTCACGGCGAGCGCGAAGTGCTGGCGGTCGACCGCGTCTCGTTCGAGATCGGCAAGAGCGAGACGGTGGCGCTGGTTGGCGAATCCGGCTCCGGCAAGTCGGTGACGGCGCTGTCGGTGATGAAGCTGCTGCCCTATCCGGCGGCGCATCATCCGTCCGGCAGCGTCATGTTCAAGGACCGCGAATTGCTGACGATGCCGGAGCGCGACATCCGGAAAGTGCGTGGCAATGACATCACCATCGTGTTCCAGGAGCCGATGACGTCGCTCAATCCGCTTCACACCATCGAGCGGCAGATCGCGGAAATTCTGCTGCTTCACAAAGGTCTCACCGGCGAGAAGGCGCGGGCGCGCATCGTCCAGTTGCTCACCGAAGTTGGTATCCCCGATCCGGCCCATCGGCTCGGCGCTTATCCGCATCAATTGTCCGGCGGCCAGCGCCAGCGCGTGATGATCGCGATGGCGCTCGCCAACGAGCCGGACCTGCTGATCGCCGACGAGCCGACCACCGCGCTCGACGTCACCGTGCAGGCGCAAATCCTTGCGCTGCTCAAGGACACGCAGCAGCGGCTCGGCATGTCGGTGCTGTTCATCACCCACGACCTCGGCATCGTGCGCAAGATCGCCGACCGCGTCTGCGTGATGCAGAAGGGCAAGATCGTCGAGCAGGGCGAGGTCGAGCAGGTGTTCAAGGCGCCGCAGCATCCCTACACGAAAGCGCTGCTCGCCGCCGAGCCGAAGCCCGACCCGGCGCCGCCGAAACCGGACGCGCCGGTGATGGTCGAGACCAGCGACCTCAAGGTCTGGTTTCCGATCAAGCGCGGCGTGATGCGCAAGACCGTCGGCCACGTGAAGGCGGTCGATGGCGTCTCCATCAAGGTCCGCAAGGGCGAAACCATTGGTGTTGTTGGCGAATCCGGCTCGGGCAAGACCACGCTCGGCCTCGCCATCCTGCGCCTGATCTCCTCGCAGGGGCCGATCGTCTTCATGGGCAAGCCGCTGCAGGGCCTGTCGTTCAAGCAGATGCGGCCGTTCCGCGTCGACATGCAGATCGTGTTCCAGGACCCCTACGGCTCGCTGTCGCCGCGCATGTCGGTTGCCGACATCATCGCCGAGGGCTTGAAGGTGCATCAGCCGCAGCTCGACAGTGCGACGCGCGACGCGCGCGTCGTGCAGGCGCTCAAGGATGCCGGGCTCGATCCGGAAACGCGGCATCGCTACCCGCACGAATTCTCCGGCGGCCAACGCCAGCGCATCGCGCTCGCGCGCGCCGTCGTTCTTGAGCCGACCTTCGTCGTGCTCGACGAACCGACCTCGGCGCTCGACATGCTCATTCAATCGCAGATGGTCGATCTCTTGCGCGACATCCAGAAGCGCAAGGACCTCACCTACATGTTCATCTCGCACGACCTGCGTGTCGTTGCCGCGATGGCGAGCCGTTTGCTGGTGATGCGTAACGGCAAGGTGGTGGAAGAGGGCGATGCCGCCGGCATTTTCAAATCGCCGCAGACCGACTACACCAAGGCGCTGTTTGCCGCCGCGTTCAATCTCGAAACGGCGCCTGAAGGGGTAGTTGCTCAATGATCAATGTTGGACTGATCGGTCTTGGCATGGCGATCAAGCCGCACATGCAGTCGGTGCGCGAGCTGGAGACGGCCGGTCGTATTAAGCTGGTGGGCGGGTTCTCGCCGTCGGCCGAGCGCCGCGCGGCATTCGCCAAACAGTGGAATGCGCCGGCGATTGCCACGCAGGACGAGCTGATCGCCAAGTCCGATCTTGTTCTGATCCTGTCGCCGCCGTGGAGTCATCTGCCGCTCACCGAAGCGGTCGCCAAAGCGCGCAAGCACATTCTGGTCGAGAAGCCGGTCGAGGCGACGACCGAGCGCGCCGAAGCTCTGGCTTCGACCGCCGAGGTCGCCGGCGTTCTTTGCGGTGTCGTGCTGCAGCACCGTTTCCGTCCCGCCTCGATGCGCCTCAAGGCTGCGATCGAGGCCGGCGAGCTGGGCAAGCTTCTCTCGGCGTCCGCGTCGATCCGCTGGTGGCGCGACGATGCTTATTTCAAGACCGCCGGCCGCGGCACCAAGGCGCGCGACGGCGGCGGCGTGCTCATCACCCAGGCGATCCACACGCTCGATCTGCTGCTGCATCTCGCCGGTCCGGTGAAGGATGTCGCCGGTTTTGCCTTCAGCTCGCCGATCCGCGCGATCGACACCGAGGACGTCGCGGCGGCCGCGGTGCGGTTCCAGAACGGCGCCATCGGCGCGCTCGACGCCACCACGGTGGCGCGGCCCGGATATCCCGAGCGTATCGAGATCGCCGGCACCAAGGGTTCCGCGGTGCTGGAGACCTTCCAGCTCACTATCAATCGCGAGGGCAAGGCCACCGAGGTCGTCGGCAGCGCGCAGTCGGGGGGCGGCGGGGCCGATCCGATGGCGTTCGACCACGGCCCGCACAAGGCGGTGCTGGTCGAAATGCTCGATGCCATCGAGCAAAAGCGCGCGCCGTCGAACAGCGCCCGGTCCGGGCTTCACGTGCAGCGGCTGATCGACCAATGGTTAAAGGACGCAGCCACGCGATCGTGAGTTGGCTGTGACGCGCGGCGGGTCTATCGCACGGCGTCCCGCAATGAGTGAATCGCCCAAGAAGATCACAATGAAATCGCTGTTCGTTGCCGCCGCCGCGCTCGCCTTCGCTTTGTCGTCGATGCATGCGCAGGCGCAAGGCCTGCCGACGCAATATCCGATCAAGACCGACGACGGCGACATCATCGCCAATTTCGATGTGCCGGCCGAGAAGCTCGCCAAGATCAACGCGCTGGCAGGACAGGTGCCGGTCGGCAATCTCGACGGCGACGTCACGGTGATGCAGTTCTACGACCTGAACTGCCCGTATTGCCGCGCCGCGGCGCATGACGTCGACGCCCTCATCAAGGACGATCCCAAGCTCAAGCTGGTCTTCGTGCCTTACGCGGTGCTGTCGGTCCAGTCGGTGCAGGGCGCGCTGATCGAGCTCGGCATCGCCAAGATGCTCAAGCCGGAGCAGTATCTCGACTTCCATCGCCGGCTTTATGCCAATCGCGGCATGATCGACGGACAGCGCGCGATCGCGGTGGCGAAGGACATGGGGCTCGATCCGCAAAAGGTCGCGGCGGCCGGCAACACCGAGGCGAACCTGAACATCCTGCGGCAAAGCTCGACGGTCGGCGGCGATGCCGGGCTGATGGTGACTCCGGCCTATGTGATCGGCGGCGTGGCGATCGCCGGTCATCCGGGCCTCAAGCCGCTCGAGAAGATCGTCACCGCGATGCGCAAGTGCGGCAAGGTCGTCTGCAAGCTCGACGCGCTTTAGAGCCGCTTCATCGCGATAGGCGGGCCGACCCGCTTGACCGCAGCATCGAGCGGTTCGATCGCCGTCGCCATGTGATGCGCGTTGGCGTGCACGATCGTTGTGGCGTCGCGCGCGATCGCGACATGGCCCTTCCAGAAAATCAGGTCGCCGCGTTTCAATTCGGACACGGCCACGCTCTTGCCCAGCGCCGCCGCCTGCATGTCGCTGTCGCGCGGGCAGGCGATGCCGGCGGCGTTGAGCGACACCTGCACCAGGCCTGAGCAGTCGATGCCGAGCGAGGTCTTGCCGCCCCACAGATACGGCGTGCCGAGGAAGCGTTCGGCGACCGTCACGAAATCGGGCTCCTTTGCCGCGATATCGATGACATGCTGCCTTGGGATGCAAAGTCCCTGGTCGGTGGTGATGAACTTCGCGTCCGCGCGCGCCGCGACGATCTCGGCGCCGAACGGAAACGCCGCGAGCGGCGGCTTCTTGATGTCGGGACCGGGGAAGCCGAGCGTGCGCAGCGCGCCGATCTTGTGGGTCGGCGCCGCTCCAACGCGGCCCAGTGCATTGGCCGGCAGCCAGCCGACATAGCGGTCGTGCGTCAACTGACCCCAGGCCCAGCCTTCGCCGTCGATTTCATAGACGATGACGCGCTCGCCAAACAGCGCCTCGGTCAGCAGCGCAGCGTCGGGATGGCCTTCGGCGCGAACCGGTGCACTGGCGTCGATGATCCGGTGCAGCGTGCCTTCGGCGAACCGCGGCGCATCCACCTTGCCGCGCAACTCGGCGGCGGCGAGGTCCGCGCGGTAGGCATGCAGGCGCGGGTCCAGCGGCATCTACTTTTGCTTTTTGCCGTAGCGTTCTGTCAGCAGCGCGTAGAGCGCGCGCGCCGACATCAGCTCGCCGCCTTCCGGCCGCCCCGGCTTTGCCGACGGCGTCCAGGCGAACACGTCGAAATGCACCCAGGCCTTCGCTTGTCCGACGAATTTTCGCAGGAACAGCGCGGCGGTGATCGCGCCGGCAAAGCCGCCGCCAACATTGTTGGTGTCGGCAACCGACGAACTCAGCATCGTCTCGTAAGGCCGCCACAGCGGCAGCCGCCACAGCGGATCGTTTTCTTCCGTGCCGTGCCGCGCGATGTCGAGCGCGAGGGCGTCGTCGTCGGTGAAGAACGGCGGCAGGTCCGGCCCGAGCGCGACACGTGCGGCGCCCGTCAGCGTCGCGAAATCGAAGATCAGCTCGGGCTTCTCCTCGTCTGCCAAAGCCAGTGCATCGGCCAGGATCAGCCGGCCTTCCGCATCGGTATTGCCGATCTCGACGGTGATGCCGTTCCGCGCGCGGAAAATGTCGCGCGGCCGGAAGCTGGTGCCGGAGATTGAATTTTCTACCGCCGGAATGATAACGCGCAGCCGCACCGGCAGCCTGGCGGACATCAACATATGGGCCAGCGCCAGCGCGGTCGCCGCGCCGCCCATGTCCTTCTTCATGTTCAGCATGCCGGCGTCGGTCTTGATGTCGAGCCCACCGGTGTCGAAGCACACGCCCTTGCCGACTAAAGTCACCTTCGGGTGCTTCGGATTGCCCCAGGTGAAGTCGATCAGCCGCGGTGCGCGCGCCGAACCGCCGCCGACCGCCTGCACCAGCGGAAAACCCTTGGCGAGCTTCGGCCCGCTGATGCTGGTGAATTTGGCGCGGTGCGCCTTGGCAACTTTCGCCGCCGCGGCCTCCAGCTCGGCCGGCCCGAGATCGTTCGACGGCGTGTTGATGAGATCGCGCGCCAGCGTCACGGCCTCGACCTGCGCGCTCAGTTCCTTGGCGTCGACGCCGTTCGGCACACGCAGCTTGAGCTTCTTGCCGCCGCTTTTGCGATAACGCGCGAATTCATAAGCGCCGAGCGCGAAGGCCAGCGCGGCGAGCCGCGCATCGTGCGGCGCATTGGCAAAGCGATAGGTGCCGTCCGGCAACACGCCGGCCAGCTTGCCCGGCAGGAACAGGTCCTTCTTGCCGTCCTTTTCGGTTTCGATGCCGAACAGCACTGCGGCCAGCTTGCCGCCGCCGCCCGGCATCATCAGGTACTGCCCCGGCTTGCCCTCGAAGCCGGCCGCCTTGGCGAAGGCGCCGGCGGCGCCGCCGATCTTGCCCGTCACCGTGGACAGGTTGCCGGTGTTCGCAAACCAGACCGGAACGGCCTGCGCGTCGCTCGTCGCAAAAATTGGATGCATTCGTTCTTCCGTTTATTCCGCCGCGTTGCGCATCGTTGCGTAGCCGTCGCGGGTCTGCGGCAGTTTCCAGCCCAGCATTTTCGAGGCGACCAAGGTGCGCAGCACCTGCGCGGTGCCGCCGCCGATCGTGAACATCCGCACGTCGCGCGCCATTCTCTCCAATGGCAGGTCGCGCGAATAGCCGCGCGCGCCGAACACTTGCAGCGCATCGTTGACGATCTTGATGGCGCTCTCCGAAGCGAACAGCTTCGCCTGCGCCGCCAGCATCGGATCGGGGAAGGCGCTGCCGCCGGGCCCGCGCGAGCGTGCCGCGCTGTAGAGCATCAGCCGCGCGGCGTTGAGCTGCGTCTGCATGTCGGCCAGCATCCATTGCAGGCCCTGGAATTCGCCGATCGGCCGGCCGAATTGCTCGCGCTCCTTGACGAAGGCGAGAGCGTGCTCGAGCGCGCCGGCGGCGACGCCCATGGCCACCGTGCCGGCGCCGACCCGCTGGCTGTTATAGGCGTTCATCAGGTCGCCGAAGCCGCGGCCGATGCCGGACGGCGGCGTGATCATCATGGAGGCCGGCACTTCGAGATTGACGAACTCGATCTCGCCTTCCGGCATGCCACGCAGCCCCATCGTCTTCTCGCGGCGCGGGAAGTTCAGCCCCTTCGCTTCGCCGCGCACCGCGAGGAAGCCGCCGATGCCGAGGTCTTCGCCGCGCTCGTCGAACACGCGCGCGAAAATCAGGTGCAGCTTCGAGACGCTGGCGCCGGTGATCCAGTGCTTCTTGCCGTTGATGACGTAAACGTCGCCGCGTTTGTCGGCGCGCGTCTTCATCGAGGTGGCGTCGCTGCCGGCGTCGGGCTCGGTGATGCAGATCGCCGGCTTGTCGCCGGAGAGCACCAGCTTCGCCGCCAGCTTCTTCTGCTCGTCGGTGCCGTAAGCCATCACGGTCGACAGCGCGCCCATGTTGGTCTCGACCACGATCCGCGAGGTGACGGTGCAGGCCTTGGCGGTCTCCTCGATCACCAGCACGGCGTCGAGGAAGGAGCGGTCCTGGCCGCCCAGCGCCTTGGGGATGGTCATACCCAGGAAGCCGGCCTTGCCGAGTTCCTCGACGATGTCCCAGGGGTATTGCTCGTCGCGGTCGATCGCCGCGGCGCGGGGGCGCGCCACCCGGTCGGCAAAGGCCCTGGCGTGGGCCTGAAGCTCGAGTTCGGAGGCGGTGAGGCCGAGGGGCGACAGGGAAGTCATGGGCACGATCTTACAAAAAGGCAGGTGGTTCGCCGGGTTTTCTGCACCCGAAGGATACCGGTTAACCAGTCGTTAGGGTTAACCTTTTATTGCTGGAGCTGTCCGGTCACGGAAGCCCAAGCCGCCCTTCATGTTGCCGTCCAAGCTGCCAGCCAAGCTTTTTGCCGCCCGCTTGCTCCGTTCCGCCGCGCTCGTCGCGGTGGTGGCGCTGACGGCCGCCGGCTGCACGACGACCGGAAGCAATGACGTCACCGGCTCGATCCAGAGCCAGCCGGCGACCTATGCCGAGTGGCGCCGGGTCGGCGACCAGTGGGGCGAGCGCTATCGCGCCAACCCGAAGGACCCGCAGGCCGCCATCCATTACGCCCAGGCGTTGCGCGCCACCGAGCAGCGCGACCAGGCCGTCGCGGTGCTGGAGCGCGCCTCGATCGAAAATTCGCACGACAAGGAATTGCTCGGCGCCTATGGCCGCGCGCTCGCCGATGTCGGCCGCTACGAGCAGGCCCTCAACGTGCTGAGCCAGGCGCACACGCCGGATCAACCCGACTGGCGCATCCTCAACGTGCAGGGCGCGGTGCTCGACCAGCTTCGCCGCCATGCCGAGGCGCGTCACGACTATAACGAGGCGCTGCGGATCAAGCCGAACGATCCGGCGGTGCTGTCCAACCTTGGTCTGTCCTACGCGCTCACCAACGATCTCAAGAAGGCCGAGGAGACGTTGCGGCTCGCGGCGGCGCAGCCCGGCGCCGCGCCGAAGATCCAGCAGAACCTCGCGCTGGTGGTCGCCATGCAGGGCCGCATCCCCGAGGCGGAAAACATCGCGCGCTACAATCTGCCGCCGGCGGAAGCCGACGCCAGCGTGAATTACCTGCGCACGACGTTGGCGCAGTACAAGACGAAGCAGGGCAGCCGCGCGCCGGCGCCCGCCAGGCGCAAGCTCAGCTCAAATCAGTAAGCGATTGAGCGCCGCCGCTTCGCCATGCGAAGCGCATCGCGCTATTGCAGGTGCATCACCTTGATCGCCGCCGGGCCAAGGATGACGATGAACAGCACCGGCAGGAAGAACAGGATCATCGGCACCGTCAGCTTCGGCGGCAGCGCGGCGGCCTTCTTCTCGGCCTCGGTCATGCGCATGTCGCGATTTTCCTGCGCCAGCACGCGCAGCGTATTGGCGAGCGGCGTGCCGTAGCGCTCGGCCTGCTGGAGCGCCATGCAGACCGATTTGACGCCTTCGAGGTCGGTGCGCTTGGCGAGGTTGTCATAAGCCTGCCGGCGATCCGGCAAATAGGACAGCTCGGCGGTGGTCAGCGTCAGTTCTTCCGCGAGCGGCACCGATTGCGAGCCGACCTGATCGGACACCTTCTTGAACGCCGCCTCGATCGACATGCCGGACTCGACGCAGATCAACAGCAAATCGAGCGCGTCGGGGAATGCACGCTTGACCGACAACTGGCGCTTGGCGATGCGGTTCTTCAGGAACATCAGCGGCACATGCATGCCGGCATAGGCCGCGCCGATGCAGACGCCGAGCTTGACGAAGAACGGCTGCTCCCAATGGATGACGACGAAAATGTAGAATGCGGTCGCCAGGATCATGGCGATCGGCGCCACCAGGCGGAAGAACAGGTAAGTCACGTAAGGCGCCTGGCCGCGATAGCCGGCTTGCACCAGCTTCAGCCGCGCCTCTTCCTGGCCGACCCACTTGCTCAGGTTGAACTGGTCGACCACGCGCTGGATGTACTGCTTCGGCGATTGCCGCAGGCTGACTTTCTCGGCCTGCCGCGCCAGGCGCTCGCGCTCGCGCTGGCGCAGCTTCTCGCGTTCGGTCGCCACCGCGCGCATGCGCTTGTCCAGGCTGTCGCCGGCGAACAGCGGCATCGCCAGCGTCAGCACGGTCGCCGCCGCGGCCACGGCGGCGAACACCATGCTCAGCGTGCTTACATTGATGGAGTCGATGAGGAGGTCGAGCATGACACCATCAGAAGTCGAAGTTGATCATTTTCTTCATCACCAGGATGCCGCAGCTCATCCAGAGCGCGGACCCTGCCAGCATGAAGCGGCCGAGCGGGTCGTTGAACAGCGGTTTGATGTATTCCGGGCTGGTGATGTAGACGAGCAGCATCACGCAGATCGGCAGCGCGCCGATGATCGCGGCTGAGGCCTTCGCCTCCTGCGACATGGCGTTGATCTTGCCCTTCATTTTCTTGCGGTCGCGCAGCACGCGCGACAGGTTGCCGAGCGTCTCCGACAGGTTGCCGCCGGCTTTCTGCTGGATCGAGATCACGATGCCGAAGAAGTTCGCCTCCGGCACCGGCATGCTCTCGTAGAGCTTGAGGCAGGCGTCGCCGAGCGGCATGCCGATCGCCTGGGTCTCGACGATGGCGCGGAATTCCGACTTCATCGGCTCCGGCGACTCCACCGTAATCATCTTCATGCAGTCGAGCAGGGGCAGGCCGGCCTTGATGCCGCGCACGATGACGTCGACGGCATCCGGGAAGTCATTGAGGAACTTGGCCTCGCGGCGCTTCTTCAGGAATGAGAGCAGCCAGCGCGGCATGCCGAATCCCGCGGCAAAGCCGATGCCCGCGGCCATCAACAGGTTCCCGAAGCCGCTGAACAGCACGCCGACGAACGCGACCACGCCCATCACCGCCGAAATGATGATGAATTGCCGCTTCGACCACTTGAGCCCGGCCTGCGCGATCCGCACCGAGATCGGCGCGCTCTTCTGCTTCTTGTGACGCTCCTCGATTTCCTTGAGCGTGCTTTCGACCGTGTCGCGGCGCGATTTCTGCACCGCGCGGCTGGTGCGCATCACCGGTTCGGTTTTGGCGACGCTCGCCATGCGCTGCTCGGCTTTCTTCTCGCCGGACAGGATGGGATAGACGAACACCCACAGCACGCCGCCCACCGCGACCATCGCCAGGAACGCTATCGATAATACCTGGAGCACGGCTTACCTCGCCGTCACTTCGGCGGACGCCGCCTCGGCGGCATCGAGCGCCACCGCGAGCCGCTTGTCCTCGCCGTAATAGCGGGCGCGATCCCAGAAGCGCGGCCGGCCGATGCCGGTCGAGCGGTGCTTGCCGATCAGGTTGCCCTTCTCGTCCTCGCCGATGATGTCATAAATGAACAGGTCCTGGGTGACGATGACGTCACCTTCCATCCCCATCACCTCGGTGATGTGGGTGATGCGGCGCGAGCCGTCGCGCAGGCGCGCAGCCTGGATGACGACGTCGACCGAGGCGGTGATCATCTCGCGGATGGTGCGCGAGGGCAGCGAGAAGCCGCCCATGGTGATCATCGACTCGCAGCGCGACAGCCCCTCGCGCGGGCTGTTGGCGTGCAGCGTGCCCATCGAGCCGTCATGGCCGGTGTTCATGGCCTGCAGCAGGTCGAAGGCTTCCGGTCCGCGCACCTCGCCGACGATGATGCGCTCGGGGCGCATACGCAGGCAGTTCTTGACCAGGTCGCGCATGGTGACCTGGCCTTCACCTTCGAGGTTCGGCGGCCGCGTTTCGAGACGCACGACGTGCGGCTGCTGGAGTTGCAATTCGGCGGCGTCTTCGCAGGTGATGATGCGCTCGTCGTCGTCGATGAACTGCGTCAGGCAGTTCAGCAGCGTGGTCTTGCCGGAGCCGGTGCCGCCGGAGACCAGCGAGTTCACCCGCACGCGGCCGATGATCTTGAGAATGTCGGCGCCCTGCGGCGTGATGGTGCCAAACTTGACGAGCTGATCGAGCGTCAGCTTGTCCTTCTTGAATTTGCGGATGGTAAGCGCGGGCCCGTCGATCGCCAACGGCGGCACGATGGCGTTGACGCGCGAGCCGTCCGGCAAGCGCGCGTCGCAGATCGGCGAGGATTCGTCGACGCGGCGGCCGATCTGGCTGACGATGCGCTGGCAAATGTTGAGAAGCTGCTGGTTGTCGCGGAAGCGGATGCCGGTCTTTTGGATCTTGCCCGCGACTTCGATGTAAACGGTGCCGGAGCCGTTCACCATGATGTCGGCGATGTCGTCGCGCGCCAGCAGCGGCTCGAGCGGGCCGAAGCCCAGCACGTCGTTGCAGATGTCGTCGAGCAGCTCTTCCTGCTCGGAGATCGACATCACGATGCTCTTGATCGCGATGATCTCGTTGACGATGTCGCGGATTTCCTCGCGCGCCGAGTCGGCGTCGAGCCGCGCCAGTTGCGCGAGGTCGATCGCCTCGATCAGCGCGCCGAAGATCGTGCCTTTGGTCTCGTAATAGGTGTCCGACTTGCGGGAATCGATCGCCGGCATGTTGACGGCGGCCGGCTGGCGGGTCGCCGTCGGCGCGGAAACGAGCTGGGCGCCAAGCCCGTCGGACGGAAACGGCGTGCGGCCGGCTTCGACGCCGGGCGCGGTCGGCGCCGGGGCGACGGATGGCGCGGGCGCCGGCGCCAGCGGCGGCGCTGGAACGCGGGGGGCTTCGGCTGTTGAACTGCTACGCTTACCGAACACGACTTACACTTCTCCGAACGTCACGCCTTCTTCATCAAGCGGCCGAGGAATGGCAGGCCGGCGAGGGCGGAGCGCGAGCGCTTCACCTCGGCGCGGCCGGTCATCACCTGCGCGAGCTGGCGGAACAGCTCCGCCGTTTTGTGGCTCGCCGATACCTCGGCGATCATCTGTCCGTTGTTGGCGGCCGTGCCGAACATCTGCGGGTCGAACGGAATGACCGCGACCGGCTCATCCTCGAGCGCCTTGGCGAAGTCGCCGGGCGCGATCTCGGGGCGCTTGGGCACGCCGACCTGGTTCAGGCAGTAGTAGGGCCGGTGATCGTTGGGCCGCGCCGCCTTGAGCATGTCGACGATGTTCTTGGCGTTGCGCAGGTTGGCGAGATCGGGGTTCGCCACCACGAGAATTTCGTCGGCGCTGATCAAAAGCCGGCGCGTCCAGGCCGACCATTGGTGCGGCACATCGAGCACGATGCACGGAATGCTGCTGCGCAGCGCGTCGAGCACGCCATCGAACGCTTCCGCGTTGAAGTCATAGACCCGATCGAGCGTCGCCGGCGCCGCCAGCAGGCTCAGGTGATCGGTGCATTTCGACAGCAGGCGATCGATGAAGGCGGTGTCGACCCGGTCCGGCGAGAACACCGCATCGGCGATACCCTGAGGCGGGTCCTGGTTGAAGTCGAGTCCGGCGGTGCCGAATGCGAGATCGAGGTCGGTGACGACCGAGTCGAGCGCGAGATCGCGCGCGATCGCCCAGCCGATATTGTGCGAGACGGTCGAAGCGCCGACGCCGCCTTTGGCGCCGATCACCGCGATGATGCGGCCGACCGGCTTGGCATCCTGCTGCGAGAACAGGCCGCACACCGCGCGCACGATGTCGATGGTGCCGACCGGCGCGATCAGGTAGTCGCTGACGCCGCGCTTGGTGAGCTCGCGATAGAACGTCACGTCGTTGATGCGGCCGACCACGATCACCCGGGTGCCGGGGTCGCAGACCTCGGCGAGCTGGTCGAGATTGGCGAGCAGTTGCTCGGCGCGGCCTTCCGACTCGATGACGATGACGTTCGGGGTCGGTGAGCTGCGGTAGGCTTCCGCCGCCGCCGGTGCGCCGCCCATCTGGATCTTCAGGTGCGCCTTGACCAGCCGGCGGTCTTCGCCGGCTGCCTGCACCGCGGACGCGGTTTCGACGGTTTCGCAGAACGCCTGGATCGAAACCCGCGGCGCCGGCGCGATATGCTCTTCCGCCACCAGATCGGGCGAAATGGAGGGCGACGCCGCGAGCTCGGCGGGTTCAGCCGGCGCTGCCGTTTGGGCGATC
This sequence comes from Pseudolabrys sp., assembly GCA_035546455.1. Lineage (GTDB taxonomy): Bacteria > Pseudomonadota > Alphaproteobacteria > Rhizobiales > Xanthobacteraceae > Pseudolabrys. Next base: position 17,309 of record DASZXA010000049.1, read on the forward strand.
TGTTGAGCGTGCTTTATCATTTTCCAACGTCGCTAAGCTTGGCGGGATCGTAGCCCTGCGGGGTGGTGCTGCTCGGGCTGTCGCCCTTGCGGTATTTGTCGAGTGCGACCGAGCGGCGCGCCTGGTAGGCCGGCATCTCGCCGCGCGGCTGCACGAGGTCGGCGGGGTTGTCGACCATCGCCGCCAGATTGCGCTGGGTCGAGCAGCCCATGTTCCAGTAGTTGAGATTCTGCTGGTAAGTCGGATCGTTGGAGGGGCCGAGATCGTTCGGCCACTTCCCACACGGTCCCGCCGTGGCGGTGAGGTGCGTATAGCTCAGCTTGATGCTGGCCGGGGTCGCCGAGGCGTAGGAGCGCACGCGCACCGCGCTGCGCGGCACGCCATGGGCGTTCAGGATCGAATGGATTTCACGCAGCGAGTCCGACGACGCGCGCTTGGTGGCGGCGGCGCTCGGCACGTCGATCAGGATGCCGCTGGTGCCCTGCCGCTTCCACTGGCCGGCGAACGACATCACGTCGGCGCGCTGCTCGGGGCTCAGCCCGCCGCGATTGCGGCTGACGAACACTTCGACCGTGCGCTGGCCGTCCTGCAGCGTGATCGGATGCCGCAGCCGGTAGTCGTTCGGATAGAGCGTCGCCTGCTGGTTGGTCTGGTAGCAGCCCGCCAGCAGCACGGCGAGGCCGCCGATCGCGGCGGCGCGCGCTGCAATCGTCGCGTGGTGGGTTGGCGCCTTTGCCATGCGGGGTACTCCTGCGCGCATCAGTCGATGATGAAGCCGTAGCTGGGGTGAGCCGAACGCGCGCCGGGCGCGGCGGCGACCGCCGCTTTGTCGGTGCGGTTGAGCTTGCCGTAGAAGATCGTGCCGGTGTCGCTCGGATCCTCGAAACGGTCATCCGGGCGCGACAGCTTTCGCTCCGCCACCGGATGGACGACGTAAGGCGTCACGATCACGACCAGCTCGGTCTGGTTGTTGATGTAGTCGCGGCTGCGGAACAGCGCGCCGATCACCGGCAACTGCATCAGGCCGGGCAGGCCGTTGATCTGCTGCTTGGTGCGCTGCTGCAACATGCCGGCCATCGCCAGCGAGCCGCCCGACGGGATTTCGACGGTGGTCTCGGCGCGGCGGGTGCGGATCGACGGGATGGTGAGCGACTGGTCGGAGCCCGGCACCTGGAGGGTGATCGAGTTCTCGGTCGAGAGATCGGACACCTCGGTCATCACCTTCAGGCTGATGTTGCCGGCCGACAGCACGACCGGGGTGAACACCAGGCTGACACCGAACTTCTTGAAGCTGATTTGCGATTGGCAGACCGGCGGCGACTTGGTGGTGTCGCACGACAGGCCGTTCGGGATCGGGAATTCGCCGCCGGCAACGAAGCTCGCCGTCTCGCCGGAGATTGCGGTCAGGTTCGGCTCGGCGAGTGAGCGGATCACGCCGGCGCGTTCCATCGCACGCAGCGTCGCGTTGACGCCGCCGCCGTTGAAATTGAAGGTCTGCGCGGTCGACAGCGGCTGGCCGGTGGCGGAGAACGCGTTGCTGGTCGCGCCGCCGAGCACGGTCGACCCCCAGTTGAAGTTGCCGGACAGGTCGATGCCGAGCTGCTTGATGATGTCGCGGGACACTTCGGAGACGGAAACCTTGAGCATCACCTGGTCGCGGCCGCGCACCGCGATGCCGTTGACGACCTTGGTGGTGTCGCCCGCCAGCCGCGAAGCGAGATCGAAGGCCTGCTGCGCCTCGCCGGAATTGGCGGCGGTGCCGGACAGCATGACGCCGTCGCCGACGCCTTCCACGCGGATGTCGGAATTCGGGAAGCTCTGCCGCAGCGCGCCACGCAGGCCGTTGAGGTCGCGCGTCACCGCGATGTCGAAGCCGGCGATCTGCCGGCCGTCGGCGTCGAAGAAGAAGATGTTGGTCTGTCCGACCTTGACGCCGATGATGTAGGCGCGCCGCGAGGTGCGGATCACCGCGTTCGCGGTGGTCGGATCGGCGACCAGCACGTCCTTGATGTCGGCGGGCAGGTCGACCGCGATCGACTTGCCGATGCCGAGCGGCACGAAGCGCGAGGTCGCCTCGCTGGCGGCGACCTGGATCACCGGCACCGCGGCGTCGGCCGCGACGGCCGGCTTCATCGGCGCAAATGACGCAGCCAGCAGCAGCGCCGCGATCGAGGCCTTGCGTGTCCAGCGGAGCATGGCGCGTTCCATTTGCGGCCTCATTTCGGGGTCGTGGTGGTCGGGACGCCGAAGCGGATGACGTTGACCGTCGAGTGGCGTGAATTGTCGTCGTCGCTGTCGACCGCCTTGCCGTCACTTTGCGCGTCGGTGATGCTGCGCAGCGCCAGCGAAATGCTGCCGAGCTTCTGCGCCAGCGTCAGCGTTTCGGACTGGCGCGGCGACAGTTCGAGCGTCGCGGTCTTGCCGGTGATGACCTTCTGGCCGTCCTTCTCGCCGACGGTCTGGTCGATCGCCAGCACGCGGATGTTCTTGAGGATCATCTCGCTGGTCTGAACGTCTGAGCCGGATGCTTTCGTCGCTTCGTTGTCGCGGCGAGTCAGAATCACGTCGACATGGTCGTTCGGCAGGATGAAGCCGCCGGCGCCGGTCTCGGGCGAAATCTGCGTCGAAACGGCACGCATGCCGGGCGGCAGGATGGCGGCCATGTAGCCGGACCCGTGCGCGTCCACGAGCTTGGCCTCGCGGATTGGCTCACCCGCGACGAAGGGTGCGCGGGCGATCTCGCCGGAAAGCTTCTGCAAGGCGTCGGGGCGGTCGGATTTGCGGATGAAATTGCCGGTCGCGGCGCTGGCGGGCCAGGGCTGCCACTGCATCTCGCCGGGGGTGACCGGCTGACCGAGACCGATGTCGGATTTGGCGACGAGGACCTCGACCGTGTCGGGCTTGACCGCGGCGACCGGCTTGACGTCCGGCGCTTTCGAGCGCCCGGCGAGCAAAGCGGCGACGCCGCCGGCTCCGAGGGCGATGACAAGGACGACAAGACGCGCGGCTTTCATACGCTGTAACTCTCAAGCTCACAGAGCGGCCGGAAGACCGCGACACCACACGAACGACGCAGCGCCGCTCGCACGGATTTCAGCAGGTAATGGTCAAGGT
>DASZXA010000050.1:0-30533 GCA_035546455.1 Pseudolabrys sp.
GGCGAAATAACGGTTGGCGTCAGCCACCACCGACCAGACGACATTGAGCACCTGATGAAGCTGTTGCGTCTTCATGTGCTCGCGCGCGCGGTCGATCATGCCGTCGGCCGCCGCGAGGATGGTCTTGTCGTTGTCCGAGAACGCGCCGGGCTCCGGCAGCACCCCCTTGAGCTGCTTGCCGATCATCGAAAGCGAACGTTGCGCGAGATTGCCGAGGTCGTTTGCCAAGTCCGCATTGATGCGATTGACGATCGCTTCGTGGCTATAGTTGCCGTCCTGACCGAACGGCACTTCACGCAGGAAGAAATAGCGGAGCTGGTCAACGCCATAGGCATCGGTCAGCGTAAATGGATCGATCACGTTGCCGACCGACTTCGACATCTTCTCCCCGCGATTGAACAGGAAGCCGTGCGAGAAGATGCGCTTCGGCACTTCGATGCCGGCCGACATCAGGAACGCCGGCCAGTAAACCGCGTGGAAGCGCACAATGTCCTTGCCGATCACGTGCAGCGCAGCCGGCCAGTAGCGCTTGAACTTCTCGCTGGTGGTATCGGGATAACCGACGCCGGTGATGTAATTCGTCAGCGCGTCGACCCACACATACATGATGTGCTTGTCATCGCCCGGAACGGGAACGCCCCAGTTGAAGGTGGTGCGTGAGATCGAAAGATCCTGCAGGCCGCCTTTGACGAAACTTGCGACCTCGTTGAGCCGCTCTTTCGGCAGCACGAAATCGGGCACGTCGCTGTAGAGTTTCAGCAGCTTGTCGGCGTAGGCGGACAGCTTGAAGAAATAGCTCTCCTCCTCCACCCATTCGACCGGCGTGCCGGTCTTGGTGGCGATGCGGACCTTGTGCTCGTTCAGCGCGGTTTCGTCCTCGGCGTAGTACGCTTCATCTCGTACCGAATACCAGCCGGCGTATTTCGACGAATAGATATCGCCATTCGCCGCCATCCGTTCCCAGATTGCGGACGACGACTTGTAGTGCCGCGGCTCGGTGGTGCGGATGAAGTCATCATTCGATGCACCCATCCGCTCGACCATCGCCTGAAAAAGTTTGACGTTGCGGTCGGCGAGTTCGCGCGCGGTCATGTTTTCGCGCGCCGCCGTCTGCTGCATCTTCTGGCCGTGCTCGTCGGTGCCGGTCAGGAAATAGACGTCGTAGCCGTCGAGTCGCATGAAGCGCGCGATGGCATCGGTCGCGATCACCTCATAGGCATGGCCGATATGCGGCGCGCCATTCGGGTAAGAGATCGCGGTCGTGATGTAAAAGGGCGGCTTGGCGGACATTTGCAGGTCTTTTCAGGTGGCGTGTTGCTATCAACCTCTCGCGGCGCGGGCAAGCCAGCGTTTTTGACCGGATTCATCAATGCTACGGTCGCGAAGATTGAAACTTTGAGGTGACGTTGAAATGTCGAATCATGCCGGCACGTTCGTTCTGGTCCACGGCGCCTGGTCGGGCGGCTGGTGCTATCACAAGGTCGCAGACCGGTTGCGTGCGAAAGGCCATCGCGTCTTCACGCCCACGCTGACCGGCCAGGGTGAACGCACGCATCTCGGCAATGGTGGCGTCAATCTCAGCCTCCACCTCGCCGACGTGATGAATGTCTTTCGCTACGAAGGCCTGAGCGATGTGGTGCTGGCCGGCCATTCCTATGGCGGCATGGTGATCACCGGCATTGGCGATCGCATCCCGGATAAAGTGCGTGCGCTGATTTATCTCGACGCGTTTCTGCCTGAACACGATCAGTCGCTGTTCGACATCAACATTCCAGCCAACAGTCAAAAATTCGTGCAAGGCGCCGGCGGCATTGGTGGCCTTGCAGTGCCACCGCCTCCCGCCACCTACTTCAACGTCAACAAGGACGATGCGGCGCGCGTCGATGCACTGGCCACGCCCTTCCCGCTCGGTTGTTTCACCGAGAAGCTCAGGCTCACCGGCGCGCACAAAAAGATCGCCACGCATATCTATGTGCACTCGACCGTGCTGCCGCGCGAGAGCCCGTTCAGGCCGTTCTACGACCGCGTGAAGAGTGACCCCGCATGGCAGGCGCATTCGCTGCCGTGCGGACACGACGCGATGCTGGATATGCCGGATGAAACGGCAGCTATTCTCGAAGGTGCGCTCTAGGCGCGTGCCGTCTCGGCCAGCAGCCCGAACACCGTAAACACAAACGGCTTGCGCTCGAGGTTGTATTCCTCGACGTCGCGCGCGGACGCGTTGACGCGATCCCAGGTTTCGGCGATCCGCACCAGCTTCTGCTTGTCGCCCGAAGTCTCAATTCGCTGCGACAGCCAATCGTTGACGAGCTCGACGAAGGTCGCGAGCGGGGCCGGATCGCTGAAACCCAAAGCGTCGCCAAGCGCATGCATCGCTTGCGGATCGGGAGCCGGAAGCTGGCCGAGCAGGTCCGTCACCTTCTTGCGCAGCGCCAGCGCACCCTCGTCGAGCAGATCGAGCGCCCGTCCGACGCTGCCATTGGCGGCGGCAACCGCTTCGATCAATTCGGGATCCTCGGCCGGCCGCCCGGTCGCTGTGGCAACGGCATTCGCTGTGTCACGGCCCGACAATGGCCGCAGCGTCAGCAGCCGGCAACGCGAGCGAATGGTCGCGAGGACGCGACCCGGCGCATTGCTGACCAGCAGCAGCAAGGAGCGTGGCGGCGGCTCTTCCAGAATTTTCAGCAGCGAATTTTCGCCCGAGCGGTTCAGCTCCTCGACGGAATCGACGATGGCGATCCGCCAGCCGCCCTCGCCCGCCGTCGAGCCGAAGAATGGCACGGCATCACGGATGTCCTCGACCCTGATGTCCTGAAAGAGCTTGCCGGTCTTTTCGTTGATGACCCGGCGCAGCACCAGCAGATCGGGGTGCGCTTGGTTCGAGATGCGGCGCGCGGCGGGATGGTCGGCCGGAATGGCAAGCGATCCGGCCTGCTGCACCGCCGGCGCAGCCGGATCGGGATTGGCGAGCACAAAGCGCGCCATGCGATAAGACAGCGTTGCCTTGCCGATGCCGCGCGGCCCGCCGATCAGCCAGGCATGTGCGATATGTCCGCCGCGATAGGCGTTGAGCAAAGTCTGTTCCGCTTCGGCATGGCCGAATAATTGCACGGTGTCGCGCGGATGCGGGATATCGCTGTCGGCCTCTTCGCCGCTCATCGTGACCCCGACGGCGCCGCAGCCATTGCGCGGTCGGCGCGCCGGCGCATCAGCCGATCGCTCACCGCCTGCCAGATCCTCGCCTGCACGGCTTCGCGGGAGTCGGTGGCGTCGATCAGCACGCAGCGCTCCGGCTCAAGCTTGGCGAGCGCGGCGTATGACTGCCGCAGCTTCTCGTGAAACTCGATTGCTTCCGCCTCGAACCGATCGGCCGCGCCGCTGCCGCGCCGCTTGCTGGCGCGCTCAAGTCCGACTTCGACCGGGATATCCAAAATCAATGTCAGGTCCGGCATTGTCTCGCCGACCGTGACACGCTCGAGCCCTCGGATCAGCCGCGCATCGACGTGGCCAAGCATCCCCTGGTAGACGCGCGTCGAATCCAGAAAGCGATCGCAGATCACCCATTTGCCGGATTCCAGCGCCGGCTCGATGGTCGAGCGCACATGGTCGTCGCGCGCGGCGGCGAACAGGATCGCCTCCGTCTCGGCGCCGAGCGGCTTTGCCGCGCCGGACAACAGAACGTGCCGGATGATTTCCGCACCCGGCGAGCCGCCGGGCTCGCGCGTCAACACGACTTCGATGCCGGCCTGCTCCAGCTTTTCCGCCAGCAGCTTGGCGTGTGTCGACTTGCCGCCGCCTTCGCCGCCTTCAAATGTGATGAAGCGTCCGGCCATTCGTCAGAGCCGTTGCGCGCCGGCGCGGAACAGATTGATCACCAGCTCGGACACGCCGTCGAGCGCCCGTTGCGACATCGTCCCCTCGCCGACGTCTTCCGCGGTCTTGAGCGGCACTTGCAGCACCAGATTGCCGTCGCGCCAGACTTTGAGCGAGCCAAGCGGCGTGCCGGCCTTCACGGGCGCCGGCACCGGTCCCCTGTAGACGATGCGCGCGATCAATTTCTCGCCGCCGTTCTTCGGCACCATCACGCGGACAGTGTCGGGCGCGACCAGCGGGACGCTGCCTTTATCGCCGCCGAACACCTTGGCGTCGCCAAGCTCCTGCCCCTCCGCGAACAGGACGCGTGCCTCGAAATTACGGAAGCCCCATTCGAGCAATTTCTTGCCTTCCTCGGCGCGATCCTTCGGCGTCTTCAGGCCATTGACGACAACAATCAGCCGGATGCCGTTCTGTACCGCCGAGCCGACCAGCCCGTAACCGGCCTCCTTGGTGTAGCCGGTCTTGAGGCCGTCGGCGCCTTCGAGCGAGCCGAGTAGCGGATTGCGGTTCTGCTGGCGGATTTTGTTCCAGGTGAAATCCGGCTCGGAGAACACTTTGTAGAGGTCCGGGTACTGGAGAATGATGTGACGCGCCAGCATGCCGAGCTCGCGCGGCGTGACCTTCTCGTCGGGGTTCGGCAGCCCGTTCGAGGTGACATAGATCGATTTTGGGAATCCGAGCGCGCGCTGCCGCGCAGTCAGCTTCCTGCCGAACTCGTATTCGGTGCCGGCCAGCGCCTCGGCGACCACGATGCAGGCGTCGTTGGCAGATTGCACGATCATGCCGCGGATCAAATCCTCGACCGGTACACGCGAATGGATCGCGGCGAACATCGTCGAGGTGCCGGACGGCGCGCCGCCTTTGCGCCACGCGTTCTCGCTGACCTGCCATTCGTCGGTCAGCTTCACGCGGCCCTGCTGGATTTCGTTGAACAGATATTCGGCGGTGGCGAGCTTGCCGAGGCTTGCCGGAAAGATCAGGTCGTCCGCCGCGCGCTCGAACAGCACACTGCCGCTCTGCGCCTCGATCAGGATGGCGTGCGGCGCCGAAATGTTCGGCTCGTCCTTCTTCGCCGTGCTGCCGGCCATCGTGCCCTTCTGGGCCTGCGCGGCCACTGGCATCAGCAGCGCAGCCGCCAGCAGCAAAAGTGATAATTTGCGCACGATTTTCCTCAACGCGCCGGTCCGGCGTTTACGACGACTGGCGGGCGATGTGAGGCGAAATTACGGCTCAGTAAAGGCCGCGGCCGCCCATGAAGCCCGCCGACGCATCATAGCGCGCGGGCGCATAGGCCGAAACTGGCGACGTCAGGCGGCCACCCTGGCCTGTTGATGGCGGCGGTTCGAGCGAAGCCCGCTGGATGCCGCCCGGAAAGCGTTGATCGAAAGTCGGTGCGCGCGGAGCTTCCGCCACCGCGACGGGCGCAGCCTCGGCTACATCCGCCTCCTCGTCAGCCGGGTAGGGCCGATCGCGAGGCGCCGGCACGCTGCGGAACGCGCCATCTTTCGACATCGGGGTCTTGTCGAAATAAGCCGGCGCGAAATTGCCTGCCGCCGCGACCTGGACCTCACGCGCATGTTCCTTGTGCGGCAGATCGCTGTCACGCAACGTCGCCAACAGCTTGCGATCGTCCGAACCGGTCAACGGCGCGCGGCCGACATATTCAACCTTCACCCGCGCCAGTCCGTGACCGTAGAAATCGAGCAGCTTCGCGGTCCGCACCGACAAGTCGATGACGCGATCGTTGGCATAGGGTCCTCGATCGTTGACGCGCACGATGATCGACTTGTGGTTCTTTAAATTGGTGACGCGCGCATAAGACGGCAGCGGCATCGTGCGATGCGCGGCCGAGATCGAATTCATGTCGAAAATTTCGCCGTTCGCGGTGTAGCGGCCATGGAAGTCGTCGCCGTACCACGACGCGATTCCGGTCTCGCTGTAATTGATGTTCTCTTCCGGCGTGTAGGTGCGGCCGGCGACCACATAGGGCTTGCCGACCCGATAGACGCCGCCGCCCTTCGGCACCGGCTGGCCCATCTCGACCACGCGCTTGCTGGCTGACACGCCGTATTTGGGATCGACGCTGCCTAATCCGCCGCTGCAATTGGCGAGCGCGAGCCCGGCGGCTGCGATCAACGCGGCACGCACAACACCCCCGGACCGGACGAACCGGTATCTGCCCCTCACCAACCCCATCGTCCGCCTGGTAACCCCTGATGCGTCCAAGCCACAATACCGCGCAAAATGATCAAAACGAAGGCAAGCGCGGTTTGGTGGTAAATAATTGGTTCAATTCGGGACTCGATCGCGGCCAATCGATGAGCTTACCTCCTGAGATCAGGTGGTCTTGTCAGCACGCAATTGTCGATGTGCCCTTGGAAAAATGGCTGGGGGCGTTGTCGATTGAAAATAGGTTGCGATCAGGCGTCGGTGAGATTGGTCGTCCGTTCAATACGCAGCCGCGCCACCTCGACGTCACGCGGTTTAATAGACTTATCATACACCCATTGTTTTAGTGCGTACCGATCAGCAAACAACATGCGCTTGATCGGCAACAACGGATCGAAATGATAGGCTTGTCCTAGCGTTCGATAAGCTTTCAATTTTGCAGCTCGGCGATAGTCGCTTATCGTTAGCTTCGACCAATCCGCCGGTCGCTTGGATTTGACTGCCGTTGCGGCAATCTCGGCGATACGTCGGCACGCATTGCCATCCGGTGTCGCACACCAGCGGGCGAGATAGTCGCGTCTAATCTCCTGCAATTCCGACTGCACCGGCCGCGCCAATTGCTGCCTGACGAGATCAACGATCTTGGCCGGATCGTCGCAGTGAACATTGCCCCGCGAGCGTTCTTCCGAATAGAGCATGGGATGGCGGTCGAATACCAATTCGATGTTCGGCTTTCCCGCAATCCAGCATTCGACTGAGGTCGTGCAGGACTCGCCCGATAGCTCAAGATCGCAGCCAAGAATGAGCGAGTTGATATTGCTCTGCGTATCCATTGTCACATGCTTGCGGTCCGCTTCCGACAGCGCTGCCAGCCAAGTTTCGTAGACCTCATACTTCTCTGCCGGATGTGGCCGGAGAGTAATGTCAAATTCATTCGAGGCGACGAGGGGCGCAAGATAGTCGAGGAACCGCCGCTGCGACTTCCAGTGACTCTCGATAGCACGCCAATAGTCGCGATAACGAGGCAATCGGGCTGCCCAACCGCTGAAGAACTTGTCGCCTTCTTCGCGCGGTAGGTCCCAAAACTTTGAAAGACCAAAATTGGTGCAAGCCAGAATGCGCCGTCTGGCGGTTCGTTCCTTGGATGGCCGGTAGATCATGCGAGACCAAGGCTCGTAATAAAAGTCGAATCGCGGAACACCGACGATCTCCATCTGAGCGCCCGGATAAACGTCGCCGTTGATCAACGCCTCCCGATGAACCTCATTCCAGCAGAAAAAATAGTCGATGTGTCCGCCCCGATGGAACTGGCCGGCATTGAAATTACGAACATCGAGCTTCTGATACATGCCCTCGTTTGACAGTACCGCAGTCAACACGCCGACATCTACCAAGTGTTTCGACCATGCGACGAGATGACTGGCAAACAGATGATTGAAGATAATCAGACCTGGCTTGTAAGCAGCCAGCACGGCACGAAAGGCCTCAAGAGGTTCGAGAAAGCACTCAACCCCAAGAGTGCGGAGTTGATGCGCAATCAACACCGCCGTATCCAGATCGCGCCTGCGGTTGTCGACCAGAAAGACGACTGGGGAGTACGGCTTGCTGCGAGTCATGTCGATCCTGCCCAGATGCCGCGCAGCGAAATCGCCCTGTCGCGCTCGGCGTTAAAAATCTACGATTGAATATTGCAAGCTCAGAGGCGCGGATGGAGCAGCTTTTTGTACTCCGCCCTTCGAATTTGCCAATAGATCATTCTCAGTCGCTACAGGACGACCAATTCGCTGCCACTCCGGCATCATTTAAGACATAATAGGCTTATCATAAAGGCACTCGGGTTAGAGTTGTATATAACATTCTCACCTCAGTAACCACGAGAGCGGTTATGCCGTTTGCTACAGAGCAAGAACAATTTTGGGCCGGAGAATTTGGCGATACTTATATCGATCGCAACCCGACTGCTTCGAATCTTGCCGCGAAGAAGGCGATGTTCAAGCGGATGCTGCAAGGGATTCCGAATCCAGTATCCATCATCGAGTTTGGCGCAAACATCGGCGGCAATATCAAAGCTCTTCGCGAGTTGGTTCCAGCCGCCTATTTAGAGGCGGTCGAGATCAATTCGAAGGCATACGAGCAACTCGCATCGATAGATGGTGTTGTTGCCCATCATACGACGATACTGGGATTTCAATCGCCGCGCCAATTCGATCTCTCCTTTACAGTGGGCGTGCTGATCCATATTGCACCTGAGAAATTGCGTGATGCCTATGCAGCTCTCCACGGCGCAAGTCGGCGGTACATTCTGATCGGCGAATACTATAATCCCGAACCAGTTGAGGTGCCGTATCGCGGCCATGACGAGCGTCTGTTCAAGCGAGACTGGGCTTCGGAATTGATGTCGCTCTACCCGTTACGCCTGCTCGACTATGGCTTCTTCTACCGCGGCGACCCAAATCACCGCTTCAATGACATAACTTGGTTTCTGCTGGAGCGTCGTTAATTCAAGGCAGCAACACTCGTTGACCGAGCCGCGACCGCTCCACTAGTCTGCACCAACTTCGAATAGGGCGATCAGTTATCCCATGACCATGCGTTCAATCGGCGACGGCAATCCGTGTTTCATCACGTTCGAGGCCGGGCCGACACATACCAGCCTGGAAACCGCAAAACGATTGGCCAGCCTCGCGGCCGAAGCCGGCGCTGACGCGATTAAGTTCCAGATCATCGATGCCGATCGACTGGTGGCAGATAAGAAGCAGATGTTCAGCTACGACATCTTAGTTGACCGCGCTACGAGCGAAACAAAGACCATCTCGGAGCCGCTTTACGAGATTCTCCGGCGCCGAATGCTGACCGAAAAAGAGTGGCGCGAGCTGAAGCGGCACTGCGATGCGCTTTCGCTCGCTTTTTTTGGCACCGTGACGTTCGAGGACGAGCTTGCCCTGATCACCGACATGCGGTGCGACACCGTGAAGATCGCCTCGGCCGACGTCAATCACTACCCATTCCTGCGCGAGGCAGCTCGGTCGGGGCTCAATGTTCAGATCGACACTGGCAACTCGGCAATCGGAGAGGTGGAAGCCGCCGTCGATCTGTTACGTGAAGAAGGCTGCACCGACGTCATCGTGCATCATTGTCCGCCGGGATACCCCGCGGTACCGAGCGCCGTGAATCTTCGCGTCATTCCGACTCTGAAGAGGCTGTTTGGATTGCCCGTCGCCTATTCCGACCATTCACCCGGATGGGACATGATGATAGCGGCTGTCACGCTCGGCGCAAATCTCATCGAAAAGACGATCACCTTCGACCGGACGACACACAGCCCGGAACATATGTTCTCGCTTGAACCGGATGATGCCAAAAAATTCGTAAAAGCGATCCGGACCGTCGAGCAGGCGCTGGGCGGGTCGCGCCGCATCATGACCACCGAGGAGCGCAAGCGCCGCAACGCGGTCCGCCGCAGCGTGTTCCTGGCCGAGGATTGTGCAGCAGGCACGGTGCTCGCCGGCGCACCAGTTGAATTCCGCCGTCCCGGCTGGGGTATGGGTCCCGATGAGTTCGAGCGCTTGTCGACCCTGAAGCTGCGGCGCGCCTTGCCCAAAGGACACATGCTGACCTATGCCGACCTCGAATGAGGCCGCCCGGCGGCATCTTGCGATCATTCCGGCGCGGGGCGGCTCAAAACGCCTGCCACGCAAGAACGTGATCGACTTCTTCGGCAAGCCGATCCTCGCTTACACGATCGCCGCCGCGCATGAAGCCCGGCTCTTTGATCGCATACTCGTATCGACCGAAGACAAAGAAATCGCCGATATCGCACGCCGGCACGGGGCCGAGGTCGATAAGCGTCCGGCGGCACTCGGCCGCGACGAAGCGACCGTGACCGATGTCTGTCTGGAGTTGCTCGATCGCTTGGAGCGCCAGGGCGATCGCTACGGCACACTCACAGTGCTTTACGCGACGGCGCCGCTGCGCGCCGCCGAAGACATCCACGCGACGCATGCTTTGCTGGAGCCCGGCCGTTGCGATTTCGCTATGGCGGTGACGGAGTTTCAGCAGCCGGTGCATCAGGCGCTACGCCGGGATGCCGGCGGAAATCTGACGCCTGTTTTTCCCGATCTGGTATCGCGCCGGGCCGAAGCCGCCGGCAGCTGCTTCGCCGGCAACGGCAGCACGTATTCGGTTGATGTATCCGCCTTCCGCCGCGAGCGGAGTTTCTACGGCCAGCCGCTGCGCGGCCACGCCATGCCGCCGGAACGGTCGGTCGACATCGATACTGCCTCAAATCTTGATCTGGCCCGGCACTATGGAGCCCGGCTCGCTCTGTAACTGGACCCGGTTCATGTTTTAGGCATGTAATGTACCGTCACTCCACCAGCTCGAACGACATCGGCGTTCCGCGGGCAATGGCGCGCCGTGCGCGCCGGCCCAGCACCTTCGATAGGTGCTTCGGCGCCAGGCCGTAACCGGGGCGGATCGAGCGGACGCTCTCCGCCGTCAACACCTCTCCCGCTGCGATGTCCCTGACCGCGTAAAGCGAGCGGCGGAGCACCATGTTCGGCTGTTCGCTCGCCGCGCGCCCATAATCAGCCCGGCCGAGTGCGGCGTGTGCGGTGCGGACGCCCTGCACCAGCGCGGCGAGTTCGTGCGGCTCGAGCGAGAACGCGGCATCCGGACCGCCGTCCGCGCGCGCCAGAGTGACATGCTTCTCGACGACTGCCGCGCCGAGCGCGGTGGCGGCGACCGCGACATCCGTGCAGAGGGTGTGGTCCGACAGTCCGATCGGACAGTCATGGTCCGCCGCCAGCGCCTGAATGCGGGCCAGGTTCGCCTCGTCGGCCGGTGTCGGATACCCCGAGACGCAGTGCAACAGCACGATGCCGCCAGCCCCCGCCTCACGCGCCGCGCCGACCGCCTCCGCGATCTCGTCGGCCGCGGCCATGCCTGTCGAGATGATTAGCGGCTTTCCGGTCTTCGCTGCATAGCGGACAAGCGGAAGATCGACGATCTCAAACGAAGCGATCTTGTAAGCAGGTGCACCTAGCTTCTCCAGAAGGTCGACGGCAGTCGCATCGAATGGTGACGAGAAGCAGGCGATTCCGATCTTGCGTGAATGTTCAAAGAGCGCTGGATGCCATTCCCACGGTGTATGGGCTTCGCGATATAGCTCATGCAGCCGGCGTCCACTCCACAGGCCGCCTTCAATTGTAAAGCCCGGACCGTCGTGATCGATCGTAATGGTGTCGGCGGTGTAGGTCTGCAGCTTCACGGCATCGGCGCCGGCCCCCTTTGCTGCGTCGATGAGCTGCAGCGCGCGCTCCAGCCGACCATTATGATTGCCGGAGAGTTCGGCGATCACGTAAGGCGGATGCCCAAGACCGATCGGCCGGCCGGCGATTTCAGCGTTCCACGTCATCGTCGTCGTTCAATCGTCAATTTCTCGAATAACGTCAAAGCCCTCTGCGGCTTCGAGCCCTACGGTCGCACCTCGCCATCGTGCGAGTGCCTCTACAGCCTCATACGACCTAGAATGCGGAAACGGCCGCATCTCTTCTGCGTATGCCTCGAGAGCGCGCCGTTTCGTCGCGAGCGTACTCGCAATATCCATAAAGCGTCTCGGAACGAACTTCATGCCTCCCGGCACATTCCACTCCGTGCTCGACGGGACTTCAAAACTGAAAATGCGTCGCACTAGCGCCCCGGGCATCGGCCGGCATGCGGTCAGCACAGCGCGCTGGCAGACGACATGATCGATGTTTAGGTCGCCGGAGTGGTGCGTGTAGATGGTGTGGGGTCGCAATTCCGCGATGACGGCCTCGATCGCCTGCGTGACATCGAGCAGCGGAACTTCATCAAGCCGATTATCGACGAATCCCAGAAAGCGGGGCGGCTGCGTGCCCAGAATGGTGCAGGCATTTCGAGCGGCTGCCGCGCGCTGATCAGCTGCTGGCTTGTCAGAGCCTCGTGCCCCGACGCCATCAGTCAAAAACAGCACATGCACTTCCTCGCCGTCGTTGGCGTGCCGCGCGAGAGCACCTCCCGCGCCCAGCACCTCATCATCAGGGTGTGCAACCGCCGCTAAAATCCGCACATCAGGGCCCTTTCAGTCGAATTACGGCGCGCGCAACAATCGAATCAGGCGATGCAAGTTCAGCATGGTCTAGTTCAAGCCTGAACTCACCCCACTCAATAAATGCCCGGGGATAGGTAGGGGCATCAAGCATGCGCACAAAGTCGTAGAGCGCCAGGATATCCCCAGTTTTAGGAAGGCTGCTCTGTTCTGGCGTGCGACGCTCGAAAGTAACCAAATGCCCAACCTGAGATTCAGGAACCGGTTCTCGCTCGATAATTTCGCGAATGATTTGGAATACCAATTCGGCCGCTCGTTCAAATATTTCCTCTGCGCACCCCTCTAGGGACAATGGCTTCTTGATGTAGACCGGCCCAGCGTCCATCTCCTCGACCATCCGCAACGCCGACAACATAGTCGACTTATGACCGCCAAGGATCAAATTTTGCAAGGGTGACCCACCACGGCCATAAGGTACATCTGACATATGAAAACATACGCACTCAAAACGAGAGAGAATTTGACTAGGGACCCTCCACGACCAATGCGGAAAGAACACATATCGCGGACTGGTTCTTTCCAAGTTGTCGAATGTCAGCTCTTCGCGCTGCGTTATTAGTTGCCATTGCCCAGCCAAGCTTGTGCGATGACGCGCAAAGGCCGCCAAATTCCACGACTTGATCGTGGCAACAGTATAGTTCTGCCCGTCGTTCATTGCGGAAAACTACGGTATAGATGATTGCCGGCAAAAACAAATCCGCTTCTGCTGAAGAGCGATATCGAAGCGGAGTTTTGCGGCATAATCGTTGCTTCAAAAATGGCGCTCGGCGCCAAACGACGCACGAGTGATAGAGCCGCCATACCAATTCCATGACGTTTGGAGCCGGGCTCTACTGCAATCGATACTTCATAGTGCGGTAATGAATGTTCTCCAGGAAGGCGATCCAGCCTGATCATGCCCACGGCAACACCATCGCACTCAATAATCACAAGCAATCGTGCCGAGTCATTCAGTGTGCGATGCATCCACTCTCGATGCTCACTCGATGTTGGAACTTGGAAATTCCGAAAGTATCGCCGCGTCTCCCGACTGGTTTGCAGTTGTAGAAGCCGAGTCTCGTCGGCGGCCGTTGCTGGCCGGAGGCTCACGGCGCCACCTTTCTTCGTGGATACAGATCCGATAGCCGCAAACATGACCCGCTCCAGGCCCCGGCCGTCCACGAGCTTCGCTCCCGCATGGGCCATCGCAACTCGCTGCAAACGATCCGCAAAAAGAACCACAAGTCGCTCTGTAAGCCGCCTGTCGATGTCATGATCAACTTCCCCAACATCTATCGCTGCCCCTGCCTTCTTTAACATTGCGACGATTCCGCGCTGATTTTCTGCGACTGTCAGCAGCACCGACGGCAACCCAAGGCAGCATCGCTCCAGTGCGCTCACGCCACCCGCGCCGATAGCCAGATCGGCCTTTGTCATCAGTGCCGCCATATCTCCGGTATCAACATGGACCCGCGTCTGCGGCCGAGCCTCTGCTTTAACAGCCCTTAGGTGGGGCGCGGCATGTCCCAGCACTACGTCGATGTCGCCTGAAAACCCCGCCTTTGTCAGCGCCGCAAGCGCACGGGAAGTGGCGTTCAATTCATCAATCTGACCGAAGCTGACAAGTATGCGTTCTACGGGACCTCCGTTGCGGCGAGCCAGGGCGTGCTGGCGCGTACGACGAAACGTCTCATTCACGATAGCGTATTCGGCACCACTCAAGAGCTCACAGGATTCCGGCACCAGGCCACTATACGCTCCGGGTGGATTCGCAACATCGACGAGAATGTCGGCATCATGCGGACGATTGGCCAGATCATCGATCACGACGATCCGTCCGGCCCAACCGCGACAACCCTGCTCCAGCGCGACATCGCGCCCGTAGTGATCGACGACGAGAACGTCCGCTCCGTTCGGCCAATGCCGGCGCATGGCAGCAGCTTCCTCGTTCGCGTCCACTTCAAGCACCAGCCGATCGAGCGGCCAACCGTCCAGCGCGGCAACGGATGAAAAGGTTTCCTCTGTTGCTGCGAAACCAATCGACCAGCCGCCATCTCGGAACGCGGATGCGATCGCAAGCGAGCGCATGACGTGCCCGGCGCCGATTGCTCGTCCGCCATCCGCCCGAAAAATTATCAGAGGCCTGGGCACGGGTTGACCTAGATCGGTTGGTCACGCTGGTCGTGCGGCAATCGCGCCATTGCCGTTCTGCCTACCCGATCTTTCCGACGATCCGCGATAACGCGGAAACGACACGCTCTACATCTGCGTCTTTCATCGACGGAAACATCGGGATCGAGAGGCATCGAGCGTAATAGGCGTCAGCACCCGGCAATACAATGTCACCGTACATCTGGCTGTAATAGGGCTGCTTGTGCACTGGAATATAATGCACCTGTGTTCCAACTCCTACTTCGCGCAGTTCTTTCATAACGCGGCCGCGGGACGCACCAAGGGATTTGAAGTCGACTTGAATCACGTAAAGGTGCCAACCATGCACGGCGTTCGCGCGCGAAACAGGCCTGATCGCAGGCGCGAGTGGCGCGAGCAGCCGCTCGTAGAGCGCAGCGATCTCCCGCCGTCGGGTCACAAAGCGGTCGAGCTTGCGAAGCTGAGAAATCCCGAGCGCACATAGCACATCGGGCAGCCGGTAATTCCAGCCAATCTCGTGCATTTCGTAGTACCAGGGATTTGGCTCGTCGTCTGCAAATGCAAGGTCTGCATTTTCAAATTCGACCGGATTTCGCGTCATGCCGTGATTGCGGAGACGGCGCAACCGAGCAGCGAAATTTTCATCGGCCGTGGCGACCACACCTCCCTCACCCGTCGCGATGGCCTTCACCGGATGGGTGGAGAAGCAGGCTGCGATCGAATATTCGGCTGCGCCGACATTGCTTTCACCGAGGGCGTGGCAAGCATCTTCGATAAGCGCGATCTGATGTTTCTTCGCAATCTGCGATAGACCGATGAGATCGCAAATCTGCCCATTGAGATGCACCGGGATAGCTGCCCGCACCGAAACGCCCATCTTCTTTGCAACCTCGATCGATGCTTGGAGCGTGTCGGGCGTCAGCAACCCGGTATCGGCGTCGACATCGGCAAATAAAACATCCGCTCCGGCCATGCGGACGACATTTGCGCTGGCAAGAAAGGTCAGCGTGGGTACGATTACGGTCTCATCCGGCTTCAGGTCGAGCCCAAGGACGGCAAGGTGGAGCGCCGCCGTTCCCGAATTGCACGCAATCGCATGCTTGGCTCCCACCGCGGCAGCAAACGCAGCCTCGTATTGATCGACCAGCGGTCCTCCGGTCAGCCAATCGGACTTCAGCGCCGCGCAGACAGCGGCGATGTCATCGTCGTCGATTGTCTGGCGGCCATAGGGAAGATGCATCAACATCACGCCGTGGCGAGCGGACGCCCGATTAATTTCCCGAGTGACTCCCCGTCAAGCCATTCCTGGTTCTGATCGGAGGAATAGCGGAATCCGTCCGCTACCGGTTTGGCGCCGGCCGCCTTCAGGTGATCGTCTCGCCAGCCCGGATTTGCGGGGCAGATGACGTAGCGATCGCCCAGTTCCAGCGTCACGCGTGCATCGTCTTCGGTGATCATCACCTCGTGGATCTTTTCCCCCGGACGGATACCAACGATTTCGTGCGGCAGTTTAGGGGCAACGATACTGGCAAGGTCGACAATCTTCATGGATGGAATCTTCGGCACGAAAATCTCGCCGCCGACCATCGTCGCCATCGATGACAGAACAAAGGAAATGCCTTGTTCGAGCGTGATCCAGAATCGGGTCATGCGTGGATCAGTGATCGGGATCGACTTCGCGCCCCTGCGCACGAGCTCTTCAAAAAACGGCACCACAGAGCCACGCGAGCCGATTACGTTGCCGTAGCGTACCACCGAGAAACGCGCGCCGTGACGACCGGAAAGATTATTTGCAGCGACCATGATCTTGTCCGAAGCCAGCTTCGACGCACCGTAGAGGTTAATCGGATTGGCCGCCTTGTCGGTAGAAAGCGCGATCACCTTCTTCGCGCCGCAACGAAGCGCGGCGTTCACGACGTTTTCCGCGCCGTGCACATTCGTGAGTATGCATTCGAATGGATTGTATTCCGCGGTCGGCACGATCTTGAGCGCCGCAGCGTGAATAACGAAATCGACGTCGCGCATCGCAAGCTCAAGCCGGGATGCATCGCGAACGTCGCCGATGAAAAAACGCAGGCAATGCACTTTGTCCGGAAAAGACAATGCAAGCTCCCGCGCCATCGCATCCTGCTTTTGCTCGTCGCGGGAGAAAACGATCAGGCGCCGCGGTGGCGACGTCTCGAGAAGCCGGCGCACCAGGGCGCGCCCGAATGAACCTGTCCCGCCCGTGACCAGCAGAGATGCGTTGTTCATCTCAACGGACGGCCCCTCGAGAGACCGATGGATAGCGTGCGACATTTGCCTCGTTTACTCGCTGGACTTCAGAAGAGCTAACTGATGTAGCAATTCGTCACAAAAGCCAAGTCCATGGGCCAGGCGGGTGCGAGATCGACGCTTTGACCGCGAATGGCAGCATTTGATTGATATCGCTCCGCTGAAATAGAACGGCTGCCGATTTTAGTAACTGGACGAACCAATATTGATTACCGAACAGGCCGAAGTCGGTTGGCGGTGATCATATTGCGCTGTCGATTGCAATGTTTTCCGCCGCTCCGGCGCAAACACGCGCAAGTGGCAATTTGCTCTTTTGGGCGGTGGCTCGATTTGCTAAGTGCCTGCCGGTCGCTGCGATGGAAGGGTGGCCGAGTGGTTTAAGGCACCGGTCTTGAAAACCGGCGTGCCCGCAAGGGTACCGTGAGTTCGAATCTCACCCCTTCCGCCAACTCTCAAAAATCGAAAATATCCGGCACGTATGGTCCGGCCGACGTGCGGCACGTGCGCTGGCACATGCGGTCGGCATGGTCGGCGCGCTCGACGCACAGGCCCTGCGCGTCCCGCCGGAGGCAATCCGCCATTCCCCACGCCGTATGCGCGCCGCACTGGCTCCAGCACGCGCGTTCATCCCAAACTGCCGCGGCCCGCTCGGTGCGCGGGAACGGCAGTTGCCGCGCTGCGGGCGCGACGACCGACACATTGCGCGGCACAGCCACGTCGGCGGCGACCGATGGCGCGGCAAATCCGGCAACGAGAACGAGGACAATCGGCAAGTGACGCATATCCATAGTCTATCAGACCGCCACGACAGCGCCACATCTGAGGCTACAACGGCAATAACCGGAACTTTCGCTCGATATCTTCGCCCGATATCCTGTGCAAATCCCGTACCCGACGCGTGAGGGAGTGCAAGCCATGACCGCCACCGACACCGGCCGGAACCTCGACCAGAAATTCGGCACCGACGGCTTCAAGCCGATGGGCCGGCCGAGCATCATCGTGCGCACGTTCATGTCGATTGTCGCGGCGGTCGAGCGGCTCAACCTCAAATACAGTGCAGTCGGCAATCCGCCGATCTACGACAACGTGACATTCCCGTGGACGCGCGGGATCGAGGACGAGTGGCGTCTGATCCGCGCCGAGCTCGACAAGGTGCTGACCCGCAAGGATGACCTCCCCGGCTTCCACGAAATCTCGACCGACGTGGTGCAAACCAGCAATGACAAAGGCTGGAAAACTTTCATGCTTGCCGGCTACGGCGTGACCTCGGAACGCAATATCGCCGCCTGCCCGGACACTTGGCGCATCTGCCAGAAGATTCCCGGCTTGCTCACCGTGATGTTCTCGATCCTCGAGCCCGGCAAGCATCTCGCGCCGCATCGCGGCCCGTATAACGGCGTGCTGCGGCTTCACCTCGGCCTGATCGTGCCGGAGCCGCGCAGCGAGCTTGGCATCCGCGTCGACAAGGACGTCTACCGCTGGGAGGAAGGCAAGGTCGTCATCTTCGACGATGCTTTCGGGCACGAGGCCTGGAACAAGACACCGCATACCCGCGTCGTGCTGTTCGTCGATTTCGTCAAGCCACTCAGGATGCCGGCGCGCTTTCTCAACTGGCTCCTGCTCAAGCTCGCGATCTTTACGCCCTTCATCCGCGAAGGCACGGAAAACCAGAAGAAATGGGAGCAGAAGTTCTACGCGCAGGCCGAAGCACTGCGGAATAGCTGACGCACGCCTTCCTCCGCGCTTGATCTTTTGCGTCCGGCCCATTAGGTGCTGCCGGACCTCAGGACACTTTCAATGGACGACAAGATTGCGCCGAAGGTGAGCTTCGTCTCGCTCGGCTGCCCGAAAGCGCTGGTCGACAGCGAGCGCATCATCACGCGGCTGCGTGCGGAAGGCTATGAGCTCTCTCGCGAGCACGCGGGCTCCGATCTCGTCATCGTCAACACCTGCGGCTTTCTCGACAGCGCCAAGGAAGAGTCGCTTGCCGCGATCGGCACCGCGCTGAATGAAAATGGCAAGGTGATCGTCACCGGCTGCATGGGCGCCGAGCCGGAGCAGATCGCCGACAAGTTTCCGCAGGTGCTGGCGATCACCGGCCCGCAGCAATACGAAAGCGTGGTCGATGCCGTGCACCGCGCGGTGCCGCCGCAGCACGATCCGTTCATCGATCTGGTGCCGCCGGAAGGCATCAAGCTGACGCCGCGGCACTATGCGTATCTGAAGATTTCCGAGGGCTGTAACAACCGTTGCTCGTTCTGCATTATTCCGCGGCTGCGCGGCGACCTCGTCTCACGCCCGGCCGCCGACGTGCTGCGCGAGGCGGAGCGGCTGGTGAAAGCCGGCGTCAAGGAGCTGCTGGTGATCTCGCAGGACACCTCGGCCTACGGCGTCGACCTCAAATATGCCGCGTCGAAGTGGAACGACCGTGAAGTGCGCGCGAAATTCCTCGATCTCGCTTCGGCCCTGAGCGAGTTCGGCGTCTGGGTGCGGTTGCATTACGTCTATCCCTACCCGCACGTCGATGCCGTCATCGAATTGATGGCTGACAAAAAAGTGCTGCCCTATCTCGACATTCCGTTCCAGCACGCATCCCCTGACGTGCTCAAACGGATGAAGCGCCCCGCCGCGCAGGAAAAGACCCTCGACCGCATCCGCAAGTGGCGCGAGATTTGCCCGGACCTGACGCTGCGCTCGACCTTCATCGTCGGATTCCCCGGCGAGACCGATGCCGATTTCGAGTTTCTGCTCGACTGGCTCGATGAGGCGGCGCTCGATCGCGTCGGCTGCTTCAAATACGAGCCGGTGCGCGGCGCGCCGGCCAATGATCTGGCCGCGCCCGTGCCCGACGACGTGAAGGAAGATCGCTGGCACCGCTTTATGCGGCGCCAGCAAAAGATTTCAGCGCAGCGGCTCAGGAAGAAAGTCGGCTCGCGCCAGCAGATCATCATCGACGAGGCCGGGCCGACCGTCGCCAAGGGCCGCTCGATGGCCGACGCGCCGGAGATCGACGGCGCCGTTTATGTCGCCAGCCGCCGCCCGTTGCGGGTCGGCGAGATCGCCACCGTCAAAATCGAGCGCGCCGACGAGTACGATCTGCACGGAACGGCAGTCGGCTTCTGAGCCGACCGCGCCCCGCGCACATTACGGAATCAAAATCGACGAGCCTGTCGTATCCCGCCCTTCCAGCTCGCGGTGCGCTTTCTGCGCGTCCTTGAGCGGATACTTCTGGTTGATCGGGATTTTCACCGCGCCGGAGCCGACCACCTTGAACAGGTCGTTGGCGATGTCGACGAGGTCGGCGCGCTTGGCCGTATAGGTATTGAGCGTCGGGCGGGTGGCGAACAGCGAACCCTTCTGCTGCAGGATGTTGATGTTGAAGGCGTCGATCTGGCCGGACGCGCTGCCGAACGAGACGAACATGCCGAGCGGGCGGATGCAATCGAGCGACTTTGGGAACGTGTCCTTGCCGATGCCGTCATAAACGACGTCGCACAGCGCGCCGTTGGTGATTTCCTTCACTCGCGCGGCGAAGTCTTCCTTGCGGTAATTGATGATGTGATGCGCGCCGTTCTTCTTGGCGAGTTCGCCTTTCTCGGCCGAGCCGACCGTGCCGATCACATTCGCGCCGAGATGGTTGGCCCACTGGCAGGCGATCAGGCCGACACCGCCGGCGGCGGCATGAATGAGAACGGTCGAGCCCTTCGTCACCTTGAATGTGCGGTTGAGCAGGTATTGCACGGTCATGCCCTTGAGCATCATGCCGGCGGCCTGCTCGTAGCTGATGTTGTCGGGCAGCTTCACGGTGCGCTCGGCCGGCAGTAGCCGCTCCGCCGCGTAGCCGCCGAGCGCGACGACGTAAGCGACGCGATCGCCGACCTTGAAATCGCTGACGCCGGGGCCGACCGCGATCACCTCGCCGGCGCCTTCGTTGCCGGCGGTAAACGGCATGCCGACCGGCGACGGGTACATGCCCATGCGGAAATACGTGTCGATGAAGTTGATGCCGCAAGCGTGCTGCTTGATCTTGATCTGGCCCTGACCCGGCGCCGGGATTTCGATGTCCTCGAGCGTCAGGACTTCCGGACCGCCGTGTTTGTGAACGCGCACTGCCGCAACCATGGGAAACCTCATCAACAGAGTTCTGGAAAAATCGGCGCGATCATAGGCACGCGCCGCAGGTGACGCAACGCGCCTAGCGCCCGCCGGACACGTTGACGATAGCGCCGGTCATGTAAGAAGCCGCATCGGAGAGAAGATAAAGCGCTGTCTCCGCAACCTCGTCGGGCTTGCCCGCCCTGCCCACCGGCACCATTGGCGCGACACGCTCGAGCCGGCCCGGCACATGAATTTCGGTATCGATCAGGCCCGGCGAAAGCCCGTTGATGCGGACGCCTTCTTTCGCCACCTCGCGTGCCACGCCAATGACCAGCGTGTTCACCGCGGCCTTCGCCGCAGCATACCAGGTGTATTCGCCGGTGCCGCCGATCGTCGCCGCCATCGAGGTGATCATCACGATCGAGCCGCCTTTGCCGCCGTTCTTGGTCGACATCCGCCTGATCGCCGCGCGCAGCGACCAGATCGCGCCGAATGTGTTGACGTCGAGCACCTCGCGCACGGTCTCTTCGCTCACGCCGTCGAGCCGCGATGGCGCACCGGTGATGCCGGACGAATGCACAAAATGCGTCACCGGACCGAGCTTGGCCGCCTGCTCGAACACCCGCTCGATCTCGGCGGATTTCGCCATGTCGCCCTGGATCGCCAGCGCCTGCCCGCCGGACGCATTGATCGCCACCACGACCTGCCGTGCGGCCGTCTCGTTGCCCTTGTAGTTGACGGCCACGTCATAGCCGCGCGCCCCGGCTAATTTGGAAATCGCGGCGCCGATGCCGCGGCTGCCGCCGGCCACCAGAAGAACGGGTCTTGCCATAAGTTAAGTCCTACTTTTTCCTGCGCGGGCGCGTCCGATTGCGATGCGCGAGCACATTGAACACTTCGACCAGCGCTGCAAAGGCCATCGCCGCGTAAATATAGCCGCGCGGGATGTGGAAGTGGAAGCCGTCGGCCACCAGCGCGACGCCGATCAGCAGCAGGAACGACAGCGCAAGCATCTTGGTGGTCGGATGTCGCGCGATAAAGCCGCCGACCGGGCCCGCCGCGACATACATCACAACCATCGCAATGACGACGGCAACGACCATGATCTCCAGCTCGCTGACCAGGCCGATCGCCGTGACGATCGAGTCGATCGAGAATACCAGGTCGATCACCGCGATCTGCACGATCACCAGCGAGACGGCATCGCGCGTGCGTTTCGGCCCGGCGTCGCTTTCCGCACCCTCGACCTCGTTATGGATTTCATGCGTGCCCTTGGCGAGCAGGAACAGGCCGCCCGCGATCAAGATGATATCCCGCCACGAGAAGTCGAGTCCGAACCCGGAGATGACCGGCTGCGTCAGGCCGATCAAGAACGTCAGCGACGCCAGCAGGATCAGGCGAAACAAGAACGCCAGGCCGAGGCCGACGCCGCGCGCGAACTTCGCATCGCTCCTGTTCAGCCGGACGGTGAGCACCGAAATGAAGACGAGATTGTCGATGCCGAGCACGATCTCGAGCACGGTCAGCGTCAGCAGTGCCGCCAGCCCATTGAGGGTGAGAAACGGATCGATGAAGCTCATTAAGTCCATGCGCGTCTCGCAATCGCTCCAATGACGAGGAAGTAGAGTCCGATCAGCAGAAGGCTCGCGCCGACCCAGGGCGGCGGCGACAGATTGTCGGCGACAGCGAGCGCCGCGAGCAAGGCCCAGGCGGCCATTAACGCGATCGTCAAGCCGCGCCAGCGGGTGACTCGCAGCGGATGAACAAACTCAATCGGCGCGAAGGTCAGGCCCGCGAACGCCGCGACACCAAGCGCCGCCAACCACGGCGGCGGCATCAGAACGAACAGATAGAACGCGATCAGATTCCACGCCGCCGGAAAGCCGCGGAAATTGTTGTCGGGCGCTTTCATGTTGCGGTCGGCGAAATAGAGCGCGCCACTGACGACAATGACGACACCGGCCAGGATCGCCAGACTTGGCGGCAGCAATCCGCTCGCGACCACGGCATAGGCCGGCACGAATACATAGGTGGTGAAATCCACCACCAGGTCGAGCGTGTCGCCGGACCAGCGCGGCAGCGTGCCCGCCACATTGAAGGTGCGCGCCAGCGGCCCGTCGATGCCGTCGACGATCAGCGCGAAACCGAGGCAGAGAAACATGATCGCCCAATGGTCGCCGACCGCGAGGATCAGCGCCAATAGCGCGAACGCGGTCCCGCTCGCCGTCAGCAGATGGATCGCAAAAGCGTAAACCTTGGCGATGGTCAGCGCCCTTCGTTGCCCCAATCGATCGCGCAGATTTCGCACGACCGGCCGGCCAAATTCCAGTTGCGGCCATAGCCACGGAAGCGCGACTTTTCGGCGCGCGACACGATGACGTCCGGCGCGATCCAGTATTCGCTGTTGCGGACCACGACGTTCTCACCGGGCTTCTTGCCGCGCACCGGCGTGATGATGCCTTCCGCGTAATCCTTGATCTTGATCTTCCGGGTTTCGCCTACCGTCTCGTAGCTGATCGGCACCTGCCGCACGCCGAGGAATTGCCCAACCAGAATCGACAGCAGATGCGTGGTGCCGCCGACGCGGCCGGAGAAGATTCGCGTTAGCGCCTTGACGGCTTGCGCCGAGGCCTTGTCGTCGACGAACAGCGCCGCGGTCCAATTGCCGCGTGACATGATGCCCGGCAGGTCCATCATGATGCCGGCATTGATGCCGCCGAGATCGACCTCGTCGAAGTGACCGCTGTCGAACCGGAAGCCCGCCCAGGTCTGGCAGCGGTCTTCGGTCGGAGGATGATCGCCGAGCGACAGCACGCAGGGACAAAACACCGTGCAACTGCACGACAACGTCATCTCGCCCTTCAAATTCCACGCTTCAGCCAAGTGACACTCCCATCAAAATCAGGCCCGCCGCGATCAGCACCACGCCGTAAGCGTGGCTGAGCCGTCGCATATTCACAAGCTTCTCGACCGTCATCGCCACCGCGAGCGCGGCCATCCACACCACATTCATCACGCCGAGCGCGAACATCAGCAGCATCGCCGCCCAGCAGCAGCCCAGGCAGAACAGCCCCTGCTTGATGCCGAGCCGGAACACGCCGCGTGTCGTCGTCTGCCAGTTGGAAAAGAAGAACTGGAACGGGTTGCGGCATTGCCGCAGGCAAGCATGTTTAAGGTTGGTGAATTGGTAGCCACCCGCGAGAATGAACAGCGCGGCGGAAATATACGTCCCGAGCTTGCCCGCATCCGGATCGAGCCAGCCGGCTTGCGCGAGCGCCAGTTGCGCGACGCTGGCCGCAAGCGCAAACCCGAGCCAGACCGCGACATAACCAGCGACGATCACCAGCGGCGACACCACCTCGATCTGCTTGCGCGCCGCGGTGTCGGCGATCTCGGCGTAAGTGAGGATCGTCGCCGAAGCGCTCGGCACCATCATCGCCAGTGCCATCGCGCTCCACATCGGGATCAACAGGGTCAGCGTTTCACTCGCCGCCGCAGATGGCCGGCACAACAGGGCGAACAGCTCGCCATGCTGCACGTACATCGCGCCAATATAGAGCCAGCCGAACGCCGTGAGCGCCAACACAGACACCACAGCAACCGCACGCGGCCGCGCGGCGGCGCGCGCCAGCCGCGCGGTCAGCGGCGGCAGGAAGCTCAGATCGTCGCGGGCAAGGTCGCTCATTGCGGTTCAGGCATAGCGCATCGCTCCGGCAAACGGAATCGCCCGCCCGCCGCATTCTGGGCTATGGTCGGCGCGAATGCAGAATGCCGCACAAAACTCCGATGTCATCGTTGTCGGCGCCGGTCCGGCCGGACTGACGGCCGCCATCGCCTGTGCGTCCGCCGGCATCTCAACAGTGCTGATCGGCCAGTCGCCCGCCGACAACCGAACTACGGCGCTGCTAGCCGGTTCGGTCACCGCGCTGGAAACCTTGGGCGTGTGGCGGCGCTGTGCGGATCATGCCGCGCCGCTGCGTACCATGCGGCTGGTGGACGATACCGGCAGGCTGGTCCGCGCGCCGGAGGTGAAATTCGAATCCGGCGAAATTGGCCTCGACGCTTTCGGCTGGAATATCGAGAACCGTCATTTGGTCGCAGCACTGAATGAACGCGCGCATGAACTGCCGGCGCTGGCAAAGATCGATGCGCGGGTCGATAGCGTCGAGATTCTTGGCGATCACGTTTCGGTTCGTTTCGACGGGCAAACCGTCACCGCGCGTTTGGTGATCGGCGCCGACGGCCGCAAGTCGCTGTGCCGTGACGCAGCTGGTATCGACACCGAGACTCGCAGCTATCCACAATCGGCGCTGACGCTGTCGTTCAGCCACAGCCGCCCACATGGCGAGACCTCGACGGAGTTCCACACCGCCAGCGGCCCATTCACCCTGGTGCCGCTGCCCGGCAAGCGCTCCAGTCTGGTCTGGGTGCTCAATCCCGATGAAGCCGGTGAGATCGCCGCGCTTACCAGCGACGCGCTGTCGATCGAGCTCGAACGCCGGTCCCAATCGATTCTCGGCAAGATCAAGGTCGAGCCCGGCCGTGGCCTGTTCCCACTGACGATGTCGCGCGCAAAAACATTTGCCTCACACCGTATAGCTCTGGCCGGCGAAGCCGCGCACGTGCTGCCGCCGATCGGCGCACAGGGCCTCAATCTCGGCCTGCGCGACGCCGCGGCCATCGGCGAACTTGTCATCGACGCCCATCGTGCGCGACGCGATCCTGGCGCCGACGACGTGCTGCGCGAATACGACCGCATCCGCCACGCCGATGTCGGCAGCCGCGCGCTGGCGGTCGACCTGCTCAATCGCTCGCTGTTGTCGGATTTTCTGCCGGTGCAGAGCGCGCGCGGCCTCGGCCTTTACATGCTGGACCGCATCGGCCCGCTGCGCCGCGCCGTGATGCGCGAAGGCACCGCGCCGGCCAACAACCAGCCGAAGCTGATGCGCGGCGAAGCCATCTAATCCAGTCCGGGCGCTTTCTTCTTTCCCGGCGTCTCGCGAAACACGGGCGAGATCGGCACCGGCAGCGCCGGCATGGTCGCACCGCTGTGCGCTTCGTAATGATGCGCGAACAGTCCACGTTCGACGAAATGCGGATCGCGCAGCGCCTCAGCCAGCGGCGTCACAACCGTCACGCAACAATCCGCTTTGGCAAATACGGGCCGCCATTCGTCGGCGCTCCGCGACGCAATGATCTTCGCCACCGCGTCGCGCGCTGCGCGCTTATTCTTCTCGTCGTCGATAAATTCCGCGGCAAGGCCGATGGCCGCCGCGAACGACGCCCAGAACTTGTCCTCCAGCGCGCCGCACGCAACGATCTTGCCATCCTTGGTCGGGTAAAGCTGATAGCGCGGCGAACCGCCCACCAGCCGCATCTCACCGGAGGCCGGAAACTTGCCGGACGCATGGCCGAGCGCCAGCGCATTCCAGGCAAAGGTGAACATCGCATCCGTCATCGCGATATCGAGATGAACGCCCTTTCCGGTCTGGTCGCGCGAGCGCAGCGCCAGCAGAATGTTGATAACCGCCGGAAACGTGCCGCCAGCGATATCCGCAACCAGCATTGGCGGCACCACCGGCGAGGTCAGCGGGCCCGGTTGCAAATCGAGCAAACCGGTATTGCCGATATAATTGATGTCGTGGCCCGCTTCGTTGGCGCGTGGGCCACTCGCGCCGTAGCCGCTGATCGAACAATAGATCAGCTTCGGGTAATCCCTGTGCAGCGCCTCGAAGCCGAGTCCCAGCCGCTCCATCACGCCGGGACGAAACTGTTCCAGCAAAATATCGGCGCGCGCCAGCAGCGGCTTGAGCTTCGCGCGGTCCTCCTCGCTCTTGAGATCGAGCGTCGCGACCTTCTTGCCGCGATTGAGCAGTCCGAACGCCGCGCTCTCGCCTTCCCACATCGGCGCGAAGCTGCGCATCTCTTCGCCACCCGGCCGTTCGATCTTGATTACCTCGGCGCCCGCCTCGGCCAGCATCAGGCTCGCCAGCGGCCCCGGCAGCAGCGTCGAAAAATCCAGAACGAGAAGTCCGGCCAATGGCTGCATCAGCGGAACAACATTGTCGGAAGATTGCCTGTCTTCACCATCCACATCACCGTGGTTAGCGTCGCGACCGAGGCCAGCGTGCCGAGCAGCACCGCGCTCGAAGCCGGCTCGATCCAGCGGTCATAATAGCGCGCGAATACGAAGACGTTGAGGGCCGGCGGCAGCGCCGCCATCAGCAGCGCGGTCCCGATCCATATCGGATCGCTGATCTGCAGCGCCGAGAGCAGCACGAACAGGATCAGCGGATGCACGATCAGCTTGATCGCGATGAGGATCGGTACATCGAGCGGTGGTCGTCGCAGCGGCCGCAGCGCCACCGTTACGCCCAGCGTGAACAGCGCGCATGGCGCCGCGGCGCCTTGCAGGAATTGCAGCAGCCGTTCGAGCGCGATCGGCGGATGGAAATGCAATGCCGCCGACAGCACGCCAATCGCAGTCGCAATGACCAGAGGGTTGAGCGCAATCCGCCGCAGCACCTGCAGGGCCGCGGCACCGAGACTGATCGGCTGCTGGCCGCGCAGCGCCATCAGGAACGGCACCGCAGAAAAGAGAAACAACGTGTCGAAGCAGAAGATCAGCGCAATCGGCGTCGCCGCCGATGCGCCGAGCGTCGCCAGCGCGAGACCCGGCCCCATGTAGCCGACATTGCCATAGCTGCCGACCAGCGCGCCGATCGTCGCTTCGCCGATCCGCCCTTTGCGCAGCACGATGGCGATGCCGAACGAAATAGCAAAGGCGGACGCCGTGCCAAGCGTCGTCGCCGCGATGAAGTTGACCTGCGCCAGTTGCTCGAACGGCGTCTGCGACAAAATTCCGTAGAACAGCGCCGGCAGCGCGACGTAAACGATGAAAAAATCCATCCACGCCAGCGCCGTTTCGGGAATGTCCTTGTACTTCCCGCAGGCGTAGCCGATGAAGATCAGCCCGAAATACGGCAGCGCCAGATTGATGATGTCGATCATGCGGCGGTTATGGACTTTGCGACTATGGACTTGACGCGGGCTTCTGCTCTAAAGGCTCGTCGAACCCGCACACGAAAAGCACAGACTCGATGAAATCTCCACGGCAATTCTATCAGCCTCTGGCGGTCGGCGCGCCGGCGCCGTTGCGCGAGCTCCCTGTGCGGCTCGAGCGCATGATCCATTTCGTGCCGCCGCACGTCGAGAAAATGCGCGCCAAGGCCGCCGATCTCGCACGCCAGGTCGATGTGGTGCTCGGCAACCTCGAAGATGCGATCCCGGTCGATGCCAAGGACGTGGCGCGGCGCGGTTTTATCGAGATGGCGAAGGCGACTGATTTTGGCGCGACCGGTCTGTGGACGCGCGTCAATGCGCTCAACTCGCCGTGGGTGCTGGACGACGTCACCGAACTGGTCGCCGCGTTGCCGAACAAGATCGACGTCGTGATGTTGCCGAAGGTCGACGGTCCCTGGGACATTCATTATCTCGACCAGCTTCTCGCCCAGCTCGAGGCCAAGCACGGCGCGAAGAGGCCGATCCTGATCCATGCCATTCTCGAAACCGCGCAGGGCGTCAACAATGTCGAGGCGATCGCCACCGCCTCCCCGCGCATGCACGGCATGAGCCTCGGCCCGGCCGATCTTGCCGCCTCCCGCGCGATGAAGACGACGCGGGTCGGTGGCGGCCATCCCGACTACAAGGTGATCGCCGACGCCGATCCAAAATCGGCAAATGCGCCGCGCTCAACCGCGCAACAGGACCTCTGGCACTACACCATCGCGAAAATGGTCGACGCCTGCGCCGCTGCCGGCATCAAGCCGTTCTACGGCCCGTTCGGTGATTTCTCCGATCCGGCCGCCTGCGAGGCGCAGTTCCGCAACGCGTTTCTGATGGGTTGCGTCGGCGCCTGGTCGCTGCACCCATCGCAGATCGACATCGCGAAGAACGTGTTCTCGCCGGACCCTGCCGAAGTCGCCTTCGCCAAGAAGATTGTGGCGGCGATGCCGGACGGCGCCGGCGCGGTGATGATCGACGGCAAGATGCAGGACGACGCCACCTGGAAGCAGGCCAAGGTCCTGATCGATCTTGCCAGGCTGGTCGCCGCCAAGGACCCGGCGATGGCCGCGCGTTACGCGCTCTAGCCTCTGGCTTTCCCCGCAATCCCGGATTATCTGATCGCCGGCATGAACATGAACGAAAACAAGACTCGCACCGCGAAATTCCAGATCGGCCAGGTCGTCAAGCACCGCCTCTTTCCGTTCCGCGGCGTGGTCTTCGACATCGACCCGGTGTTCAACAACACCGAGGAATGGTGGCAGTCGATCCCGGCCGAGGTTCGCCCGCGCAAGGATCAGCCGTTCTATCATCTGTATGCCGAGAACGCGGAAACCGAATACGTCGCCTACGTGTCCGAGCAGAACCTGCTCCCCGACACGTCGGGCATGCCGATCCGGCATCCGCAGGTCCCCGAGATGTTCGAGCGCGACGACAGCGGCGCCTATCGCCGTCGCGACTCCCGGATGAACTGAGCGCGTTTCACAGCATCCAAAAGCAAAAGGCGCGGCTTTGAGGCCGCGCCTTTGTTTTACGTCGCGTAATAAGCGTTACTGCTTCGGCGCTGCGGGTGCCGCCGGCGCTGCCGGTTGCTGCGCTTCGAGCTTCTTGCGCGCTTCTTCCGCCTTCTTCTGGAGTTCTTCCTGCAGCTTGCGCTGCTGCTCTTCGAACACCTTCGGGTCGGTCGGCGGGCCGTCATAGGCCTTGGCAAAATCGTTCAGCGGCAGCGGCAGGCTGATCGCCTGGCCCTGCATGTTGATCGCCTGGACGGTGATCATCTTGCCCTTCTTCATCTTGGCGACCATGTCGGCGGTCGCGTCGTAGTCGGCCATGCAGCCGTTCGGGAAGCACATGAAATACGGCGCGGTCGCCGGCGTGTCCTGATCGATGATCAGGCGCGTGCCGTGCTGGAGCTGCATGCCGAGCGGCACGGTGATGCGCAGCACCTTCGGCTCACCTTCCGGCTCGAACAGCTGCACGATCGCGACCGGCATGCCGTTCTCGAGGCGGCCGTCTTTGGTGACGACGCAGACCTGCTTGTTGCCGGTGTCCGGGCCCTTGCCGCAGACCTTCATCCACGGCGAATACATGAGCTGCTGCTCGGCCTGGCCCTGACCGGGCGGCGTCTGCGGCGCCGGCTGGGCCGGCTGCGCGGCCGGAGCGGCGGGCTTGGCGGCCGGCTTCTTGGGCTGCGCGGCGACCGGCGTCCAGGCAACGGCCGTCAGTGCGGCGGCGGTCAGGCTGGCTGCCAGCGCGCGGCCCCACGGACGGGCCGATGCGTTCCGATGATCCATTCTCGTTATTCCCTTAGGTTGCCGAAGCCGCCTGGCCCGCCTGACGTGTCCAGGCCCGGCTCTTACCCCGCGAAATACGGCGGCAGCGTGACCCGGACGGGTGCCTGATAGCCGAATTCCGGCCTGCGATAAAGCCACCAATGCGACCAAAAGGCCGTTCAGGGAAGACGCTGCCCTCGTGGTAAATTCGTATCCGTCCGGAAACGAGTCGCAGTCACCCAGTGTCCGCCCCGTCCCCTGCTTCCCGCGACCTGATCGCTCCGCAGTTGTCGCGGCGGACGGTCATCCTCGGCGCGCTGGCGGCGGCGCTGCCGCTGCGGCCGGAGCTCCTGCGCGCCGACAGCGCGCGTCACGCCATCGCCATGCACGGCGCGCCGGCCTGGCCGCCGGACTTCCGCGCTGCCTCTTACGTCAACCCCGCCGCGCCGAAGGGCGGACGGCTGGTGCAGGGCGTGCTCGGCGCTTTCGACAGCGTCAATCCCTTCATCGTGAAGGGCCTG
>DASZXA010000051.1:0-47753 GCA_035546455.1 Pseudolabrys sp.
CGCGCGTTTCCCGAAGAACAGCGACCACGTCAGGTAGAACAGCGGCAGCGCGTAGGCGACCGCGAGGATCGACGCGCCGGCCGATGACAGCACGTGCCAGACCTGAAACTCCGGCGGATAGATGTGATAGCGCCGCGGCATGCCCTCGATGCCGAGGATGAACTGCGGAAAGAACGTCATGTTGAAGCCGAAGAAAATCAGGATTGCGGCGCCGCGTGCCCAGTATTCCGGATACATGCGCCCGGTGATCTTTGGCCACCAGTAGTGCAGTCCACCGAAATAAGCCGTCACCGTGCCGCCGACCATGATGTAGTGAAAATGCGCGACCACGAAATAAGTGTCGGTCACATAGACGTCGTAGGCGAGGCAGGCAAGGAACAGCCCGGTGAGGCCGCCGATCGTGAACAGCCCGATGAAGCCGAGCGCATAAAGCATCGGCGCGTCGTAGCTGATCCAGCCTTTGTGCAGCGTCGCCGTCCAGTTGAACACCTTGATCGCCGACGGCACCGCTACGATGAAGCTCATGAATGAGAAGACGAGTCCGGCAAACGGCGACTGGCCGCTCACGAACATGTGGTGGCCCCACACGAAGAAGCCGACACCGGCAATCGCAATCGCCGACCATGCGACGAAGTGATAGCCGAATACTTCCTTGCGTGAGAAGCAGGCGATCAGTTCGCTGACCACGCCCATGCCCGGCAGCACCATGATGTAGACCGCGGGATGCGAGTAGAACCAGAACAGGTGCTGGAACAGGATTGGGTCGCCGCCGCGGTCCGGATCGAAAATGCCGATGCCGGCGAAGCGGTCGAGCGCGACCAGCAGCAGCGTGATGGCGAGAACTGGCGTCGCCAGCACCAGGATCACCGAGGTGGCATAGAGCGACCACAGGAACAGCGGCAGGCGATACCAGGTCAGCCCCGGCGCGCGCAGCCGATGGATGGTGACGATGAAGTTGAGGCCGGTCAGGATCGAGGAGAAGCCGGCAATGAACACGCCGGTGACGGCCAGCACCACGTGGCTGTTGGAGTACATCGTCGAGAACGGCGTGTAGAACGTCCAGCCGGTATCGATGCCTCCGGCGATCACCGCATAGAGCGTAACGCTGCCTCCGAGCATGAAGAGGTACCAGCTTGTCAAGTTCAGCCGCGGGAAGGCGAGATCGCGCGCACCGATCATGAGGGGTACAATGAAATTGCCCAAGGTGGTCGGGATCGACGGAATTAGAAAGAACCACACCATCACCACGCCGTGGATGGTGAACAGCCGGTTATAGGTGTCTGAGGAGACAAGGTCGCCTGCCGGTGTCACCAGCTCGAGCCGGATCAGGGTTGCGGCCGCGCCGCCGATGAAAAAGAACAGTGTGATGCCGGCGAAATACAGGATGGCGATGCGCTTGTGGTCGGTGGTGAAAAACCACGAGCACAGCCGGTTGTCGTTGGTGAGATAATTGCGTGCGGTCATTGCGGCGCTCCGGCGCTGCCGCCGATCGATTTGATGTAGGCGACGATCTTGATCAGCTCGTCCTCGGCGATCTTGCCTTCATAGGACGGCATCACCGGGTCATAGCCTGCGACAATCTTTGCCCGTGGCTTGAGGATCGAGTCGCGGATATAGGCTTCGTCGGCGATCTCCAGGGTGCCGTCGGCGAGCGGTACGCGCTTGCCGTAGAGGCCCTGGAGCGACGGCGCGCGCACGGTGCTGCTCGCGTCATGGCAGCCGCTGCAGCCGAATTGCCGGTAAAGCGCCGCGCCCTGCGTTGCCAGCGTGCCGGTGGTGTCCTGATGCGTCAGCCACTCCGCGAACGCCGGCGGCTCCATCACGACAATGCGGCCGGTCATGCGCGAATGGTCGGTGCCGCAGTATTCGGCGCAAAACAGGTGATAGACGCCGGCTTTGCGCGGCTTGAACCACAGCTCTTCGGACGTGCCGGGCACCACGTCGTGCTTGACGCGGAATGCGGGGACGAAGAATGAGTGGATCACGTCCTGCGACGACATGATGAGCCGCGTCGCGCGATTGACCGGAATATGCAGTTCGTTGATCTCGCGCTGCCCACCAGGGTGCTGCACCTTCCACATCCACTGCTTGGCGACGACATAGATCGGCATCGCATCGGCCGGCACGGTGTAGAGGTCGAGGTAAAGCCGCGCGCCCCAGATGAACAGCGCCAGAAACCCGACCAGCGTGGCGGCGGTCCACGTGCTTTCCGCAATCCAGCTTTTCTTGACGCGATGGTTGCGATTGGCGCGGTCATTGCCGGCGCGATAGTGGATCGCGAACCGCAGGAGCAGCGTGAACAGTAGCAGCATCACCAGGAAGGCCGTCGCCAGCAGGCCGGCGAACAACAGGTCGACCGCGCTGGCGTGCGGCGTCACCGCGGTCGGCCAAATCGGGCTGGCGTGCGAGATGACGTCGTCCATCCGCCATCGCCTCAGCGCGCCGGCGTCGCATGCTGCGAAGGCCAGCCGCGCTCGGCGAGAAGCTTCATGGCCTGTTCGATCGGCATGCGCACGACCTGGTCGTCGCGATCGACCCAGCCGAACGAACCAAGCTGTGCATCCTCGCTGGCTTGCAGCCGCGCCAGATCGGCTTGCGGCGAAATTTGCAGGCGCGGCGCGGGCGGTTGCGGCAGGTCCGCGATGCGGCCGAGTCGCGGAGCGCCCGGATAAATGGCCTGAACCAGAAACGGCGCCGCGAGCAGAAAAAGACCGGTGCCGATCGCGATAGCTCCGACAAGCCGCGGATCGGCGTCCGATCGCTCGACATCGGTTGGATGCGATTGGTCGCGCATGAGCGCCGGCCCGGCGTGGCAAGACGAAGCCCCGCGCAGTCAACTGGCCGGGCTCGCCAGAGTTCCATCCTCTCCGGAACTTTGTGACGTGGGCACGGTTGGAAAACGCGGGGCTTCTCGCATTTCCGGTCCGGTCCAATGGGCCCTATTTTTTCGCCGGCCGCGGATACCTGGCTGCGGCTATTTCTCATCGCTGCTGTCTCGCTCGCCGCCGGCAGCGTCGTTTTTGCCGTGCGGTTTGCGCATTCCGATTGGGTGACCGGTGTTTTCAATCACCCGCCGGCCCAGCCGGTCCCATTCAGCCACAAGCACCACGCCGGCGAGCTTGGTATCGATTGCGGGTTTTGCCACACGTCGTTCGCGCAAGGGCCCCGCGCTGGCCTGCCGCCGACCCATACCTGCATGACGTGCCACTCGCAGATATGGACCGGCGCGCCGATGCTCGCCCCGGTGCGGCAAAGCTTCGCCGACAACAACCCGCTGAAATGGAATCGCGTCGCGCTGCTGCCGGACTATGTGTTCTTTCGTCACGACATCCACATCGCCAAAGGCGTCGGCTGCGTCGCGTGCCACGGCCGCATCGATCGGATGGCGCTGACCTATCGCGCCAAGGCGCTGACGATGGAGTTTTGCCTAGACTGCCATCGCGATCCGGCCCCGCATCTGCGGCCGAAAAATCAGGTCACCAACATGTCGTGGTCGCCGCACGGCGATCGCGAGAAAATCGGCCACGAGCTGGTGAAGCAGTACGGCATCCGGGAGGGGCAGTTGACCAACTGTTTCGTGTGCCACCGATGACGATGCGCGCCGAAAACCTCCGTTTCGATCTGCCGCGCCTCCGCGACATGACGCGCAGCAGCCGGCGCTTCTGGTCGAGCCTCGAGGAGCTGATCGACGAGGAGGGTTTCCGCGCCTGGCTCGCCGCTGAATTTCCCGCCGCGTCGTCGATGTTCGACGATCCCGGTCGCCGTCAGTTTTTGAAACTGATGGGCGCTTCTTTGTTGCTGGCGGGACTCGGCGGCTGCCGCGACGGTAAGTCGGGTGAGGCGCTGCCTTACGTCAACCAGCCGGAGGGCGTTGTGCCCGGCGTGCCGCGCTATTACGCGACCGCCGTGACATTCGAGGGCTACGCGCAGCCGGTGATTGCGGCGACTTATGCAGGACGTCCGACCAAGCTCGACGGCAATCCCGATCATCCGGTGACGCGCGGTGCCAGCGATGCCTTCATGCAGAGCGCGGTGTTCGAGCTCTACGACCCGCAGCGCTCGAAATTGCCGCTGAAGGATGGCGTGCCGTCGACCTGGGGTGCGGCGACCGCGGCGCTCACGCAACTACGGGCGCGCTGGCAGGAGCGGCGAGGCGAGGGGCTGCGCATTCTCACCGGCGCGACGACCTCGCCCACGCTGATCCGGCAGATGGCGGAATTGACCAAACAATTTCCGAAAATGCGCTGGTCGCAATCCCAGGCAATCGGCACGGCCCTGCAGGATGAAGCGATGACGCTGGCGTTCGGCCGTCCCATCACACCTCATTACCAGCTCGATAAATGCGACTTAATCGTCAGCCTCGACCACGATCTGCTCGGCCCCGGACCGCATCAGGTCGCGCGCGCCAAGGCGTGGGCAGAAAAGCGTGGTGAGGCGGCGCCAGGGGCGGGGCGCGCCCGGCTGCATGCTGCAGAATGTTTGCCGAGCCTGACTGGCGCCGTCGCGGACTCGCGATTGCCGTGCGATGCCTCACGTGTGCCGCTGCTGGCGCAGGCTATCGCGGCAAAGTTTGGTGTTGCTGCCAATAAGCCCGAATTGAATCCGCACGAAGAAAAGTGGCTCGCGCGGGCGATTGACGATCTTCGCAATCACGCCGGAGCGTCGTTGTTTACGATCGGCCCGCAGCACGCGCCGGCAATTCAGGCGCTGGCGCCCGCCGTCAATCAAGCGCTTAAAAATGCTGGCTTGGCGGTCTGGTACAGCGAGCCCATTTTGGCTCCTGCGGAACCGACTCCGCTGGCAAAGCTTGCCGCCGAAATATCCGCCGGGTCCGTCGATACCCTCATCATGCTTGATTGCAATCCGGTTTATGACGCTCCCGCCGGATTGCAATTTGCCGAATTGATCGCACGGGTACCGAACCGTGTTCACGCCGGCCTGCACGTCACCGAAACATCGCATGCTTCGCAGTGGCATCTGCCGCTGTCACATGCGCTCGAAGCCTGGAGCGATGGGCGCGCCATTGATGGCAGCGCAATCATCGGTCAGCCTGTGGTCGCGCCGCTCTACGACACGCGCAGCGTCTATCAATTGATCGATTTTCTGCTTGGCGGCAGCGATCCCAAGGCGGACAACGCCGTGCGGGCAACTTGGCGCGAACGGTTTGGCGACCAATTTGATGCACGCTGGCGAAAGTCCTTGCACGACGGGTTCGTCGACGGCACGACGGCGAAGCCGCTCACGCTTAGCCCTAAGGCGCCGCATGCTGAGCAGCGTGAGACGGCCGACCAATACGAGATCGTTTTCCTCCCCGATCCCACGATCTGGGACGGCCGTTTCGCCAACATCGCTTGGCTCCAGGAACTGCCGAAGCCACTGACCAAAATCACCTGGGACAATGTGATCGCCATCAGCCCGGCGATCGCCGCACGGGAGAAGCTGTCGAACGGCGACGTCGTCGACATCGACATCGGCGCGCGGAGCGTTCGTGGTCCGGTCTGGATCGTGCCAGGGCAAGGCCCACGCACAATCGCACTGTTTCTCGGTTATGGCCGCCGCGCCGGCGGCGACATCGGGCAGGGCGTCGGCTA
The DNA here is from genome assembly GCA_035546455.1 of Pseudolabrys sp. GTDB lineage: Bacteria > Pseudomonadota > Alphaproteobacteria > Rhizobiales > Xanthobacteraceae > Pseudolabrys. Next base: position 5,592 of record DASZXA010000051.1, read on the forward strand.
CGACGCCTATGCGGTGCGGCCAGCTGAAAACGCCTTCATCGCGCGAGGCCGGCTGTCGCGTGCGCCGGATCGGCCGCAGCAAAAGATCGCCTCCACACAGGCGCATCACCGCATGGACGGCTTCGACTTCGTCCGCGAGGTGACGGCAACGAACCCGCGCACCGCGCCGCCGAAAGACACGCCCACCCTCTATCCGGACTGGAACGAGATCGCTGAGCGCGAGAACAGGGCTGACCACGCTTGGGGCATGGTGATCGACCTCGATCTCTGCATCGGCTGCAATGCCTGCGTGTCGGCCTGCAATGTCGAGAACAACGTGGTGGTGGTCGGCAAGGATCAGGTGTCGCGCGGTCGCGAAATGGCGTGGCTACGGGTCGATCGCTACTACAGCGGCGACGTCGAAAATCCCAAGAGCTACTTCCAGCCGGTGCCTTGCATGCATTGCGAGAAGGCCCCGTGCGAAATGGGTTGCCCGGTGCACGCCACGGCGCATTCGCCTGAGGGCGTCAATCAAATGGTCTACAACCGCTGTATCGGCACGCGGACCTGCTCGAGTTACTGCCCCTACAAGGTGCGGCGCTTCAACTGGTATGACTACCGCAACTTCGCCGAAGCTGAGCAGGCGGTGAAAAATCCGGACGTCACCGTCCGGTCGCGCGGTGTCATGGAGAAGTGCAGTTATTGCACCCAACGCATTCAGGCCGCGCATGTGGCCGCCGACAAGGAAGACCGCGCGCTGCGCCGTGACGAGGTCACGACAGCCTGCCAGCAGGCCTGTCCGACGACAGCGATCGTGTTCGGCGACTTGCTCGACAGGGAATCCGCTGTCGCCAAACGCCGTCAAAGCGGCCGCCATTATGTACTGCTCGAAGAACTCGGCACTCGCCCGCGCACGACCTATCTGGCGCGCTGGCGTGACGAGCCGGGCGAGGAGAGCGCATGAGCGTCGCCGAAGCTCGCCCCATCCTGCCGACGCGGCAGACCTACGCCGATGTCACCGATCAACTCGCCGGCATCCCGATGCATTTCCCGACGCGGCGGCGCTGGCTGATTGCGCTGCTGATCTCGTCCACTCTGCTCGGTCTGCTGTTCGTGTCTGCCGTTGTGCTGTTCAGCACCGGTGTCGGTGTCTGGGGCCTCAACATCCCGGTCAATTGGGCTTTTGCGATCCATAACTACGTTTGGTGGCTCGGCATCGGCCATGCTGGCACGTTGATCTCCGCACTGCTGCTGCTGCTCGGTCGCGACTGGCGCAATTCGCTCAATCGCTTCGCTGAGACGATGACGTTGTTCGCCGTGGTCTGCGCCGGCATCTATCCGATCCTGCATCTCGGCCGGCCGTGGTTCGTTTATTGGATGTTCCCGTATCCGGCGACGATGAAAGTCTGGCCGCAATTTCGCAGCCCGCTCGAATGGGACATCTGGGCTGTGCTGACCTATCTCACCGTGTCGGTGGTGTTCTGGTACATCGGCCTGGTGCCCGATCTCGCTGCGGCGCGCGACCGGGCGCGACGTCGGCGCTGGCAGGTGTTCTTCGGCGTGCTGTCGCTCGGTTGGCGGGGCTCGGCCGCGCACTGGCAGCGCTGGCATCAGGCCTATCGATTACTCGCGGCGCTCGCCGTGCCGCTGGTCGTCTCCGTGCACAGCGAAGTGTCGCTGCTGTTCGCCGCCGGCACCATTCCCGGCTGGCACTCGACGATCTTCCCGCCGTATTTCGTGCTCGGCGCGGCATTCTCCGGCTTTGCTGTGGTGGCGATGATCGCCATCGTGCTGCGCGCGCTGTTCAATTTGGAAAACCTCGTCACCATGCAGCACCTCGACATTCTCGGCAAGGTGCTGCTCGCCTGCGGCCTGATGACCGCCTACGGCTATGTGTTCGAGGTATTCGACGCGCTTTACTCCGGCGATCCGCACGAGTTGCAGACGCTGAGCGACCGCTTCTTCGGCCAGTATTGGTGGAGCTACTGGGGCGCGATCTTTTTCAACTTCGTCGTCTTGCAGCCGCTCTGGTTCCGCGCCGCGCGGGTGACGCCGTGGATTCTGTTCACGATCTCCACCAGCGTCGCGGTCGGCATGTGGCTTGAGCGCTACATGATCCTCGTCACCAGTCTTTATCGCGACTTCCTGGTTTCGTCGTGGGGTGAGTATCACGCGACGTTCTGGGACTGGGCCACGTATGCCGGCACCATCGGGCTGTTCCTCGCGCCGTTCCTCCTCGTCATCCGCCTGCTGCCGGTGATCTCGATCTTCGAGGAGAAGGAAGTCTTGCACGACGAGCGAAAGGAGTTGCGCCGTGGCAAAGCGTGAGTATTTCGGGTTACTAGCCGAATTCGAGACGCCGGAGGCGCTGCTTGCGGCCACCGAGCGCGCGCGTAAGGCCGGCTACCGCGAGCTCGACACCTTCACGCCATTTCCGGTTTATGAGGTTTTTCCGGTGCTGCGGCTGCGGGACCGCCGCGTGCTGTGGCTCGGCCTGTTCGGCGGCATCTTCGGCTTCTGCCTGGCGCTGGGCATGCAGATGTTCACCAACTGGGACTATCCGATCAATGTCGGCGGCCGTCCGCTTTATCCGTTGTCCGCCTTCATGGTGGTGGGCTTCGAGCTGACCGTGCTATTCGCCGCGCTGACGCCGGCGATCGGCATGCTGGCGCTCAACGGCCTGCCGCGGCTTCATCATCCGGTATTCACCGCGCCGCGCTTTTACCGGGCGTCGCGCGACCGCTTCTTCCTCTGTGTGCTGGCGAGTGACGGCAAGTTCGATCCGCGCAAGACCCGCGATTTCCTGCGCGACCTCAAGCCCAATTCGGTCGAGCTGGTGGAGAACGTGTGATGCGCAGGCTCGCCGTCATCGCGCTTTGCATCGCGGCGTCCGGCTGCACGCGCTCGGACATGGATTCGCAGCCAAAGTATTACGAGTACGAACCGGGCGCGCTGTTTCGCGACGGGCGGGTGCTGCAATCGCCAGTGCCCGGCACGGTCGCGCGGGACGAGCCGGTTGATGCGGCGGCGGCTACCCAAAAGCCGGCGGTGACGGCGGCTCTGCTGGCGCAGGGCCGCAAGCAGTACGTCGTGTTCTGTTCGCCCTGCCACGACCGGGTCGGCGGCGGCCGCGGCATCGTGGTTGAGCGCGGCATGCCGCAACCGCCGAGCTTCCATGAGCAGAAGCTGCGCGAAGCCGACGACAGGCATTTCTATGACGTCATCACCGACGGCACCGGCGCGATGTATTCCTTTGCGGATCTGATTTCGCCGCAGGACCGCTGGGCGATCGTCGCCTATGTGCGGGCGCTGCAACTGAGCCAGCATGCCGCCGTCGCCGATCTGCCGGTTAAGGCGCGCGAGAAGCTGATGGCGGAGACGACGCCATGAGGGTCGATCTTCGCCATATCCCTTGGCTTGCTGTAATTTTCGGGGGGCTCGGCTGTCTCGCCGGCTTGCTGCTCGATCCGAAAACGATGACGGCGAGCTACCTCGCGGCCTGGGTCGCCGCCAGCGCCATCCCGATCGGCAGCCTTGCGGTGCTGATGATCTCCTATCTGGTGCGTGCCGGGTGGACCATCGACCTTCATCCGCTGTTGTCTCGCGCCGCGCTGACGACCCCTGTCTTCGCGTCCCTGTTCATCCCGGTGTTGATCGGCATGGGGCTGATCTATCCGTGGGCCGGGGAGGCCGGACATCTGTCGGCGTTCCAGTCGTCTTATCTCTCGCCGTGGTTCTTCGTTCTGCGCGCCATTGTCTATTTCGCAATCCTCACCGTGCTCGCGGTCTGGGCGGCGCGCGCTTATGGCGACGATGCCGCCATGAAACGCGCCGCCTCCGCCGGCCTGATCGTCTGGGCGCTGATCTCGTCCTTTGCCGGGGTCGACTGGATGGAATCCGTCGAGCCGGACTTCCATTCCTCGATCTACGGCCTGCTCAAGATCGCGTTCGATCTGCTGGCAGGCTTCGGCTTCGCCGTCGTCGTGCTGATGCTGACGCACCGCACCCGCCGTATGAGCAACGTCGCCTATGCGGGGACCTTCCTGTCGGTGCTGCTGCTGTGGGCCTATCTCCACGCCATGCAGTACATCATCGTCTGGGCCGGCAACATCCCGGATGAGATCGTCTGGTATCTCGAGCGCCTGCGCCACGGCTGGGGCATCGCACTGTGGACGCTCTACATCGGCCAGTTCATCGTGCCGTTCTTCGTGCTGTTGTCGGAGCGCGCGCGCGGCAGCACCGGCGTTCTGTTGTGGCTCGGCACGGCGACGCTGGCGCTGCGTTTCCTGGAAGCAATCGTGCTGATTCTGCCGCCGCTCCATCCGTCCGCCTGGACGCTGCTCGATCTGCCCGCCGCTGCGCTGCTAGTCGGCGGCGTCGCGGTTCTGGCCTGGCAAAATGTCGAGGTCTGGTGGCCCGGGCGATTAACCGGCGCGGCGGCGGGCCGCTAGCGCGAGGAGCCCGATGCCACCGCTGAGCGCCAGCACGGTCGCGCCGCCGGCGATGGCGAGCAGCCGCGACACCGCGGCGTTGTATTGTCCATGCACCGGATCGAACGCCGAGCACAGCAGCCGCACCCGATCGCCCAGTGTGCCGATCTTGCCCTGGCCGGCTTCGACCAAAGCGAGCCGCATGTCGGCGCCCGACAGGCCGAGCCCGGTGAGGACGCGCGCGACCTTGCCGTCGGCCGTCAACACGTAGGCCGCCGCCGGATGCACGTAGATGTCGTCCTCGGCGTCGTATTTGAAGCGGTAGCCGAGCGCTGAAGTCAGTGCAGCGACCGCTTTCGCGTCGGCGGTCAGGAACGTCGCAACCTTATCGAGCGTTGGATCGAGACTCGCATGCCGCATCGCTGCCGCATCCGTGGTGGTGTCCTTTGGATCGATCCCGATCACCACCAACCGATACCGGTCGGCGATGTCCAATCCAGATTGCTTGAGCGCCGCGCCGACAAAGTCGAGGATCGGTCCGCAGAGCGTGCGGCACGTATAATCGGCGAATACCAGCACGGTCGGGTGGGTGACGAACGCGTGCAAAGTCTGCGGTTTTCCGCTTTCATCGACAACGACTGTATCGAGCGGCGCTGCCGCGCCCTCGGGCACAGAAACCCCGACGTAGCGATAGTCCACAGGTAAAATCCGCGCGGCGGCGGGGGCGATCGCGAAAGCACTAAGCACTGCAAGGCCGAGCATCGATCGGCGCGATCGCACGCGCATCCCGCGGCTCCCTATGCTCATCCGCCGGAGTAGCCGCCGATAATAGGCAGCACCTCACCGGTAATGTAGCTTGAACAACTGGGCGCCGCGAGAAAGACGAACGCAGGCGCGATCTCCTCCGGTTGAGCAGGGCGTTTCATCGGTGTCTGGCCGCCGAATTTTGCAACGATGTTGGCTGGCTTGTCGGCCGGATTGAGCGGCGTCCATACCGGGCCCGGTGCGACCGCGTTGACCCGGATTCCTTTGGGAATGAGATGCGTCGCCAACGAACGTGTGAAGGCGTGAATGCCGCCTTTTGTCATGGAATAATCGAGCAGATCCTTGTTGCCGAGTAGGCCGGTTACCGAGCCCGTCATGACGATCGCGCTGCCATTTTTCATATGGGGTACGGCGGCCTTCGCCATGTAGAAATATCCGTAAAGGTTCGTCTTCAGCGTTCGGTCGAAATGATCGTCTTCGAGATCGGCGAAGTCGTTGACGTGCTCCTGGAACGCCGCGTTGTTGACGAGAATGTCGAGCCGGCCAAGTTCCCTGATCGTGCGCTTCACCGCAGACTGGCAGAATTTCGCTTTTGCAACGTCGCCTGGCATGACGACGCAGCGTCGGCCCTCGTTCTCCACGGCGCGCCGCGTCTCATCGGCGTCATTGTGTTCATCGAGATAGACGATTGCGACATCGGCGCCTTCGCGCGCGAACAATACAGCGACCGCGCGACCAATACCGCTGTCGCCGCCGGTGATTAGCGCAACCTTATCGCGTAGCTTATCGGAACCCTTGTAGTGCGGCGCATCGTACATCGGCGCGAGCTTCAGATCAGCCTCGTAGCCCGGTTTTTTAAGATGCTGCCCTGGGAGCCGCGGTTCTGGGTAATGGCGGGCACCGGCTTGCATCGGGCGTTCAGCGTGAGGTCGCCGACTGCGTTCCTTGAAATCTATTCGGCGCTGGATTTTCCGTTCTTCGCGAACCGTGCGCGTGGTTTGAATTCGCGGTGGTTTGTGCCGGGGCCGATTTTTCATTCGCGGGTCGCTTTCGATCTGTGCCGAAAATTATAAATGTCCCGCAGCAATTGGGTTCCCTGCGATTAATCGGGATGCCGCGCCAACCGGGTCGGCCGACTGGAACTCCATTCGCGGGCGCCTGTTGTCGTTGGATGAGCAAGGGAGGCTTCGATGGGTATTGAAGTTTTATATGGTGTTGGCGCTGTCCTTCTTTTGCTGGCGATCATCTATGGGGTCATGCGCGGTAGGCGACCTCGCGCGACACAACGCGCTGCGGAAGAGGCCACCGATCGCAATTTCGACAAGCGTTGAGGCGCAATCTAACTCGCCTTCATTTACACGCCCTTGAGACATTTGCCGGATGGAATTTCGGGTGTTGAGCGAGTTGCAGAGCGTCATTTAAGGCATGCGAAAGATCCTTAAGCGCGAATGGTGAAGGACTTAGCAGCATGGAACATTTCTTGATCGGTATATTTGGAGTGCAAGATCATATTTCGACAGCGCAAGAGGCTGCGCGTGCTGTATTGATATTTTCTATGGTCTTGTCCTGCTGCGCTTGTCTGGACCGCGCATGTTTGGACATTGGTCGGCGCTCGACATCGTGATTTCCATCATGGTCGGCTCTGCGCTCGCCCGTGCGATGACCGGAAATGCGCCGCTCATTGGTACAATGGTTGCCGCGCCGTGATGGCATTCTTGCACGTAATCCTTGCCCATCTGGTAGCGCACAATATGAGGCTCGCACGACTCGTCGAAGGCGAGGCCGTCACGCTCATCGACCATGGCGATATTGATCACAATGCGCGCAAACGGAACAAGATCTCCGAGGCGGATGTTCGAGAAGCATTGAGGGAACAGGGCATCGACGGCGAAACTAAATCGGCCAACGTGAAGCGGATGACTCTGGAACCGAGTGGCAAATTGTCAGTCGTAAAGGTTGATCCGTGCAAGGCAGATCATGACTGATCGCTGCTGGCGCATCAGTCGAAGACCTCTCCTTGTCGCGCTGGCTCTTGAGGCTGCAATTGAAGCCGAAAACCTTAAGGGGCTGGACCATGCGTTAGCTTGGTGCGTCCTGAACTTATGATCTCAGATGCGCTAGCAGACGCTTGGCATCAAACGGTGCGGCGCTCTTTTGATCATTGTCGAAATAGACAAAAACGTCATAGCCAGCGCGTCGCCACGCGCGCACGTGTGTGGCCCATCGGCGTAAGGTCGCGTCCGAGTAAGCATCCTTATAATTGCCTTGGGGGCCATGGCCGCGCACGTAAATGAAGTCTGCGGTTCTCTTCCACCGTGCAGGTGCGTCTTCGTGATCGGAAAGACACAATGCGATATGGTGTTTCTTGAGGATTGCGAAGATGTCTTCGTCGTACCAACTGGCGTGCCGAAATTCGAAGGCATAGCGGCGGCGCCTAGCCAGTAGACGAATAAATGACCGGAGACGATCCTCGTTTTTCTCAAAATGGGGCGGCAGCTGGAATAAGACTGGTCCCGCCTTAGCACCGAGTATCGCCAGTCGTTCCTCAATCAATGCCAGGCTGTTGCGGGATCGATCGGACAGCCGCTTCCAGTGGGTGATGAATTTCGAGGCCTTCCACGCAAATGTGAAATTATCCGGAGTCGTCTCGGCCCAGGCCCGAACGGCATCTAGCGAAGGTGTACGATAAAACACGCCGTTGAGTTCGGCGGTATCGAATTGGGTTGCATAATAGTCGAGATGATGGCGCAGAAGAACCTGGCGCGGGAAGAATGAGCCGCGCCAGGATTTATAGCTCCAGCCAGACGTGCCGACCCAAATTCTACCGGAAGAAACTCGGCTGCGTGACCGATGCTTCGTCACCGATGCTTCTTCCAAACCGCCGTCATGCGGATTTCGCGTTGACTTTGCTCTCAGCACGTTGCGACCAAGTTCCTTGGCCCACTCGATCAATGTACCGTTCTGCGGTGCCTGAGATTTCAGTATTCCAACGTCGCGCAATCAGGACGGTTCATTCGATTCAAATGAGTTGCTGAGCCACTTCACTTCTAATGAAAAGGCCGTCGCGACTAAGCGACGGCCTCCCATATTCGTTTGTGTCACTGCGATCCGCCGCCGGCTCCGGCTCCGCCGGCGCCAGCGCCACCTGCGCCTGCAGCACCACCAGTGCCTGCACCGCCGGCAGCACCACCAGCCGCTCCGCTGTCCGATGTGCCGCCATCGGCTCCGGTCGCGCCGGATCCAGAGGTTCCGCCGTTCCCTTCGCCGGAGTTGTCGCCACGATTCGCGCTATCGTTCTTTTGCCGAGAGTTCAGATACGTGGGCGCTGCGGGATCGGACTTCCCGGAGTTCACGCCTTCCGGTGAGTTTCGTTGACTCTGAGCAAGCCCAGGGGACATCGATACCGCTGCGAGAAGGCCGACCGTCGAGAGAACAATAAAAGTCTTGTGCATGGGGATTCTCCATCGCCCTTGAAGTTGATCCTCCCGTACGTCCAACGAAACCGCGCGTCTCCTGTTCCAAAGTCAAAAACCGCGCCTCGTTAAAGGGCGGCAGCCCGATGGAACAGCAAATCGGCTTCGGTCAACGGCAGATACCGGCTCGACACTGACTGCTACGACAGCCAGCTTTACGGCTGTCCTTCAATTGCTGGGACATCGCCGATCTTCGGCACCCATCGCAAACGGCGTTTAGTCCAGATCTGCCGCGCCGGGACACCAAGCTGGTCGCGCTCCTTCAAAGCGCCAACACGAAGCGAGTAGGTCTTCGGATTTTCGACGGCGCTGGAGTAGATCGGGCTGCCGCAAGCATCGCAAAAAGCATGGACGCGTTTAGCGCCGCTTTCGGCCACCTTGACATAGGGGCGCGGTTTTCCCGTCAAGATTCTGAATTTGTCGGCCGGCGTGGAGACGTTCGCACGGAAAGCCGATCCCGTGAGCGTCTGGCAGTCGTGACAATGGCAGATGTTCACTGTGTTCGGCTCGACATCGGCTTCATATGTAATTGCGCCGCAATGACACGCGCCGTGGACCTTCATTCCAGTTCTCCATTCGCTTCGCGCGAGGCCTGCTTCCTTGGTCGCGCAGCCATGACTTGCGACAAAACATAATCCGTGTCACCGCCGTTGCGGCGAATTATTGCGAGGTTGTTTATAATGGCGAACACAAAAAAGATTGCCGCAGTCACCGGCGGAGCGCAGGGGCTGGGTCGCGCGATCGCGGAGCGGCTTGGACAGAGCGGTATTGCGGTCGTCCTCGGCGACATCAATCTCGACATGGCTAAGAAGACTGCCGAGGAAATGAAAGGCACGGGGATCGACGCGACGGCTCTGCAACTCAATGTGGTCGACGAAAAGTCGGTGGCTGGGTTTTACGCCGAGATCGACAAGCGTTTTGGCCGCCTGGATATCCTCGTCAACAATGCCGGCGTTCTTGGTCTTGACCAGGGCAAGCGACCGCTTGTCGAGGAGATGTCGCTCGAGCTCTGGCGCCAAACGATCGACGTCAATCTTACCGGCGTGTTTCTGGCGAGCCGGGGTGCTATCCCTCTGATGAAGCGCGGAAAATGGGGTCGGATTGTCAGCATTTCGTCCCGCGCGGCGCGAATGAAAACCGGAATGGGCAATTCGAATTACGCGGCGTCCAAAGCGGGCGTAATCGGCTTTTCTCGTGTCATGGCGGGCGAACTCGGCCGTGACGGCATTACAGTCAATTGTATCGCGCCTTCGCGAATTCCGACGGCGATGACGCTTGCATCCCCGACCAGCAAAGAAGCGTTCGAACGCAACATCGCTGAAACGGCCGTAGGCCGGCTGGCGACACCGCAGGATGTGGCAAGCACGATCAACTATCTCTGTACCGACGACGCCAGTTTCTTGACCGGCCTGGTGATCGACGTGACCGGCGGCTCGTTCATGCCGTAGCGGCCGGCAAACGCCAGTTGACGGCGGCGCTCCAATCGTTCACGTATCTGAACAGATCGGGGCAAGGCATCTCATGGCGGATAAGCAGGCGGTCAAATCGGCAAACCGGGTCTTGGACCTGTTCGAATTACTCGGTCAGTGGAGCCGTGAATTATCGCACACTGAAATCGCGACGACCCTGAAGATTCCAAAAAGCAGCCTGAGCCAGTTGCTGCCCAATCTTGTCGATCGCGGCTATGTGCAGTTCATCGCCGAAACCAAGGGTTATCGCCTCGGCGCAAAACTGGCGGAACTGGCCGGCCAGCAAGCCGAACAGAAAGACGTAATCGGCCTGGCGCGTCCGGTGCTGCATACGATTGCGACGGAAACGGGTGAATCCGCGGCGCTGAACGTCCTTCAGGGCGACTCCAGCAAGGTCGTTGCGACGGTCAATAGCCAGCAGCGGCTATTGTCGCACATGAGGAACGGTGACCTTGCGCCGCTCTATGCCACCTCGGGCGGCAAGGCGATCATCGCGTTCCTGCCGGACGATATGCTCAACAGTTACCTGAAGCGGGTGAAGCTCGAGGAAATTACAAAGAACACCATTCGTTCGATCGAGGAGCTGACGCTCCAGCTCGAGAGTATTCGCCGCGCGCGCGTTGCCTATGCGTTTGAGGAATTCACCCCCGGCATTTGCGGAATAGCGGTTCCAATCCTGTCGCAATCGGGAAGCCCGCTGGGGTCGTTGAACGTTGCGATGCCCGCGGTTCGTTACAATACGCGCGTTCGTGACCGGGCACTTCAAGTCCTGCGTCAAGCTGTCGATGCGATGAATCAGAAACTTGGATTCATCGAACCGGTTCGGTCGAAAAAGACGCGCCGTCGCGGCTAGGGGGAGGCATTGCGCGGGCTGTAGTTCTAAGGTAAGAACTCGTCCATAAATAAAAACAAAGGCGGGCGAGTGGAGGAAACACGAGGATGCAACTGCCCCACTTTTCGAAGCGCCTCACCGCGTCTCGCCCGGCCTGAATCCGCATGGCTGTTGCAAGGCAAGAGACGCAAGTCTCCCGCGACGGGTCCGTTCAGTACGGCATTTTGATTGCTCGGATCATTCTCGGTGCAGTGCTGATTGCGCTGTGGGAGTTTGCTGCGCGCACCTGGGGATCGGCGTGGACGAGCATGCCGAGCCTCATCTTCGAGCGATTCATTATCTGGGTACAGACGGACTTGTTTCGCCACATCTTCGTAACGCTGGCGGAAATGGCGATCGGTTTGGCGATTGGAGTTACCGGTGGCACCGCGCTCGGCTTGCTTCTCGGCCGCTCGTATGTGCTTGGCACGGTGTTGCGGCCCGTGGTGATCGGCCTCTACAGCGTTCCGCTCATTACGATGGCGCCGTTGCTGATCCTGTGGTTCGGCCTCGATATGGAACCCAAGATCGTGCTTGTGGCCCTGTCGTCGTTCTTTTTGCTTTTCTTCAACGCCTTCTCCGGTGTCCAGTCATTGGACAAGGACGTTGTGCTGACCCTGCGGCTGATGGGCGGCTCTCCAGGTGAAGAGTTTCGCAAGGTGATCCTCCCGGGCGCGATGGCGTGGATCATGTCCGGGATCAAGATCGCTTTGCCTTATGCGTTTGCGGCCGCTGTCACAGGCGAATTGCTGGCGGCGCGCGAAGGCATGGGATCGCTGATTTCAAAGGCCGCCGCCCAATTCGATATGACCGGTTTGTATACAGCGCTGCTCGTTCTCACCATCATGGGAATTGTGACGAGCGCACTGGTCGATGTGTTGGAGCGGGGGCTTCTGAAGTGGCGGCACGTTGCAGGTTAGGGACATGTTGGACATTCGGGCGGGCATCATGCGAGCCGATATGCAAAAGGAAGATGCATTGAAGATTCGCCTTGAGGGAGTGAGCAAGACGTTCCGCAGCCGCGGCCGCGAAGTGAACGCGCTTGGAAACGTCGATATCGAAATCAAACAGAGCGAGTTCGTCTCGCTTGTGGGACCCAGCGGTTGCGGCAAATCCACCGTGTTGAACCTGGTTGCGGGCCTGCTCGCACCGAGCACGGGCACTGTTTATTACGATGGCGAGGAGGTTCAGGGTCTCAACGGCCGTGTCGGCTACATGACGCAGAAGGACACGTTGCTCCCGTGGCGTACCGCGGAAGACAACGTCGCGCTACCGCTTGAACTTCATTGCCGCGGCGTCTCGCGTGCCGAAAGAAATGAGCGCGTCGCCGACATCATCAATCTTGTCGGGTTGCGCGGTTTCGAGAAGCATTATCCCGCAGAACTGTCGGGCGGCATGCGTAAGCGCCTCGGACTGGCGCGCACGCTGATCTATGAGCCGGAAACGCTCCTGATGGACGAGCCATTCGGCGCGCTCGACGCGCAGCTCAAGCTGCTGATGCACGACCAGCTTCAGACGCTCACCCAGCAGCGGAAAATGACGGTCGTGTTCGTCACGCACGATCTTGCGGAAGCCGTTGCGTTGTCGGACCGCGTCCTTGTGTTCAGCGCGCGGCCCGGGCGGATACGTGCGATGCGGGAGGTGCCGATATCGCGTCCGCGCGACGTTTTCACCGTGCGATTTACCGAGGCCTTTAGCCGTCTCAATGAAGAATTGTGGAACGAGCTGAAGGACGAGGTTGTGAAGGGCACCGACGTCTAGGACGCTTGCCATGGCAAACACCACAGCCGTCGTAAAACCAGGCCGCACGATCCGTCTCGACGATGGGCTGTCGCCGTTGGCTCGCTGGGTGACCAGCGGCGTCGGATTGACGCTGACGCGGCTCGCCATCCTCGTGTGTGTACTCGGCGCGTGGGAGTTGGCTTCGGGCCGCCTGCTGTCGAAGTATTGGCTCAGTAGTCCATCCGCGATCGGTCGGACGCTCTGGCGCTGGGCCGAGGACGGTTCGCTGTGGTCGCATCTCGGAGCGACGCTCTCGGAGATGACCATCGGATACGTTCTTGGTTGCCTCGCAGGGATTGGCGTCGGCCTCCTGCTTGGCTTTATGCCCAATCTCTACCGTGTCGTGATTCCGTTCTTTGGCGGACTGTACTGCCTGCCGAAGGTCGCGCTGGCGCCTCTGTTCGTTATCTTTCTCGGGATTGACCTTGGCTCCAAGGTTGCGCTCGTCGGCATCACGGTCTTTTTCCTCATCCTCTACAGCACGCTCGACGGCATCAACGACATCGACCGCGATCTGATCCAGTCGTTGCGGCTGATGGGTGCGACAAAATCGGAAATCAGCCGGAAGGTTCTGATCCCCGGCTGCCTGCGCTGGGTTTTCACCGGCATGCGGATCGCGGTTCGTTACGCCTTTACCGCGGCGATTCTCGGCGAAGTCATCGCGTCGAACCGTGGCATTGGCTATTTGATCGAAGCCAATGCCGGCCAGTTTGACTCGACCGGCGTTTTCGCCGGCGTGCTCGTTCTCGTCTTTTGCAGCTTGACGCTGTCGGAGTTGCTGACGCGCTGGGAAGCCTCGCGCGGTGGCAGTGCGGGCGGCTTCGGCCCCGGCTCGTAACCCTTCTCTTCACTTGGAATCTAGAACATGAAATCGGAAGAAAAAGCGGTCGACATCGCTATTGCGGGCGTCGGCTTTATCGGTCGCCGCCATATCAGCTTTCTGAAGGGCTTGAGGCAGTTCAACATTGTCGCCGCTGCCGATCCGGTACCGGGCTCCGAGGGCTACCTGAAAGAGCAGGGCATTCCGTACCACGCCGATTTTCGCAAAATGCTCGACGCGGTAGAGCCGGATTGCGTTCTGGTGGCGACGCCCAATCAGACGCACGAGGAAGTTGCGTTGGCTTGCATAGAGCGCAAGATTCCCGCGCTCATCGAAAAGCCGATTGCGCACACGGTCGAGTCGGCCAAGCGGATTTGCGAGGCCGTCGAAAAAAGCGGCGTGCCTGTGCTGGTCGGCCACCATCGCCGGCATAACCCGCTGATGCGCGCGGCCTGCGAGTTCTTGCAGAAGGGCGGCATCGGTCAATGCCTTGCAGTTGCGGCCTACGATCTGCGACGCAAGGCGGACAGCTATTTCAAGTCAGCGTGGCGTCGCGAGCCGGGCGGCGGCCCGATGCTGATTAACGGCATTCATGACGTCGATTGCCTGCGCGCGTTGTGCGGCGAGATTGAAAGTTTGATGGCGTTTACGACGAACAAGGGGCGCGGTTTCCCGGTTGAGGACACCGCAGCGGTTACATTCAAATTCGCAAGCGGCGCAATCGGCAATCTCACGATTTCAGATGCTGTTCAGGCGCCCTGGGCCTGGGAACTCGTGTCCGGCGAAGAGCCCGAATATCCCTATGTCGATGCGGATTGCTACCTCGTCACCGGTACGGAGGGGGCGCTCGGAATTCCAACCCTGACACATTGGCGCAACGAGGCGGGCGGCGGTCGTGCCGATCCGTTCCTGCGGAAACAGCTTTTCTATGTGCCTGCAGACCCATGGGTGGAAGAGCTCATTCATTTCGCCGAGGTCGTGCGTGGCAGGGCCAAGCCGCTGGTCACCGCGGATGACGGCATGCGCACGCTGGTCGCAACGCTGGCGGTCGCGCAATCCGCCGCCAGCGGGCGGCCTGTCGATCTGAAAGAAATGTACGCGTAAGCGGGAGACTAAGAATGCCGCAACTGACCTTGGGCTGGCTTACACTTTTGAATACTCAGCCGCCGGATGTAATCACCGCCGCGGCCGAAGCCGGGTTCAAATCGGTTTCGATCCGAATAACCGGCCGCAAGCTCGGCGACGATTTCATGAAGATCGTCGGCAACAAGCCGGTCATGCAAGACTTGAAGAAAAGATTGAAGGATGGAGGCCTGCGGCTATCCAATACCTCGGTCTACCATATGTCCCCCGACATTACCCTGGATGATGTCAGTCCTGCGATCGAGGCGAGTGCCGAGCTCGGCGCGGCGATTATGGTCGCGACTTGCACCGATCAGGATCACGCGCGCTGGACGCAATTCATTGGCCGGGTGTGCGAAGAGGCGGGCAAGCACGGCCTGAAGGTTGCGCTTGAATTCGTTCCTTTCAGTCAATGCAGAACGATCGAAGCCGGCTCCGCGATCGTCAGGAACGTGGGTGCATCGAATTTCGGTCTCCTGATCGATCCGCTGCATTTGGCGCGATCGGGCGGCTCTCCTGCCGACATCGGCAAGGTCGATCCGAAACACATCGTTTTCGTGCAGCTTTGTGATGCAGCAGCCAAGGCGCCGCCGTTCGAAGGACTGCCAAACGAAGCGCGCACCGGGCGATTTTATCCCGGTGACGGTGCGCTGCCGCTCTACGACTTTCTCGATGCGCTGCCCCCTGGCATCGAGATAGAATGCGAAATGCCGCGAATCGATTTCGAAAAACTGCCGGCTGCCGAACAGGCTAAGCGATCGCACGCGGCGTTGCAGACCTATCTCGGCGCGTATTGCGCCAAGCGTGGCAAGCCTGCCTGGAATTGAGCCCGATGGAGCGTTACCCGGTCCTCGACCTCATTCTGCGTTACGGCAAGACGGCTTCAATTGGGGTCGGATTGTTGGCCGCGGGTGTTGTCGCAGGACTGGGGTGGCCGGCTTTGGGCTGGATTGCGGTTGGGCTGGCCGCGATAGCCGGCATCGTCATCTTCGTTTTGGCCAAAAGCTACGTCGAAATCGTGACCATCATCACGGAGATGCTGGTGCCGCGTTGATTGCGTTATAGCGCCTTTACGCCGACCTCTTTCGCGATACGTTCGCTGGCCCGCAATCCGAACACGGCCTTGATGAGACCGCCGACGTAGCCGACGCTGGCGCCGTCGGCGCTGACATCGAGACCGGCCGTCGTGGTTCCGGAAGCATAAAGACCGGGAATGGCGGTCCCATCCGCACGCTGCGCTTGCCCATCGCCGTCAATGACGATGCCGCCCATTGTGTATGTGATGCCCGCGCAAAGCGGGATCGCGATATAGGGCGCCCCTGTAATCGGAAGCGCCGCGGTCTTTTTGGTCGAGCGCGCAGGAGTCAGCGCGCCAAGCTGCCCGGCATCAAGTGCGGCATTGTAGTCCTGCACGGTCTTAGCAAGCCCGGCGCCGTCGATATTGGCTTTCGCCGCAAGCTCGGCGAGCGTGTCCGCGCGCAAAAGAGTGCCGCCGAATTTTTCGAGGTACGGATTGGCCGGAAAACGCGCCGACCTGCCGGGTCCCTCCCAAATCGCGGCGTCGCAGATCAATGTCGTGCTCGCCGGGTCACGCAGGCGTGCGATGGCGTTGGTGAGCGAAATGCCGCCGAGCCCTTCATCGAAGAAGCGTTTGCCGTCCGGTGTAACGACGATCGCTGTTGCGGCGACGCCGTCGAGTTCGGGATACGGCCATACATCCGGATTGGTCAGGGCATCGCGGCCGAGCAAATGACCGTAGAAAATCGTCAGCCCGCGCGTCGCGGCGCCCGCCGCGGTCGCCATTTTCAGGCCGTCGCCGTGGCCGTTTGAGGCGCCACGTTGAAGGATTGCATCCGGATTGGGCCCAATATGCTCCCGGAGCATGGCGCGATTGGCCTGGAAGCCGCCGTCGGCAAGAACGACAGCCTTTGCTGGCCAGCGATGCTCCGCGCCTTTCAATGTGCCGATAACGCCAACGCAACGGCCGTTTTCCATCTGCAAGCTTTGCGCGCGAGCGCCGAATTGGATGGTGCCGCCGTGCTTTCGCAATGCCTGCGCCAAAGTCTTGAGGAGGACGTCCGGACCGCGTCCTTTCCAATCCAGCCCCGGTCCGATCGGGCGGGGAGGGGCCATGCACCATCGGTGCGCTTCCGCGGTACTGAAGCGCATGAAGCGCACGCCGTGAGTCTGGAGAAAGGCCAGGAGCCGGCGGCCGTCCGTGGCGACCGTAGCGACCAATCTTGAATCCGCCGCGCTGTCTGTGGCCTTCGCGAGAATGGCCGAGAGTTCATCCGCCGGCCGGTTCACATCATGGAATGCGGCGTGAACAATGCCGCCTGAGTATCGGGTGTTGCAGGGATAGGCCTCGTCGTCCCCTTGTTCGAGGATGCAAACCCGCAGACCCAGTTCGGCCGCTCTGACCGCCGCGACCAATCCTCCGATGCCGGCTCCAACAACAATTACGTCACTCTGGTTCGGCTGCCCGATCGTCATGGTCATTCTCGTCCAGCCACATTTGGCCATCAATGTGAACTTGTTCTAATAGATGAATATGTTAGCCTTTGGAAGACTGCAGCGCCGGTCTCCACTGTCGCGGCAAAAGATCAACATACGGGGAGGATTCAAAATGCAATCGCCAAAGCTTAGCCGGCGTGCGTTCAATGCTACGTTTGCTTCAGCGGCCTCGGCCATGATGTTCGGAGCGCCGGCTTTTGCTCAAAAGCTCACGAAAGTCGTGATGGCCGCCGGCGGCGACGGCCTCCACTATTCCGCAATTCACATCGCCAACGCAGCGGGCTTCTTCAAGGAAGAAGGCCTTGAGCTTGAGATTGTCGACGTGAATTCAGGCCCGCGGCAGGCGGCGGCGTTGATGGGCGGCAGCGCCCTGTTTGCCCCGCTCGGCATGATCCACGAAATCAAGATCATTACCGAAGGCGGTTCGCTGGTGGGTGCGGCCAATCTCTTCGCGAAACTCGACATTCATGTCGTGATCTCGAAGGACGCGATGGCCAAAACGGGTATCACCGAAAGCATGCCGACCGATGAGAAGGTCAAGCGCATGAAGGGGCTGCGGCTCGGCATTACGTCGCCGGGCAGCACCACGGACACCAATATCCGCACGATATTCAAGGCGCGCGGTCTCGACCCGGATCAGATGGTTCAGCTTCAGCCGGTCGGCGGTGGCTCCAACATGCTCGCGGCTTTCGAGAAGGGGTTGCTTGATGGATTCGTGTGGTCCGCTCCGCAGCCGCAGATCGCCGTGTTCCGTGATCACGCAACGATCATCCTCGATCCGTTCCGCGGTGACCTGCCTGAGCAGGAGGGCGTTCCCTACCTCGTCATGGCGATCAACCGTGACATGGAAAAACAAAATACGACCGTTTTGCGCCAGACTATCCGTGCGCTCACCAAGGGCATGTTGTTCGCTCACAAGAATCCGGACGAAGGCCTCAAGCACGTGCAGGCTCACTTCCCTGAATTCGACAAGGACGTATTGAAGACGGTCTGGAAGAGTTATCTCACGGGCATCCCAAAGACCCCTGTGATCGGCCAGGATCTGTTCGACAACACGCAGCGGTGGATGAATTACACCGCCAAGACGCCCTACAAGACGAAATACGAACAGGTCGTCACAAGCTCGATCGCGCGGCAGGTCGCGAGCGAACTCGTCACCAATTAAGCGCGGCACTGTGAAAGCGATGGCCAGCCGGTTTTACCGGCTGCCGGTGATTCTGTGAAAGGCATATAGGCATGTGGGATCGGGAAGTGGACGTGCTGGTCTTCGGATCGGGCGCGGCCGGCATGACGGCTGCGCTTGTCGCGGCGAACGAGAGAATGAGCGTTCTACTTTGCGAGAAAACGTCTCTGATCGGGGGCACGACCGCCACATCCGGCGGCACGATCTGGGTCCCGGGCTCGTCCCAGAGTAAGTCGACGGCCCGGCCATCGGATATCGAATCCGCACGGCGTTATCTCGACGATGAAGTCGGCAATTACAGCTCGCCCGAGCTTCGCAACGCATTTCTTGCCGCCGGCGGCGAAACGCTCGACTACCTCGAGAAAAATACCGATGTGAAGTTCAAGGCCAACGACCCATATCCCGATTATCATCCCGACCGTCCGAATGGCGCTCTCGGCGGTCGTGCCCTTTCGCCGATCGAATTCGACGGCAGGAAGCTCGGCAAAGATTTTGCGTTGCTACGTCCTCCGATGCCGGAATTCATGGTGCTGGGCGGGATGATGGTCGGCCGCGATGAAATCAAATACCTGATCCGCCCCTGGGCCTCGCTCAAGGCGCTCAAATTGTCGGTCAGGCGGCTGTTTCAACATCTGAGCCAACGTGTGACCTACCGCCGCGGCACACGGTTGTTGCTGGGCAATGCGCTCGCGGCGCGGCTTCTATACAGCCTGCGCCGGAAAGGCGCGCAGATCGCGGTCGATGCAAGCCTGGTTGAGCTCATAAAAAACGGAAACCGGGTCGAAGGTGCAGTCATTAAAACAGGCGACGGCTTGCAACGCATTCGCGCGCGCCGCGCCGTCATACTTGCGACCGGCGGCTGCGCTGCGAGTTCAAAATGGCGCGACAAGACGATGGATGTCCCGGTGCCGCACGTTCTCTCATTTGCGGCCAACACCGGCGACGCCCTGGATGCCGCCCAGGCAATCGGTGCGGATGTCGACGGAAATCACAGCAGCCCATTCTTCTGGATGCCGGCGTCGATCATGCGATGGTCGGATGGCCGCGTTGCGACTTACCCGCATATTCGCGACCGGCCAAAACCCGGCTTGATTGCGGTGAACTCTGCGGGCCGCCGCTTCGTCAACGAAAGCAATTCATATCACGACTTCGTTGAAGCGATGTTGGCCTCCCACAAGCAGGTGCCGTCAATCCCCGCTTACCTGATCTGCGATCGCAGCTTTATCCATGACTACGGCTTGGGCGTCATTCACCCGGTCTGGCAGAATCTGTCGTATTTCGAAAAGCAGAAGTATCTGGTCTCGGCGCCGACGCTCGAAGAGCTGGCCCGCAAGATCGGGGTCGATGCGAATGGGTTGATGGAGTCGGTTGCGCAGCATAACCGCGCGGCCGCGACGGGTGTAGACGAGGCCTTCGGGAAAGGTTCGACGTCCATGAACCGTCACAACGGCGATCCTGAGATAAAGCCCAACCCGTGCTTGCGGCCGATCGTCCGTGCGCCGTTCTATGCCCTGGCGGTGTATCCGGCGCCGATCGGTTCGAGCATCGGCCTGCGCACGAACGGCGACGCCCAGGTGATGGATGCATCGAGTAACGTCATCGAAGGGCTTTACGCCTGCGGCAACGACATGAGCTCGATCATGGGCGGGCTTTACCCCGGGCCGGGCATCACCCTTGGCCCGGCTCTGGTGTTCGCTTATCGCGCGGTCCGGCACATCGTGGATAGTGCGGCGATGCCGCAGCAGCGGTTGTCGGCTTGACGTGAGGTCTCTTCAAACCTTCACGGTTTCATAGGTCGAAGGCGCGAAAAGTTCGTCCAGTGACACCAGCCGTTTTGAAAGGCCCTGGCGGTGATGATGCTTCAAGAAGTACTCGATGGTGGCCTTGTTCTTCGCGACGCCGTAAGGCCAATAGTCTTCACCCATCGTGCGCCGGGCGAAGGCAATCTGCTCCTCGATAAAAGGCAGAAGCACTTTCGTTGCCGAGGTGTCGAAAAGCTTTGCAAAGGCCATGTCCTTCGACTGCTGGAAGGCCTTGAGGACAGCGGAGGGGAGCCAGGGATTGGCGTCGACGATCGTCTTTCGAATACCGATCACGTGCATAATCGGAAAGATGCCGGTGCGCCGAAAGTTTTCGAGCGCGGCGGCCGTCGGATCGTCGAACAGCCACTTTACGTTCCGGTCGTATCCGAACAACGACGGCGCTCGCGGCCCCATGAAGCCATCGATTTCGCCTGTCCGGAGCATGTCGTTGAGTGATCGGCCTTCAGGCGCCGCTTCCACTCGGATTTCCGGTGGGAGCGTCACCGAAATCTTCTCTGGCCGGCCCGGTTCTTCGATGCCGCCGCGCACCCAGGTGATGTCGGTCGGTTTCACGCCGAAGTCTTCTTCAAGGATTGCGCGCGTCCACACGTTTGCTGTGAGCTGGTACTCGGGCGTGCCGATGCGCCGGCCGATCAGATCTTTCGGAGACTTGATGCCGCGGTCGGTGCGCACGCAAATCGATGTGTGCCGAAATGCCCTCGAGACGAAAGCGGGGATGGCGATGTACGGGCAATCTCCGGTCGACACCTTCAGCACGTAGCTGCTGAACGACAGTTCGCAGATATCGAATTCACGATGCCGGAATGCGCGAAAGAAGATTTCCTCGGGCGACAGTTTCATGAAGATCGGGTCGGCGCCGTCAATCAGAACGTCCCCATCAACCAAAGGCCTCGTGCGGTCGTAATCTCCGACCGCGATCGCCAGCGAGAGTTTCTTCATTGCGGTTGACACTATTTCTTGTCTATGAACAAAATCGCATACTAGAACAAATTATTAGGCGGCTACGGCCGCTTAGTCAAACCGGCGGGGCGCTATTGTCTTCAAATCCAATGTGAATTTTTAGCGTCGACGGAAACGACGCCCTTCGATGACGTGACGTAAACTGCAAGCGAGACAAACCAAAAGGCCGCGCCTGGGAGTGAATGATGAAGACAATTCGTTGGGGGATGATCGGCTGTGGGGACGTTACAGAAGTAAAAAGCGGCCCAGGTTTCTATAAGGCGAAAAACTCCGAGCTTGTCGCGGTCATGCGGCGGAACGGCCCGCTGGCTCAGGACTACGCCAAGCGCCATAACGTGCAGCGCTGGTACGACAGCGCCGATCCGATCATCAACGACCCGAATATAGATGCGATCTATATCGCTACGCTGACTGATACACATGCAGACTACACTCTAAGGTGTGCGGCTGCCGGCAAAGCCGTCTACTGCGAAAAGCCGATGGGCATGAATTACGCGCAGTGTAACGAAATGATCGGTGCCGCGCGCTCTGCCAAGGTCCCGCTCTGGATCGCGTTCTATCGCCGGGCGCTGCCTCGCTTCCAAAAACTCAAGCAACTCATCGATGAGAAGGCGATCGGCAACGTCCGCGTCGTGATGTCCAGGCAATTCGTTCCACTCGAGGGCAAATGGGCGACGATGCCGGCGACCGATGGCCAGACTCCGTGGCGCACCGATCCGGCCCGTAGCGGCGGCGGCCTCTTTTTTGAAACCGCATGCCACACTCTGGATTCCCTCGACTATATTTTTGGCCCGATTGAGGAGGTCCGCGGATTCGCCGCCAATAAAGCCGGCACCTATACCGCTGAAGACACCGCGACGGCGTCTTATCGTTTTGCATCCGGCGTGTATGGCAGCGGTGCCTGGTGCTATTCTGCTGACCACGCTTATGAAGTGAACGAAATCATCGGCGATAGAGGGCGGATCATCTATTCGACCACCAAACCGCTGCCGATCAAGCTGTATCGCGGTGATTCAGTCGAGGAGTTCGACGTCGGGGATCCGGAGCATGTGCACCAGCCGCTGATTCAGTCGATCGTCGACGAGATGAACGGCGTCGGCACGTGCCCGAGCACGGGCGAGACCGCAGCGCGGACCGCCTGGGTGATGGATCGGTTGCTGGCTGAATTCTATCCGGGGCGCGACCGCGGCCGGATCCCGGGTCACTGAGGCTACGAGAGTCTCGGAGCTGTCGCCGCGACGGACGGCCGCTTCGACATCTCATTTACCCAGGGCCGGATATTTCTGTGCCGCTCGATGAAGCCGTGCTCCGGCAAGCGGAAGTCGATGTAGCCGATTGCGCACAAGCCAGTGATCGCGTCGATCGTCAGGGCGTTGTCGAGCGTCGGAATAATCTCATCCAGCTTGGAGAGGGCGGTATTGATCCTTGCACGCTGCCATTCGATAGCGTCGCGAGATTGTTCGGCTTTATCGCGTGCGAGCTCGCCGCGGAAGAGCATTCCGGCCTCCATGATGCCATCCCCGAGCGCCGCAGTTGTCAGAGCCACCCATCTTTTTGAGGAAGCTTTCGGGAACATATTTCCACCGAACTCGGTATCGAGATACTCGCAGATGACGTTGGAGTCGTAGAGTACCGTTCCGTCATCGGTGACAAGCGCCGGAATCTTTCCCAAAGGATTGACCGCGCGAAGCGCGTCGGCGTCCTGACGTGGGTTGGTCCGTTCGAGTTCGAAGCGGCCGGTCAAACCCAATTCATGCGCAATGATGAGGACCTTGCGGGCGAAAGGCGACGTCGTGCTGTATCTCAGGCGCATCACAGGGCCCTTTGATAATTCGGATGGATGAACTTGACCATATCTGTGAACTATGGGCAACGTGAAACCACTGTCATTGCGAGGTTTCCATGCCTTTTCTCGGCCAAGCTGTCATCGCCATCTGGAACGACATTACTCCGGAAGGTCGCGCCAACTTCAACGAATGGCATCCACGCGAGCACATGCCCGAGCGCGTCAGCATTCCCGGATTTCGCCGCGGGCGGCGCTATATCGGGACTGACGCCAAGATCGAGTTTTTTACCTTCTATGAAGCCGACAATATCGGTGTGCTGACGGGGCCGGATTACAAGGCGCGGCTCAATGCGCCGACCGAATGGTCCACGCGCTCGGTGGCTGCGTTCAGGAACAATCTGCGCGGAGTCTGTCAGGTCGCCTTCACGGCAGGTCATGCGGACGGCGCGCATCTCGCGACGATCAGATTTGATGTGAAGGATTGGGCCGAAGGTAAATTGCGGGCAGCCCTGAGCCAGAAAATCCTTCCTCCGCTCGTCGAGAGACCCGAGATAGTCGGAGCCCACCTTTGCATCGTCGACAAAGCTCTCAGCGGCACCAATACTAGCCTTCAGCGCACGCGAACAATCGGGGTGCCGAGCTGGATCGTCATGATCGAGGGAGCCGCGGCCGCCGCTGTCCGTGCGGCGGCCGATATTGTTCTTGCATCTGATTTGCCCGGACTTGGTGCATCGCCGGAGATCATCGATGAGATGTATCTCCTCGAGTACGGCCTGACGAAGCAACCCGGCGCCCGTTAAAGCTCAGGCGCCGGGCCAGGGATCTTTCTTGCCCCGCGCCTTTGCGTACGCAGCCAGATAGTTGTGGAAGCGACCGGCCGCGAGTTTCGCGCGTTCGGGCAACGGCATCCCGACTTCCTCCGGCCGCGGCACCTCGAATTCGATTTCGGTGTCGGGCGGCAGGGCATCGAGGAAGTCGTACAGCGGCAGATCGCCATCGCCTGGCGGCAAACGCGCGGTCCGGGCCTCGCTCATCAGGTCTTGATCGCTCGGGTTGTCGGTGCGCAGCTTGGCGTCGCAGAGCTGGACGAAAATGATCCGCTTCGGATCGACCTTCTTGATCGCGGCGGGCGTCCCGCCGGAGCGGTTGAGGTGCAGCGGATCGATCAGGAAGCCGGCGTTGGCCTGGCCTGACTGCTTCACCATTTCGTTCGCCATCTCGATCGTTTTGACCTGCGTATAGCGCATGAATTCGACGGCGATACGGATGCCTGCTTTCCCCGCGTATTCGCAGTAGCGCGAAAACAACTCGAGGGTCTTGCCCTCCGGAGGGATGTAACAGTTCGCGACGATAATCTTGGAGCCGAGCTCGGCAGTCGTGTCGACCACCGATTTCATGTGCGACCACTCGACGTCCCCATACATGTGGTAGCCGGAGATATTGGACAGGTGGAGTCCGTTGTCGCTCACGCGCTTGCGCAACTCGCCGATCATCGCCTTGTTGCCGATAACCTGGGTGTAGGGGTCCGAAATCCGCCGGCCGGTAATCCGGATGCCGACCGACTTGAACCCGGCTTTCGCGGCCGCAGTGATGGTCTCGTCGGGCGGCGCGTTCAAAGTGAGGTAGCCAAGCGTAAGATGCTGCATTTCGATCCTCTCGTTTCCTCGAAGTCTTGTTTTGGAATCCCGGCTAGATATTCGCGCCGCGGCGCGGCGGAATGCCGCCGAAGACCGTCCAGCTGTTCGCGGCCATGACGCCCGCGTCGACTGTGACATTCGATCCGGTCATGCCGGACGAGCGATCCGACAACAGGAAAGCGACGACCTGTGCGATCTCATCGGGCGCGACGATCTTGTGAAGCGGACTGATGTCGTCGAGATTGACGCTGTAGCGCCCGCCGACGCGCAGTCTCTCCTTCATTCGCTCGACCAGAACGAAGCCGGGGGTTATCGCATTGACGCGCACGCCGCTGGCGCCCCATTCGACGGCCATGCCTTCCGTCAGCATGTTCACCGCAGCTTTTGAGGCGCAGTAAAGATGAGCGGGGGAGGAGCGGTGTCCGTTCCACGAAGAGAAGTTGACCATCGCCCCCTGGCCGCGTGAGGCCATTCGTTTGGCGAACGCCACATTGGCCAGATAGGTGCCGCGAATATTGGCGTTCAGCAGCCGGTCAACGGCTTCGACGGTCGTCTGCTCGGGCGGCTTTTTCTCCTGGAAGACGGCCGCCGCGGCGACACACCCGTACACAGGCCCAAAGTCTTTTTCGATCGCCGCGGCGGCGTCTTCGATCGATTCCGGCACCATGATGTCGATGTGCTGGGCGTGCCCCTTGCAGCGCGCGGCAACGGCCTTTGCATTATCCAGGTTGATGTCGGCAACGGCGACCTTCCAGCCTTGCTCCGCAAGGCGGAGGCTACTGGCCTCGCCGATGCCGGCGCCGCCGCCGATAACGACAGCTATCCGTCCGCGTCCTTCGTTGTTGTCCACGATGCAATGCCCTCGCGTGGTTGGATTCAGCCGGCAGGCGGCATGTCGTCGGTCACGACGCGGAAGGCAGCATGGCGTCCCGCGCGCCGGCCCGAGGTGAATGCCCATCCGAGATGGTGGCCCAGTCCTTCGAGCAACATTCCGCCCATACCGATGAAGCCGACAGCGAACAGGCCCTGGATCGGCTCGCCATCGGCGCCGATGACCTCGTGGCGGTCCGTCACGCCGACGCCGGAATCGGAGAACGTGATGTAGTGGTGCACCGGGCCAAGAGCGATGTAAGGCCCGCGGTCGAGTGTCGGACGATTGCCGCGCGGTGAGGCGTCACCGTCCGCCTTGCCGGCGTTGTAGGCCGCTAGGGTTTCGTTCAGCGCGGCTGGATTGACCCCGATCTTGCGCGCGAGTTCGTCGAGCGTTCGGCCTTCGTGATAGATGTCCTTTCGCGTCCGGCGGTAGTCCGGGAGATAGGCGAACGCGATGCCGGGCGCCGTCGATATCTGGAACGGCGGCGCTGAGAATTTCTCGGCCAGTTTCCCGTCGAGAAGGATGTAGGCAACGCCGCCCGGCTGCTTCGCGAGATTTTGCGCCGGGCTTGCCGGTTCGTCGTTGAAGCGCTTGCCCTCCTTATTGATGAGGAGCGCGCCCTGCTTGTAGAGATTGGGCGACGACTGAAGGACGGTTGTCAGGAAGCTCATGATGAACGGCCGCAACAGCCACGACGGCATGTTGTCGAGCGACCAACTCATGAAGCTGGTAACGATCTTCAACGGCGGGATCTTCATGATCCACTTCTCGGGCGGCGGCGGGAACCGCACGCCGCCGACAAAGTGCTGTGAGTTCATCATCCGCCCGCCGGCTTTCACCACAGCGCGATGCCCATCGCCGGTGTTGGTCGGATTGATGGGGCGGGCTGGAGCGACCAGCGGCGGCAGGTGATTGCGGCGCATATCTTCGTTGCCGGCAAAATCGCCTGTCGCGAGGACAACACCTCCACGTGCGTTGATCCTGATCGATTGCCCGTCGGTTTCACAGATGACGCCGCGCGCCTGTCCGCCCTCGATCAGGACCTCCCGGAGCCCCATGTTCAGACGGATGTCGACGCCGATGGCGCGGGCCCGCTTGGACAGATGATAGATGTAAGCCCGGCTGTTCGGCAGCACGTTGTGCATGCGCGGCTTGCGGTGCGGCGGTTCGGTGAGGGGGCCGTGGAAAACCACGCCCATCGACATCAACCAGCGCAGTGTTTCGCTCACATTGTCGATCAGAATGCGCCGCAGGACGAGATTGTCCTGAAGACCGACCCGCTCGCAGAATTTACCCATGTCGTCGAAATGATCGTCCGGACTGTCGAGAATGCCTTTGCGTAACTGATGCGGGGTGTTGGTCGCCGTGATCGACCCCACCGACCTCGCAGTCGAGCCCCCGAGCTTCGGATTTTTCTCGATCAGGATAACGCGGCGACCGATGTTTCGCGCTTCTATAGCGGCCGCGAGGCCGGAGCCGCCACCACCGACCACAATCACGTCCGTTTCGAGCGTGACGTCCGGTTCCTTGTCAGGCGCGATCATTGCACGCCAGTGTGCGAGCGAAGCGGGCCGGCCAGCCGATAGGCTTCCTCGACCAGTTTCAGGGTATTGAGCTGGTCTTCCGCAGACGTCCAGTAAGGTTGGCCGCTTCTGGTCTGGTCGATGAAGTGCTGAATCGAAAGATCGAAGCACTTCTGCCGCATCTCCGCTTCGTCGTATTTTTCTTCTTCGTTCTCCGCGCCGAACAGGCGCAGATGCGCGTCGTCGAGGATGACACTGCACCGCGTGCCGCTGATTTCCAGCCGGTTGCCGGCCCGGATCGGGTAGCCTGCGGACGAAAGAACGCCTTCGACGACGGCCGTTACACCGCCTTTCGTCTCCAGCATGATCGTCGCGGTGTCCTCCGCCTTGATGACGGTGGTTGCGCGAGCGATGCGCGACGCCAGCACCGACATCTCGCCGATCAACGAACGCGTAATATCCAGCTCGTGAATCAGGCACTCGGCAATCACCAGACGATCTTCTTTCGCCATGAACGGTTGTCGGATCAGCGCAGGAAGAATGCCGTCGGCGTTCGGGATCAGGTTCGAACGCTTCAGCGAGATCCGGTAGTGCATGATCTGGCCGAGCGTTCCTTTTTTGATCCAGTTGCCGATGCGCGTGTAATACGGCCGATAGCGCCAGTTTTCGTTGACCATCACCCGGATGTTGTCGGCAATCTCGCGCAGCACCACGACGCCCTCGTCGTAGGTCGGGCAAAACGGTTTCTCGCAAAGTGCGTTGACGCGGTGGCGCGCCGCCAGCCGCACCATGTCGGCATGCGTCTCGCGTGGCGTGATGATGTCGACCAGATCGAGTTTCTCCCGATCCATCATCTCTTGTGGATCGGTGTAGACCTTCTCGACGTTGAAATCGGTCGCGCGTTTTTCAGCGCGAGAGCGGTCCGGGTCGCAGCATGCAACGACCCGGGCCCCCTTGCTGCGCTGCCAGGCGACGAAATGATCCTGACTCACCTGACCGCAGCCAAGCACGCCGACGCGGAAATTTTGATCTGCCACTGATGAATTTCCTGAACCAGACGGGACATCACCCTAGCGCGACCAGTTCATCCTTGTAAAATAGTTTGTATATACGAACTTTATTTGCCAGGGGCCATTGATGACGGAAAGACTTTTTCGACCAGGCCAAGAAGTCCGCTCGGACAAAACATCATCAGCACCAGCACCAGTGTTCCGTAGCCGATGAGATAGAACCCTTCGGCGGCCCGCAGCCATTCGGGGAGCAGCGTGACGACAACCGCGCCGATAAACGGTCCGGCGAAGTAACCCGATCCGCCGACCACAACCATCAGTAGGAGGTTGAGCGACAGGATCAATGTAAACGGTGTCGCGTCGATATACTGGACGAGTGGCGCATAGAGCGCCCCGGATACTCCGCCGAACCCCGCGCCGATGGCGAATGCAATAAGGATGTAAAGGCGCGTGTTGATGCCAAGAGATAACGCGCGAATCGGATTTTCCCGCACGGCGGTGAAAGCGCGTCCCCACGGCGAGCGGATGATCCACCATGCGACGAACGAGAACAACAGCAGCATGATGAGGCAGAAGTAATAATAGCTCGCCGCCGGCTTGGTCGACCAGCCGAAGATTACGGGCCGCTGAATTCCGAAGATGCCGCGTGTACCACCGGTAAGCCAGTCCTCATTGCGGAAAACCAGAAACGCGAGGGTGGTGAAGGCAAGCGTGACAAACGCAAGATAATGGCTCTGGACGCGCAGTGCCGGATAGCCGAGCACCCAGCCGAAAACGAAGCAGAGCACTGCGCCGAGCATCATCGCGTAGCCGAGAGGCCAGCCGTGCGTCGTCAGAAGTGCTGCGGCGTATGCGCCGATGCCGACGAATGCACCCTGGGCGAGCGACACCTGGCCGGCAAAGCCGAGCGTTAAATTGAGGCCAAGTGCGGCAATCGACATGACCGCCCACATCGACAGAATGAATATGCCGTAAGGCTTGAGGAACAGTGGCGCCGCGACAAGGAAAGCCCCGCAGGCCAGCCCGCCCAGGGCCAAAATGACCGATGTGCGCGTCATACGGTGCGCTCTTCCGCCCGGCCGAGCAGGCCTTGAGGCTTAAACAGAATGACGAGAATGAGAATGAACAGCGGAACGGCGCCACGATATTGGAGCGACAGATAAGTCGCCGCGAAATTGTCGACCAGCCCGAACAGCAACCCGCCGACCACGGCGCCGCGGACTTGATTGAAACCGCCGACGATCGCAGCGACGAACGCCGAGAGGCCGATCGTTTCGCCCATCGAGTACGACGCAAAATAGATCGGCGAGATGAGAATCGCCGCGAGCGTGACGAGGGCGGCGTTGATCAGGAAGCTGTAGAGGATCATGCGATCGACCCGCACGCCCAGCAGGCGAGCGACATTCCGATTTTGCGCGGTCGCTTGCATGCAGCGGCCGGTACGGGTCCGCGACAGGAATAACTGGAGGGCGATCACGGCGATTATCGAGACGACGAGCACTACCAAGCTTTGCAGGGAAACCGTGACTTTGCCGAAGCTGACGTTGACAGCCTCGACCAGTTGCGGAAACGGCTTCGGCTGCGCGGTATAGAAGTTCTTCACCGTCTCCTTGAGAATTATGGATATCCCTAGGCTGCCGATAAGCAGCGGCATGACCCCGTGCTCGATCATGCGATCGACGAGGAAACGTTTGAACACGTATCCCAACAGACCGATCGACACGACGAATGAGATGAGAAAGGCGAGCCAGACATGATCGCCAACCAGGTCGAGTGCGATCAGTACGATAAACGCCGGAAGCATGACGAACTCGCCTTGCGCAAAGTTCACGGTCTGTGACGTCTGCCACAGCAATGAAAAGCCGATCGCTGTGAGGGCGTAGACGCCGCCGGTCGCGAGCCCCGAAATCAGCAGTTGGATCACTTCGTTCATATACTAGAACCGTCATCGTTGCTGGATCTCTAGACTAACCAGCTTGCTCGTTAGCTTCAATTTCTCAGCGCATTAAATCTGTAATTCCAGTGGGAAACTGGCGTTGACAGGAAGAGGGCGGCAAGGTTTGCTTTCGCAATCAGTTCGCACACAAGAACAATCGTGTTAGGGAGGATTCTCGTGACCATCTCTGCAAACCCGTTCAAGTTCACGAACCGTCGTCAGGCAATTGCGCTCGTTGCATCGACCGCATTGTCGCTGACCGCATTCGCCGGTCAGGCACTGGCGGCCGATCCGGTGAAGCTTGCCTTGCTGTCGGAGATTTCGGGCGGCTCCGCCGACCTCGGCTGGCACTTCAAGAATGGTGTCGAGCTCGCTGTGTCGGAAATCAACGTCGCCGGCGGATTGTTGGGACGGAAGATCGAGGTAACGGTTTACGACACGCAGACTAATCCGGGCGTCGGGCGCGCGGTCATGCAGCGCGCTCTGGACGAGACGCCCTATGCGGTGATTGGGCCGGTGATCTCCTCCGAATGCAAATCGACCATGCCGTTGGCGCAGCAGCATGAGATACCGCAAATCGGGGCTGGCGAAGCGTCCGAATTGACGACGTTCATGAAGGCGCAGGGCATCAAGTATTTCTTCAGGTCGTCACTGGCCACGCAGTACAGCCTGCCGACAGTTGCTGATTACATTCGCGACGATATGAAAGCGAAGTCGATGGTCATTTTGTGGGAGAATGACGAAGCCGGGAAAAGTGCGCGCGATGTCATGATCGACGAAGCAAAAAGCCATGGGCTTAAGGTTCTTGCTGATCTGCCGTCGGAGAACAACCAGTCGGATTTCGCCGCGGATGTTATCCGCGCCAAATCGTACAATCCCGATGTCTATTTCATTCATCTTCGCGAGCCGGACACCGCGCGGCTAATCCGCGAAATGCGGCGCCAGGGCGTCAAGACACCGATGATCGGGGACACCAATATCGTCTCCCAGGTCACGATCGATCTCGGCAAGGAAGCGATGGAAGGCGTGCTGGGTTGGGTCGGTCTCACGCCGCAGGCGCCGCAAAAAACCGTCCAGGATTTCGTGAAGAAGTACGAGAAATTCGGTCGCACGCCGGACCACAACGCGATCAAGGGCTATCTCGCGGTCTACGCCGTGAAGTATGCCACGGAGAAGAACAAGAAGATCGACAGCAAGGCTCTGGCCGCGACGTTGCGGGGCGCTGTGATCACGACAAAGGAGGAGCCGGGAATCCTCTTGGACACGAAGTGGGATGACAACGGTGACGTCGTCGATCGTGACAGCTTCTTCGTGAAGGTCGAAGGCGGCAAACAAGTGATCCTGAAAACCGTTCCGCGCAAAGGCCAATAGTTCGGCGAGCGGACGTCAGCCATACCCGGCTATCCTGGCGAATGTGAAATGGCCGGCGGCGTTCGCGCCGCCGGCAGCATCTTTAGCTGAAAGTGTTCGAATGAATACGGTTCTCGAGGTCCGGCATCTTCGCAAGAGCTTCGGTGGCATCGTCGCCGTCGACGATGTTTCGCTCGAAGTGCGCAAGGGCGAGATCCTCGGCATCATCGGGCCGAATGGCAGCGGAAAGTCGACGCTGTTCAATTGCATCTTGGGTCAGCTGACGCCGACCTCGGGCGAGGTGTTTCTTGCGGGCAAGAACATCACCGGTATTCGGCCGGATGAGCTCAACCGGCTTGGCGTGAGCAGGACGTTTCAACTGCTTCAGGTTTTTCCGCAATTGACGGTTCGGGAAAATCTCATTTTGGCCGGTCAGGAACACAAAGGGTCGCTGGTTGGCAGGTTGCTGGGCCGGCGCGATGTGGGCCTGACCGGAGCGGCTAATCAGATGATCGACTTCTTTCGCCTTGGTCACCTGGCGGGGGAGCGCGCGGGCGGATTGAGCTACGGACAGCAAAAGCTGCTCGACGCGGCGATGGCTTTCATGGCCGGCCCGCGGCTGGTGCTGCTCGACGAGCCGGCCGGCGGGGTTAACTTGACGATGCTGCAAAGCCTTCGCGAGCGGCTGCGCGCGATCAATGTCGAGCAGCAAGCGACGTTTGTGGTGATCGAGCACAACATGGAGTTCGTGATGTCGTTGTGTACGCGCATCGTCGTGCTGGCAGAGGGCAGGGTCATTGCTGAGGGTGATCCGGCGGCCGTGCGCAACGATAAGAAAGTTATCGAGGCCTATCTTGGTCACTGAACCCATCTTGAAACTGGAGAATGTCGTCGCCGGCTACGGCAAGATGACGATTCTCCACGGCCTGACCTTCGAGGTGTCGACCGGCGCGATCACAACGGTGATTGGGCCGAACGGGGCCGGGAAGTCGACCGCCTTCAAGGCCTGCTTTGGCATGCTGCCTATCCGTTCGGGCCGGATCGTTTTCGACGGCAATGACGTGACGAACCGGACACCGTTGGATTTACTCACGGCCGGCCTGTCTTACGTCGCGCAGGGCCGCAATATTTTCCCCGAGCTGTCCGTTCTGCATAACCTCGAAATTGGCGGCGTGGCCTTGCCGAAAACGCTCAATCTGAATGAGCGCATCGAGATGGCGCTCGAGCGGTTTCCCGTTCTGCGGCGGAAGGCGAAGCAGCAAGCCTCGACGCTATCCGGCGGCGAGCAGAAGATGCTCGAGATCGCGCGCGGCCTGTTGCTCGAGCCGAAGGCGATGTTGATCGACGAGCCTTCGATCGGTCTTTCGCCCTTGATGGTGCAGGAATTGTTCGAACTGCTGCATGGTCTCAGAACGAAAGGCATTACGGTTCTGTTGATCGAGCAGAACGCGAAACGCGCGCTTGAGAATTCGGACTACGGCATCGTGCTGGAGCTTGGGCAGACTCGCATGGTCGATACCGCGAGCCGCATTTTGGCCGATGAGCGCATCGCTCAATTGTTTCTGGGCGGCGTTCTCGACCAGAAAGCCCTCTGAATACCGGCTCGCCGGGCGCGTGGCCTTTGCAATTGCCGCTCGCCGGCTGCGTTGAACTCAACGCGCTTGAAACGGTCCATCCCTACGGCGCCATTATCTTGCGGCCGGACGCGGCCCGTTCGGCGGATGAAATGGTGTTGGCGAGCAGCATCGTAACGGTCATTGGTCCGACACCGCCGGGAACCGGCGTGATGTAAGAAGCCTTCTTTCTCACACCTTCGAAGTCGACGTCACCTACCAAGCGACCGTCAGGCGTCCGGTTAATTCCGACGTCAATGACGACCGCGCCCGTCTTGACCATCTGCGGCAGGATCAAGTTCGGCCGGCCGGCCGCCACAATAAGTATGTCGGCTAAAATGGTGTACTGCGCGAGATCCTTTGTCTTCGCGTGACAAATGCTCACAGTTGCTTCTCGGTGCATCAACATGAGCGCCATCGGTTTCCCGACGATATTGCTCGCGCCAACAACGACGACGTTCTTGCCTTCGAGCTCGATCTGTTCGTGCTCCAGGAGCTTCGTGACGCCATAAGGTGTGCAGGGAGGGAACGCGGTATTGCCGAGTATCAAGCCGCCGGCGTTATAGAGGTGAAAGCCGTCGACGTCTTTCTCCGCGGAGATCGTACCGATGGTCTCGGCGACGTTCAGGTGCTTCGGCAGGGGCAGCTGGACCAGGATTCCGTGGAGCTGTTCATCCTCGTTGAGACGTCGGATGGTGTCGACGATCTGCTGCTGTGTCACTGATTCAGGCAGCGTAATCGTCTGCGACCGAATTCCGACTTCCTCGCAGGCACGCATCTTGTTGCGAACATAAATCCGCGAGGCGGGATCGGATCCGACGAGGATGACCGCCAGGCCGGGCTTGCAGCCGCGTTCTGCAAGATCGGCGGTGCGCTTGGCACACTCGGCCCTAATGGTCTTTGCGATCGCGATGCCGTCGATTATTCGCGCACTCAAGCTACATCCTTGATCGGTTCATTGTCCGCGCTTAGGGGGCGGTGGGATCGCGTTATATTGTTGAATCTCGGCGCATCGCAAGGTGGTGCGGGAGGTTTTGCCGCTCTGTGCGGCAAGAATGTCGGAGTCGGGCCTCCGCCCTTTAGCTGCCGCGGCGCCGGTTCTTGTAGGCGATCGCGACGATCAGCAGCCCGTAGGTGATGAGTCGCGGCAAGTAATAGAACGGCTCGTCCTCGGCGCTATGCGGGCTGAAGCTGAGCACGAAGCGCATGATCGCATCGATGCCGAAGGCGATGCTGAAAAACAGGAACAGCGGATCGCGGCTGCGGGTCCAGAAGCGCAGGAAAATCAGCGCGGCGGTCAGCGCCGCCATTGCCGTTGCACCGGTCAGGGCTGCATTGAATGTGTTCATCATTCTGAATCCCAAAGCAGGCCCCACAGCAGGACCGCCATCGCAAACAGGGCGCTCGCGCTGCGCGGAATCGAGAAATCGATATCCGGGAACACCAGCTTGTCGAACACCAGGAACAGGTTGTTCAGCGTGAGGCCGGCAAAGCACAGGCCGCTCCACATCAACAGGCGATGCCGCGAGCGGCCATAGGCGCGGAACAAGAGGAAGGCGCAGAGCAGCGCGGTCAACATGCAGGCGCTGTAAATAACGACGCCCATTTCAGTTGTCCTTTCTGAGCCTGAAGGCATCGGAGAAGCTGCGCATGCTGCGCGGTTTGCTGTGGATCATGTTGGTGACGGCAATCAGATGTGAGGCATAGCTGCGTGCCAGTTCGCCGATCGTGCGATCGGCAGCCGGATCCTTGCATTGATAGCGATACGTCTCGCCGCTGCGTTCAAGGAAACCCTCGGCCGCGAACCGCTCGAGCACCGTGGCGATTTCCCGCTCGGCGGCATAGACGCGTGCCGCGATCCGCCCGATGCCCCAAGTGTCCTCGGGAGATGCACGCAAGATCAGTAATGCTTCGAGCTCCGAAACCGTATCGATATGCCGAATAATGAACTCCCGAACGTCGGGAGGGATTACGTCATTCACCGTCTCGCACCTTCCACCCTATTTTGTCGCCCACTTGACGAAGATCCCACAAGCCGCTCGTCATCGGCACCATTGCCGATCAGCTTGTTGCTGTCAGTACCCCCTGTGACAATCGGCGTCGCTTGCTGAAACGTCGCGCCGCCGTTCGATCCATTCGACCGCGTCTGCGCGAGGTCGGCGCGCTCGATGCTGGCTGCGGCCGGAATCGAAATGCGGCAGGAGAGGCCGGTTGGAATCCAATCCATTTTCACGACACCGCTTAATTGCTTCTCGACGCTGCCGAGGAGGATGTTGGTGCCGAAGCCGCGCTTCTTCGGTGTGACGACGGGCGGCCCGTCGAGCTCATGCCAATCGATAATCAGTTGGCCGTCGGCGAGCGTCCATTCTACCACCAGTCGGCCTTCGAGCGAGGAGAGGGCGCCGTATTTTGCGGCATTGGTGGACAATTCATGGATCGCCAGCGCGAGTGACTGCGCGGCCGCCGATCGCAGCGCCACGTCGGGTCCCTTCAGCGCGATCTTCTCGGCCGCCCGGTAAGGTTCGAGCTCTTCCTCGAACAGACCGTTGAGCGAAACGCCGAGCCAGCGCGCTTGCGACAGCAGATTGTGCGCGCGCGACAGCGCATGAACCCGGCCCTCGACCGAGCTGATGTAGTCGTCGACATTCTCCGCGCGCGACAGCCGCAGGATCGACTGCACGACCGCGAGGGTGTTTTTGGCACGATGGTCGACCTCGCGGGCCAGCAGGTTCTGCTGCTCTTCGGCTTCCTTCCGGCCCGTAATATCGAAAGTGACGCCGCTGATCCGGTGGACTTTGTCGTTTTGCCTGGCGGTTGCCGCCGCGCTGACGAGGCACCATTTCACCCGGCCGCCGGGCCGTCCGATCCGGAATTCGAACTGCCGCGACACCCCGCCGTCGACGATTTCGTCCAGCATCTTCAGGTAAATCTCGCGATCATCGGGGTGAATCAGCGCGCAGACATTTTCGCTGCTGGCGATGAAAGCGTCGCTGGCGCCGAAAATCCGGTGCTGGCCGTCGTCCCAGGTATAGTTGCCGGTGTCGCAATCCCATTCCCAGGCGCCCATCTGTCCGGCCGATAGTGCGTGGCTGCGGCGTTCTTCGCTTTCGCGCAACCGGCGGTTCGATTCCTCGAGTTCGAGCGTGCGCGCCGCGACGCGCGCTTCCAACTCATGGTTGAGCTGCTCGAGCTGCCGCGTCTTGCGGTAAAGCTCGGTGAACACCTTGACCTTGGCGCGAAGCACTTCCGGGACGATCGGTACCGGCACGTAATCCACGGCGCCCATTTCATAGCCGCGCAAGCTGTCGAGGTCGCTCAGGAAGATCGCCGAAATGAAGATGATCGCGGTCTGCCGGAACCGCGGGTGCTCGCGGATCATCGCGGCGAGCTGGAAGCCGTCGAGGTCCGGCATGCAAACGTCGATCAGCATCACCGCGATGTCGTTTTTCAGGAGATGCTCGAGCGCTTCGCGGCCTGAGCTTGCCTTGAGGATGTTCTCGTCCATTCCGACCAGAATTGTCTCGTAGCTCAGCAACTTGCCGGGCTGGTCGTCCACCAACAGGATATTGAGCTTGTCGTCGGTCGACATTTCGAGATGTTACCTGTGCAGCCACATCCGCAGTGCGGACAGTAATTGTTCGGTGTTGACGGGTTTGGCGAGGTAGTCGGACGCGCCGGCTTCGAGGCACTTCTCGCGGTCGCCCTTCATCGCCTTTGCGGTCAGCGCGATGATCGGTAGGCGGCGGAACTCCGGCTGCTCGCGAATGGCCGTCATGGTCTGATAGCCGTCCATTCCCGGCATCATAATGTCCATCAGCACGATGCTGATGTCCGGGTTGGTCGTGACGTGCTCGATCGCCTCGCTGCCGGTGGTCGCCGTCAGCACCTTCATGCCGCGGCGTTCCAGCACACTCGAAAGCGCAAAGATGTTGCGGGCGTCGTCGTCGACCAGCAGCACGGTCCGGTCGATCAGGTCTTCGTCCGAACTGTTGAGCCGCTCCAGCATGCGCTGCTTATCGGCCGGCAGATCGGTGATGACGCGATGCAGGAAGAGCGCGGTTTCGTCGAGCAGCCGCTCGGGCGACTCCACGCCTTTCACCACGATGCTGCGCGCCATGGTGTGAAGCTGCGCGTCTTCTTCTGCCGACAATTCGCGCCCGGTAAACACCACGACCGGAACGTCGGCAATCGAAGCGTCGCTCTTGATCTTTTCCAGTACCTCGAAGCCCGACATGTCGGGCAGACGAAGGTCGAGCACCACGCAATCGCATTGCTGGTTGCGCAAGGTTTCGAGGGCCTTTTCGCCGGTTTCGCTGGCGACAATGTCGATGTCGTCATGCGCCAGCAGTTCGGTGATGCTCATGCGCTCGGCCGCATTGTCCTCGACCACCAGCAGACGGCGGCGGCCGGCCAGCGCGTAGTCCTTGATGCGGCCCAGCGCCGCGCTCACGCCGTCGGCCGTGGTCGGCTTGTTGACGAACGCGAAGGCGCCGCGCGCCAGCGCATGCTGGCGATCCTCGTCGAGCGTGACCACCTGCACCGGAATATGACGAGTGAGGGGGTTCTGCTTGAGCTGGTTGAGCACGGTCCAGCCGAGCATGTCGGGCAGGAACACGTCGAGCGACACCGCCGTCGGCTGGTACTGCTTCGCCAGGTTGATGGCGTCGGCGCCACGATTGGCGACGACCACCTTGAAGCCGTTGTCGCGCGCCAGATCGACCAGAATGCGCCCGTAATGCGGGTCGTCCTCGACGATCAGAAGAATGGTGTCGCCCGGCTCGAGCGACATCCGGTCGTCCGGAATTTGCTCCGCGGAGTGCTCGATCGTTGGCGCCGGCCGTGTTGCCGGCTCGACGGCCGGCACGGTGGACGGGGCACGCTGAGGCGCCGGCGCAGTCGCGGAGCCGACATAACGCAGCGGCACGTAAAGCGTGAACGTGCTGCCTTCGCCGGGTTTGCTGTGCAATTGAATTTCGCCACCGAGCAGGCCGGCCAACTCGCGGCTGATGGCGAGGCCGAGGCCGGTGCCGCCGTATTTGCGGCTGGTCGAAGCGTCCGCCTGCTGGAATGCTTCGAAGATGATCTTCTGCTTTTCCGGGGCGATGCCGATACCGGTGTCGGACACCGTAAAGGCGATCACGTCCGGCACCTTGCTCAGCACCGGATGGTCGGCGCTCCAGCCCTCGATCACCGAATTGACCGCGAGCTTGATGCCGCCGGAGCGCGTGAACTTGAATGCGTTGGACAGGAGATTCTTCAGCACCTGCTGAAGCCGCTTGGAGTCGGTCGTGATCGTCCGTTGCAGGCTCGGGTCCACGCCGACTTCAAACGATAGTTGCTTGCTGTCCGCCTCGTGGCGGAATGGCCGCGCTACGCTGTCGAGCACGTCGGGCAGGAAGATTTCTTCCGCCTCGACTGTGACCGTGCCGGATTCGATCTTCGACAGGTCGAGAATGTCGGTAATCAGATTGAGCAGGTCGGTGCCGGCGCCGTGAATGGTGCGGGCGAATTCGACCTGCTTGCTGGTCAGGTTCTGGTCGTGGTTTTCGGCGAGTTGCTGGCCGAGGATCAGGATCGAGTTCAGCGGCGTGCGCAGCTCGTGCGACATGTTGGCCAGGAACTCGGACTTGTACTTCGAGGTCAGCGCCAATTCGCCCGCCTTGTCTTCCAGCGCGCGGCGGGCCTGCTCGATTTCCTGGTTTTTCGCCTCGACCTCGACGTTGCGCTCGGCAAGCTGCTGCGCCTTCTGCTCGAGCTGATCGTTGGTCTGCTGGAGCTCTTTCTGCTGCGTCTGCAATTCGGCTGCCAGCGTCTGCGATTGCGACAGCAGGCTCTCGGTCTGCATCGTAGCTTCGATCGAGTTGAGCACGATGCCGATGCTGCTGGTCAGTTGCTCGAGGAAGCTGATCTGCAGCGCGGTCAGGCTCGTGGTGGACGCAAGCTCGATGACCGCCTTGACCTGGTCCTCGAACAGCACAGGCAACACGATCACGTTCTGCGGCACTGTCTTGAACAAGGCCGAGCCGATCGACACTGTATCGGCCGGCACGTCGGTCAGCAGGAAGCGCCGCTTCTCCAGCGCGCATTGGCCGATCAGGCCTTGGCCGAGCGCCAGAATATCCGGCTGACTGACGCGGCCGTCATTCGCATAGGCCGACAGTAGGTGCAGGTTGCCGTCATTGGCCACCTGATAAATGACACCCTGCTGCGCGTTGACGAGTTGCGTCAGCTCGGAGAGCAGCAGCCGGCCGACTGTTTTCAGCTCGCGCTGGCCCTGCAACATGTTGGTGAAGCGGGCAAGGTTGGTCTTGAGCCAGTCCTGTTCGGTGTTGCGGTCCGTCGTGAGACGGAGGTTGTTGATCATCGTGTTGATGTTGTCTTTGAGCTCGGCCACTTCGCCGCGCGCATCGACTTGGATCGACTGCGTCAGGTCGCCCTTGGTCACCGCGGTCGCGACCTCCGCGATGGCGCGCACCTGCGTGGTCAGGTTGGCCGCCAGCAGGTTCACGTTGCCTGTGAGGTCCTTCCAGGTGCCGGCCGCGCCGGGCACTTCGGCCTGGCCGCCGAGCTGGCCCTCGACGCCCACCTCGCGCGCCACCGATGTCACCTGGTCGGCGAAGGTCGCCAGCGTGCGCGTCATGTTGTTGATGGTGTCGGCGAGCGCCGCAACTTCGCCCTTCGACTGCACGGTGAGGTTCTGGTTGAGGTCGCCGTTCGCCACCGCGGTCACGACCTTCACAATGCCGCGCACCTGTTCGGTCAGGTTGGCGGCCATCACGTTCACGGTGTCGGTCAAGTCTTTCCAGGTGCCGCCGACGCCCGGCACGTTGGCCTGGCCGCCAAGCTTGCCTTCGGTGCCGACTTCGCGGGCGACGCGCGTGACCTCGCCGGCGAAGGCGTTCAATTGGTCCACCATCGTGTTGATGGTTTCTTTCAGCGCGAGAATTTCGCCTTTCACATCCACCGTGATCTTGCGCGACAGGTCGCCGCGCGCGACCGCGGTTGTCACTTCGGCGATATTGCGGACTTGTGTGGTCAGGTTACTGGCGAGCTGGTTGACGTTGTCGGTCAGGTCCTTCCACGTGCCGCCGACGCCGGGCACCACGGCCTGGCCGCCGAGGCGGCCGTCGGTGCCGACCTCACGCGCGACGCGCGTCACTTCGCCGGCGAACGAGCGAAGCTGCTCGACCATTGTGTTAATGGTGTCCTTGAGCAGCAGAATTTCGCCGCGCACGTCCACCGTGATCTTCTTCGACAGGTCGCCATTGGCGATCGCGGTCGACACCTCGGCGATGTTGCGGACTTGCGCGGTCAGGTTCGACGCCATGAAGTTGACGTTGTCGGTCAGGTCTTTCCAGGTGCCGGCCACGCCCGGCACCTGGGCCTGACCGCCGAGCTTGCCTTCGGTGCCGACCTCGCGGGCCACGCGGGTGACTTCGCCGGCGAAGGCGTTGAGCTGGTCGACCATCGTGTTGATGGTGTTCTTGAGTTCGAGAATTTCGCCCTTCACGTCGACCGTGATCTTGCGCGACAGGTCGCCCTGAGCGACCGCGGTGGTGACTTCGGCGATGTTGCGGACCTGGGTGGTGAGGTTGCCGGCGAGGAGGTTGACGTTGTCGGTCAAGTCTTTCCATGTGCCGCCGACGCCCGGCACGTTGGCCTGGCCGCCGAGCTTGCCGTCGGTGCCGACCTCGCGCGCGACGCGAGTAACTTCACCGGCGAAGGCGTTGAGCTGGTCGACCATCGTGTTGATGGTGTTTTTCAGTTCGAGCACCTCGCCTTTGACGTCGACGGTGATCTTGCGCGACAAGTCGCCTTGTGCGACCGCGGTGGTGACTTCGGCGATGTTGCGGACCTGAGTGGTGAGGTTGCCCGCCAGCAGGTTGACGTTGTCGGTCAGGTCCTTCCAGGTGCCGCCGACGCCCGGCACGTTGGCCTGACCGCCGAGGCGACCTTCGGTGCCGACCTCGCGCGCCACGCGGGTGACTTCGCCGGCGAACGCGTTGAGCTGGTCGACCATCGTGTTGATGGTGTCTTTGAGTTCGAGCACTTCGCCTTTGACGTCGACGGTGATCTTGCGTGACAGGTCGCCTTGCGCCACCGCAGTGGTGACTTCGGCGATGTTACGGACTTGCGTGGTGAGGTTGCCCGCCAGCAGGTTGACGTTGTCGGTCAAGTCTTTCCACGTGCCGCCGACGCCCGGCACGTTGGCCTGCCCACCGAGCTTGCCTTCGGTGCCGACCTCGCGGGCGACGCGGGTGACTTCGCCGGCGAAGGCGTTGAGCTGGTCGACCATCGTATTGATGGTGTTCTTGAGTTCGAGCACTTCGCCCTTCACGTCGACGGTGATCTTGCGCGAAAGGTCGCCTTGCGCCACCGCGGTGGTGACCTCGGCGATGTTACGGACTTGCGTGGTGAGATTACCCGCCAGCAGGTTGACGTTGTCGGTCAGGTCTTTCCAGGTACCGGCGACGCCGGGCACGATCGCTTGACCGCCGAGCTTGCCTTCGGTGCCGACTTCACGCGCGACGCGCGTCACCTCGGATGCAAACGAACGAAGCTGGTCGACCATCGTGTTGATGGCTTCCTTGAGCTGCAGGATCTCGCCGCGCACGTCGACCGTGATCTTCTTCGACAGGTCGCCGCTCGCCACTGCGATCGTCACTTCCGCGATGTTGCGAACCTGCGCGGTCAGGTTGTTCGCCATCTGATTGACGCTCTCGGTGAGGTCCTTCCACACGCCGGACACTTCCGAGACTTGCGCCTGACCGCCGAGCTTGCCTTCGGTGCCGACCTCGCGGGCGACGCGCGTCACTTCGCCGGCGAAGGCGTTGAGCTGGTCCACCATCGTGTTGATGGTTTCCTTCAGCGCCAAAATCTCGCCCTTCACGTCGACGGTGATCTTGCGCGACAGGTCGCCGCGGGCGACGGCGGTCGTCACCTCCGCGATGTTGCGGACCTGCGCGGTGAGGTTGGTCCCCATCGCGTTGACCGAGTCGGTGAGGTCCTTCCAGATGCCCGCGACATCGGGCACTTCCGCGCGGCCGCCGAGCTTCCCTTCCGTGCCGACCTCGCGCGCGACGCGGCTGACCTCCGACGCGAACGCGTTGAGCTGATCGACCATCGTGTTGATCGTGTCCTTCAGCTCGAGGATCTCGCCCTTGACGTCGACCGTGATCTTCCGCGACAAGTCGCCGCGTGCGACGGCCGTCGTCACGCCGGCGATGTTGCGGACCTGCGCC
>DASZXA010000052.1:0-42461 GCA_035546455.1 Pseudolabrys sp.
ATGCCGGTGATGATCTGCACGCCGAGCATGAAGGCGAGGATGCCGCCGAACGTCCACCAGTAGTTCAGGTTGCGCGGCGTCGGGTAAACGACGAAGGACGAATAAACGAGTCCGGCGATCGGCAGGCGGCGTTCCATCCACTTCATGAACGCGCTGCGCGGTTGGTAGGCGATGTGTCCGCTCATGGTCGGCTAGCCGATCTGGATTTTGGTGTCGGAAACGAATTTATACGGCGGCAAATAGAGGTTCTTCGGCGCCGGTCCTTTGCGGATGCGGCCGGAAGAGTCGTACTGCGAACCGTGGCAGGGGCAGAACCACCCGTCGAACTCGCCTTGATGGGCGAGCGGGATGCAGCCCAGATGCGTGCAGATGCCGATCACGACCAGCCACTGGTCGTGGCCTGGCTTCACGCGCTTATCG
Organism: Pseudolabrys sp.; assembly: GCA_035546455.1. GTDB lineage: Bacteria > Pseudomonadota > Alphaproteobacteria > Rhizobiales > Xanthobacteraceae > Pseudolabrys. The sequence goes on from DASZXA010000052.1 coordinate 421, forward strand.
TCGGCTTCCGGATCGGGCAGGCTCGCCACATTGACGTTGCGCGCCTCGTCGATCTCTTTCTTGTTGCGATGAGAGATGAAGATCGGCTTCGAGCGCCAGAACACCTTGATGATCTGACCTTCCGCGATCGGAGCCAGGTCGACCTGGATCGGCGCGCCGGCGGCGATGGTCGACGAGTCGGGATTCATTTGTGAGATAAGCGGCACCGCAACCGCGGCGGCCCCAACCGCGCCCACGGCGCCGGTTGCGATATAAAGAAAGTCGCGTCGCGTATGCTCCGCCGAAGAAACGGTCGTCACGTCTAGCCCTCTCCCCCGGCTGATTAAGGAACCATCCGCGGCTTGAAGCCGGCAGGATCGAAGAAACCCTGCGGCGGCGGGTGGGCTGGGCGTCTACCTGGCGAAGCAGGACGGCGCGAACAGCGCGGTTTTAGTGCCACCCTTGTGGTGCAAGCGCAAGCCCGCCAAAGGGCAAAAAGCCGGGAAGTCCCCATAGGTTGCGGGTCGTTTCCTAAGCTTTCTAAATTCCGCTCGACGCGCCCAAGTCCATGTGCCTGAACGGACTTTATGATCCGGATCGCCCTCTACCAGCCCGACATCGCCCAGAACACCGGAACCGTGCTGCGACTTTGTGCCTGTATCGGGCTCGAAGCCCACATCATCGAGCCGGCCGGCTTCCCGGTTACCGACCGCCACTTCCGGCGCGCGGGCATGGATTACCTCGATCAGGTCACGATCGTCCGCCACACCGGCTGGACCGCCTTCGAGGCCTGGCGGGCCAAGACTACGGCGCGGCTGCTGCTGTTCACGACGGCCGGGGCGACGCCGTATCTCGACTTCCGCTACCACAATGGCGACGTGCTGCTGTTCGGCCGCGAGAGCGCCGGGGTACCGGAGGCGGTCCATGAGGCGGCCGATGCGCGGCTCAAGATTCCAATGCGCGAAGGTCTGCGCTCGCTCAACGTCGCGATGAGCGTGGCGATGGCGGCTGGCGAGGCGATACGGCAGACTGGCGTCGCATCATGACCCTCGACGAGAGAAAAACAAAAGCGCGCGCGTGGTTTGAAAAACTGCGCGACGACATTTGCGTCGCCTTCGAGAAACTCGAAGACGATGCGGGTGCGGGTGGCGCGCCAGGCCGCTTCGTCCGCACGCCATGGCAGCGCAAGGACCATTCCGGACAAGACGGTGGCGGCGGCACGATGGCGATGCTGCATGGCCGGCTGTTCGAGAAAGCCGGCGTGCACTGTTCGACCGTGTTCGGCGAGTTCGCGCCGGAATTCCGCGCGCAGATTCCCGGCGCCGACACCGATCCGCGGTTCTGGGCGTCCGGCATTTCGCTGATCGCGCATCCGCGCAGTCCGCACGTGCCGGCGGTGCACATGAACACGCGTTTTGTCGTGACAACGAAGGCGTGGTTCGGCGGCGGCGGCGATCTCACGCCGGTGCTCAATGCCCGCCGCACCCAGAGCGATCCCGATACCCTCGCCTTCCACGCCGCGATGAAGGCGGCTTGTGACGCGCATCGCGAGATCGCGCCTTACGACAAGTTCAAGGCGTGGTGCGACGACTATTTCTTCCTCAAGCACCGCAACGAGCCGCGCGGCATCGGCGGCATCTTCTTCGATTATCTCGAGAGCGACTGGGACCGGACCTTCGCCTTCGTGCAGGACACCGGCCGCGCGCTGCTCAAGGTCTATCCGCAGATCGTGCGCGCGAATTTCGAGAAAACATGGACTGACGCCGAGCGCGAGGAACAGCTCGTGCGCCGCGGCCGTTACGTCGAATTCAACCTGCTCTACGACCGCGGCACGATTTTCGGCCTCAAGACCGGCGGCAATGTCGCATCGATCCTGTCGTCGCTGCCGCCTGTGGTGAAGTGGCCCTAGCGCCGGCGCGTGATCCCGAAAAGTGGATACCGGTTTTCGGACAAGATCGCGCGCAAAAATAAAACTAACGAAAGGCGCTGATCACCATCACGACGCCGCCGAGCAGCACCACCGCGTCGAGGATCGCGGTGTGAAAATGCACCGGCACACGCGCGAGAAATGCCCGCGCCATGAACGGCCCGGGGATCGCAAGCAACCCGATCAGCAGCGCAAAAGCCAGCACCTGCGCGGTCACCGCGCCGTTGATCGCGAACACCGACACCTTCACGATGCCAATGATAATCGACACCATCGCGTCGGTCGCGATCACCGCGGCGCCTTGCAGTCCCGCCGCCATCAGCAGCGAGAGCATCACCACGCCGGAGCCCGCGGTGCCGCCGACCAGCACGCCGTAGCCAAACGAACCCAAACCAAACGTCACATCGTTAAAGCGCGCGCCGTGATGCTTGAGCAGCCGCCGCAACGGCACGCTGGCGATCAGCATGGCGCCGATCACGATGGCCGCCCCCTTGCCGGTGAGCAACGTGTAGCCCCACGCGCCGAGAATGCAGGTCGGGATCGCGCAGACGATTGCAATCGTTGCGCGCCGCCAATCGGCGTGGGCGCGATAGGCGGCGACGCGGCTGGTGTTGGAAAACAGCGCCTGGATCGCGATGATCGGCACGACCGGCGCAGCACCGATCGTCGGCACCAGCACAAGCGGCAGCAGCGCGCCGCTGCCATAACCCGCAATGCCGCCGATGAAGTTTGAAATCAGCGCAACGGCCGCGACCGTGAGCAGCAGCCAGATCGAAATGTCGGAAAAACCGGCGAGGATATCCACGGCGTTCTCTTTACGCCGATGCACCCGCCGCGCAACGGGGCGCGTGCAACATCAACCGCTTAATCTGCGGTCGGCAGCCGCCGCATGGTGAACTCGATATGGTCGTCCGGCAGCTCGCGCCAGCTTTCAATTTCGGTCATGTAGGCGGTCTTCGGATAGCGCGCGAACATCTCGCGCGCCTTGGCGCGGGCATCCTCGCGCGGCAGCGTGAAGGTATGGCGCCGGAACGCGTCGCTGCGCGCCAGCTTGCGGCGGTCGCGCCTCTCGGCAACGCGTCTGGCGAGATCTGAAGGACGGCTGGCCATGGGGTTAATCTAAACCTTGGCCGCCGCCTCCGCGATGGCATCGAGATCGGATTTTGCCGACGGGAAACCGGCGGCAATCCAGGCATTTTCGGCGGCTTCGAGCGCAATGCCGAGCTTCGGCCCCTTGTCGACGCCGCGCGCCATCAGGTCGGCGGCCTTGATCGGAAAGATTGGCGCGGTCCAGCGCTGCGGCAGCGTGGCGAGTTCACGCCACTTCGCATCGTCGGCCGGTGCACCGCAGCGCGCCCATGCGAGCAACACGCGATCGATGAATTGCTCCGGCCCGAGACGATAGAGCCAGGGCTTTGCAAGCTTATCGCCCGCGGGGACGATCCGGCGCCACCACGCCTGCCCCATTGAAGCGAGTTGCGCCTGCTCGGCTTTCGACAGCCGCAGCTTCTCGCCCAAGCGCTCGGCGTCTTCCACAACCATGACAGCGAGCGCCGCAAGCCGCCGCATCGCATTCGGCGGCAGCGACAGCGCATGCTCGATCGCAGCCATCGCAGCAAAATGCACGCCGTTCGGCACGCCAGCCAGCAGCGTGCCCAGCAAACCGGCGTCCGCCATCGCTTCGAGCACCGGCGCGGCGCGCGGGGCAATCAGCAGCTTGACCATCTCCATCCGCACGCGCTCACGCGAGAGCTGGTCGAGCCTGCCCCGCGCGGCGATGCAGGCATGCAAGCCTTCCGCGTCGAGCGCGCCCTCGCCATAGGCGGCGTGGAAACGAAAGAAGCGGAGCACGCGCAGATAGTCTTCCTCGATGCGCTTCTTTGGCTCGCCGATGAAGCGCACCTTGCGCTTTTCGAGATCTGCGAGCCCGCCGACATAGTCGTGAATGGTGCCGTCGCGCGACACCGACAGCGCGTTGATGGTGAAGTCGCGGCGCTCGGCGTCGGTCTTCCAGTCGCGGCCGAACGCAACCTTGGCGTGGCGGCCGTCGGTTTCGACATCTCGCCGCAAGGTGGTCACCTCGAACGGCACGCTGTCGATCACCACCGTCACGGTGCCGTGTTCGATCCCGGTCGGCACCGCCTTGAATCCCGCCGCAGTAACGCGCTTCACCACTTCATCCGGCGTCGCGGTGGTCGCGACGTCGATCTCGCCGACCGGCATGCCGAGCAGCGCATTGCGCACCGCGCCGCCGACCGCGCGCGTCTCCTCGCCGTTGGCGTCGAGCACCGCAAGCAGCCGCGGCAAGCCACCGTCGTTGAGCCACGTCGCCTGCAAGCGGCGGTCAGCCATCACCGCACCCGCCCCGGCACGAACTTGCCGTTCTCCATGTGCGCCGGCTCATAGTTCGAGCCGACCGGCGCGCCGGTGTAATTGGCGAAATACAAGAAGCTGCCGAGCACCAGCAGCAGCGCGACAACAGCGAGCGAGACGATGCGCGACACCGGCCAGTGGTCGGGATGCAGGATCTCGTTCTTCGTCGCCCACAGGAAAACCACGTAAAGCGCGAACGGCGTGACGAACAGCAGCACCTCGGTGAAGAACGGGCGGATCATTCGCGGTAAATCCGTTCGTGCAGATTGCGCAGGATGCCGGCGGTCACGCCCCAGATATACCGCTTCTCGAACGGGATCGCGTAATAGCTGCGCGTCATGCCCTGCCATTCGCGCGAATGGCGCTGCAGATTGCCCGGCTCCATGAGGAAGGCGAGCGGCACCTCAAAGGTCTCGTCCACCTCCGCGCTGTTGAGCACGAGCTCGAATGGCGGCTTCACCCGCGCGATCAACGGCACGATGCGATAGCCGAGCGTCGTCATGTAGAGATCGAGGAAGCCGAGCGGCTCAATCGCGCCGCGGCTGAGGCCGATCTCTTCTTCCGTCTCGCGCAGCGCCGCGTCGCGCGGCGTCTCGTCGGCATCGATCTTGCCGCCGGGAAACGCGATCTGGCCGGAATGCTCCTTGAGATGAGACGTGCGCTGCGTCAGCAGCACCATCGGCTCATCGCGCTCGATCACCGGAACCAGCACCGCAGCGGGCCGGATCGGCCGGACCAAGGCGATCTTGGCCATCACCGGATCGACATCGTGATCGCCGCGGCGCGGGACGACATTCGGATCGGTCAGCCCGACCGGCACGTCGAGCGTCAGCCGCTTTCGTACGCGCGCAAAGAATTCCGCCGAGGTCAGCCCGGTCGCCGCTTGCTGCATCAGGCGAACTCCCGCACCGCGCTGGCATCCGCCATCACGAAGAACGCGCCGCCCGAGGCGACGCCGAACACGTCCCGGCCATCCACCGTGCGCTCCTCGCCGCGCTCGACCAGTTCGTAGAACAGCGGCCGCGTCAGCCGTGCCCAAAGGTCGCGGCGCACGTGCAGGTAAGGCTTGAGCCCGCCGGTCCGCTCGGGCTCGAAGCGCAGCGCGTGATCGCGGTCGCACGCGATCCACTCGTCGACATTGGTCCGGAAATTGAGCACGCCGTCCTCCGCCCGCATTTCCACCGCAACGAAGGGCGCGTCGTCCACCGCAATACCGACTTTCTCCACCGGCGTGACGAGAAAATGCCTGTCACCTTCCCGCTTGAGCACCGTTGCGAACAATTTGACCAAAGCCGGCCGGCCGATCGGCGTCTTCATGTAGTGCCAGGTGCCGTCCGCGGCGATCCGCATGTCGATGTCGCCACAGAATGGCGGATTCCACAGGTGGACAGGCGGCAGCCCTCTGTCCCCCGGTCGGGGCAGCGATGCGGTCAAGCCTTCGAGGCTTTTCTGCCCTGTCTTCGCCATTGTTTTCCTAACGATTCAGCAGACTTCTGGACTTCTGGCCTGTTCGCATCTTCGTGATTCAACGGTCTGCGCCGCGGAAGATAGCGTAAGCTGTTGCGATGCAATGAGCCAGATTCGCCCCTTTTCGAGGGATCGGAAGGGGCTTTGATGCGGTTATGACCCGGAGAAACGGGTCAGGTGCGCGAAAGGAGCCAGACATGGCGGCGGCCGGCGGCGAAAATCTCGAGAAGCTCGAAGACATGATCGTGCGCGCGGCCGAGGCGACCGCCGCGCATGTGCGCGCCGCCAAGGCGGCGATCGGCGCGGTGATCTTCGGCCAGGACAAGGTCATCGACCACGCGCTCATCACCGTTCTGTCCGGCGGTCACGGCCTGCTGGTCGGCGTGCCGGGTCTCGCCAAGACCAAGCTGGTCGACACGATGGGGACCGCGCTCGGCCTCGATGCGCGCCGCATCCAGTTCACGCCGGACCTGATGCCGTCAGACATCCTCGGCAGCGAAGTGCTGGAGGAAGGCGCCGGCGGCAAGCGCAATTTCCGTTTCATTCCGGGTCCGGTGTTCGCGCAGTTGCTGATGGCCGACGAGATCAATCGCGCGTCGCCGCGCACGCAGTCCGCACTGCTGCAAGCGATGCAGGAACAGCACGTCACCGTCGCCGGTGCGCGCCACGATCTGCCCAAGCCGTTCCATGTCCTCGCGACACAGAACCCGCTGGAGCAGGAAGGCACCTACCCGCTTCCCGAGGCGCAGCTCGACCGCTTCCTGATGGAGATCGACGTCGATTACCCGGATCAGGAAGCCGAACGGAAAATTCTGTTCGACACCACCGGCGCCGAAGAGGGCCGCGTCAAGCAGGCGATGACCGCCGACGAGCTGATGCAGGCGCAGCGTCTGGTGCGCCGCCTGCCGGTTGGCGAGTCCGTTGTGGCCGCAATCCTCGCGCTAGTGCGTTCGGCGCGCCCCGGTCCCGATGCCGGCGAGATCGGCAAGCTGATCTCCTGGGGCCCCGGCCCGCGCGCCAGCCAGGCTCTGATGCTGCTGGTCCGCGCCCGCGCGCTGCTCGACGGCCGCCTCGCACCGTCGATCGACGACGTGGTCGAGCTGGCGGAGCCGGTGCTCAAGCACCGCATGGCCCTCACCTTCGCCGCGCGCGCCGAAGGCGAGACCGTCACCAACGTCATCGGGCGGCTGAAAGCCCGCATTGGATAGTGAATGTCCGACCCTCGTCTGAATGAGACGGAGAGCGGAGCGGTAAAGGCGGCGGCCGGCAAGAGCCGGAAGCTGGCCGCCCGCATTCCGCGCCTCATTCTTGAGGCCCGCCGCGTGGCCGCGACCGTCTATCACGGTCTGCACGGCCGCCGCCGCGCCGGGCCGGGCGAGAACTTCTGGCAGTACCGCCGCTTCGTTTCCGGCGAACCGGCCGGCCATGTCGATTGGCGCCGCTCGGCGCGCGACGATCATCTCTACGTTCGCGAGCGTGAATGGGAAGCCTCACACACCATCTGGCTGTGGCCGGATCGCTCGCCGTCGATGGATTTTTCTTCGCATCTCACCGAATGGAGCAAACTCGACCGCGCACTGGTCGTCTCCTTCGCGATGGCGGAAGTGCTGGTGCAGGGCGGCGAGCGCGTCGGCGTCCCCGAGTTGATGCGCCCCAGCGCCAATCGCAACGTCATCGAGAAGATCGCGGAAGCGATGGTGCACGACACCTCGGAGCGCCCGAGCCTGCCGCCGAATTTCGCGCCTGCGCCGTACTCGGAAGTGCTGCTGCTGTCCGACTTCTGGAGCCCGGTTTCGGAATTCCGCCGCACCATCGGCCAGCTCGCGGCGAACGGCGCGCGCGGCCATGTCGTCCAGGTCGTCGATCCGGCGGAAGAGACTTTCCCCTACGCCGGCCGCGTCGAATTCATCGAGCCGGAAGGCTTCGGCAGCATCACCGCGGGCCGCGCCGAAACCTGGCGCAATGACTACCAGAAGCTGCTCGCCAATCACCGCGCTGCGCTGCGCGCCGAGTGCGATCACTTCGGCTGGAGCTTCACCGTCCATCGCACCGATCGCGGCCCGACCGAGCTTCTGTTCGCGCTTCACGGCCGCATGGTCGCCGGCGCCCACGCCCTCATCCAGAGCGGCCAGCCCGCCCGCACCGGCGCGGACATCCGCGCATGATCGCCGGCCTCCCCCTCGCCTTCGCACAGCCGCTGGTCCTGCTTGGGCTGCTCGGCCTGCCGGTACTGTGGTGGCTGTTGCGGCTGGTGCCGCCGCGCCCGCAGCAGATCAATTTCCCGCCGACGCGGCTGCTGTTCGAGATCGCGCCGAAGGAAGAAACGCCGTCGCGCACGCCGTGGTGGCTCACCTTGCTGCGCCTGCTGCTGGCGACGCTCATCATCATCGCCGCCGCCGGCCCGCTGTGGAATCCGCCGCTCGCCAGCACCGACCGCAGCGCGCCGCTGCTGCTGTTGATCGACGATGGCTGGTCCGCCGCCGCGTCGTGGGACGAGCGGCTGCGCACCGCGGACGAAATTCTGGCGCGCGCCGACGCCGACGGGCGCGGTGTCGCCTTCCTGCCGCTGTCGGAGACGACGCGCGAGATCTCGCTGCAACCGGCCGGCGCCGCCCGTGTCCAGCTTCAGCAGTTGAAGCCCAAGCCGCAGACCGTCGACCGCGCCGGTGCGCTGCCGGTCATCACCCGCTTCCTCGCAGGCGCGCCCGATGTCGAGTTGGTCTGGCTGTCGGACGGCGTCGATCTCGGCAAGGCCGGCGAGTTCGTGCGCGGCCTTGAAGATGCCAAAGGCAAGCACCCGCTCACCGTGGTCGAAGGCGGCCTCACGCCGCCGCATGCGCTCGCCGCGGCCGACAATGCCGCCGGCGCGCTGACTGTGATGGTGCTGCGGGCGCAAAGCGGCGCTGCCGCAAACGGCCTGGTGCAGGCCATCGACCTCAAGGGCCTGCCGCTCGGCGAAACAAGCTTTGCGTTCGGCCCGAACGACCGCGAAACGACGGCGACAGTCGACCTGCCGGTCGAGATCCGCAACGACGTTGCTCGCCTCGAAATTGCCGGTGAACGGTCGAGCGGCGCCGTGCAACTGCTCGATAAGCGATGGAGGCGCAGAACAATCGGCGTTGTATCCGGCTCAACCGCCGACCGTTCGCAGCCTTTGATCGGCGCCAATTATTATTTGCAGCGCGCCCTCACCCCCTTCGCCGATGTGCGCGTTGCGGAAGGCATCGCGCCGGCCGAGGCCGTAACACGCTTTCTCGACCAGAAGCTGCCGATGCTCATTCTCGCCGATGTCGGCAACGTCGCCGGCGATGCACGCGCCCGCCTCAACAAGTGGATCGACGATGGCGGCGTGCTGGTGCGTTTCGCAGGCCCGCACCTTGCGGCCGAAGACGACGACCTTGTGCCGGTCAAGCTGCGCCGCGGCGGCCGCATCCTCGGCGGCAGCCTGAGCTGGGAGAAGCCACAACAATTGTCCGCCTTCTCGCGCGAGAGCCCGTTCGCCGGCATGACGGTGCCGAACGACGTAACGGTGACGCGCCAGATTCTTGCCGAGCCGGACGCCGACCTCACCAGCCGCACTTGGGCGACGCTTGCCGACGGCACGCCGCTCGTCACCGGCCAGCGCCGTGGCAAGGGCATGATCGTGCTGTTCCATGTCACTGCCGACACGCGCTGGTCGGATATGCCGATCTCGGGCGCGTTCGTCGAAATGCTCAAACGCATCGTCAACCTCGCCGGCGCGGCGCCAGACGCCGCCACGACGAAAAATTCCGCCACCGCGCAGGTGGTGCCGCCGACCCGCATCCTCGACGGCTTCGGCGCATTCGGCACGCCGCCGTCGAATGCGCGGCCGGTGCCGGTCAATTACACCGACCGCGGCACCGCCGAGCATCCGCCCGGTTTCTATGGCCCGCCGGAAGGCCTCGTCGCCGTGAACACGCTTGCGCCGGGCGACCGCCCGATGCCGATCGATTTCTCGCCGCTCAGCGCGCGCCACGATGTCTATCGCCACGGCGAACCGCTCGACCTGCGCGGCCCGGTGTTCCTCGCCGCGCTGGCGTTGCTCGCCATCGACGCGCTGGTGATGCTGATGCTGTCGGGCGGCATCGCGACGCTGGCGCGCCGCCGCCGCGTCGCCGCGCTGTTGGCAATCGGCGTGCTGGCGTGGCCGCTCATCAACGCGATGCCCGCCCACGCGCAGGAGAAGCCGCACGAGCTGTCCGCCGCCGAAGCTGATTTCGCCATGAAGGCAACGCTGCAAACGCGACTGGCTTACGTCGTCACCGGCGATGCGCAGGTCGACAACATCAGCAAGGCCGGCCTGCAGGGGCTCACGCTCTTCCTCGCCCAGCGCACCGCGCTCGAAGCGGGCGAGCCGATCGGCATTGACCCTTCGCGCGACGAACTTGCCTTCTTCCCGATCATCTACTGGCCGGTGCTCGCCGACGCCGCCAAGCCTTCGCAAGACACGCTGACGCGCATCGACAGTTACATGAAGGGCGGCGGCACCATTCTGTTCGACACGCGCGATGCTGTGGAAGCCGTGCCGGGCAGCACCAGCAGCACGCCGGCGATGACCGCGCTGCGGACTATTCTTTCCTCGCTCGACATTCCGCAGCTCGAGCCGGTGCCGCGCGATCACGTGCTCACCAAAACGTTCTTCCTGCTGCGCGACTTCCCCGGCCGCTACACCGACGGCCAGCTTTGGGTCGAGGCGCTGCCGGACGACCCCGACGATCAAGGCCCGAACCGCCCGGCTCGTGCCGGCGACGGCGTGTCCTCGATCATGATCACCTCGAACGATCTCGCCGGTGCCTGGGCGATGCGGCCGGATGGCCAGCCCATGCTGCCGCTAGTCCCCGGCGATCCGCGCCAGCGCGAAATGGCTTTTCGTGCCGGCGTCAACATCGTGATGTACGTGCTGACCGGCAACTATAAGGCCGATCAGGTTCATATCCCGGCGCTGCTCGAGCGGCTGGGGCAGTAGGAGCGATGCGGTGAACCTCGGCGTCTCATTTGCACCTCTTGCGCCGGCCTATGTGGTGTGGGCTGCGTTCGGCGCCGCCGTGCTGCTCGCCGCGATCCTGCTGCTGGTTCGCAGCCGCGGCGCGCTGCTGCGCGCGGTCGCGATGGCGCTGATGGTGCTGGCGCTCGCCAACCCGTCGCTGACGCGCGAAGACCGCGACCCGATTCCGTCGGTCGCCGCCGTCATCGTCGACAAGAGCCCAAGCCAGTCGTTCGGCGACCGCACGCAGCAGACCGATGCCGTACGCAAGGAGCTGGTCGACCGGCTGCACCGCATTCCGGGCCTCGAAGTCCGCGTCGCCGAGGCCGGCCAGGCCGACGGCGAAACCGACGGCACCCGCCTCTTCTCGGCGCTCTCATCGACGCTGGCCGATGTGCCGCCCGACCGTGTCGCCGGCGCCATCATGATCACGGACGGCCGCGTCCACGACGTGCCGGCCAACGCCGAGGCGCTCGGCCTCTCCGCACCGCTCCACGCCCTCATCACCGGCCATTCCGGCGAGCGCGACCGCCGCGTCGTCCTCACCAATGCGCCGCGCTTCGGCATTGTCGGCCAGCAGCAGACCATCAATTTCCGCGTCGAGGATCACGGCGCGCAGCTTGGCACCGCCGAGATCACCGTGCGGCGTGACGGCGAGGTGATCGAGCAGCGCACCGAGAACGTGCAGGCCGACCTCAAGGTCAACGTGCCGATCCCACATGCCGGACCCAACATTGTCGAGATCGAGGCATCGCCGATCGACGGCGAGCTGACGCAAGTGAACAACCGCGCCGTCGTCTCCATCGACGGCGTGCGCGACAAGCTGCGTGTGCTGCTGGTGTCGGGCGAGCCGCACGCCGGTGAGCGCACCTGGCGTTCGCTGCTGAAATCCGACGCCTCGGTCGACCTGGTTCACTTCACCATTCTGCGCCCGCCGGAAAAGCAGGACGGCACGCCGATCAACGAGCTGTCGCTGATCGCCTTCCCGACCCGCGAGCTGTTCCAGCAGAAGATCAACGAATTCCAACTCATCATCTTCGACCGCTACGCCCGCCAGGGCGTGCTGCCGATCGCCTATTTCGACAACATCGCGAAATATGTGCGTGACGGCGGCGCGGTGCTGATCGCCGCCGGGCCCGATTACGCGAGCCCCGCCAGCCTTTGGCGCACGCCGCTCGACATGATCCTGCCGGCCGAGCCGACCGGCGACGTGACCGAAGAGCCGTTCCGCGCCACCGAAACCGAGGCCGGCAAGAAGCATCCGGTGACGCGCGGCCTGGCGGGTTCGGACGCCAATCCGCCGCACTGGAGCCACTGGTTCCGGCTCGTCAACATCCGGCGCTCGACCGGCACCAGCCTGCTGCAGGGCCCCGACAACAAGCCGGCGCTGGTGCTTTCCCGCGAGGGCAAAGGCCGCGTCGCGCTTCTCCTCTCCGACCACATCTGGCTGTGGGCGCGCGGCTACGAAGGTGGCGGCCCGCATCTCGATCTGCTGCGCAACCTGTCGCACTGGCTGATGAAGCAGCCCGATCTCGAAGAGGAGGCGCTGCGCCTCGTCGCGCAGGGCCGCGATCTCACCGTCGAGCGGCAAACCATGGCCGACAATGTGGATCAGGTGACATTGACCTCGCCGAGCGGCCAGACCCGCACGCTCACCCTGCAAGCGTCGGAACCGGGCCTGTGGAAGTCGACCGTCCGCGCCGACGAGCTTGGCCTGTGGCGCGCGACCGACGGCAAGCTCACCGCGCTCACCAATCTCGGCCCGGCCAATCCGCGCGAGTTTGCCGAAGTCACGTCGACCACCGACGTGCTGAAGGATATCGCCAATGCCACCGGCGGCAGCGCGCGCCGGATCGAGAGCAACAACACCGCCAACGTGCCGCGCGTCGTGCCGGTGCATTCCAGCACGACCTATCGCGGCGACGACTGGATCGGGCTGAAGATGCGTGACGCCAGCGTGGTGCGCGGGATCGGCGTGCTGCCGATCTTCGCCGGCGTGATCGGGCTGCTGCTGCTGATCGGCTCGCTGGCCCTCACATGGGCACGCGAAGGCCGCTGACGCGACCTTCGATGGCACGCGAAGGCCGCTAGTCCCAATCGGTCTGCATCAAGCCGGCGACGCCGTCGAAGGCGCCGGGCGCAAGCTCTGCCACCAGCACGCGCTCGTAATCGACCGGTCCCGGCAGCTTCACCTGCCGCAGCGGCACTTTCTTGAAACCGTGCTTGCCGTAATAGGGTTCGTCGCCCACCAGCATCACCAGTTTATGGCCCTGCGCCTTCGCCTCGGCGAGCGCACGCTCGATCAGCGCCTTGCCGACCCCGTGGCCGCGGAACGGCGGCTCGACCGTGAGCGGCCCGAGCAGCAGCGCCTTCACCTCGCCGATCCGCACCGGCGTCAACTGGATCGACCCGACCATCAGCGTGCCGACCCGCGCCGTAAACGACAGCTCGCGCTTGTGGCCGCGCCGCTCGCGCAGCCGGAAGGCCGTGCGGGTGAAGCGGCCGGGGCCGAACGTGCGCTCGTGCAGCCGCTCGATGGCGACTGCATCCTCCGCCGTTTCCTGCTGGATGTTGAGCGACAGCTCGTTCATGCGGGGAATCGGAACCCGTTGATGGCAGCGCGATTAGCACTCCGCCGCCGTCCGGTCCATTGCGCAGGCGCTCCGGCTGCCTAGATGCCTAACGGGCAAGGAGTGCAATCATGGGTCAATTGGTGGATGGTGTCTGGCAGGACGATGTCGCGCAGCACAAAGGTGGCCACTTCGTCCGTCCCGCCACGAAATTCCGCAACTGGGTGACGCCCCACGGCGCGCCCGGCCCTTCCGGCGAAGGCGGCTTCGCTGCCGAGCCCGGCCGCTATCACCTCTATGTTTCGCTCGCCTGCCCCTGGGCCTCGCGCGCCATCATCTTCCGCAAGCTCAAGAAGCTCGACGACATCGTCCCGATGTCGGTCACATCCTGGCACATGGGCAAGGACGGCTGGACGTTCGACAAGTCGGAAGGCTCGACCGGCGATCTCCTCAACGGCAAACAGAAATTGTCGGAGATCTATCTTGTCGCCGATCCGAAATTCACCGGCCGCGTCACCGTGCCGGTGCTGTGGGACAAGAAGCGCAACACCATCGTCAACAATGAATCGTCCGAAATTATCCGGATGCTCAATTCGGCATTCGACAAATTTACCGGCGCGAAGACCGACTATTACCCGCCGGCGCTGCGCGCCGAGATCGACCGCATCAACGACCTCGTCTATCCGAACATCAACAATGGTGTTTACCGCACCGGCTTCGCCAAGACGCAGGCCGCTTACGAAGAAGCCTTCCGCAATCTGTTCGACGCGCTCGACGAGATTGAAGGGGTGCTCGCCGAGCGCCGCTACCTCGCCGGCAAGCAGTTGACCGAAGCGGACTGGCGGCTGTTCACGACGTTGGTGCGATTCGACGCCGTCTATTATGGCCACTTTAAATGCAACTGGCAGCACCTCTGGGATTATCCGAACCTGTCGAACTACATGCGCGAGCTTTACCAGATGCCGGGCATCGCCGAGACCGTCAGCCTCGAGCACATCAAGAACCACTATTACGGCAGCCAGCTTCAGGTGAACCCGACCGGCATCGTCCCGCTCGGTCCGCAGATCGACTTCAGCGCGCCGCACGATCGCGCGCGGTTCGGTTAGTCACCAGAACTCTGAGGCCGGAATGCCCTTGAACACCTCGGCGATCCGCGCCCGCGTGCCCTTGGTGGTCCCGTCCGGCAAGGCATCGCGCGCAAAGAATGCGCATTCCGCGATCTCGTAATTGGGCTTGTGCTCACCGGTCTGGCGAAAATCACGCACCACGAACAGCCCCACATGATCGCGCCGCGACGCCTGCCGGTTGAAATAAATGCCGTACAGCACCGGCACGCCGGTCGGCTCGACATTCCCCTCCTCTCGTAACTCCCGCGTCAGCGCGCCGAGCATCGTCTCGCCGGTCTCGACGCCGCCGCCCGGCAGATGCCAGCCGGGAACGTAAGTGTGCCGGATCAGCAGCACGCGGCCATTCCCGTCGATCACCATGCCGCGCACGCCGAGCGTCGCGCCGCGCTGAAAGCGCCAGTAGAGGTGGAAGAGCCGGCGCACGACCGGCTCCAGCGCGCGGCGGAGTCGACTCATGGCGCGACAATACCGCTCTGCATCGGGAAGTTCTTGATCTGGATGCGCCGCTGTGGGACGGGCATGATCTGACCATGTTCACCCTCGCGCACCTGTCCGACCCGCATCTGTCGCCGCTGCCGGCGCCGACCCGGCGCGAACTGGTCGGCAAGCGCGTCACCGGCTACTTCAACTGGCAGCGCAAAAGGCGTTTCGTCCACGATCCGGCGGCGCTGCGCCGCGTGATCGGCGACCTCAAGACCACCGCCACCGAGCACATCGCCATCACCGGCGATTTCGCCAACATCGCGCTGCCGGAAGAGTTCGAAAACCTGCGCAAATGGCTGCCCGGCTTAGGCCCGCAATACGATCTCACCGTGATCCCGGGCAATCACGACGCCTACGTGCCGGGCGCAGTCGAGATGATGCGCGAAGCCACCGCGGATTCGATGCGCGGCGATGACGGCAGCGGGGACTTTCCCTTCGTGCGCCGCCGCGGCCGTATCGTGCTGATTGCGCTCAACACCGGCGTGCCGACACCGCCTTTGATGGCGACCGGCCGCTTGGGCGACGACCAGCTCGCCCGCCTCGCGCGGCTCCTCCCCGCCCTCAAGGACGAAAAGCTGTTCCGCGTCGTCCTGATTCATCATCCACCGGAGAGCGACGCGCCGCGCTACAAGAAGCTGACCGATGCGCGCGCCTTCAAGGCGGTGATCGCCGAGCACGGCGCCGAGTTGATCCTGCACGGCCACGACCACATCCATCAGCTTCACTGGCTGATCGGGCCGGAAGGCCGCGTGCCGGCGGTCGGCGTGCCATCGGCCTCCGCCGCGCCGGGCAAGAGCCATGACGCCGGCGGCTACAATCTCTACCGGATCGAGGGTGAGCCCGGCGCCTGGCGTTGCGAGATGGAAATGCGCGGCATTGGTGACGATGACAGGGTCGCCACGATCAAGAAGGTCGTACTTACCGCTTAGTGCGTGCTCAAGAACGCCAGCGCGACCAGCACGCCGATGCCGACAATCAGCCCAAGCAGGAATGTCCGCACCGTGCTCCAGCGCCGCTTCTTGCGATCGAGCGCGGCGGCGCGCTTGGCGATCGCCTGATTGGACGACGCATCGTCCGCCAGCGCGCGCTCGCGCTCCACCAGCCGCCGCGCGACGTAATTCGTCACCGCTTCGACGATCGCCGGCACCTCGTAGGATTCCGCGATCACCGTGCGGCCAAACCGCGTGTCCTGCACGAAGCGATAGATGCGCTTGTCGCGCCCCATCACGACGTGCGCGATCGCGTCGACCCACAGCCGCGGCGTGTCGCCCCGGCTGATGCCGCGGTCGAACAATTCGATGCTGGCGGGGATTTCCTTGAACAGCGGGTCGAGCGCGTCGTTGAGCAGTTCGAGCCGCGCCAGTTCGGCGTCGCGCAGATCGACCACCACGCCGGAACGTTCGGCGGCGTCGATGCGCGCCGCGCGCACGGCATCCATCAGCGGTTTCGGTTCTTCAGCTTTTTCGGCCTCGGCCATGCGTCAGATGTAGCAAGGCTCAATGACGCCGGAAAGCCAAAAAACGTGATTTTTCAACGATCTCGTTGGTTAACAATCGGTAAAAGTTTAACGACCGTCCGCTAAACGCAACGCCCGCCGTCCACTTCCATGATGTTCCCGGTGAGGAATTTCGCTTCCTGCGAGGCGAGGAACAGCGCGGCATCCGCGATGTCCTGCGAGGTCGCGAGCCGCCCGAGCGGCACGGTGGCGATGAACTTCTCGCGCTGCCCAGGTGCCGGGCCGAGGAAGGTCGGCAGCAGCGGCGTGTCGGTCGCGACCGGCGCGATGGCGCACACGCGGATCTTGTCGGGCGCGAGTTCGACCGCGAGCGTCTTGGTCAGATTGTGCACGGCGCCTTTGGTGGCGTTGTAGGCCGAGAGGCCCGGCCGCGGCCGCAGGCCCGCGGTCGAGCCGATATTGACGATCACCCCGCCACCCTTCGCGCGCATCGCCGGCACCACCGCCTGGATGAACATGAAGAGCCCCTTCACGTTCACGTCGAACACGCGGTCGTATTCACGCTCGTCGATTTCCATCAGCGGCTTGTTGACGTGGGCGACGCCGGCATTGTTGACGAGGATGTCGGTGACACCGAATTTCTTTTCAGTCATCTCGACGGCGCGCGTGATATCCGCCTTGCTGGTGACGTCGCACGCTACCGAGAGCGCGCTTGCGCCGATCGCACTCGCCACCTTGTTCGCCGCCTGCTCGTTGACGTCGAGCACCGCGACCTTGGCGCCCTCGCGCGCATAAGTATGCGCGATGGCTTCGCCCATGCCCGAGCCGGCGCCGGTGACGATTGCGACTTTATCTTTCAGGCGCATGGTGTCCTCACTTCTTCGGAATGACGCCGTAGGGCGCCGCCCAGCCTAAGCCGTCCTCGGTGCGGCCGCGCGGCTCATATTCCGCCCCGATCCAGCCTTTGTAACCGAGCCGGTCGACCTCGCTGAACACGAAGGGATAGTTGATCTCGCCGTCGGCGTCCGGCTCGTGCCGCACCGGAACCTGCGAGCATTGCAGATGCGCGATCAGCGGCTGGTATTTCTTGAAGCGCTCGATGATGTCGCCGCCGACGATCTGCACATGATAGAAATCGTACTGGATGAACACGTTGTCGCTGCCGACCCGGCTGAGAATGGCGGCGGCGTGTTCGACCCGGCTGAGAAAATAATTCGGCACACTGCGCGGATTGATTGGCTCGATATAGAGCTTGATGTTCTTCGCCGCCGCCTGATCGGCTGCACGCTTGAGGTTTTCGACGAACACTTTCTCTGCTTTGGCCAGGTCGTCCGGCGCCACCTTGCCGGCAAGGCAATGGATCGCGATGCCACCCACAGCCGAGACATAATCGAGCGCCTGCGCAAAGGTCGCCTGCCATTCGGCCACGCGTCCCGGAACCGCGCCAAGCCCGAACTCGCCCTCGCCGCCCTGCGGCGTATTGATGCCGAGCACCTTGAGCTGGTTGCGCTCCACGGCACGCTTGAAGTCGCCGGCCGATACGTCGTCGGGGAACCGCCCTTCGATGGCCGTGAACCCGGCTGCTGCCGCCGCGTCGATCCGTTCCAGCAGCGGACGATCCTTGAAGAGGTAGCCGAGATGAGCCGAGAACCGAGGCATTGCTTTTTCCTTCCAACTCACCGACGACGACTTGCGCACTTGTGTCCTTGCATACTTGCGCGCCGCCGTATTCATTAGCCGCCCCAGCCCTGCCACGCCATCCCCGGAACAATCATGTCAGCCAACGACGCTTTCCATATTGCCGTTCTTCCCGGTGACGGCATCGGCATCGAGGTGATGGCGCCGGCACTCGAAGTCCTGCGCAAGATCGAGGCGACCACGCCGGGGTTGAAATTCCGCTTCACCGAGGCGCCGGCCGGCGCGGTCCATTACAAGGAGACCGGCAAATCACTGCCGGAAGCCACCGTCAAATTGTGCGACGAGGCCGATGCCATCCTGCTGGGCGCCTGCGGCCTGCCGTCGATCCGCTATCCCGACAACACCGAGATCATGCCGCAGGTCGAGTTGCGCTTCATCTTCGACCTCTATGCCGGCGTGCGGCCCGCGCGCCTCGTGAAGGGCGCCCCGTCGCCGATCGTCGGCGCGCAGGAGAAAGGCATCGACTTCATCCTGATACGTGAATCGACCGAAGGCCTGTTTGCCTCGATGGGCAAGGGCGTCACGACCCACGACGAGGCGCGTGAAACGCTGGTCGTTACCCGCAACAAGACCGAGCGCCTGTTCGACTTCTCGCTCCGTCTCGCCCAGCGCCGCAAGAAGCGCGGCAAGGAAGGCCGCCTCACGCTGGTCGACAAGGCGAACGTCTTCAAGGCGTTCAACTGGCAGCGCGCCATCCTCAACGAGCGCAAGCCGAAATTCGCCGACGTCAAAACCGACATGCTCTACGTCGATGCCTGCGCCGCCATGCTGGTGAAGAAGCCGTGGGACTTCGACGTGATGGTGATGGAGAACATGTTCGGCGACATTCTCTCCGATCTCGCCGCCGGTCTGGTTGGCGGCCTCGGCATGGCTCCGTCCGCCGACATCGGCGACAAGCACGCCGTGTTCCAGCCGTGCCACGGCACCGCGCCGGACATCATGGGCCAAGGCAAGGCCAACCCGACCGCGATGATCCTGTCCGCCGCGATGATGCTCGACTGGCTGTCCGACAAGCACGACATGCCGGCCGCCGGCGAAGCCGCCATCCGCATCGAAGATGCCGTCGACAAGGCCTACGAGAGCGTGAAGCCGATGGAATTCGGCGGCAAGGACGGCACCGCCGCGATCAGCAAGGCCGTGCTCGCCGCGCTCTAGCCGCTACCGCTTCCCCATCGCGACCACCACGCGCGGCAGCAGCGATGCCGCCACGCGGGTATGCGCCGTCGCCGTGAAATGGTGATGCGCGTCGCCCTGGATCCAGTTCGGATTGCCACTACCCTCTGGGCCGAGAATCGACCGGTAGGCCGCGAACACCGGTTTCGCCCCATGCGCGCGAATTTCGCGTTCAATCCGCGACCGCGCTGCGCTCGGATCGACGCCACGGTCGGCGCTGTTGCCACCACCGATATCGTAGACGACGACACGCGTGCCTGACGGGATCGAACTCGCCGCTTCCGCAATCATGTTGGCATCGCCAACCGAGACGCCCTTGACGGTCACGTTCACGTCGTAACCTTTCGCGCGCAGCATCGACTCCAGCTTCGCCGGCCAGGCCTGCGATGCAGAAACGGCTTGCGCGTAGGTGTTGCTCGCGCCCAGCGCCAGAATTTGGATGGTTTCGGCGCATGCAGCGCCGCTCATTGCAACAGCGGCCAGCAAGGATATCGCCGCAACTCGGACTGTCCGCGCAATCATGATGCTTGAACGCAAGTTCGCCCCCGGTCGAAACATCGCCCCTGCAAATAGCAATCCAAGCCGCCAACGAACGACAGTAAAATCCGCGTATATTCACGCCGAAACGGTCAGAGCTCTGCGAACTCGCTGATCGCCGCCACAAACTCCTGCGGCTGCTCCAGCGGCGGACAGTGGCCGCAACCCTTGAGCTCGACATAACGTGCGCCCGGCACCTTGTCGGCCACGGCCTTGGTCAGCGCCGGCGGCGTCGCCTGATCGAGTTCACCGCCGACCACCAGCGTCGGCACATTGAGCCGATGCAGAAGCGGGATCAGGTCGACCTCCTGCAAAATCTTGCAGGCGTGGGAAAATGCCTTGGCGTCGATCCCGAGCAGCATGCGCCTGCGCTGCTCGATCAACTCCGGATGGGCCGCCAGGTAATCCGGCGAATAGACTCGCGCCGCCGCAACCTCGGCCACGGAGCCCAGCCCGCTGCCGGCCACCTTCTGCGCCATCGCGGCAAAGGCTTGCCGGCCGTCGTCCGGATAGCGCGCCGCCGAATTGCTTGCGACCAGCTTGCCGACCCGTTCGGGATGATCGAGCGCGAACGCCAGCGCCAGCGTGCCGCCGAAACCGTTGCCGATCAGAATCGCGTCCTTGTCGATCTTAAATTCCTGGAAACCGTCCTCGATGCGCGCGACATAGGCATCGAGCAGCGCAGTCACGACCGGCTCGGACCCGTTGAAGCCCGGCAGGTTGAACAAAGTGACGCGGTGCCGGGCCGCCAGCGCCGGCAGCACCGGGTCGAACGACTCCCGGTCAGCAAGCAGCGAATGCAGCACCACGATGTCGTGACCTGCTCCGGTCCGCGCCGCAGTCAACACGCCGTGCCCGGCGGTCAGTTGCTCCATTTGCACCGAAATCTCCCGCCCGATAACGGCCAGACAATCGCGCCGGTTCCCACAAATGAAAAAGGGCGGCTTAAAAGCCGCCCTTTCCCGTTACGCTTTTGTGACGCGGATCAGTTGCCTTCCCGCCAGATGCCGAGCGCTTCCTGCGCCGGCCGGTCCGAGATCGAGAACAGCACAGCCTCCTCGCTGGCCGCGTGCTGGTAGCGCTTCCATGGCGGCACCACGAACACGTCGTTGATGCCCCACGACAACTCCTTGCCGTCGATCGTCGTCGTGCCCTTGCCCTCGGCGACGCAGAACACCGTGCCATCGGTCGAGCGATAGGGCTCGCCCTTGAAGCCCTTCGGCAGCAACGACAGGTTGGCACCCATCGTCGGCAGCACCGGCCCCCCATTCACCGGGTTGGCGTAACGCACCCGCGCGCCGTGCCGCTTGTCGACGTCGCCGGTTTTCTTCAGCCGCTCGAGGATCGGCCGCATCTTGGCGTACGGATAGTTGATGACCGGCGAGCGCTTGGCGAACACGTCGGACGTGCCGTCCGGCAACACGCCGGTGGCGTAGCGCTCAAACGAGTCGCCGTCTTCGTGGTTCACGTTCTGCATCTTCTCGTCGAAGTGGTTGGCGAACGATGCCTGGAAGTGATTGACGGTCGGCATGTCGAGCACGTCGAGCCAGATCACCGGCTCCTTGCCGGGGTTGCCGTGGTCATGCGGCGCCCAGTTCGCGGTGATGATGAAGTCGCCATGCTCCATGCTCGACTTCTCGCCTTCCACCGCGGTGTAAGCGCCCTTGCCCTTGAGCACAAAGCGGATCGCGGAGGCGACATGCTGGTGCGCGTCGGCGATCTCGCCAGGCATGATGAGCTGGATGCCGGCGAACAGCGAATTGGTGATGCGTGACTTGCCCGGCTCGCCCGGATTTTCCAGCACCAGCACGCGGCGTTCGGCTTCCTCGGCGGTAATGACGTCGCCGGCTTCCAACATCAGCTTCTCGACCTCCGGAAACTTCCAGATCGCCGGCTGCATCTGCGTCTTCGGCTCCGGCGTCACCAGGCCGCGCAGCACTTCCCACAGCGGCGCAAGATGATATTTGCCGATCTTGTCGTAATAGGCCTGCCGCGCACCTTGAATGTTGTGCTTGTTGCCAGCCTGGGCGGTGTCGATCACAGCCGTCATTGAGCCTTCCTCCGAATTCCTTTGCCTCAATATAGCGTGGCTGCGGCACAGCCGAAACCCGCGAAACCACACCGCATAGGCGCTATTCTGCCGCCGGAAGGATCGATTCAATGCGCCAGAAGCTTGTTCCCGGCATCGTCGGCATCTCGACCTATGTGGACTTCGCTTACCAGAAGGCGATGCAACTGGCGGCGGTTGAAGCCGCGGGTGCGGACGGCCCGATCAACCGGTTGCGCAGCGTGGTCGTCACGCTCGACTTTCATCTGCTCATAGAAAACCTGCGGGCCAACAAGCGCGCCGACGCCGAAGCGCAGGTGACTGAAGCGATCGATACACTGGCGCGCGCCGGCGCCGATTTCATCGTCGTCACCTCAGGCACCACCAGCACCCTCGCCGGCCCGGCGCGCGAGCGCGTCAAGCTGCCGTTCCTCGATCTCGCCGCGTCGTGCTTCAAGCCGAAGCCGCCCGCCGCGCCGGTCGGCCTTCTGGCAACGGGCTACACCGTAAAAGCCGGGCAGTTCGATGCGGCCGCCGGAGCGAAGATGACCGTGCCGAAGGACAAGACCCAACAACGTGTCGATCAGGCGATCTTCGGCGACCTGGTGCGCGGCAATCCAGGGCGCGCCTCGATCGACATTTTCCGCGAAGCGCTCGCCGAACTCACCGCCGCCGGCGCAAAGTCGGTCATCCTCGGCAACACCGATCTGACGCTGGTTGCGACCGAACTGCAAAGGACCTGTACGGTGCCGCTGATCGATTCGACGACCTCGCATGCGCGCGACGCCGCTCGCGCCGCACTCAGCGGCAGCGTTTAGTGCGCGGCCGACAGAACGCGCGACACCAGCTTCGCCGCGATCATGCGATGGCCTTCCGCCGTGAAGTGGATGCCGTCGCCCTGCTTGGGATAGCCGCCCGTCTTTCCATTTCCGTACGGCGCCTTGATGACGACGGCGCCGTGCGCGCGAACGCGCCGCATGATCTCAGCTTCGTTGGCCGCGGATTGCCCCGGCGAAATCCCGTGTGCGCGGTCGTTGGACACGCCGGCATCGAAGATGACGATCTGAGTGCCTGCTGGAATTGAATCGGTATAGCTGACGATTTGCGTGCTGGTGATCCCGTTGGTCGCGTGCACGGTGACATGCACATCATGCCCTTTGGCGCGAAGTATGCTTTCGAGCACGGCCGGCCAGGCTTCGCTCTCCGACACGCCGCGCCCGGCGGTGTTGCTGGCGCCGATCGCAAGAATATTGATGGTGCGGGCCTCCGCACTGCCGCCGAGCGCGACAAGCGCAAGCAAAAGCAAGCCGGCGAACCGGACCGATAGATTTCGCATGATAGTCCCCCCTGCCACGCCGCCCGGCGGGGACTTTACGTATTGATCGAGCCGCCGTCGACCGCGATGGTCTGCCCGGTGATGAAATCGCTGTCGCTCGAGGCCAGGAACACCAGCGCCCCCAGCAGATCTTCCGGAAACATGTCCCGCTTGAAGGCGCGGCTGTTGCGTACCGGCGCGCGCTCCTCGTCGTGATGCTGGGTGTTCTCGATGCCGGTGTCCGAGAGCACCAGCCCCGGCGCCAGCGTGTTCACCGCGATTCCAAACTCGCCCAGTTCGCGCGACAACGCACGGGTGAAGGCAACGATGGCGCCCTTGGACGTCACGTAATGCAGCATGCGCGGGATGCCCTTGTAGGCGGTGCCCGACGCGATGTTGATGATCTTGCCGCTTTTCCGCGCCTGCATGTGCGGCGCGACATGCTTCACCATCAGGAACGCGCCGCGCACGTTGACCGCCATCACTTGATCCCACAGCGCCACATCAATATCGGTCGCCTTGGTCGGCGAGAGCTTGGCGTACATCGCGGCGTTGTTGACCAGCACATCGATCTGGCCGAACCGCTCGATCGTCTGCGCGGCCAGCTTCTTCACCTGCGCTTCGTCGCTGACATCGAATTTCGCGCTGGCGACCGAATTGGCGCCCGACTTCGCCGCGATTTCATCGGCGGCATCCTTGCCGTCGGCGATATCGGCGATCATCACCCGCGCGCCCGCTGCCGCCAGCGCCTGCGAATAATGCCGCCCGATGCCCTTGGCGCCGCCGGTGACGATTGCGACCTTGCCGGCAAGCCGCGACATGCGCGCTTAGGCCTTCACCCGCTCGATGTACTTGGCGAAGCCGTCGAGCTGCGCGGCGACGATCTTGCGCGTCGCTTCGTCGGTCAGCTTGAGGGTGTCCTTGTCGAACTTGTTTTGCGCCATCATCACGAACACCTCCGGCAGGCCGAAGATGTCGCAGCCGAGATAGGTCATACACATGCGCAGATGATACTGCATGCGCGCGCCGCCGAGCGGGCCTTGCGACGCCGATTGTAGCGCCACCGGCTTGCCCTTGAACGGCTGTTCCTTCATGCGCGACACCCAGTCGAACGCATTCTTGAGGCCGCCCGGAATCGTCCAGTTGTATTCCGGCGTGGTGATGATGATGCCGTCAGCCGCACGCACCGCCGTCGCGAAATCCTCCGCGGTCGGCGGGAAACCTGCGCCGTCCTGGATATCGGCGTTGTAGAACGGGATCGTTTCCCACGCCGGCGACGCCGTGAACTTCATGTTCGCCGGCGCAAGCTCCGGCAGCGCCGCCACCAGCGCGGCATTGTACGACTTCTTGCGCAGCGATCCGCAGATCGTCAGAATCTTCAAGTCGGCCATGATCGTCCCTTACTTCTCGTCCGCAATTGGATTGCGCAGCACGCCGATGCCCTGCAATTCGACTTCCGCCGTGTCGCCGGCCTTCATCCACACCGGCTCGGGCTTGCGCGCATGGCCGACGCCGGATGGCGTGCCGGTGAACAGAATGTCGCCGGGCTCCAGCGTCATGCCCTCGCTGAGATAAACCAGCGACTCCGCGACCGGGAACATGAACAGGTCGGTATTGGACGACTGCATCGTCTTGCCGTTGAGCCGCGTTTCGATCTTGAGCCCCTTGCCGCCCTTCGGCAGTTCGTCCGCCGTCACCATCCACGGGCCGACGCTGCCGGTCTGGTCGAAGTTCTTGCCCATGCCCCACTGTGTGGTGTGGCGCTGGTATTCGCGGATCGAGCCTTCCATGCCGCAGGTATAGCCCGCGATGCAGTCGGTCGCGTTGTCAAGCGTAAGATGCTTGGCGCGCTTGCCGATGATGACGACCAGCTCGCCTTCGTAATCGAACTGGATCGACTTCTTCGGGCGGATCAGCGGCTCCATGTTCGCCGTCAGCGACGACGCCATGCGGAAGAAGATCGACTGGAATTTCGGGATATTGTCCTTCTGCGGGCCTTCCTTGACGTGGTCGAGGTAGTTGAGGCCGAGGCAGATGATCTTGCCCGGATTGGCAACCGGCATCGTGTATTTCAGCCCGGCCAGCGGGCGGCGCGCATTGGCGGGGGCGCGCTTCGCCAATTCCTTGAGCGGAGCCAGGTCGCCGCGCCGCAGCCATTCGCCGAGATCGGACGGCGCCTTGGAGTCGACCGCTTGCAGATCGATCACCTGATCGTTCTCGACCACGCCGAGCCGTTTGCCCTCTGCAGTCTCAAACCCGACAATCTTCATGAAATGCCCCGTAAAACAAAACGCGCGCCGGAGTGTCCGGGCGCGCGTTCATAAAGCAAGTTTTCCGCAAGGTGTGAAGCCGGGCCTCAAGCCTTCTTCGGCGCATGCGCAGGGTCAAGCCGATAGGCGACGACCGCGAAATAGTTCTTGGGATCGGTCCATTCATGGACATCGACCCAGCCCACGCCGGCAGCCAGCGCGTTGAGGGAGTCGATGCTGTACTTGTAGCTGTTCTCGGTGTGGATCGTCTCGCCGGCGCGGAAGTCGATGGTCTCACCCGCCACCCGCACCTTCTGCCGCTTCAGGCTGGCGAGGTGCATCTCGATGCGGTTGCGCTCGCGATTGTAGAATGCGTGATGCTCGAACGTCTCCAGCTTGAAGTTGGCGTCGAGCTCGCGGTTCATCCGCACCAGCAGGTTCTTGTTGAACCGCGCGGTAACGCCCTTTTTGTCGTTGTAGGCGGAATTGAGAATCTCCGGCGCCTTGATCAGGTCAACGCCGACGATCAGCAGCGCGCCTTCGCCCAAAATCTCGCCGGCATTGCGCAGGAACGCCGCCGCCTCGTGCGCCTCAAAATTGCCGATCGTCGAACCGGGGAAAAAGCCGACCCGCGCCGGCGCGTTGCGCGCGGCCTCGGGCAGCGCAAACGGCTTGCAGATATCGGCGACCACCGGAAACACCGGGAGCTCCGGCCGGTCGGCCTTCAGTTCCCGCGCTTCTTCCTCGACCATTTCCGGGCAGATATCGACCGGCACATAGGCGGCGAGCTTCGGCGCGCCCTTGAGCAGGATGCGCACCTTCTTGTTCGAGCCGGAGCCGAACTCGACCAGCGCCGCGTTTTCAGGAATGAGCTTGCCGATGTCCTTGGCGTGGTCGCGCAGGATCTTCATCTCGCAGCGCGTCGGATAATATTCGGGAAGTTCGGTGATCTCCTCGAATAGCCGCGAGCCTTCGGCGTCGTAGAAATATTTCGCCGGAATCCGCTTCGGCGTCGTCTTGAGACCCGCAACCACGTCCGCCGCAAACTGCGGATCGCCTGCAGTCTCTTGCGGCAAAGGCCGCGGCACTCGCGCCAAAGCAACCATCACGTCGTCCCTAAATCTCAAACGAAGTCGGCGAGCCGCACGCCGCTGAACTGCCAACGCGCGTGGGGGGTGAAAAAGTTCCGGTAGCTCACCCGCTCGTGACCCTCAGGCGTTGCCAGCGACGAGCCGCGCAACACCATCTGGTTGATCATGAACTTGCCGTTGTATTCCCCGAGCGCACCCTCGGCTGCGCGGTAGCCCGGATACGGCAAATAGGCACTGCGTGTCCACTGCCACAGCAGTCCAAACGCATCGCTGATCAGCCCGGAACGCGCGGCTACCTCCCATTCCGCCTCGCTGGGCAAGTGTTTTCCGGCCCACCGCGCAAAGGCATCCGCCTCGTAATAGCTGATATGACAAGCGGCGCCGTTGGGATCGACCGGTGTCTCGCCCGCCAGCGTCATGGTGAACCACTGCCCATCCCGCTCGCGCCAGTAGCCCGGCGCCTGCCAGCCTTCGTTCTGCACAACCGCCCAGCCGTCGGAGAGCCACAGCGACGGCGTCGTGTAGCCGCCGTCTGCTATGAATGCGAGCCACTCGGCGTTGCTCACCAGCGATTTCGCCATCCGCATCTTTTGCAGCAGCACGTCGTGACGCGGATGCTCGTTGTCGAACGAATAGCCTTCACCGTCGTGCCCGATGGTGCGGATGCCGGACGGCACATTCACATCATCCGATGACGCCGCGCGCGCCGGCCATGTCCACTCGGCATCGTAAGCCGGGTTGGTCGGGTTCTGCGCGAACGCATGGAGTATATCGGTGAGCAGCAATTCCTGATGCTGCTGCTCGTGATGCAGCCCGATCTCGACCAGCGCAAGCACATCCGCCGATGCGCGCTCGATCAGCTTCAGCATCGCCGCATCGACATGCCCGCGATAGTCGGTAACGTCCTCGCCGTTTGGCCGCGTGATCAGCCCGCGCTCTGGCCGCGCGTGGCGCGGACCGGCGGCGACGTAATACGAGTTGAAGAGAAACGGAAAACGTTCATCGAAAATCTTGTAGCCGGGCTCGTGCGGCACCAGCAGGAACTGCTCGAAGAACCAGGTGACATGCGCGCGATGCCATTTGGTCGGCGACGCATCCGGCATCGACTGCACGATCTGGTCTTCCGCCGACAGCGGCGCCGCGCGGCGCTCGGTCTCCGCGCGCACGGCACGGAACGCATCGGCGAAATATCGCCGCTGCGCTTCGATGTCATTCGGCTTGCCCGGCGCCTTCACCGGCACCGGGACTACGGCAGCTCTCCCCACTTCGCTCTCCGTGCGGCTGCGACTGAGCCCGTATAACTATTCAGAGGTTCCTCCGGTTTCAATCGATCTCGCATTTAC
Source organism: Pseudolabrys sp. (assembly GCA_035546455.1). GTDB lineage: Bacteria > Pseudomonadota > Alphaproteobacteria > Rhizobiales > Xanthobacteraceae > Pseudolabrys. The sequence goes on from DASZXA010000052.1 coordinate 28,261, forward strand.
ATCGGATTGCTGTGGGTTAAGCTGCGGGAAAACCAGCGGCTTCCAGCGTGCAAAAACAGCCGCACAACGACACGGGGGTGTAAATGTCCAAATTCACGCATATTCTGGCTGCCGCTTTCACGGCTTCACTGCTCGGCATGGGTCTTGCCCATGCGCAGGATTGCCCGCGCGGCGATCTTGACAAGGCCTATTGCGACAAGAACGGCGACATGGTCGCCGATACGCCGGACAAGACGGTCGATCCTGCGACCCTCGTGTTCGCGTACACGCCGGTCGAAGACCCCGCCGTTTACGGCAAGGTGTGGGACGGCTTCATCAAGCACATGGAGAAAGTGACCGGCAAGAAAGTCGTGTTCTTCCCGGTGCAGTCGAATGCCGCGGAGATCGAAGCGATGCGTTCGGGCCGCCTCCACATCGCAGGCTTCAACACCGGCTCGAATCCGATCGCGGTGAACTGCGCCGGCTTCGTGCCGATGGCGATCATGGCGGGCGCCGACGGCAAATTCGGCTACGAGATGGAAATCATCGTGCCGGCCGACTCGCCGATCAAAACGCCGGCCGACATCAAGGGCCACAAGCTCGCCTTCACTGCGCCGACTTCGAACTCCGGTTACAAGGCGCCGTCGGTGCTGCTCGAATCCGAATTCCACCTCAAGCCGAAGGTCGATTACGAGCCAGTGTTCTCCGGCAAGCACGACAACTCGGTGATCGGCGTCGCCAACAAGGACTACGACGCCGCAGCGATCGCCAACGAGGTGATGCACCGCATGTTCGAACGCAAGGTCGTCGATCCGGCAAAGATCCGCACGATCTACAAGTCGGACACCTTCCCCACCACCGGCTACGGCTACGCCCACAATCTCGATCCGAAGCTGGTCGAGAAGATCAAGGAAGGCTTCTTCACCTTCCCTTGGGAAGGCTCGTCGCTGAAGGCCGAGTTCAAGGGTCAGGACAAGTTTGTCCCGATCACCTACCAGAAGGACTGGGCGGTGATCCGCAAGATCGACGGCGCCTCCGGCGTCAAATACACCTGCAAGTAACGAGCTGAATTGCACCGGGCCGACATCAGCGGCCCGGTCTTTCCGCGGGGGCGCGATGCTCGCGATCAAGGGACTGACCAAGCGCTATCGAACCGGCGACTTGGCTGTGAAAGGCATCGACCTCACCGTGCCGGACGGCCAGGTGATGGCGCTGATCGGCCCGTCCGGCGCCGGCAAGTCGAGCGTCATCCGCTGCATCAATCGTCTGGTCGAACCGACCTCCGGCTCGGTGGAGTTGAACGGCATCGACATCGTCAAGCTCGGGGCCGCCGAGTTGCGCCGTGCCCGCCGCCGCATGGGCATGATCTTTCAGGAATACGCCCTGGTCGAGCGCCTCACCGTCATGGAGAACGTGCTGACCGGCCGCCTCGGTTACGTCGCGTTCTGGCAAAGCTGGCTGCGCCGCTTCCCCCAGAAGGACATCGATGAGGCTTATCGCCTGCTCGATCGCGTGGGCTTGGGTCACATGGCTAACAAGCGCGCCGACGAGCTCTCGGGTGGCCAGCGCCAGCGCGTTGGCATCTGCCGCGCGCTCATTCAAAATCCCGAGCTGTTGCTGGTCGACGAGCCGACCGCGTCGCTCGATCCGAAAACGTCGCGCCAGATCATGCGGCTGATCAAGGAGCTATGCACCGAGCGCAAGCTGTCCGCGATCATCAACATTCACGACGTGATGCTCGCGCAGATGTTCGCCGAGCGCATCGTCGGCCTCCAGCTTGGCGAGATCGTCTATGACGGCCCGCCCGATGGGCTGACGCCGGACGTGCTCACCAAAATCTACGGCGAGGAAGACTGGTCGGCGACCATCCGTAAGGTTGACGAGGAGGCGCCCGCACAGGAAACCGACAACGTCATTCCGTTCGACGCTCCGTTGCCGGATCGGAACCGGCTGGCGGGGCTGACGTGAGCACCCTCACCGCCGGCGAACCGCGCCGCTGGAAGAAGCCGCCGCTCATCAAATCACCGGGGCTGCGCTGGGGACTGGCGATCGGCGCCGCGATTTATCTCGCATTGGTGCTGCAAACCACGCCGGTCAACTGGACCCGCGTGATGGAAGGCCTGCCGCGCGGCGCGGCGTTCCTCGGCGCGTTCTTCCCACCGGATTTCGTTTCACGTCATCAGGAAATCATCGAGGGCATTTCCGAAAGCCTCTGGATGACGGTCGTGTCCACCGTGGTCGGCATCGTAATGTCGATCCCGGTCGGCATCGGCGCGGCAAAGAACATCGCGCCAGCCCCGATTTATTATTTCTGCCGCGGCATCCTCGCCGTGTCGCGCAGCTTCCAGGAAGTCATCCTCGCGATCTTCTTCGTTAAGCTGTTTGGCTTCGGGCCGTTCGCCGGCTTCGTCACGCTGTCGTTCGCGACGATCGGCTTCTACGGCAAGCTGCTGGCCGAAGACATCGAGGACATGGACCCGGCGCAGGCCGAAGCCGTGCGCGCGTCCGGCTCGAGCTGGCTGCAATGGATCAATTACGGCGTGCAGCCGCAGGTGATGCCCCGCATGATCGGCCTCGGCCTCTACCGATTCGACATCAATTTTCGTGAGTCCGCCGTGGTCGGCATCGTCGGCGGCGGCGGTATCGGCGCGACGCTCACCACCTCGTTCGACCGCTACGAATTCGATTCATCCGCCGCGATCCTGCTTGTCATCATTGGCATCGTGATGCTGTGTGAGTATGCGTCCGGCTATCTGCGGCGCTGGGTGCAATGATGAGCGTCACCGCGCAGCCGCGCATCTGGCAACGCCGCACCACGGGCGCACAGCGCCTGACCTGGCTCGCTTGGCTCGTCGCCACCGCGATCTGCGTCTATTGCTTCCAGCTCATTTCCGACAAGACGATCTGGGCCTTCGTCACCGACGCCCCAACTCAAGCCGCGGACCTCGCCGTCCGAATGGTGCCGCCCGATTGGTCCTACATTCGCCAGCTCGGCCGGCCGATCTGGGACACCATCAATATCGCCACCGTCGGCACGGCGATCGCCATCCTCGTGTCGATCCCAGTCGCCTATTGCGCGGCGCGCAACACCACGCCGAGCGTCACCTTCGTACGCCCCATCGCACTCTTCATCATCGTGTCGTCGCGCTCGATCAACGCGCTGATCTGGGCGCTGATGCTGGTGACGATCATCGGTCCCGGCGTGTTCGCCGGCATGATCGCGATCGCGGCGCGCTCGATCGGCTTCTGCGCCAAGCTGCTCTATGAGGCGATCGAGGAGATCGACGAAGGCCAGGTCGAAGCTGTGCGGGCCACTGGTGCGTCCGGCGCACAGGTGACGACCTACGGCATCGTCCCGCAGGTGCTGCCTGCTTTCGCCGGCATTTCCGTCTTCCGCTGGGACATCAACATCCGCGAGTCGACCGTACTCGGTCTGGTCGGGGCCGGCGGCATCGGCCTTCAACTCAACGCCGCCTCACGCAGCTTTACTGGACGCAGGTCTCGCTGATCCTGCTGGTCATCATCGGCACGGTGATCCTCAGCGAATGGGTTTCCGCCAAGGTCCGCCACGCCATCATTTGAGGAATTCGACTTGGTAGCGGGGGAGGGATTTGAACCCCCGACCTCCGGATTATGATTCCGCTGCTCTAACCAACTGAGCTACCCCGCCTTAACGCGTCGGCGATGCTCCAAGTCGAGGGCGGATATAGGGAGGCGCGCGAAACGCTGTCAAGCGCGCGCCATTGGCCTTCATAATTACTTCGGCTGAACGCTCTGGTCGCCGCCCGGCGAGCCCGGCGGCTTGATGACCGGCATGTTTCCGGTCTCCGGCGTCGGCGCCTTGATCGCCGGATCGACCGCCGGCGGCGGGCAGATCACGCCACCCGAGCTGGCGAGATGATCGCTGAGGTTGTCGTTCTTCTCGTTGTTCGGCGCGACCACTCCATTGCCGGAGCCGACCGAGGCGTGACCTTGCGCGCACGCATCGTCGGTCGGCTTGCCCTTCGGCACCTGCGCTTCGGTGTCGCTCGATGGCGGCTTGGTAGGCGCCTGCGCGAATGCGGGGGATACGAGCAGCGCACAGAGCATGAGTGCAAACGGAACTCTCATCCCCGAACAACGGCGTGAGCCGTAGTCGGGTTCCAGTACAGAACCTCACAGCCGCGCGAAGCGGATCAATGTGAAGTTGCCGAAGGGCGGCAATGGCCTTCGCTCGACGAGGCGCACACGGCCATTGCGGGCCGCCCAGTCGGTCAACCGCGCAAAACGGAATTCCGGCCGCCAGCCGAGCCGCCGCGCGAGCGGCGCAAAGCATGCCTCGAACGCGGCGCGCGGCCCGCTCTCCGCGCCGATGTGATTGACCAGAACGATCTCGCCGCCCGGCCGCAGCACGCGGGCGAATTCATCCAGCGTGCCGTCGGGATCCGGCACCGCGGTGATGACGAATTGCGCCACCACCACGTCGAATGATGCATCGGGAAATGCGAGCTTGGTTGCATCCATCACGGAGAGCGCATCGATGTTCGTCAGCCCAAGCGCCCTCACCCGCTCCTGCGCCTTGCGCAGCATCGGCTCGGCAATGTCGATTCCGGTAATGCGATTGGTGCGCGCGTAAGCCGGCAGCGACAGGCCGGTGCCGACTCCGACTTCGAGGATGCGGCCGCCGATCCGCTCCGAAGCGGCGATCGCCTCGGCGCGCCCGCGCGCGAACACCTGGCCGAACACCCGGTCATAGACCGGCGCCCACCGCCCGTAAGCGCGAGCAATACTGTCGCGATCGAAGTTCGCCCCCAAGACAAACGCCCTGCTAGCTGCCGGCAGCCACCATATCCGTTCGTGTGCGCGCCGCGTGTTCGGCAGCCGAAACCGCGCTGGCGATGAAGCCGCCGCCGAGCACACGCGCCTGCCCCTCGCCCGCATCGTAAAACACGCAAGCCTGGCCGGGCGACACGCCGTGCTCACCGTCGATCAGTTCGACCTCGTAAGTCCCTTCGGCCGGGCGAAGCCAGGCCGGCTGCGGCGGCCGCGTCGAGCGCACCTTGACGAACACTTCCATCTTGTCGTCGGCCAGTGCCCGGTCGAGCGAGCTGTCGCCGATCCAGTTGACGTCGCGCAGCAGGATGCGCCGCGTCCGCAAGGCGTCGCGCGGCCCGGCCACGACGCGGCGCGTCTGCGAGTCGAGTTTCACCACGTAAAGCGGTTCGCCCGTCGCGACCCCGAGGCCGCGACGCTGCCCGATGGTGAAATGGATGATGCCGGAATGGGTGCCGAGCACGTTGCCCTGCATGTCGACGATCTCGCCGGCTTCCGCCGCGCCGGGCTTGAGCCGCTCGATCACGTCGGCGTAGTGGCCGGACGGCACGAAGCAGATGTCCTGGCTGTCGTGCTTCTCCGCGACCGCGAGCCCGAAGCGCCGCGCCAATTCGCGCGTCTCGCTCTTGCTGCGCTCGCCGAGCGGGAAACGAAGAATGTCGAGTTGCTCCTGCGTGGTGCCGAACAGGAAATAGCTCTGGTCACGTTCTTCGTCTCGCGCGCGGTAGAGGCCGCGGCCGCCGCCGGGCAGCGCCCGCGACGCGATGTAGTGGCCGGTCGCCAGCACCCGCGCGCCGAGTTCGCGCGCGGTGCCGAGCAGGTCGTGGAATTTGATCGACATATTGCAGTCGACGCAGGGCACCGGCGTCTCGCCGGCGATGTAGCTCGCCGTAAAGCGGTCGATCACTGCTTCCTTGAAGCGCTTCTCATAGTCGAGCACGTAATGGGGAATGCCGATCCGCTCGGCGACACCGCGCGCGTCGTAGATGTCCTGCCCCGCGCAGCAGGCGCCCTTGCGGTGGGTCGCCGCGCCATGGTCGTAAAGCTGAAGCGTGACACCGACGACGTCGTAGCCCTCGTCCTTCAGCAGCGCCGCCGTGACGGAGGAGTCGACGCCGCCCGACATCGCGACCACAACGCGCGTGTCCTGCGGCCGTCCGGGAAGATCGAGGCTGTTGAGCATTTGCGGATTACTATAGGAAGCGCCCGCCCCCGCGCAATGTATTGAACGGACGGCAATTTTTGCCGCTTTCCAATTCGGGACGCCGGTTCCCGCACCCCGCCGCGCCTCTCAACCCATTGATTTCCTTGGTGTTCATAAAGCCGGGCTTGGCCCGCCGCTTGCAAACAAGATGGCGGATATCCAGTCGAGGAGAGTCTCCGTGCCCGTCGTCGCGTTTGAAGTCCTTTCCACCACCGCGTCTCACGCTGCCCGCAAGCCGGCCGCGCACGCCGACCGTGAAGGTTCAACGCCGTTCGCTGACATGCTCGACAAGCCCGCCAACAAGGCCAAGACGGCCACCAAGGCGCCAACGCCCAAGGCCGGCAAGGACAAGGAAGCCGGCAAGGACGCTTCCTCGCAGCAGTCTGCGCCCGTGAAGGCGAAGGACGGCGAGCCTCCGGCCGCGGAGACGAAGGCGAAGGCACCCGAAACGACCGTTACGACTGACGCCTTCGCGACCGAGCCAACGGACGGCACCACGACAGAGGCCGCCGTGACCGCCCAGGACACCGCCGGCGCGTTCCTCGCCGCGGTCGCCGATGCCACCGGCGTGCCGGTTGCTCCGGTCGACAAGACCAAGAGCGAAAATAAGACCGAAACCAAATCCGACGACACCAAAGCGGATACCGATTCAGACACCAAGGCCGACAAGACCGACGGTAAGACCAACGCCACGAGCGACGAGGCCGTCGCCGCCGCGGTCCCTGTAACGGCCGACACGAAATCGGCTCCGGTCGCGGCCGTCGTGACCGCGCCTGCTGAACCGGCGGCCGATGCCGCTCCGGCTGACGCCACTCCGGCCGCCGCCGCGCTGACCGTTGCGGTCGCCGAGCAGGGCATCGCCAAGGCGGCCGTTAAAACCGATGTGGCTGCGCCGGAGAACAAGGCCGATGGCAAAACCGAAACCAAGGCCGATGCGAAGACCGACAAGCCGCAGGTCACCGCAAAACTCGACACGCCGCCGCTGCTGACCGACGCCGCGGCCCACACCAAGCAGGCCGCCAATCCGCAGACCGCGCAGCCGCAGCAGACTCAGCCGCAGGGCCTCAAGCCCGCGGCCGACGCGCAGCCTCAGGCCGCAAAACCCGCGCCTGCCCCGGAGCATCGCGACGCCCCGGCGGCGGATGTCGCGGCGATCGCCAAGCCGGCCGACGCCACGCAGCCGCTGCCGATCCTCCAGAATAACGGCCTCGCTGCGCCTCAAAGTGCCGATCAGACGGCCACTTCCGCGCCTGCCGCCGCCGCTTCGCAGGCCACTGCGTTGCCGGTTCAGGGCATCGCCATCGAGATCGCCGGCCGCGCACTGGAAGGCAAAAAGACCTTCGATATCCGCCTCGATCCGCCGGAGCTCGGCAAGATCCACGTCCGCCTCGATGTCGATCACAAGGGCGAAGTCACCTCGATCATCACCGCCGATCGCTCCGACACCTTCGACATGCTGCGCCGCGACGCCCAGTCGCTCGAGCGCGCCCTGAACGATGCCGGCGTCAAGACGTCGAGCAGCGGCCTGCAATTCTCGCTTCGCGACCAAGGCCAGCAGCAAAACACCCCGGCGCAGTTCGCCGACACCGCCCGCGTCGTCGTTCGCGACAATACGCTCGACACCGAAATCGCCGCCCCGGTTTATCGTCCGCTTGCCGGCAATCGCGCCGGCATCGACATCCGGGTCTGAGGAGACGTCCGATGAGCATCATCCCGACCACCCCGACGAGCAGCAGCGCGCCGTCATCCTCGACCCCGACCGTCCCGGCGTCCGACGATCAGATGATCGCCAGCAACTTCACGACCTTCCTGCAATTGCTGACGACGCAGCTCAAGAACCAGGACCCGACCAATCCGCTCGACACCAACCAGTTCACCCAGCAGCTCGTCGAGTTTGCGCAGGTCGAGCAGCAGATGAAGTCGAACAGCCAGCTCGACACGCTGATTGCGGTGGAAAAGAGCGCGCAGTCCACGGTCGCGCTCGCTTATGTAGGCCAGACCGTCGTGGTCGACGGCGCAACGACACAGCTCGATGCCAACGGCGCGACCTGGTCGCTCACCACCACCAAGCCCGTGACCTCGACCGTCGTCATCACGGATTCGACCGGCCAGACCGCCTATACCGGCACCTTCGCACTGAACGCCGGCACCCAGAACTTCACCTGGGACGGCAAAGGCAACGACGGCAGAACCTGGCCGCCCGGCTCCTACACCTTGTCGGCGACCTCCAAGGATGCCAGCGGCCAGAGTGTCGGCGTCTCGACGGAAATCCAGGCCCCGGTCGACTCCGTTGATCTCACACAGGATCCGCCGGTCTTGTCGATCAACGGCAAGGACTACACGATGGACAAGATCAAACGCGTCGTCAGTCCCTCGTAATCGCTGCTTTTCTCGCAATATTGCCGGTTTTCCAGGCCTCATACGTAACCAAAAGGTTAGCGAAAACGGCCCAATGAAAGGCGCGTCCGCGAGGCTCGCTTAGGCAAATTTTAAGCCGAGCCATGTAGTTATTGTGTGTTGTTCAGTCGAGTGTGAGTAAACCAATGAACGAACCCCACCGCCCGAGGGTCAAATATGTGATCGGGCCTGATGGCAGTCCGCTGACCATTGCGGATCTGCCGGCCCCAGGCACCAAGCGCTGGGTTATCCGCCGCAAAGCGGAAGTTGTTGCCGCTGTGCGCGGTGGCCTTCTGTCGCTGGAAGAGGCTTGCGGCCGTTACACCCTGACCGTTGAGGAATTTCTGTCCTGGCAGTATTCGATCGATCGCCACGGCCTCGCGGGCCTGCGCACCACGCGCATCCAGCAATACCGCTCGTAACGACCGAGCACCGAATTTCACAAGACGCCGGCCCCTTGGCCGGCGTTTTTGTTTGTCCGGCGGCCGGGAGTTAACCCAACGCTAACCATAAACTGGGCAAATTTTGCCTCGTTGGACGCACCCCGCGTCCCGATTCCCGGGTTCGAACCTAAGGGGCAGTTTTTCGGTGCAAGGATTCTTCGCTTTCGTTCGGTCGCTCGGTGCAGCGCGCCTGGCGGCCATGGCCGCGGTGGCCCTCATGCTCGCCGGATTCTTCGCCTTCTTGCTGGTGCGGATGTCGACGCCGCAGATGGTGCCGCTGTTCACCGATCTCACCTACGATGACAGCGCCTCGATCATCAAAGACCTCGAGCGGCAAGGCGTCCAGTATTCGCTCAAGAACGACGGCGCCATCATCATGGTGCCGAAGGATAACGTCGCGCGGCTGCGCATGAAGCTCGCCGAGTCCGGCCTGCCGAAGGGTGGCGGCGTCGGCTATGAAATCTTCGACAAAGCCGATGCGCTCGGCTCCACCAGCTTTATCCAGAACATCAACAAGCTGCGCGCGCTGGAGGGCGAGCTCGCCCGCACCATCCGCAGCATCGACCGGGTGGAAAACGCGCGCGTCCATCTCGTGCTGCCGGATCGCCCCCTCTTCTCGCGCGACAAGATCGAGCCGTCGGCCTCGATCGTCCTGAAAGTACGCGGCCAGCTCGAGCATCAGCAGGTGCGCGCCATTCGCCATCTCGTCGCCACTGCCGTCAACGGCCTCAAGCCGGAGCGCGTGTCGGTGATCGACGAAAGCGGCCGCCTCTTGGCCGACGGCGCGGAGCAGGACGTGATCGGCGGCGCCGCTTACGACGAGCGCAAGGCCGCCTTCGAGCGCCGGCTGCGCAGCCAGGTTGACGCGATCGTGACCTCCGTGGTCGGTCCCGGCCGCGCCCGCGTCGAGCTCAGCGCCGAGTTTGACCTCAATCGCATCACGCAGACGTCCGACAAATACGATCCGGACAGCCGCGTGCTGCGTTCCAGCCAGACCCGCGAGGAGCAATCTTCGAGCGGCACCGAGAACAAGGATTCGCCCGTCTCGGTGTCGAGCGAATTGCCCGGTTCCGGCCAGAAGAACGACGGCAGTGGCAATCGCGACGCCAGCAAGAAGTCGGAAGAGATCGTCAACTACGAGATCTCCCGCACCACCAAGACCGAGGTCACCGAAGCCGGCCGCGTCAACCGCATCTCGGCGGCGGTTCTGGTCGACGGCACTTACAGCAAGAACGACAAGGGCGAGGTCACCTACACCCCGCGCCCCAAGGAAGAGCTCGACCGCATCGCCTCGCTGGTGCGCACCGCCATCGGCTTCGACGCCAAGCGCGGCGACCAGGTCGAGGTGGTCAATCTGCGCTTCGCCGAAACGCCGGCGATCCCGGTCGCCGAGCCGGCCGGCTGGATGAGCTATCTGCAATTCACCAAAGACGACATCATGCGGGCCGCCGAGCTCGGCGTGATGGGGCTGCTCGGCCTGATCGTGCTGTTCACCGTCGTGCGCCCGCTGGTGCGGCGGATCATCACGCCGGAAGGCGGCGTCGCGGTTGCCAGCGCCCTGGGCGGCGCTGCGGTGGCCGGCGCCATCGGCGTGGCAGCACCCGGCGATCAGACCATCGGCGGCATCACCGTCAACACCCCCGGCGATGGCAGCATCACCTCGGTCGGCGGCGCCAACGTCTCGATCGTCGGCAGCGACGAACAGGTGGCAATTTCAAATCGCACCTCGACGATGATCGACGTCGCCAAGGTGCAGGGCCAGGTGCACGCGCAGTCGGTGCAGAAAGTCGGCGAGCTGACCGAGAAAAACCCTCACGAGGCGGTTTCGATCATCCGGTCGTGGCTGCATGAGGAGGCCGCCTGATGCCGTCGGCCTACGCAGAAAAGCCCGTCCAGAAAGGCGGCATCGCCGGCCGCACCGATGTCGGCGGCCTGATGGCCGAGCTGTCCGGTGGCAAGCAAGCCAATGCCACCCGCCGCAAGCTGACCGGCCCGGAACGCGCCGCCGTGCTGATGCTCGCGCTCGGCGAGAAATACGGCGGCCCGATCTTCGCGCTGCTGGATGACGATGAGCTGCGCGAAATCTCGGTCGTCATGTCGACACTCGGCACGGTCGATGCCGAAGCCGTCGAGCAGCTTTTGCTTGAATTCGTCTCGCGGATGTCCGCGTCCGGCGCGCTGATGGGCAACTATGACGCCGCCGAGCGGCTGCTCCAGCAATTCCTGCCGTCCGAGCGGGTCGGCGGCATCATGGAAGAAATCCGCGGCCCGGCCGGCCGCAACATGTGGGAGAAGCTTGCCAACGTCCAGGAGGAAGTGCTGGCGAACTATCTCAAGAACGAATACCCGCAGACTGTCGCCGTCGTCCTCTCCAAGATGCGGCCGGAGCACGCCGCGCGCGTGCTCGGCATCCTGCCGGAAGACCTCGCGCTCGATTGCGTGGCGCGCATGCTGCGCATGGAGGCGGTGCAGAAGGAAGTCATCGACCGCGTCGAGCAGACGCTGCGCACCGAATTCATGTCGAACCTGTCGCAGACCCGCCGCCGCGACGCCCACGAGGTGATGGCGGAGATCTTCAACAACTTCGACCGCCAGACCGAAACGCGCTTCATCACCGCGCTCGAGCAGGACAATCGCGACTCCGCCGAGCGCATCAAAGCGCTGATGTTCACCTTCGATGACCTGATCAAGCTCGATACCGGCTCGGCGCAGACCCTGATGCGCAAGATCGACAAGGACAAGCTCGCCGTCGCGCTCAAGGGCGCCAACGAGACGGTCCGCGAATTCTTCTTCAAGAACATGTCGAGCCGCGCCGCCAAGATGCTGGTCGAGGACATGCAGGCGATGGGCCCGGTCCGTCTGCGCGACGTCGACGAAGCACAGGCGCTCCTCGTCAACATCGCCAAGGACATGGCCGCCAAGGGCGAAATTCTGATTTCGAAGAGCCGCGGCGAAGATGAGTTGATTTACTGATGCGCACGATCCCGAAAAGTGGGCACCGGTTTTCGAACCAGATCGTGCGCCAAGGATGAAGATGGCAATCGCAGCAGCAAAATTCCTGTTCGACGAGGACTTCGCCACCGGCGAGAAGCCGACCATTACGACGGTCGAAGCCGACCGCCGCCGCAAGGACGCCGAGGCCGTCGCCTACCGCAACGGCTTTGCCGCCGCGCAGGCGCAGGCCCACGCCGAGGCGACCCAGCGCATGGCCGCCACCCTCGACCGGATCGGCGAGACGATGGAACGCCTGAGCCGCGGCCTCTACGGCGTCGAAGCCCGGCTCGAGATCGAGGCGGTCGAGGTTGCAGTCGCGGTCGCGCGCAAGCTGGCGCCGGAATTGATCGCCGCCCAGCCGTTTGCGGAGATCGAGGCGCTGGCCACCGAATGCTTCCGCCAGCTCGTTGCCGCTCCCCACATCACCGTGCGGCTGCCGGAGGACATCTATTCGTCGGTCAAGGACAAGCTGGAAGACCTCGCGCAGGCGCGCGGCTTCCAGGGCCGCCTCGCCGTCCTAGCCGACGCCGAACTCAAAGCCGGCGACTGCCGGATCGAATGGGCCGACGGCGGCGTCAATCGCGATGTCGCCGCCGCCGATGCCGCCATCGCCGAGGTCGTGACCCGCTACGTCGCCGCCCGTACTGCTGAAGCGAATTAGGAATTTCCGGAGACCAGAGCCAATGAGTGAAAACCCGAGTGACACCGAAGCAAAAGTCCCGCTCCCCGATCTCGAGAACGGCGGGCAGATACCCGCGGTCGAGAATCCCGGGTCGATCGCGCCGGCCGCGGACGCGGTAACGGGCGCGGCCGATCTCGAAGCGGTGTTCGACGTGCCGGTGCAGGTCTCGGCGGTGCTCGGCCGCGCCCGCATGGAGGTCGGCGAATTGCTCAAGCTCGGCCCCGGTGCGGTGCTCGAGCTCGACCGCAAGGTCGGCGAAGCCATCGATATTTACGTCAATAACCGCCTGGTCGCCCGTGGCGAGGTGGTGCTGGTCGAAGACAAGCTCGGCGTGACGATGACGGAAATCATCAAGACCGAGCACTGAGAGGTATCCCATGCGACTGTTGATCGTCGGAACACTGAACGGACAACTCACCACCGCGACCAAGATCGCGATGGATAAAGGCGCGTCCGTCACCCACGCCGACACCGTCGAGCAGGCGCTCGCCGTGCTGCGCGGGGGCCGCGGCGCCGATCTCCTGATGGTCGAGGTTTCGATCGACATCCGCGATCTGGTGAAGCGGCTCGACGCCGAGCGCATCCATGCGCCGATCGTCGCCTGCGGCGTCACCACCGACGCGCGCGCCGCGGTCGCCGCGATCCATGCCGGCGCGAAAGAATACATCCCGCTGCCACCCGACGCCGAGATGATCGCCGCCGTGCTTGCGGCGGTCGCCGACGACAGCCGCGAGATGATCTGGCGCGACGCCGCGATGGAGCAGGTCGTCAAGCTGGCGCAACAGGTCGCCGGCGCCGACGCCTCGGTGCTCATCACCGGCGAGAGCGGCACCGGCAAGGAAGTGATGGCGCGCTATCTGCACACCCGCTCGCCGCGCGCCAAGAAGCCGTTCATCAGCGTCAATTGCGCCGCCATCCCGGAAAACCTGCTGGAATCCGAGCTGTTCGGCCACGAGAAAGGCGCCTTCACCGGCGCGCTGGCCCGCCGCATCGGCAAGTTCGAGGAGGCCAATGGCGGCACGCTGCTGCTCGACGAAATCTCCGAGATGGACGTGCGGCTTCAGGCGAAGCTGTTGCGCGCCATCCAGGAGCGGCTGATCGACCGGGTCGGCGGCACCAAGCCGGTCGCCGTCGACATCCGCATCATCGCGACGTCGAACCGCAATCTGGTCGAGGCCGTCCGCGAAGGCGCTTTCCGCGAGGACCTGCTGTTCCGCCTCAACGTCGTCAACCTGAAGATTCCGCCGCTGCGCGAACGTCCGGCGGACATCATCGAGCTGGCCTCGCACTTCGCCAAGAAATACGCGGAGTCGAACAGCCTGCCGCTGCGCCCGCTGTCACGCGACGCCGAGCGCGCGCTCACCACCAATCGCTGGCCGGGCAACGTCCGCGAGCTGGAGAACACCATCCACCGCGCGGTGCTGCTCTCGACCGGCGCCGAGATCGGCGTCGACGGCATCCTCGCGCCCGATGGAGCGCGGCTCGATCAGAGCAAGGGCACCGGCGCGGCGGCGCACGCCGCGGCAGCCGCCGAGCAGGTCACCCGCAACCTGGTCGGCCGCACCGTGGCCGACGTCGAGCGCGACTTGATCCTCGAGACGCTCAAGCACTGCCTCGGCAACCGGACCCATGCCGCCAACATCCTCGGCATCTCGATCCGCACCTTGCGCAACAAGCTCAACGAATATGC
>DASZXA010000053.1:0-21272 GCA_035546455.1 Pseudolabrys sp.
AGGTATGGCCGAGATGCTCGAGCGAGGCGCCGAGCGCGAGGAATTCGCCGAGCGAATCCCAGCGCAGATAGCCCTCCTGTTGGAATTGCTCGACATGCTTGGGCGCCGAGCCGCCGGCGCCGGTCTCGAACATGCCGCCGCCCGCGAGCAGTGGAACGATCGAGAGCATCTTGGCCGAGGTGCCGAGCTCCATGATCGGGAACAGATCGGTCAGGTAATCGCGCAGAATGTTGCCGGTGACGGAAATCGTGTCCTGGCCCTTGCGAATGCGCTCGAGCGAAAACTTCATCGCGTCGACCGGGGCCAAGATGCGGATGTCGAGCCCCGAGGTATCTTCATTCTTCAGGTATGTTTCGACCTTGGCGATGAGCTGCGCGTCGTGCGCGCGGTTCTTGTCGAGCCAGAACACCGCCGGCGTGTTGGTGAGGCGTGCGCGGCGTACGCCGAGCTTGACCCAATCCCGCACGGCCGCGTCCTTGAGCTCGCACATGCGGAAGATGTCGCCGGCCTCGACGGGCCGCTCCAAGAGCACCTTGCCGTCGTCCGCGACGACGCGGACCGTGCCGGCCGTGGGCACCTCGAAAGTCTTGTCGTGCGAGCCGTATTCTTCGGCCTTCTGCGCCATCAGGCCGACGTTCGGCACCGTGCCCATGGTTTTGGGATCGAAGGCGCCATGGGCCTTACAGTCATCGATAGTGGCTTGGTAGATAGTCGCGTAAGCGCGATCGGGGATCACGGCTATGGCATCGTGCAGCTTGCCGTCGGGTCCCCACATGCGGCCGGACTCGCGGATCATCGCCGGCATCGTCGCGTCGATGATGAAGTCCGAGGGAACGTGCAAGCCGGTGATGCCCTTGTCGGAATTGACCATGGCGAGGGCGGGCCGCTTGGCGTATTCGGCCTGGATGTCCGCCTTGATCGCCGCCTTCTCGGGCTCGGGCAAGGTTTCAATCTTGGCCATCATCTCGCCGACGCCGGTGTCAGGGTTGACGCCGAGCTTCTTCAGCGTCGCTCCGTGCTTCTCGAACACGTCGGCGAAGAACACCGATATGCAGTGACCGAACAGGATGGGATCGGAGATCTTCATCATGGTCGTCTTGAGGTGCAGAGAGAACAGGATGCCGTCTTTCTTCGCCGCCTCGATCGCGTCGGCATAGAACTTGTCCAGCGCTTTCGCGTTCATCACCGAGCAATCGATAACCTCGCCGGCCTGAAGCGGCACCTTCTCCTTCAGCACCGTGGTGCCGTCCTTGGTGGCCAGTTCGATACGCGCGGTGGTCGCCGCCGCAACGGTGGTCGCGACTTCCGAGCCATAGAAATCGTGGCCCGTCATATGCGCCACGCGGGTTTTCGAATCCTTGCTCCAGGCGCCCATCTTGTGCGGATGGGTGCGGGCATACGCCTTTACCGCGCCGGCGGCGCGACGGTCGGAGTTGCCCTCGCGCAGCACCGGGTTGACGGCGCTGCCCAGCACTTTGCCGTAGCGGGCGCGGATTTCCTTGTCCGCCGGCGTCGCGTCGCTGTCAGGATAGTTGGGGACGTCGTAGCCCTTGCTCTGCAACTCCTTGATCGCGGCCTTGAGTTGCGGGATCGAGGCGGAAATATTGGGAAGCTTGATAATGTTGGCTTCCGGCTTCACCGCCAGCTTGCCGAGTTCGGCAAGCTCGTCGTTGATCTTCTGCTCGGGTTTCAGCTTCTCGGGGAAGTTGGCGATGATGCGGCCGGTCAGCGAAATGTCCTTCAGCTTCACGGAGACGCCAGCCGCGCCTACGAAGGCCTGGACGATCGGCAGCAGCGAGAACGTCGCAAGGCCAGGTGCTTCGTCCACCTTCGTCCACATAATTTCGTTATTTGACATGCTTGCACCTCTGGTCGCCGTGCGTGACTGGGCCGACCGGAAACTGAAATGAATAGGTTCGCGGCGGGAGTTCGCGCGCCCTATAGCATCTGCTCGCGAGCCAAGGGAAGCCGGGTCGGCCGAGGATCGGGCCTCAGGCGGCCCCGTATTCCAGCTTTGTCAGGTAGCGGCCGACGAACGTATCGGCGCCCTTGTGGACAATCGTCTCGGTGACGACCGACCAGATTTCGCCGCCGCAGCCCTCGCGCCAGCGATTGCAGAACGACACATCCTCGCCGACATAGATGCCGCGTTGATCGACCAGCGACTCGAAGCATTGCAGCACGCCGCCTGTGAGGCCGAAATTGGCGTAGCTGTCGGAGATGTCTTCGGCCCACAGCTCTGGATAGCGTTGCTTGATCGCCTCGAAGACCTGGCGCTGGATCAGCATGACGCCGGTTCCGGCGTGGCGCACTTTGACCGCCGGGCCGTTGACGATGAGGTTCTCGACCGAGGCTTCGCCGTTGAATTCGATGGAGGCGCCGGCGCCGACATAATCCTGCGCTATCAGCCGCGCGACCTGAAGGTTGCTGACGCTCTTGGTGAGTTCGGACAGACGTGCGAGATCGAGCTTGCGCTTGGGATAGATGCAGCCGACCACCGGCTTGTCGAGCGCGATCATGTGCTCGATCAGCGACGGCGCGAAGCCCATGTCGGAATCGATGAAAAGCAGATGAGTGTAGCTTTGATCGTTGAGCACCCGGCTGGCAAAGTAGTTGCGCATGTGCGGCAGCAGTGCGAAGGCGAGAAACTTGTGCTCGAAGGCGATCTGCGGATGCTTTTCGCGGAAGTGATTGAGAATCCAGATCAGCGTCTCGCAGTACGTGGTGGTGACGCTCTCGCCATAGGCCGGCGTGCCGATCAGGATTTTCATGAAGTCCCCCAGAGCCGGCGGGACTATTGGGCTGTTATGGTAAACCAGCCGTTAATTGCAGGCGGAACGTAACAATGCCGGGCTCTGGCACCGACAAGACAAAGCGCTGGATCGAGACGCCGGGGCCGGTGGTGGTGCTGGTCGAGCCGCAGCTCGGCGAGAACATCGGCGCGGCGGCGCGCGCGATGGCCAATTTCGGGCTCTCGAAGTTGCGGCTGGTGAAGCCGCTGCAAGGCTGGCCGAACGAGCGGGCCAGGGTGATGGCGGCGGGGGCCGACCGGGTGCTCGACGGCGCGACGATTTACGAGACGCTGGCCGATGCGGTGGGCGATTGCAGCTATGTGATCGCGACCACGGCGCGCAACCACGATCAGGCCAAGCCGGTGCTGGCACCGGAGCAGATGGCGCAGACGATCTCGCCGAAGGTGAGCGGCGGCGAGACGGTCGCGATCGTGTTCGGCCGCGAGCGGATCGGGCTGGAGAACAGCGAGGTGGCGCGCGCCGACGCCATCGTGACGCTGCCGGTTAATCCGGCTTTTGCGTCATTGAATCTTGCGCAGGCGGTCGTGGTGGTCGCCTACGAATGGTTCAAGCTGGCGAGTGGCGGGCAGTTGCCGTTCTCCGCGCCGGAAAAATCGCCGCCCGCGCCCAAGCAGCAGCTCGATGCCTTCTTCGCCGATCTCGAACGCGAACTGGACGCCATTGAATTTTATCGTCCGCACGAGAAGCGCGGGGTGATGAGCACGAATCTCCGCAACATCTTCAACCGCATGGCGCCGACCGAGCAGGACATTCGCACCCTGCACGGCATCACCATGTCGCTGGCACAAGGCCGCAAGGGGCCGGCGCGCGGCGGCGTACTCGACGGCGCTCAGGCGGAATTGCTGCGCGGCCTGTTGGCCGAGCACGGTGCGGGCCGGCTGCCGAACGATGGCGGACCGGTGCGCGGACTGGCACGGCTGTTGCGCCGCAATCCGACCGAAGCCGAGCGCGCGATGTGGCAGGCGCTGACCACCGATCGGCGTTTCGCCGGGCGCGGCTTCAAGCGGCAGACGCCGATCGGTCCGCACATCGTCGACTTTGTCTCGTTCCCGCTCAAATGCGTGATCGAGCTGACGCCCGACGAGGAGAGTGCCGTCGCCAAGACGCGCGAAGAGAAGCGCGCCTGGCTCGAGGAGCATCAATATAGAGTCGTGACGATCCCGCAGGCGGCTATCGAAACCGATCTGGCAAAGGTGCTGGACGCGCTGGCCGACGTGATTGCGGCGGCGGGTTAACCGCGGGTGGTCTTTGCCGCATTGGCGTAAGCGGCGCGGACGAAGCCGAGGTCGTTGCCGACCGCGCAGAAACGGAAGCCGCGCTTGCTGACTTCGACGGCCCGCTCGGCGGTGGCGCAATAAAGCCCGGCGATCTTGCCGGCCTTCTTGGCGGCCGCGAGCACCTTGTCGTTCGCCGCTTCGACCGTCTTGGAATGCGGGTCGAATTCGGCGCCCTTGCTCAGCGTGATCGAGAGATCCGAGGGGCCGACAAACAGCACATCGATGCCCGGCACCGCGGCGATGGCGTCGAGATTGTCCATCGCCTGCTGCGTTTCAATCATCGCGATGGTGACGATGTTGTCGTTGGCGTCCTGCAGATAGGTTTTCATGTCACCGACGCCGGACAGCATCATCGCGCGGTGCGGGCCCCACGAGCGTTCGCCGACCGGCGGAAACTTGCAGGCGCCAACGAAACGCTTGGCGTCGGCGACATTATTGATCATCGGGGCAACGATGCCTTCCGCGCCCCAGTCGAGCGCGCGCGACGCCATGCCGAATTCTTCCAGCGCGATGCGCGCGATCGGCGCGCCGCCGCCCTGGCGGATCGCGGCGATGCCGTCACGCATCTGTTCCTGCGTCCACAGGCCGTGCTGGCCGTCGATGGTGACCGCCTTGAAGCCTTCGCGGGCGGCGATCTCGACGATGACCGGCGAGGCGAGCGAGCACCACGCGGTGTAAACCGTTTCACCGGCGCGCAGCCGATCAGCGAGGGAAAAGCCGGTCATCGATGCCATTGGAATCGTCCTGGGGAATCAGTTCGGAATGAAAATTACTTGCCCGCCTTGATCTGCTCGATCGCCTGACCCATCAGGTCGACCATCGCCTTCCTGATGTCCTGATCGCCGACCGCGACCTTCTTGTCGTCGAGGTCCTTGCGGACCTTGCGGAACACGTCGTCTTCGCCGGCTTCTTCAAAGTCGGCCATCACCACGTCCTTGGCGTAGGTATTCGCATCGTTGCCGGACATTCCCAGCTTTTCAGCGACCCACAGGCCCAGCAATTTGTTGCGCCGGGCGGTCGCCTTGAAACGCAGTTCCTCGTCATGCGCGAACTGCTTCTCGAAACCTTCCTCGCGCTTGTCGAATGTCGTCGCCATGTCGTCCCTCTTGCCGCTCGCCACGAAAATTGGGCCAGTCGCCCTGACAGAACTCGCGCCTTGCATAACGTCCATGGAGCGTCAAGGCAACTCGGGCCGCCGCGAGCGTCCCGAAAACGCAAGTGGACAATCGCGTTTTGCAGCGATTGTGCCGCGCAGGGTGATGGGCTAGCTTGCCTTCGAGTATCAGGACAATTCGTCGCGCGTTTTTGTCCTGTTTCGCAGCCGCGGATCTCGCAAGTTCAGTTCAAGGAGAGGAGCCACGGCATCCGATGGACTTTCAAACCCCACGGTACACCCCGATGAGCCGCCGTCGCCGCATTTATGAAGGCAAGGCGAAGGTCCTGTATGAGGGCCCGGAGCCTGGCACGCTGATTCAGCACTTCAAAGACGACGCCACCGCCTTCAACGAGAAGAAGCATGAAATCATCGAAGGCAAGGGTGTGCTCAACAATCGGATTTCGGAGTACATCTTCCAGCATCTCAATGAGATCGGAGTCCCGACGCACTTCATCCGCCGCTTGAACATGCGCGAGCAGTTGATCCGCGAGGTGGAGATCATTCCGCTCGAGGTGGTGGTGCGCAACGTCGCCGCCGGTTCGCTGGCGAAGCGGTTGGGGATCGAGGAGGGCACTCAACTGCCGCGCTCGATCATCGAATTCTACTACAAGAACGAGAAGCTCGAACATCCGATGGTGTCGGAAGAGCACATCACGGCGTTCGGCTGGGCCTCGCCGCAGGAGATCGACGATATCATGGCGCTGGCGATCCGCGTCAACGACTTCCTGTCGGGCGTGTTCCTCGGCGTCGGCATCCGTCTGGTCGACTTCAAGATGGAAGCGGGCCGGCTGTGGGAGAGCGACATCATGCGCATTGTCGTGGCGGATGAGATTTCGCCCGACAGCTGCCGGCTGTGGGACATCAAGTCGAACGAGAAGCTCGACAAGGACCGGTTCCGCCGAGACATGGGCGGGCTGCTCGAGGCCTATACCGAAGTCGCCAAGCGGCTCGGCATCATGGCCGAAAACGAGCCGCCGCGCGGCACCGGGCCGGTGCTGGTCAAAGGCTGACCTCTCAACCGCTCGTCCGCGCGCAAGCGGGGATGAGCGGCTTACCGCTTGTTTGTGACGCTTTTGCCCATAGTTAGACGTGGATAGAGGGGTTATTGTCGCCCCGTTTTCACGATTCATGCGGTAAGCGTAACCAATGAAAGCGCGCGTCACCGTTACCCTCAAAACCGGCATTCTCGACCCCCAAGGCAAGGCGATCGAAGGCGCGTTGCGCTCGCTCGGCGTTGCCGGGGTCGCCAGCGTCCGACAAGGCAAGGTGTTCGACATCGAGCTGGAAGGCGGCGACCCGGCGAAAGCCGAGGCGCTGCTCAAGCAGGCCGCCGACAAGCTGCTCGCCAACACCGTGATCGAAAACTACCGGGTCGAGGTGATCGGGTGAAAGCAGCCGTCCTCGTCTTCCCCGGCATCAATCGCGAGCGCGACATGGCGCGCACGTTGCGGCTGGTGTCCGGGCGTGAGCCGGCGATGGTGTGGCACGCCGAGCCGGACTTGCCGGCGGGCACCGACCTCGTCGTCATTCCGGGCGGCTTCTCCTACGGCGACTACCTGCGTTGCGGCGCCATCGCGGCGCGCGCGCCGATCATGGATGCGACGCGCAAGTTCGCCGCCGGGGGCGGGCTGGTGCTGGCGGTATGCAACGGCTTCCAAATCGCGTGTGAGGCGGGGCTGCTGCCGGGTGTGCTGATGCGAAACGCCAAGCTGCGCTTCATCTGCAAGGACGTCTATCTCAAGGTCGAGCGGTCCGACACGCCGTTCACCCGCGGCTACAACGCCGGCCAGGTCATCAAGGTGCCGACCGCGCATGGCGAAGGCAATTATACCGCCGACGCCGAAACGGTCGCGCGGCTGGAAGGTGAGGGCCGCGTGGTGTTCCGCTACAGCGCGCCGGACGGTGCGCGGGCCGATGCCTACAACGCCAATGGCTCGACCAATGCGATTGCCGGCATCGTCAACGAGCGCGGCAATGTGCTCGGGATGATGCCGCATCCGGAAAATCACGTCGAAGCGGTGATCGGCTCGACCGACGGCCGCGGCATGTTCGCGGGGCTGGCCGATCATCTCGGCAAGGCGGCCTGACGTGGAGGCGGCGCGTAAACAGCCGGTGCTCCGCAACGAGCCGAAGATCACGCCCGAGCTGATCGCCGAGCACGGCCTCAAGCCGGACGAATACCAGCGCATCCTGAAACTGATCGGCCGCGAGCCGACGCTGACCGAACTCGGCATCTTCTCCGCGATGTGGAACGAGCACTGCTCGTACAAGTCGTCGAAGGTGCATCTGCGCACGTTGCCGACCAAGGCGTCGTGGGTGATCCAGGGGCCGGGCGAGAATGCCGGCGTGATCGACATCGGCGATGGGCTCGCCTGCGTCTTCAAGATGGAGAGCCACAACCATCCGAGCTACATCGAGCCCTATCAGGGCGCGGCGACCGGCGTGGGTGGGATCCTGCGCGACGTGTTCACGATGGGCGCGCGGCCGATCGCGTGCCTCAACGCACTGAGCTTCGGCGATCCGAAGCATCCGAAGACGCGGCATCTCGTGTCGGGCGTGGTGGCCGGTGTCGGCGGCTACGGCAATTCGTTCGGTGTGCCGACGGTCGGCGGCTCGGTACGCTTCCACTCACGCTACGACGGCAACAATCTCGTCAATGCGATGGCGGTCGGCTTGGCGCGCGCCGACCAGATTTTCTACGCGGCGGCGTCCGGCGTCGGCATGCCGATCGTCTATCTCGGCTCCAAGACCGGACGCGACGGCATTCACGGCGCCTCGATGGCGTCGGCAGAATTCGACGACAAGTCCGAGGAAAAGCGTCCGACCGTGCAGGTCGGCGATCCGTTCGCCGAGAAGCTGCTGCTCGAAGCGTGTCTGGAGATCATGCAGAAGGATTGCGTGATCGCCATCCAGGACATGGGCGCGGCGGGGCTGACGTGCTCGGCGGTGGAAATGGGCGCCAAGGGCGACCTCGGCGTCACCCTCGAACTCGACAAGGTGCCGTGCCGCGAAGAGGGCATGAGCGCCTACGAGATGATGCTCTCCGAGAGCCAGGAGCGCATGCTCATGGTGCTCAAGCCGGAGAAGGAAAAAGAGGCCGAGGCGATCTTCCGCAAATGGGGGCTCGACTTCGCGGTGGTCGGCCATACCACGCCGGACCTGCGCTTCATCGTGAAGCACGGCGGCGACGTGATGGCGGATTTGCCGATCAAGGAGCTGGGCGACCAGGCGCCGCAGTACAAGCGGCCGTTCGTTCTGGCGGAGAAGCCGAAGCCGGTCGACGCCGACAAGATCGCGGCGCCAATGGGGATCGCCGATGCGCTTGAGAAGCTGATCGCGTCGCCGGACCTCTCGTCGAAGCGTTGGGTGTGGGAGCAATACGACCACATCATTCTCGGCAATACGGTGCAGCGGCCGGGCGGCGATGCCGCGGTGGTGCGCGTTGAGGACGGACCAAAGGGCCTTGCGCTGACCACCGACGTGACGCCGCGTTATTGCGAGGCCGACCCGTTCGAGGGCGGCAAGCAGGCGGTCGCGGAATGCTGGCGCAATCTCACCGCGGTCGGTGCGCGGCCGCTGGCGATCACCGACAACCTCAACTTTGGCAATCCGGAACGGCCCGAGATCATGGGGCAGTTCGTCGGCTGCGTGCGCGGCATTGCCGAAGCCTGCAAGGTGCTCGATTTCCCGGTCGTGTCCGGCAACGTCTCGCTCTACAACGAGACCAACGGCCGCGCGATTTTGCCGACGCCATCGATCGGCGGCGTGGGCGTACTGGCGGATTTCCAGAAATCGGCATCGCTCGCGTTCAAGCGCGAGGGCGAGGCGATTGTCCTGATCGGCGAGACGCAAGGCTGGCTCGGCCAGTCAATGTATTTGCGCGACATCTGCGGCCGCGAAGAGGGCGCGCCGCCGCCGGTGGACCTGATCGAGGAGAAGGAGAATGGCGATTTCGTGCGTTCGCTCATTCTCGACGGCGCGCTGACCGCGGCGCACGATCTGTCGGATGGCGGTCTGCTCGTTGCCCTCGCCGAGATGGCGATGGCGTCCGGGCTTGGCGCCAGGCTCGACGCCGCGCCGGAAGATGTCGCCGCGCACGCTTACTGGTTCGGCGAAGATCAGGCGCGCTATCTGGTGACGGTGCCGGCGGCGCAGGCTGAAGCGCTGCTGGCAAAGGCGCGCGATGCCAGCGTGCTGGCCACACAGATCGGCACGGTTGGCGGTGACGCACTCGCGATCGCCGGCGAGCGCGCCGTCGCAGTCGCCAAATTGCGCGACGCGTTCGAGAGCTGGCTCCCCGCCTATATGGCGGGTGAGGTGGCGCCGACCGCCTAGCGGATCGGTGCGGTCACCTTCAGCGCCGTCCGGCAACGCACCGTCAGGTTTGCCATGTGCTCGTTGAGGCAGGCGATCTTGCGGCCATCGCCAAGCTCGGCATTCCGGCAATAGCGAATGAGGTCGAGCTTGCAGGCGCGCACCATGACGGCGGCGTCGACCGGGCCGGCGCTTTGCGGCGGTGCCGCCGCAGCGGCAACCGGAGCCGCAGGCATCCCGCCAGCCGGCAGCGACTCGACGACATCGGCGACCGACGTCTTGCAGTTCGGCGACAGCCGCGCAGCGTTCTGCTGGAGACAGCCGAGCGCTTCGGCTCCGCCGGCGGCGATGCCTTTGCAGAGCCGGCCAAAATCGCGCCGGCAAGTGAACTTGAGCGCGTTCATCTGCTCCGGCGTCGGTCCGCCCGCCTCAGCCGGGGCAGCGGCCGGAGCCGCGGGTGCGGAAGGCTTTGCCGCAGGCGGCTTGGCAGTGGCGACGGGCTTTGCCGCCGGCTTGGCCGGGGGCTTGCTTGCAGTCGCCTTGGGAGGCGCGGCCGGTGGTGGCGCGGCTGCTGCCGGTGCCGTCGGCGGTGTCGTTGTCGCCTGGGCTGGAACGGGAGCCGGCGCCGGAGCTGGCGCGACAGTGCGCGCCGGCGCGGCGGGCGCGGGCGCCGCAGCGGGGGGCGGCGGGGCAGCCTCCGTCTTCGGTTTCGGCAGGGTCTGGCTGACGGCCGCCTTGCAAGCCGGTGACAGGCTGCTCACGTTCTTCTGCAGGCAGACCAGCGCCTCCTGGCCGCGCATGCCGGAGCATTTCGACATGGCATCGCTGCGGCAATTCGCCCGCAACGCGCTTTGGACCTCGCTCGAAATCTGTGCCGTGGCGGCGCCAATCGTCATGACGCCAAACGCGATGGCCAAACCGACGCGCATTATCCCCGAGAACCGCATAAATCCCTCCACCTGTTTCGACAGTTTCTTGTGCGGCGACAAAGGTAGTCAGCCGGCGCGCATTGTCACCTGCTAAAAGACCGCCCATATTGATTGTGCCGCAGCAATTCGGAGATCGGCAATGGCGATGGATGCCGCCGAAATCGAGCGCCTGATCAAAGACAGCATTCCGGATGCGCAGGTCACGATCCGCGATCTGGCGGGGGATGGCGACCACTATGCCGCCACCGTGGTCGCCGCCTCGTTCAAGGGCAAGTCGCGGGTGCAGCAGCACCAGCTCGTCTACAACGCGCTCAAGGGGCGGATGGGCGGCATGCTGCATGCCCTGGCGCTGCAAACCGGGACGCCGGACTAGCGGCATTTTGGCCTGCCAATACCTGCCTGTGGCGCACGAATGGGCCGCGTCCTCCGCCTGACGGAGCCGATTATTCCTCGTCTTTTACGCGCCCTTAAAGCGGGGATGGCAGCCTTGTTACAACCGCATTTTGGGTGACAACCGGGTCTGCGCTACATATATCGGCATCACACCAGCCGCGCCGCGGCGTTGAGCATTCGGGACCAAGGCCAGCCATGAGCATCAGCCAATTCATCGACAACGAGGTGAAGAGCAACGACGTCGTTCTGTTCATGAAAGGAACGCCGCAGTTTCCGCAGTGCGGCTTCTCCGGCCAGGTCGTGCAGATCCTCGACCACCTCGGTATCTCGTATAAGGGCCTCAACGTCCTTGAATCGCTCGAACTGCGCGACGGCATCAAGCAGTATTCGAACTGGCCGACCATCCCGCAGCTTTACATCAAGGGCGAGTTCGTCGGCGGCTGCGATATCGTGCGCGAGATGTTTCAGGCGGGCGAATTGCAGCAGGCGCTGAAAGACAAAGGCATCGCATCGCGGCAAACCGCGTAACTGCCGCGCAACGGAAATAGAAATCGGGCCCGCCTCGCGCGGGCCTTTTTCTTTTCAGCGAGCGCGAACGGCTACTTCGCCAGTCCTTGCCGGCGTGCTGCGAGATAGATCAGCGCCAGCACGATCACGATGCCGATCAGGCCGGAGCTCGCCGACGCGGCAAACTTACCGACATTGCCGGCGACCGACGTGACGTAGGGGCCGGCAGCTTCTCCGAGCAGCAGCGAGATCAGGATCAGCGCGAGCACGGCAAGGAAGGCCAGCTCGACGAAGGACCACAGTATCCGTTTCGCGGAGTCGACGAATGTCCACATCTGGATCGCCCACCAAAAGGAAGGGTGGGGAGCATTTTTGCTCCCCACGTTTTTCATCTGACGTGCGTCAGAAAGCCCGGCGCGGAAGCGCCGAAGCCATGATCGTCAGGCCATCTTCCTGTTGGAGAACAACCAGAGGATGATGCCGAGCGCGATCAGGCCGACCAGGCCGTTTCCACCGAGGTCTTTCACCAAGGCCATGATGTTGGCCGAGACGGTACCGAAGAATGGCAAGTTACTGCCGACCAATAAACTGAGCACTATCGCCAAGGCCAGCAACATCAGCCCCAGCTCCGTCAACGCGCCGACCCAATCTTTGAGGGTATCGATGCCTTTCATTGCGGATGCTCCCTAGAGAGGCTCCCTGAGTCAGAAGCCGAATCCTGAATAGCGCGGAACGCTGCCCACCGCTCAAAAAGGCTCGTTGCGGCGCAGCAACCCATTGGCCTGAAACGGAAAGCGCGGGGATAACGGGCCGCACGAATCAAACAGCCCCGCCCAAACTTTGCGTTTGGACGGGGCTGGTGATTCGCTCAGAAGCCGATCAGCGCGAGTAGAACTCGACCACCAGATGCGGCTCCATTTGAACGGCGTAGGGCACGTCAGTCAGCACCGGAATGCGGATGAACTTGGCACTCTTCTTCGCGTCGTTCACTTCGATGTACTCCGGCACGTCGCGCTCGGTCAGCGCCTGCGCCTCGAGCACCAGCGCGAGCTCGCGCGACTTTTCCTTCACTTCGATGACGTCGCCAACCTTCACGCGATAGCTCGCGATGTTGACGCGCTTGCCGTTCACCAGGATGTGGCCGTGATTGATGAACTGACGTGCAGCGAACATGGTCGGCACGAACTTGGAGCGGAACACGACCGCGTCGAGACGACGCTCGAGCAGGCCGATCATGTGGGCGCCGCTGTCGCCCTTCATGCGGATCGCCTCGGCATAGATGCCGCGGAATTGCCGTTCCGAAACGTTGGCGTAATAGCCGCGCAGCTTCTGCTTGGCCTTGAGCTGAACGCCGTAGTCGGAGAGCTTGCCCTTGCGGCGCTGGCCGTGCTGGCCGGGGCCGTACTCACGGCGGTTCACGGGGCTCTTCGGGCGGCCCCAGATATTCTCGCCCATGCGGCGATCGATTTTGTACTTGGACTCTAGGCGCTTGGTCATCGCGTCCTCTTGCGTAGCGAATGATTGAGGAACCGCGCCCTCCTTTGTCCCGGCCACGGCCGGAACCGACAGGCGGACCCTCGAAAGCGCAAGGATCAGCCGCGGGTGCGAAACACTTTACCGTTTATCGGGAAAGCGGGCGGTTTTTAGGGGGATCGGACGGTGCTGTCAAATCGGCGGCGGAACCCAAGCCGTTGCACGCTCAGGCGTTTTCGGTTGCTGCGAAGCCAAACGTCGCCAAAGTGCGCGCCAGAGCGGCCGACGGCGCCTTGCCAGACGTGAAGGTGAACCGCGCGGGGGTGGGCTGGTTGCGCTGCTGCGGCGGCCCGAGCAGATCGAGCACACGGCGCGCGATCGCCGGCGCCGGATCGAGCCAGTCGACCGGCCAGGGCGACAGCTTACGCAGGCGGTCGAGCAGCAGCGGATAGTGCGTGCAGGCCAGCACCACGGTGTCGGTGCGCGCGCCGTCCTTTTCGACGAAGCAGGGGGCGATCTCGGCGGCGATTGCCGCGTCATCGGCGACACCGCCATTGAGCTTGGCTTCGGCGAGCGCGGCAAGATTGGCGGCGCCGACCAATGTGACGTCGCAGCCTTGCGCGAACTCGCGGATCAGCCCTTGCGTATATTCGCGCGACACAGTCGCGCGGGTGCCGAGCACCGAGACGCGCTTGCTGCGCGATTTTGCACAGGCCGGCTTGATGGCCGGCACGGTGCCGACGAACGGCACCTTGAAGCGGGCGCGCACATGCGTCAGCGCAAGAGTCGATGCCGTGTTGCACGCAATGACGATCAGGTCGGGCGCGGAGCGGACGATCTCCTCGCCGATCACTTTGTTGATGCGATCGATCAGCGCCGCTTCCGGCAAGTCGCCGTACGGAAATGCCTCATCGTCGGCGAGATAAATGTAGCGCACATCGGGCCGCACCGCGGCGATCTCGCGAAACACGGTGAGACCACCGAGTCCGGAGTCGAATACGACTATGGTTTTATGGTCGGCCATCGCGGACGAATATTGAACGGTAAACCGTTAACGTTCGGTGGCCCGTTTAGCGGGCTTCCTAAACGCTGCCGAACACGCGCTTGAAGATCGTGTCGACGTGCTTGTGGTGATAGCCGAGGTCGAAATTGGCTTCGAGCTCCTTGGCCGAGAGCTTCGCGGTGACTTCCGGATCGCCTTTGAGATGGCTGAGCAGATCGCCGTCGCCGGCCCAGACCTTCATCGCGTTCTTCTGCACCAGCCGGTAGGCGTCCTCGCGCGAGACGCCTTTTTGCGTCAGCGCGATCAAGATGCGCTGCGAATGAATCAGCCCGCCGAGCCGGTCGAGGTTCTTCTGCATGTTGGCCGGATAGACCAGCAGCTTGTCGATCAGGCCGGTGAGACGATTGAGCGCGAAGTCGAGCGTCACCGTGGCGTCGGGCCCGATCATGCGCTCGACGGAGGAGTGCGAGATGTCGCGCTCATGCCAGAGCGCGACATTCTCCATCGCCGGCAGGGCATAGGCGCGCACCATGCGGGCCAGGCCGGTGATGTTTTCCGACAGCACCGGATTGCGCTTGTGCGGCATTGCCGAGGAGCCCTTCTGCTTCTCGGAGAAGAACTCTTCAGCTTCCAGCACTTCGGTGCGCTGGAGGTGGCGGATTTCGACGGCGAGCCGCTCCATCGAGGAGGCGATGACGCCGAGCGTGGCGAAGAACATCGCATGGCGGTCGCGCGGGATGACCTGGGTCGAGATGGGCTCGACGGTGAGTCCCATTGCCTTGGCGACATGGGCTTCGACGCGCGGGTCGACCTGGGCGAAGGTGCCGACCGCGCCGGAGATGGCTGCGGTCGCGACTTCCTTGCGCGCCGCGATGAGGCGCGCCTTGGCGCGGTCGAATTCGGCGTAGGCGACCGCGAGCTTGAGGCCGAACGTGACCGGCTCGGCGTGAATGCCATGCGAGCGGCCGACCGTCGGCGTCATCTTGTGCTCGAAGGCGCGCTTCTTGAGCGCGGCGAGCAAATTGTCGAGGTCTTTCAGCAGAATGTCGGCGGCGCGCGTGAGCTGTACGTTGAAGCAGGTGTCGAGCACATCCGATGAGGTCATGCCGGAGTGCATGAAGCGGGCTTCCGGACCGACGATTTCCGAAACGTGAGTGAGGAACGCGATGACGTCGTGTTTGACCTCGGCCTCGATGGCGTCGATGCGGGCGACGTCGAACTTGGCGTTCTTGCCTTTCTCCCAGATCTTCGTGGCGGCTTCCTTCGGGATGGTGCCGAGCTCGGCCATCGCCTCGGCAGCGTGCGCCTCGATCTCGAACCAGATGCGGAAGCGGGTTTCCGGCGACCAGATCGCCGCCATGTCGGGACGCGAATAACGTGGGATCACGCCGCTTCCCCTCGTGCGCTGGCGCTGGCATCGCGGATCGCCGCGATGTTGCCTTTGTAGTTGCCGCCCTTGAACACGGCCGAGCCGGCGACCAACACATTGGCGCCGGCCTGCACGACCTTCGCGGCATTATCCGGCGTGACGCCGCCATCGACTTCGATGTCGACCGGCCGGGCGCCCACCAGCGCGCGCACGGCGCGCAGCTTGTCGAGCGCGGAGGGGATGAAGGCCTGGCCGCCGAAACCGGGGTTGACCGACATCACCAGCACGAGATCGACCAGATCGATGACGTTCTCGATAGTCGAGACCGGTGTGCCGGGGTTCATCGTCACGCCGGCTTTCTTGCCGAGCGCGCGGATGGCTTGTAGCGAGCGGTGTACGTGCGGCCCGCTTTCGACATGCACGGTGATGATGTCCGCACCGGCCTTGGCGAAGGCTTCGAGATAGGGATCGCACGGCGCGATCATCAGGTGAACGTCGAGCGTCTTTTTGGTGAGCGGGCGGATGGCCTTCACCACGTCCGGCCCGAAGCTGATATTGGGGACGAAGTGGCCGTCCATCACGTCGACATGGATCCAGTCGGCGCCGGCGGCGTCGAGTGCGCGCACTTCATCGCCGAAACGGGCGAAGTCGGCCGCGAGGATCGACGGCGCGATGGCGAGCGGGCGCATGGAATGCCTCCGAATGGCGTTCGCGTAACACGGCGGCGGAAACCGGGCAACGCTTGGACGCCGCGGAAGCCGCGCTGTTAACGGTTTTCCGCGATCCGCCCGGCGAACCACTTCAGGACGACCGGCAAAAGATAGATCGGGAATTGGGCGAGCCCGAAATAGAGCCAGCCGACCGGCGGGACGGCGAAGCCGGTCGCGGCGGTGAGCATCACACCCATGTTGCGATTGCTGGTCAGGATGCCGATGGCGAGCGCGCGCTCGCGGCCGGCGGCGAGGAAGACCAATGTCGTCACGACGATGGTGCCGATCGTCAGCGCGAAGACGAGCGCGGTGAGGACGGCAACGAATGTGGGGTCGGCAAGCGCCGCCGCGGTGACGCCGTCCATCGCCGCCATCGCGAAGATAAACATCGCCAGCACGCTGAGGCCGTCGAGCAATTCGTAATTCGCCGCGATCGTCTTGCCGCCGGCGATCCGGCGGATGATCGCCGCGCCGACCGCAGAACCGCCGATCAGTGCGAACAACCGCAGACCGAAGCTCACCGGCTCGATCAGCGACTGGCCGAGGAAGAGATGGGTGACAACGCCGGCGACCAGCGGCACCACCGCCATCGAGCAGAGCAGGCAGGCGAGCGTAAGTGCGACATCGAGTCCCATCAGCGCCGCCATGGCCGGCGCGGACATCAGGGCCGGCGAGCAGCTTTGCAGGATGAGGATGAAATAGAGGTCCGGCATCGTGCGGTCGATGCCGATTGCGGTGAAAAATCCAGCGAAAGCGGCGGGGAGCAGCAGCATCAGCCAGGCCGCGGCTGCGAGCACGATCAGCGGCCGCCGCGCCAATGCGCCGAGCGCCGCCGGATCGACGCGCAGGAACGAGAGTAACAGCAACGCGACCACCGCCTCGCCCAATATCGGCTTGAACGTCGCGGCGAGCGAGGGGACCACGATGCCGAGCACGATCGACAGCGCGACGGCGATGGTGCCGTGGCGGCCGACAAAGGCGAGTGCAGCTATGAGTTTCCTGAGTGCAAACATGCGGCTGGTGGTCTTGCTGGCGTTCGGCAAATTTAGCATTACCTGTGGTCGACCTCGTTGGCGAGGACTTGGCGACACAAGGAAATCAGATCATGGCGCGCGTCGATGTGGCGGTGTTGGGAGCGGGGATTGTCGGCGTCTCGACCGCGCTTCAGCTCGCCAAGCGCTCGATGTCGGTGGCGCTGGTCGACCGTGGGCCGCCGGGCGAGGAAACCTCGTACGGCAATGCGGGCATCATCGAAGGCAATACGATCTTCGCGCCCGCCTTTCCGAACGACCCGATGGCGCTGCTGCGGGTGATCTTCAAGCAGGCGCCGGAAGCGAATTACCAGTTCTCGTTCTTGCCGAATGTGCTGCCGTGGCTGGCGCGGTTTCGCTCGTGGTCATCGACTGCAAAGCGCGTCGAGCATGCGCGAACGGTGCGGCCGCTGTTCGCCACCGCGATCCCGGAGCACGAGGCGCTGCTCGCCGAGGCCGGCGGCTCGAAATATCTGCGCAAGACCGGATGGTTGAAGATTTATCGCAAGGACGGCAGCTTCGAAACGCTGGCCGCCGAGCGCGAGCTCGCCAAGGAATTTGGCATCGACTACGACATCATCGATAACGACCAAGTGCGCGCGCTGGAGCCGTCGCTGTCGCCGGTTGCCAAGCATGCGGTGTTCTGGCCGAAGGCGGTGAGCATCAATAACCCGCTCGGCGTCACGCGCGCCTACCTGGCGCGTTTTGAGGCGCTTGGCGGGATTTTCCTGCACGGCGACGCCCGCAGCCTGCACCGCAACGGTGCGTTCTGGCGAGTCGAGACTGACGAAGGTTCGCTCGACGCCGAGCAGATCGTGGTTGCGCTCGGGCCGTGGGCGCCCGATCTGCTTGAGCCGCTCGGCATCAAGCTGCCGATGGCGGTGAAGCGCGGCTATCACCGGCATTTCCGTGCGAAGGGCAATGCTTCGGTCGGCCGCCCGATCCTCGACGCCGATTACGGCTACAACATCACGCCGATGGAGCAGGGCATCCGCATCACCACCGGCGCGGAGTTCTCGCCGCGCGATGCCGCGCCAACGCCGGTGCAGTTCGATCGGCTGATGCCGGGTGTGGAGTCGCTGTTTCCGATCGGCGAGCGGATCGACGACAAGACCTGGAAGGGCGCGCGGCCGTGCTTCCCGGACTCGCGGCCGATCATCGATCGCGCGCCCGGCCAGAAGGGCATGTGGCTGGCGATCGGCCACGCGCATTGGGGCCTGACGCTCGGCCCCTCGACGGGACGGATGCTTGGCGACATGATGAGTGGCGCGACGCCGTTCGTCGATCCGGCGCCGTATCGCGCCGGTCGCTTTAGTTAGGCGGCGCGCGTCGTCACTTCACGGCAAGGATATTTGTCGCGGATGTACTTGTTGAAGAAGCCGCCTTTGGATTCTGCGGCTTCAAAACGCGCCACGCAGTCCGGCGGCACCAGGAAATAACGATAGACGCGTCCGGTCACGAAAGTGACGGTAAGCTGGGCCCGGTCGGCATCGTATTCGAATTTTTCAATTACGCTCGATGGCATGGTGGCTTAACGCTCAGCGGAACATTTAGTTCGCTGCCTTGAACTTGTCTTTCCAGGCCGGCGGCGCGCCGGCAAACGGCAATTTTGTCGCCTCATAAACGCCACGCGCGATGGCGCGCGCAACAGTATCGGCCGCAAGAGAGCCGAGCGCGGCAAGGCCGTGCACCGGATTGGCGAGCGGATGCTGGCCGGTCGCTGCGGCGAACACGATGTCGCCATCGAGCGGCGTGTGCACCGGATAGATCGCGCGGGCGAGGCCGTCCTGCGCCATGATGGCAAGACGGCGCGTCTGCGACTTGGTCAGCGTGGCGTCTGTGACGACGACGATCAGCGCGGTGTTCTCGCCGGCCGCACCTTTGACTTTGAAGGCGAGCGCGTCCTGCGGCAGTTTCGCCGGAAAGCCGAGGCCGCCGAATTCATTGCCGCGCTCAAACGGCGCGGCCCAGAACTGCGCGCTGTCGCCGACGGTGCAACCGCCCGCCGCGTTGACCACCGCAAGCGCGCCGATTGTGATGCCGTCCGGCATCTGCGCCGACGCCGAGCCGATGCCGCCTTGCAAGTTGACGGTGCGGGCGCCGAGGCCTGCGCCAACGCTGCCGAGCTTGAAGTCGACCGCGGCGGATTTGACCGCCTCGTAACCAAGCTCGCGATAGGGCGGATAACGGCCCCATTTCTTGTCGCCGCCATTGAGCAGGTCGAAAATGATGGCGGCCGGCACGATCGGCACGCGCGCGTCGCGCACCTCGAAGCCGCGGCCCTGCTCGGCGAGCCAGGCCTGCACACCCGAGGCAGCATCGAGGCCGAAGGCGGAGCCGCCGGACAGCGCTATCGCATCGATCCGTTCGACCGTCATCGCCGGGTCGAGCAGGGCGCTCTCGCGCGTGCCGGGCGCACCGCCGCGCAAATCGGCGGCGGCGACGGCCGGCGTATCAAACAGAATCGCGGTGGCGCCGGAGCCGATCTTGCGGTCCTCGGCGTGGCCGACACGGACGCCGGCGACATCGGTAATCAGGTTACGCATCGCGCGAGCCTATCACGTCCGATCACGTTCCGGCGAAGCCGCGATGCGGGGCTTGCGTTGCGCGCATGGTCGTCGCATCAAGCCGCATGACATCCGACATCAGTATCTACGCGGCCGCGCTGGCCGGGCTGGTAAGCTTCCTGTCACCCTGCGTGCTGCCGCTGGTGCCGCCTTACCTCGTCTATCTCGCCGGGACGTCGCTGGAGCAGGTAGCTGCCGGGCAGCGCGCCGTGGCGCGCCGGGCGACCGTGTTGGCCGCGATCTGCTTCGTGCTCGGCTTCTCGACGGTGTTCGTCGCGCTCGGCGCCAGCGCCAGCGTGATCGGCGCCGTGATCCGCGCCTGGTCCGGCCCGCTGGCGACCGTCGCCGGCCTTGCCATCATTGTGATGGGATTGCATTTCCTCGGCCTGACGCCGATCGCCTTCCTCAACCGGCAGAAGCGGGTTGAGGTCGCGCCGCCGGTTGGGCTATGGGGTGCTTACGGCATGGGTCTCGCCTTCGCGTTCGGCTGGACGCCGTGCATCGGCCCGATCCTCGCCGCCATTCTTGCCGTCGCCGCATCGGAGCAGACCGTGTCGAAAGGCGCGCTGCTGCTGGCGGTCTATTCGCTCGGCCTCGGTATTCCCTTTGTGGTCGCGGCCTTTGCCATCGAGCCTTTCGCCGCGTTTCTGTCGCGCTTCAAGGCCTACTTGCATCGCGTCGAGCAGGCGATGGGCGCGCTGCTGGTGCTGACCGGCATCGCCTTCCTCACCGGCAGCATCAACCAGATCAGCGTCTGGCTGCTCGAAGTCTTCCCCGGACTCGGCAAGATCGGCTGACCGCCAAAAGAAAACACCCGCCCCTTGGAGGGGCGGGCGCTCTTCATATTGCAGTCGATCTGACTTAGTTGGTCGCCGACGGCGGCATTTCGACGTAGGTGATCTTGCCGCTCGCGTCCTTCTTCCAGATGTACATCGTGTAATCGAGACGGGTGATGTCACCCTTCTTGTTGTAGGACAGGTCGCCGATCACGGTGTGGAACTTCATGCCCGAGTGCATCTTCTCGGCCACCTTCTTCGGATCGAGCGACTTCGCGGCCTTCGCGGCCTCAGCCATCACCTGGATCGCGGCATAGCTGTAGAGCGTGTAGGCTTCCGGTTCGAACTTGTTGGCGCGGAACTTCTCGACCACCGCCTTGGCGGCCGGGTTGTTGCGCGGGTCCGGCGGGAAGGTCATCAGCGTGCCTTCGACGCCCGGGCCGCCCACCTGAGCGAACTCGTCGGTGGTGATGCCGTCACCGCCCATCAGCGGGGCCTTGATGCCCTGGTCGCGCATCTGACGAACGATCAGACCGCCTTCGGTGTGCAGGCCGCCCCAGTAGACGAGGTCGGCGCCCTACGACTTGATCTTCGACACCAGCGCGGAGAAGTCCTTCTCGCCGATGTTGATGCCTTCATAGAGCACCGGCTTCATGCCGCCCTTGGCGATCGCCTTGACGGTTTCGTCGGCAAGACCCTTGCCGTATGTCGTCTTGTCGTGGACGACCGCGATCTTCTTGCCCTTCAGGTGCTTGAGAATATAGGCGCCGGCAACCGCGCCCTGCTGGTCGTCACGACCGCAGGTGCGGAAGACGTCCCACATGTTGCGCTCGGTGATCTGCGGATTGGTCGAGGCCGGTGTCACCGAGATGATGCCGTTCTCCTGATAGACCTCGGACGAGGGCATGGTGACGCCGGAGTTGAAGGCGCCGACCACGAACTTGACGCCGTCGG